>CAXBMX010000003.1:0-220037 GCA_963977055.1 uncultured Verrucomicrobiales bacterium
CAGCCTAAAAGTGGGCGCTTCTACTCAACCACACTTCCAAGACACAAGGGTCGCGTTCCCTTTTCGAGGCCGGCATTCGTCGGTCGCCCCTGGGTGAAGGGGAAAGCGGGCGCCCGCAAGACGATCCTCAACGACCTGTTTCGGGGGCACCGGGGCGGCGGGAAGCGGGATTGACCCGCGGTGGGTTTCCGCGATAGTTCACCTGTGAGCAATAATATACCCGATTCCGAATCCGGCGGCCGGAAGACGACGGACTCGATGATTCCGTCGGTCTACGACGAGTTGCGTCGGCTCGCGGCGAAGAAACTCGCCAACGAGGCGCCGGGGCAGACGCTGAGCGCCACGGAGCTGGTGCACGAGGCCTACCTCGTGCTGTCCAAGCGCGACGAAGCGCAGTGGGATCACCGCGGGCATTTCTACGTGGCCGCAGCCGAGACCATGCGGCGCCTCCTCATCGGGCGGGCCCGGAGGAAAAACGCCGCCAGGCGGGGCGGCGGGGTGAGGCCCGAACCGTTGCCCGAGGATTCCATCAATGCCCCTGCGGTCCCGGTCCGGGACGACGAACTCATCGCCCTCGACGAGGCTCTGGAGAAGCTGGAGCAGGAAGATCAACGCAAGGGGCGCCTTGTCAGCCTCCGCTATTTCGTGGGCCTGACGATCAAGGAAGCCGCCGTTGTGCTGGACATATCTCCCGCCACGGCCGAGCGCGACTGGACCTTTTCCCGGGCCTGGTTGCAGAGGGAACTGACCGAGGGGGGCTGAGACCGCCGCTCAGAGCTGGGCGCTCTTTCCACCACACCACATCGGCTCACGGAACCGGGGAATTGCTGCGTCCCGATGGCAGGCTATCTGGGAGGGCGGATCTTTTTTTGGTCTGCGTGAGGGGTTTTTCAGCAAAATTGCTCATATCTAAGGTAGAGGCAAACATGAATCCCGAGGTGAATCACCCAACTCAAGCAGAGCAATCGCGAAAGACGAATTTGAACTTTCGTAGGAAGCAAGACGGACGGAATGATCGTCGCCCGTGCGCCATGAACAGCCTCTCGGGGATCGCCAATTCCGCCGCACCTGCCTCCTCAGACTGCGAGCAGTGCATTGTTTGCGGATCTCCGTGCGTAGCTTGCTAAGTTGGAAGTTTGGCGGGAATAGACAGGAATTCCTGGAGCCGAATGACCTATACATTTATTACTGAAACCAATCGAACCCACGTTAACCAAACCAAATACCATGGCTATTAAAATCGACTACGACTCCATCCCGCGCAGCTACCGCGAATTCCTCGAACTGATGCAAAAAGAAGGCGAATATCTCGCCATCGATGACGAGGTCGATTGGGACCTCGAGATGGGCGCGATCTGCCGCCTCGCGGACGAGACCCTCTCGCCCTCGCCGATCTTCAACAAGATCAAGGACAGCGGGGAATTCCGCGCCGCCGAATGGGGCTTTACCAAGAGCGGCACACCCGGCCGACCCTGGTGCCGGGTGGCGGCCAACGTGGGCGCACCGCTCGATGCCTCGCTGATGGAAATCCTGGAAGCCTACATGCATTCCGTGGAAAACAATCCGGTGCACCCGCCGAAAATCGTCGAGAACAAGGATGCGCCCTGCAAGGAGAACAAGTGGGTCGGTGACGAGATCGACCTGTTCAAGCTCCCTGTGCCGCTCCAGCACGCGGGCGACGCCGAGCGAATGCTGCAGTCCGCCGGTGTCAACACCTGCCAGACCCCCGATGGCTCGTGGACCAACTGGTCCATCAACCGCTCCGCCGTGATTGACAAGAACACGATGGCGGGCTTCTGGATCCCGACAACCCAGCACAACGGCATGATCTGGAAGCAGTGGGCCGATAAGGGCGAGGACATGCCCTTCGCCATCGCCTTCGGCGTGCCGCCGGTTTGTGCCTGGCAGAGCGCCAGTCGCATCCCCGACAACGTCGACGAGTACGATGTCGCCAGCCAGATGCTCAACGCGCCCATCGAGATGGTAAAGTGCGAGACCAACGACCTGCTTGTTCCCGCGACGACCGAAATCGTCGTCGAGGGCTACGTCTCGGTTACGGAGACGCTCATGGAGGGCCCCTACGGCGAACACGCTGGCTATCACTTCGAAGGCAAGAGACTGCCGAAGCCGAAGCAGGTCATCACCTGTGTGACCTTCAGGAACAAGGCAATTCTTCCGACCGCCGTCCCCGCCGTGACACCCAACAGCACGGTGATCGGCATCGCTGTCTGCAATACTGGCGACGTGGTGATGAGCCTCAAGAAGGAGGGCTTTCCGATCATCGACGGTCTCGTTACCATCGAGTCCTCAGGCAGCTGGTTCGTGCTCCGGGTGAAGAGCGACTGGCACGACATCACCGGCTGGACCCTCGACGAGTTCATGAACAAGCTCGGCAAATTCATCTTTTGGAATCACATTGGCGGCTGCTTCACCAAGATCCTGGTGGTGGGCGAAGACATCGATCCCGAAGACCCACTCGCCGTAACCTACGCCTTCGCCGGCCGCAACCACCCGAGGAAGGGAGTCTGGTACTTTGACGATTCACCATTCTACGGCGTCGGGACGGAGGCCTACCACAGCATGGACGACTACAACGGTCGGGTTGGCGTCGAGGGACAGGAGATTACAAGTGACTCGGGAATCGCTATCTACAGCTGCCTCGGTCTCGAAGAGCATACTGGCAAAGCCAAGCCCGGGATTCTGACCTTCCGACGGGCCTGGCCGAAAGACGTCCAGGACAAAGTGCTCGGCAATTGGGACAAGTGGGGTTTCCGCACGCCCGACCCGGTATTGCAGAAGCATGCCTCCTCGAGCACCCCGTGGGTCTACTTCAACAAGACCGGCGAAGGCGAAGCCGGACGGGAAACCAATCACTGATCCGGTTTTCAGCGGCTCGGTAGCGAGCCGGCAATGCACGATTAAGTCCCGTTCTGCTCGGGGGACCATGGCTGCTGAACGCCATGGTTCTTCCCCGGGCTCGCGGGTTTAACGAAACGCCTCGGGAAAGATCGCCGGCAAAAGGGTATCTGCGTTCGACCTGAACACGGAACCCAGCGGCAACAGACAGAATGAAGAAAATAGCGAAGGTGAATGCCACTCGCCCGACCTGTTGACCTGAAATACTCAACCAACCATGAAACTTGCACGAATCCTTTTCCTCATCGGGACGATCCACTGGTTCGCCTTTGCGTCCCTTCACTCCTTCATCGTGGATGTCGACTTCGTGTTGGGCAAGCACTCGCCCTTGGGGCCCGAGGTGATACCCGATGGAGATCTCGTTCGCGAGTCACTGATCGCCAACACGTGGGACTTTGGGAAGTTAGGGGTGCAGAACGCGCACCGCGCGCTTTCCGGATTCAGCATCTGGTTGGGAGTCTCGGCGTTTTTCTTCGGACTCTTCAATGCGGTCATCGGGCTCTCACGCAAATTGCCACCCGAGCTCTTCTATCGCATGGCCGTCATCAACGCGGTGACCTATGCGGCCTTAACCGTGTTCGCCTTTGTTTTCTGGATTAATCCTCCGCAGGTGAATGGCGTCACGGGAACGATCCTTTTTGGGCTCGCCGCGCTCGTCATGCGTCGAGAGCGCACAACCTCCTCATGACCGCTTCAATCCAGAGGTTCAACCGATTGAAAGCATCGACGGCAATCGACATCGAAACAAAAGCGATGCAGAACATCATTGATTCCACTTCAAAAAGACTGGCGAAGGGAAAACCGGCCGGGAATATGACCGTCGAAAGTGACAGTAACTGGAAGAGCCGGCAGACCATCGCCGCAGCCATCGCCTGTGGGCTTTTCGTTTGCTCCTGCGCCTCGCCCGGCATCAAGCGGCTCGATCAGCCCTTGGCGAGCTCGCCGCTCGTCGGCGACCTGATAAACTCAAACAGGCTGACCCCGGGCACCCGGGCCGTTCTGGGAGGAGGCGAACAGATACGAGCCTACCGCCGGGATCCCGCGCAGGCGATTTCGGCATTACGGGAAGACTTGGGACCGGCGCCGACCGGCGCCGAACGCCTCGCCCTGATCGAATTGTGTTCTGACACCGGTGACCGGCTGGCGGACGAAGACTCCCGGGCGGCCGTGGGCTATCATCTCGCCGCCGCCGAACTTGCCTTCGAGCCGGCCATCGCTGCCGCCGGCAGTGGAAAGTCGGACGATGCTCCCCTCGCGGCGGCCTACAACCACAGCGCCGGCCGGGTTGCCACAATTCTCTTCAACTCTGCTTATTCGTGGAACAAGAGCGCCACGTTCGCGGGTCCCTGGAAAAACTATCGTCTCCGCTACCGATCCAGCGGAGCCTCCTCGATCGACCCCGCCGAGTACGACAGCCTCGAATCCGCCGACCGGATCGAGCTTCGCAACTATGAGATGGAGCGCATCCGCTCGGAAGGCATCGGAGCGGCGATGATCGTTCACCGGAAGGGAACCGACAAACGACGGGAGAAGAACCCCTTCCTGTCTCCAATCGGCATGACGGTACCGGTCAATGCCCTACTGGATTTCGGTCGAGGCGGAGGCGAGGTGGAATTGCGGCTGACTGATCTCCTGCTCACGAATACCGTCGCCGTCCGCGGCCGGAAACTTCCCGCAGCGGCGGATCTGACCGTGCCCCTGGTGGTCCAGGCCGATTACGACGTCGATCGCAAAGCGGGTTTCAAGGCGATGACCCATCCGGATAAGTACCTCGACCACACCGGCCTCTATCAACTGGAGCCGTTCCGCCCGGACCAAATCCCGATCATCCTGGTGCATGGTCTGATGTCGAATCCCGAAATCTGGCTTGAGGCGCTCAACGAACTCCGGGCCGACCCGAAGCTTCGAGACAAATACCAGTTGATGGTGTTTCGCTATTCCACCGGATTCCCGATCGTCTACAATTCCGCGTTTCTCCGGGAACGGTTGCAACAGTTCCAGGAACGCTACGATCCCGGGCGCCGGAATCCTCACTTTCGCCAAATGATCCTGGTGGGACACAGCATGGGAGGAGTTCTCAGCAATGCGCAAGTCCGACCCAGTGGAAACGTCTTCAAGGATTTCCTCTTCGACCGGCCCATCGAGGATTTGGACGACCTCACCGAGGAGCAGAAACGGACGGTCCGGGACATACTGATCTTTGAGGCCAATCCGAATGTCTCCCGGGTGATCTGTTTGGCGGCCCCTCACCGCGGAAGCAATATCGCGACTAGCCCGATCGGGAACCTCGGTCACAAGCTGGTCAGCTTTCCAAGGGAAATCTTCATGGACCGGTCACTGGTAGACATCGAGGGGTTGACCGAGGCCGGCCGGGAGGTCATTGAAGATCGCCCCGACAGCGTTCGGGGATTGAAGCCCGGTTCTCCGGTCCTCACGGCGATCCTCGAGAATCCAGTTCGCGATGGTGTGGCCGTTCATTCGATCATCGGTCGCCACAAACCTGAGCAGTCGCTCGAGGAAAGCAGCGACACGGTCGTGCCCTACACGAGCGCCCATCTCGACGAGGCGGTTTCCGAGAAAGTGGTCCACGCCACCCACACCACTATTTGTAAGCATCCCGAGGCCGTCGAGGAAATGCGACGGATCCTCTATCGGCACGCGGGGCTGGGGACGCCAAGAGAATCAGAGTAGCCCGACGGAGAATGCAATCCACAGAATGAAAATCTCAGGGCAGAAAAGGAGATCATCGTTATGCCACTCTACCTATGCGTTGCGCCAGCGCGGTAGCATCGCCGCTGCCGCGAAACAGAATATATCACAATCCATTACCCGGATTCACTGCGACGTGACCAACGCCCTGAATTTCGAAAGTCAACTCTCCTGAACCCAACTAACTCTAACACATTATGAAACGCATCATCATCGGCATGTCGGGTGCAACCGGCTCCATCTACGGAATCCGCCTCTTGCAGGTCCTGAAGGAAAAAGAAGATATCGAGACCCACCTCGTCATGACCAAGTTCGCTCGATTGAACATCGAGATCGAGACGACCTACACACCCAAGGATGTTGAGGATCTCGCGGACGTGGTTCATGGGATTGGCAACCAGGCCGCCTCGATCTCGAGCGGATCCTTCAAGACCGAGGGAATGATCGTCGCGCCGTGTGCGATGAACAGCCTCTCCGGGATCGTCCATTCCGCCGCCAGCAGTCTGCTGGTCAGGGCCGCCGACGTCGTTCTGAAGGAACAGCGACGCTTGGTGCTCATGCCGCGCGAGGTTCCCCTGCACGTCGGTCACTGCAAGCTCCTATACGAGGCTGCCCAACTGGGCGCCATCATCGCCCCGCCGATGCCGGCCTTCTACAGCCGTCCAAAAACGATCGACGACATCGTGAACCACAGCATTGGCCGGGTCCTTGACCTCTTCGACATCGAAGTGGACTTTCTCGAACGCTGGCCTGGCGTCGACAGCAAGAAGTCGGAGAAATCGCAGGAAGAAAATTCCGAAGCCTCCAATCTCAAGACCACCACCTGAGAGTCGATCCCAGAGGAGGGGAAGCCCCTCCCGGTCCGCACTCCCAACCGACTGTGAGCCAGCACGCGCTCCATACAATCAGATCAGAAACGATGAAAAAACAAGCAGCACTAAGCGTTTTCGCCGCCCTGACGGTGGCGGCAGTCATCTTCTCCTACTGGGATAAAGACGACAGCCATGCAGACAAGACGGCGGTTCATTGGGGCTACACCGGCGAGAATGGCCCCGACAAGTGGGGCGATCTTTCTCCGGAGTTCAGACTCTGTAAGGAAGGTCTGAAACAGTCCCCGATCAACATCGCCGGCGCCAGACCCGCGAAACTTCCCGTGATCCAGATTGACTACAAGGAAGTGCCGCTCAAGGTCCTCAACAACGGGCACACCATCCAGGTCAACTACCCCGCCGGGAGCACCATGACGGTTGGCAACGAAACCTTCCAATTCGCTCAGATTCACTTCCACACTCCTAGTGAACACACCGTCGACGGCAAACCTTTCGCGATGGGAGCGCACCTGGTGCACAAAAAGAGCGATGGAACTCTCGCCGTTCTCGGCATTTTCATGAAAGAAGGCAAAGAAAACCCCTTCATCGCCGGGATCTGGAAACACATGCCGACGGAAGCGGGCAAAACCGCGACCCCGGACGCCGTGGTCGACGTCGCCGGCTTTCTTCCGTCCGATCTCGGATACTTCAACTACAGCGGATCTCTCACTACGCCGCCGGGAACAGAAGGGGTCCAGTGGCGCGTCCTGAAGACCCCGGTTGAGGTCTCCAGGGACCAGATCACGAAGTTCGCCGGGCTGATCAAGGCAAACGCGCGCCCCATCCAGACCCTGAACGGTCGCGAAATCCTCGTCTCGGAATAATCGTCCACCAAGGAAGAAACGGCCGTTCGATTCAAAACCAACTAACAAGCAGCAAACCAATATATGAAATTCGGAGCATTACTCATGCCATCGCACCCGCCCGAAGTGGCGATCGGTGAAGGGCTGCGGCGGGATCTGGAGGAGCTGGAGCGTCTCGACGCATTCGGCTTCGATGAAGCCTGGATCGGGGAGCATTTCACCACCGGCTGGGAACCGTGCCCCGCCCCCGACCTGCTGATCGCGCAAGCGCTCCAGCGGACCAAACAGATTCGCCTCGGTCCCCTGGGGCACCTCTTACCTTACCACCATCCCGTCGAGCTGGCGCACCGCGTTGCTTACCTCGACCACATGGCGCAGGGTCGCTACCAGCTCGGCGTCGGCATCAGCGCCCTGCCAAGTGATCACGAGCTTTTTGGAATCGATACCAGCAACGGAGCTAACCGGCGCATGACCTTCGAGTCGATCGAGATGATGACCCGGCTCTGGAAAGAGGGCGCGACGGATTTCAAAGGCGAATTCTGGTCGATGGGCGCGGTGCAGAGCGAGTTGCCCAGCCTGGGCTACCATCTCACTCCTTTCCAGAAGCCTCATCCACCGATCGCCATCGCCGGGCTGACCCCGGGTTCGGCGAACCACAAGCTGGCGGGCGAGAAGGGTTACATCCCGGTGAGCCTGAGCGTCAGTCCCGATGCCTCGATGACTGCGAAACACTGGGAAGCGGTCGAGGAGGGCGCAGCCCGCAGCGGCCGGACGCCGAACCGCGACGACTGGCGCATCATCCGGGATGTCTACGTCGCGCCGACGGATGAGGAAGCCCGCGAACTCGCCCTCGGCGGGATCATGGGCCGTTGCTGGCGCGAGTTTCTCTTACCGATTTATCTCGGCCTGGGGCTCGGCCCGTTCCTCAAGACCGACCCGTCGATGCCCGATGAGGCGATCGACGTCGATTACGTGGCCGACAACCTCTGGCTTGTTGGCTCGCCACAAACGGTGGCAGACAAAATCATGGATCTTCAGGAGCAGACAGGAGGCTTCGGGCACTTGACGATCGTCTCCTACGACGCTGCAGGGGAGCGCGAGGCGTGGGAGCGGAGCCTGCGACTGCTAATGGACGAGGTGCTTCCACGATGCAATCGGGCGATTCTCAGCACGGCCGGCAGCAATCAGGAGGTAACTGCATGAGTTACGCGGCACTGATGACCGACAGGTATGACGAGGTTGTGCAGTTTTACGGGACGGATCTCGGGTTCTCCATCGTCGACCAGTGGGATCGCCCTAACGGGCGTGGCGTACGTTTTGAGCTGGGAGGCATGCGACTGGAGATCCTCGACAACCAGCGGGAGCGAAAGCCCCTGGCTCTCGGCGAAGCGGCCGACCGTTTTCACGTGGTGGTGGAGGTCGAGGACATCGAAGCCGCCAGGAGCAGTATCAAGCTGGACGCGCCGTCTCCGCAATCAACCTCCTGGGATGCCCGGCTCTTTCAGCTCCGCGACCCGGACGGCGTTTCGGTGACCTTCTTGCAGTGGATTCGTGAAGAGAGCGAAACCGGCGAAACCATTCAAGGCCGACTCGCCACCGGAGCCTCCCGCGGCGCACACTTCACCCGGTTGGACTGGGCGCGTCGGCAATTTATCGACAAGCTGGGTATCGACCCATTCCCCGGCACAGTCAACCTGATCATCGACGACCCGGAATCGATTTCTGTTTGGAACCGTCTGAAGGAGTCGCGCGGTGTGAACATCGACAACCCCAACGACGGTCCACAGGATTGCGACGCCCGCTGCTTCCCGGTCTCGATTGGGGGAAAGGTCGATGCCGCCATTGTCTTGCCAGACGTCGCGGATTATGCGACCAACAAGATTGAAGTCATCGCCTCAGTTGAAGTTCGGAATGCCCTGGGGCTCACCGACGATGGCGCACTGAAATTGGACATCAAAGAAACGAAGAAAAGAGACAACCCATACGACTGATGTACAACGATCTAGCAACCTTAGCCATTTTCGCCTTTATTTTCAGCGTCATCGCCGGCCGGGTGGAGCGCAGTTGGGTTTCTGGCCCGATCATTTATATCTTCTTTGGCCTGATTGCCGGGCCGGTGTGCTTGGGTTTTCTTGACTTGGATGTCGACGCCGTTGAACTCCGGGTCGTCGCCGACCTCGCCCTGGCGCTAGTGCTCTTTATCGATGCGGCCAATGCCGACCTCAAGACCCTGCGATCTCATGCCATGATCCCCCGGCGCATGTTGCTGGTTGGCTTGCCGATCTGTATTGCCCTCGGCGCATTTTTGGGCACGCTGATATTTCCCGATGTGCCCCTGTTTGAACTCTGCCTGCTGGCGACAATGCTGGCGGCGACAGACGCGGCCCTCGGCAAGGGTGTGGTCAGCAACAAAGCGGTGCCGGAACGGGTCAGGGAAGGTCTCAATGCAGAGAGCGGCCTGAATGACGGCCTTTGTGTGCCGGTGCTGCTAGTCTTCCTGGCCCTGGCGACTCAATCCACTGGGGACGGCGGTGGTGGCAAGCTCGCTTTCACGCTGCTCTTGGAGGAGATCGGTATCGGCATTGCCGTTGCCGTGGTGTTGGTGACGATTGCCATAGCGTTGCTGCGCTATTGCGTCCGGAAAGACTGGTTAACGGAAATCTGGATGCAGATCCCTGTAGTGACCTTGGCGCTGGCCTGCTTTGCCACGGCTCAAAGCCTACACGGCAGCGGCTATATCGCGGCCTTTGTCGGCGGGCTCCTGTTCGGCCACTTCGCTGGGGGACGCACCCACAAACTGGTGTTGGCTGGTGAGGGGATTGCCGAACTGCTGGCCATGTTAACCTGGGTGATCTTCGGGGCGGTCATGATGGGCCAGTTTTGGGCTACGATGACCTGGGACGTGGTGCTTTACTCGCTGCTGAGTCTCACCGTCATCCGCATGCTGCCGGTGGTAGTGTCCCTCTGGGGAACCGGAGAGATCTTTGAGACGAAGCTGTTCCTGGCCTGGTTCGGGCCCCGCGGCCTGGCGAGTATTGTGTTCTTGATCATTGTCGGCGCTTCCGACTTGTCCTCGGAGTCAGTGTTGATTCACACAGTGGTCTGTACGGTCACCTTTTGCGTGGTCGGCCACGGCCTCACGGCGAACCTCTGGGCGAACCGCTTGGCCCGGGTCCTGGCCCGGAAAGATGAAACGGTCTCTTAAGAGACTGTTGAAAAACTCTCTACCCAAACTTCATGATCTCCCTTTCGACAGAGGCCAAGGAAGCCATCAAGATCGGCGTCGCCATCGTGATTGGCTATTACGTGGCCTTGCGGCTGGATTGGTCTAATCCGAGCTGGGTGGCGACCTCGATTGCGTTCATCAGCGCGTCGACCACGGGGCAGTCTTTGCAGAAAGGCGCGCTTCGGCTCGGCGGTACGCTGTTCGCCTTCGTGGCCGGACTCTTTTTCCTGGGGCTTTTTCCCCAGGACCGCTGGCTCTTTCTGTTGTCGTTTACCCCCTACCTCTTTTTCGTCGCCTACATGGTGCAGGGCCGGAGCGGTCCCTACTTCTGGTTCGTGGCCGGTTTTGTTACCATGATGATCATTACCGCCGGGCCGGGTTCGTCGGCCCATTCCTTCGAGTTTGCCGCCTACCGCGCGCTGGAAACAGCGATCGGGATCGGTATCTGGACCGCGGTGTCCGTATTTATCTGGCCGCGCACTAGCCTCGACACACTGAACAAGGTGAGCAGCGATCTGTTGTCCACCCACGGCCGATTGATGCGCCAGTATCGGGACCATGTGACTGAAGGTGCATCAGAAGAGGAAGAGGTGGAACCGATGCGGGAGGATCGCGATGCTGCCAGGAAACTGGCGACGCAGCTGGAGCAGACTGTCCAGGCCGCCATCGCGGAGAGTCACCGGGTTTTCGAGGTGCGCCGCCTCTGGACGCGCTTCTACCGGTTGTCCGGCACCGTCGTCGAGATCCTGGATCGACTGGTATCCGGCTTCTCCGAAATGCAGAAATCCAATCTCAGGAAGACCCTGCTCAACGAGGAAGCGCTCTTCGACGAGCTGGAAGCGCGGTTGGCGGAAGCGCGGCGCATCCTCGGGGGAGAGAAACCGAGCCGGATCTCCCAGCGGATCTCGGTCGGCCTGGACGAGGAGCGCGTCGCCCGGCTGGATCACTTCGGGAAGGCGGCCTTGGAAGTAACCCTGAACGAGTTGAAGCGCCTGGATAAACTTGTCACCGCCATCCTCGATTGCGCACGGGATATCGAGGGTTATGAACCGGAGGGGGCGATGGGCGGGCAAAAGATGAAAGGTTCCTTCGGCCTTCCGTCGATCGATCCCGATCGCATCCGGGGCGCCGTGATGGTGACCCTGTCGATGTGGGTGGGCTTTTTCCTCTGGATCTATGTGGACCCGCCGGGGCATATCGCCTGGTATCAGTTCGTGCCCAGCCTGACCCTCGCCTTCGTCCAGGTGCCGTTCCTTCGTCTACCTCTTCTCAAGCCCTTCGCCTGTGCCTACACGGTGGGGCTAGGCGCATACGTCTTCATCATGCCGCAGTTGAGTACCTTCTGGCAGCTCGCCATGCTGATCTTCGCGTTCTCGTTCGGGGCGGCCTATTTTCTCAAGGGGACCGCCCAGTTGGCGGTCTTCCTGGCCCTATTCATCCTCTTGGGCATCAAGAACGAACAGACTTACAATTTCGCGGCGGCGGCGAACTTGTTCCTTTTCACGATGATGGCCCTGACGCTGGTGGTTGCGACGTCCTACGTCACCCGCACGCCGCGGCCGGAAAAGGCTTTCGTAAGCATGGTGGCCCGATTTTTCCGGAGCTGCGAATTCCTGCTGTCGCGAATGGGTGCCGAGCAACTGGAGGCGCGGAACTTCCTTGAGCGGATGAGGCGCGCTTATCACCGGCAGGAACTCGGGTCCCTGCCGGGGAAGCTAGCCCGCTGGGGCAAGCAGATCGATCCCGGGAAATTTACCGGTGTCACGCCGCAGCGGATCGACGGGATCGTGGCCAGTCTCCAGGTGCTCGACTTTCGCCTGGAGGATCTCATCGAAGCGCGCCAGGCTCCCCATGCAGAAGTCTTCGTCCGCGAACTGACCGAGGACGTCCGGGCTTGGCGGATGGTGATTGAAGAAAACTGCCGCCGGTGGTCGGAGTGTCCCGAGACCGACTCAGTGGACGACCTTCGGGAGAAACTGAAAGCCCGGCTCGACAACCTGAATCTCCGCATCGAGGAGGTAATGAATACAGCCGATCCCGAGGCCGTCAGCACGGAAGAGCGCAAGAATTTTTACCGGCTGCTGGGCGGCTTTCGTGGTTTTTCGGAAGCGGCCCTGGTGTATTCGGGGGCGGCGAATGAAGTGGACTGGGAGCGGTTGCGGGAAGAAAAATTTTAACGAGTAATCAGTTTTTTGTAATTAGTTTTTTGTAATTAGTTTTTTGTAATTAGTTTTTGTAATCAGGTTTCTGAATCATGATACCCAGCGAATACAACATTGGAGGTGTCTATCTCCCACCTCTCCTCGTCGTGGCGCTGCTCGCCCTGGCTGCGACTTGGGTGACGGCGACGCTGTTGAACCGTCATCGCCTGTCGCGGTTTTTCTTTTATCCTCCCCTCGTCTACCTCGCGCTCCTCGTGATTTACTCCGTGATCATCGGCACTTTCATCATCCCTGTCTGAAAACTTTCCTACCATTCCACTATGAAAAGCAAAGCCGTACGTATTCTTCTCACCCTTGCTGTCGTCGCGGTCGCCGTGGTGCTGGTGCTGGGTAGGTATCGTCACTACGTGACCAATCCCTGGACCCGCGACGGCATGGTTCGCGCTCAGGTTATCCAAATTACCTCGCGGGTTACCGGCCCGATCGTCGAAATTCCCATCGTCGACAACCAGTTGGTCAATGCAGGCGACGTCATCTTCGAGATCGACCCGCGCACTTTCCAGACGAACCTGGACCAAGCCCAGGCGAATCTCGACAGCACCCGCGACAGTCTCAAGGCGTTGGCAAGCCAGGTTGTAGCTTCGACCGCGATCGTGGCGGAATACAAGTCGGGCATCAAGCAGGCCCAGAGTTCGATCAAGGCTTACAAGGCCAACCAGGATGACGCCCAGATCACCTACGACCGGATCAAGAAGTCGGCGGTATCGGGAGGCGTTTCGCAGCAGGATCTCAGCAACTCTCTCAATAACTTGAACATCGCCATTTCCCAATTCGAGAAGGCCGAGGAAATGCTGATCGAAGCCAATGCGTTCCGGATGCAGGCGGAGGCGGAGCTGGCCAAGGCCGAGGCCGATCTTGGCGCACCGGGTGATGAGAACGCCCAGCTGCGGGCCGCGATGGCCGAGCTCGAACAGGCCCAACTCAATCTGGAATTCACCAAGGTGCTGGCGCCGGTGGACGGCTACGTCACCAATCTCGATCTCCGGCTCGGGAGCCAAGCGGTCGCGAACCAACCCGTTCTCGCCCTCGTCGACATCCAGAGTTTCTGGATTCACGGATTTTTCAAGGAGGACATCGTTGGCGATGTCGAGATCGGCGACCGAGCCGTTGTCACGCTGATGAGCTACCCCGACACCCCGCTCCAGGGAAACGTCGACAGCATCGGCTGGGGCATCGCCCAGGACGACGGGAGTACCGGCGAGGATCTATTGCCGAACATCAACCCGACTTTCGAGTGGATCCGGCTCGCCCAGCGCGTGCCGGTCCGGGTGCATTTGAAGGACGTGCCAGATAGAGTCAAACTGCGGGTGGGTACGACCGCCTCTGTGCTGGTCATGAAGGGAACGGCGGAGGGCGGTGAAAAGACCGGCGAGACACCTCCCGTTCCCAAACTGCTCCAATGAAAGCGATTCTGAAAATCCTTCGTCTTCGGGAGTTCCTTTCTTTCAGCCGGGAATTCTTTTTTATCGCTTCACAGATTCGAGGGGTTCTTCTTGCGCTCGTCCTTTTGATCGGTATCGGCGGCTGGATCCTTACCAAGGTGGAAGCGACGGCCTTCTGGGACGGCCAGTATCTCGCCTTCGTCACCGCCCTGACGATCGGTTACGGAGACTTCGCTCCGGTGGAGCCTCTGGGAAAAATCATCTGCATCGCGCTCGGAGTGGTCGGCATGATCTGGGTTGGCCTGATTGTTGGCGTTGCCTCCGTCGCCCTGAAACGGTCCGTGCAGAGAGCGCCTACTAGGAAAGACGAATCGGATGACTGAGAGTGAGTATAGGAAGAAGCGATAGTCTGCATGTGGCGCTTCACCAAAAACAACGGAATCACAGAAGGCTTCCACCGAAAGATGAAACTCATTCAAAGACGTGCCTACGGCTTCCGAAACTTTAACAATTATCGCCTGCGCGTGATCGCTCAGTGCGGATAATCCTAATAGACCAAACCTCAAAAAAATGCCCTTCCCCCAATCTTTGGTGTAGACCCCCAGCGGGGGCTGTCTTTGCTCTTTCGCGTTGCGAAAGAGAGTCGGGATGACTGGATTCGAACCAGCGACCTCCTGGTCCCAAACCAGGCGCACTACCAAGCTGTGCTACATCCCGTCCGATGATTTTTATCGGGGCGCTAATTTCCTCACTTTACTCAGGTATTCAAGGGGTATTTGAGCAGTATTCACTCAAGAGTGAAAATAGTTCTCTTTGAAGGAGTCTTCGATTCAGGAAGCATTCTATTTGTAATTGCTGTAAAATGGGTAGTTTGATCACCCCGGAAGGGATCGTAACTATGGCCGAATCAGAGGAGAAACAGCGGAAATCACTGGATGAGCGCAATCAGATGTCTGATTTGGAACGCTTGAGGCATTCAACTGCCCACGTTCTGGCTGCAGCTATTTCGAAACTTTGGCCGGATGCGCAGTTCGCTTACGGTCCTCCGACTGATCAGGGATTCTACTATGATGTCGATTTGGAGCATCGGATCACTCCTGATGACTTTGAAAGCATCGAGGCCGAGATGCGCAAGGTAGTAAAGGAAAACCAGACTTTCGAGCGGATGGTGGTTTCCCGAAGCGAAGCGCTTGAGCTCGCCAAGAGTGGCCGTCTCGCTGCCTTGGGCGATCGTGATGTTCCCAGCACTTTCAAAATAGACCTGCTAGAGGAGATTCCTGAGGACGAAGAGATTTCGATTTTTAAGAACGGGGACTTCTGGGATTTGTGCGCGGGACCTCATGTGGGGCGCACCGGGAACTGCAAAGCGTTCAAGGTGATGAGCGTGGCGAGTGCCTTCTACAAGGGCGACGCGGATAATGCCCAACTTCAGCGTGTCTATGGGACGGCTTTTAAAAATAAGACTCAACTGGGAGAGCATCTCGAGCGTCTCGAAGAGGCAAAACTTCGCGATCACCGGAAAATCGGGAAAGATCTCGATCTTTTTCATATCGATGAGGCGGTGGGGCAGGGGCTCATTCTCTGGAAACCTAACGGAGCTGTGATTCGTCAGGAGCTTCAGAATTTTATTGGGGAGCATCTCGAGCGTCAGGGATATAGTCAGGTTTTTACTCCTCACATTGGGAAGCTGGATCTCTACAGGACTTCAGGGCACTTTCCGTATTACGCCGATTCACAGTTTCCTCCTATTCCTGAAAGAGAGGCGATGAAGGCTCTTTCGGACGAAGGGTGCTCTTGCGGGGAGCTTTCGAACAAGCTGGAATCGGGAGAAGTGGCGGGTTTCATGCTGAAGCCGATGAACTGCCCGCACCACATTAAGATATATCAGAGCAATCATCACAGCTATCGTGATTTGCCGGTGCGCCTTGCTGAATTTGGGACGGTTTATCGTTGGGAGCAGTCTGGAGAGCTGGGCGGGATGACTCGAGTTCGCTGTTTTACTCAGGATGATGCGCACCTGTTCTGCACCGAGGAGCAGGTCAAAGATGAAATCATGGGCTGCCTTGAGCTCGTGAAGATAGTCTTGGGCACGCTTGGGATGGAAGACTATCGCGTTCGGGTTGGCTTGAGGGATCGAGATTCCTCGAAGTATGTTGGTGAGCCCGAAAAGTGGGACAAGGCCGAGCAGGCACTTCGAGAGGCGGCTGAATCATTGGGAACTGATTTTGCTGAAGAACCGGGTGAGGCAGCCTTTTATGGCCCAAAAATCGATTTTGTGGTTAAAGACGTGATTGGACGCGAATGGCAGCTTGGCACGGTGCAGGTTGACTACAATTTGCCAGAAAGATTTGGATTGGAATACATTGGCGCGGATAACAGCCCGCATCGTCCGGTGATGATTCACCGGGCTCCCTTCGGATCAATGGAGCGGTTTGTGGGGGTGCTGATTGAGCATTTTGCCGGGAAGTTCCCTACTTGGCTTTCGCCTGAGCAGGTGAGAATACTGCCAATTTCGGAGAAGTTCGTCGATTTGGCAGCTGAAGTTAGCAAAATTCTAAAGAATGCGGGGGTTCGGGTAACGGTCGATAAAGACGATGAGAAGATTGGGGCTAAAATTCGGCTTGCTCAGCTCGATAGGATTCCTTATATGTTAATTATAGGAGCGAAAGAACAGGAATCGAATCAAGTATCCGTTCGTCACCGAGATCGTGGTGATGTAGGAGCCATTGGCGTGGACGAATTTAAGGACCAGATCGTCGCCGAGATTCGCTCCCGCAGTTTATGAGCAGTTCGCTATTCCAGCACTGTTTAGCTTTTGGCGATATTCGTTTTTCCGCCAAAGAGGGATTATTGTCTCTCCGATTACTTTCTAGTAATCCTTTGAAATTTTTCGCATCCCCTGTCGGGGCTGCTTTCGACAAAGAACACACACATCCATTGGAGGTAATTCGCTATCGCTAAGAGACCCATGAAACGAAGACCCCGCGAGCCAAGGACGCGGGTAAACGACCGAATCAGATCACCTGAAATTCGAGTCATCTACGGTGAGCACAATGTAGTGCTCCCCACCTACAAAGCTTTGCAGAAAGCGAAACAGCTCCGCCTTGATTTGGTGGAAATTGCGCCGCATGCCAAACCTCCGGTATGCCGCATTTGCGACTACGGAAAGTATAAGTACGAGCAGTCGAAGCAGAAAAAGGCAGACAAGCCGAAGAAGCGTGAAAAAGAGGTCAAGTTCCGGGTCAATATTGATCCGCATGATTACTCGATCAAGATGACTCACGCTGAGGACTTTCTAGCTCATGGATTCAAAGTCAGGATTCAATTGCAGTTTCGCGGTCGGCAGATGGCGCACAAGGAGCTGGGATTTAAGCTGATGGACAGGGTCAAGATAGACCTTGGGACCATGGCCAACGTCGATCTTGAGCCGAAACTCAACAATCGGAATATTCTGATGATGCTTTCGCCGATGCCTAAAGAAAAACAGGTGAGGAAGTATCGTCCGGAAGACGAAGATGTGGACATCGAAGAAGTGGAAGCCGCTCATGCTGCGCAAGAAGAGGTTGATCCCCATGATGACAATGACGGCGTCGCTGAAAGCGAACCCGAAGGAGAATCTGCTGAGCAAGAAGATGCCGAAGGGCAAGAAGATGCTGTTGAGCAAGGAGATGCTGTTGAGCAAGGAGATGCCAAAGAGGAAACTGAGAAGAGTGAATAGCTCAACTCTTCAATTCTGCACTGGGGCGACAGCGCCCCGGGGATGGTGAGCCACGAAAGAAAGTTGCTGCTTTTCGATATCGACGGAACACTCGTTGATACAGAGGGCGCTGGGTTGATCTCTTTGGAGAAGGGTTTCTTTGAGGCCTTCCCGAACTGTTCGGCGCGCTCGTTTCCGCCCCTGGATTTGAGGGGTGCGACTGACGGAAGTGTGGCTTCGTTTCTCTTTAGCCATTTTGATCTCGATGATGATCCTGTGCATAGAGATCGTTTTTTCAAAAATTATGCCGCAGCACTGGACGAGCAGCTAGCGACTTTCCGTTCGCTTGGGAAGGGAAGAGTGTTGCCCGGGGTTAAGCGCTTACTTGAGGAACTTCACCAAAGGGAAGAATTTTCCCTTGGTTTGCTCACCGGTAATATTGAGATCGGGGCGAGGCTTAAATTGGCGGACTATTCGCTCAATGAATATTTCAAGTTCGGGGCTTTCGGTGATGACTGTTCCATCCGCGATGAGCTGGGCCCCGTCGCGATAGAGCGTGCATCAGGGGGCGGAGGGGCTGGTTTTTCTCCTGAGAGAACAGTCATCATTGGAGATACTCCGAAAGATATCGCATGCGCCCGTGCCTGTGGTGCCCGGGTGGTGGCGGTAGCGACTGGTGGAGTTTCGAGTGACGAATTACGCCGGGAGTGTCCCGATGAATTACTTGGCGATTTCTCCGATACTGCGGCGACTTTGGCTGCTATCGAGCGCGTGTTTTTTGATTGATAGAATGGGTTGGATCTTTACAGATCGTGCGTATTCTGTTGAGGTTTTGTTCCGAATCCTTCTATGAAAAATACTGTTTTAGCGATGCTCGCGGCGATACTTCTCGTCGTTATTCTTAATCTTGTTTCCAGTCTGGGGGTTTTCAGCGGTAGTGGTTACGAATACAAGTCTTTGGATTCTCAGCAAATGGACAGCCTCGGATTTCGAGCGATTGCGGAAGAGGAGGGGATTCCCATGTCAGAAGATGGCGAAATCACTTTTCCCAAAGAGCTAGTGAACAAGATATCTAAGACCAATTTGCTTCCTCGTACCATTCAAGAAGTGGAAAAGGACGGGGGATGGGAGTTCGTCGGTGTCACTTCTGATAGTTATTTCCTTTTTCGGAAGCGACGTTAATCCAGATTTTTTTGGTTCTCCCCTTATCGGGCTAATAGCATACCGGCCCAGGCCGCAAGTAGTCCGAGGATGACGCTGGCGCCCACGTTAGTCAGCGCTAGAAGGGCCTGGCCATTTCTGAGCAGTTCCAGGGTATTCCAACTGAATGTTGAGAAGGTCGTGAAACTGCCGAGGAAGCCTGTGAAAACTGCTAGTTGGATCGAATCGGAAAACCAGGCTTTGTGTTCAAAAAGGGTAAACAACCAGCCGAAAAGAAAGCATCCGAGAACATTGACGATCAGAATCCCCCAGGGAAAGGACTGGTTGGCGCCCCATTTTGAATCAACCAGATAGTGGATTCCCCACCTGGAGAGTGCTCCAAAGGCGCCTCCTGCCATCAATGACGCAATTGCTTTCAGCATGATCTATTTGATGTCAGTAATTTAATGACTGAAGAGACTTGGTCGTAAACTGGCCGTTTTTTCTAATGAGCTTGCCGTCGAAATAGATGTCTCCGCCGCCATAGTCAGGCCGTTGGATATTGACGAGGTCCCAGTGGACCGAACTCCGGTTACCGTTGTCGGCGACTTCGTAGGCTTGTCCGGGAGTAAAATGAAAGCTACCCGCGATCTTTTCATCAAAAAGAATATCTCGCATGGGTTCTTTGATTTTTGGATTAAATCCAATCGCAAATTCGCCGATGTAGCGGGCTCCGGGATCAGTGTCGAAGATTCGATTGATGGCCTTGGTGTTGTTGGCTGAGGCTTTGACCACTTTTCCGTCTTTAAAATCAAGCTTCACATTGTCGAATGCAATGCCCTGATAAATGGATGGAGCATTGTAGCTGATGGTGCCCTGCACTGAATTTTTCACGGGAGCAGTGAAGCATTCCCCATCGGGAATATTGTGAGTTCCTCCGCAAGCAATACCGGGCAGACCCCGGATACTGAAACTTAAGTCGGTCCCGGGCCCAATGATGTGGACGTCATTGGTCTCAGTCATGAGTTTGGCGAGAGCGTTCATTCCGCGCTTCAGCTTCGAATACTCTAGCAGACAGACATCAAAGTAGAAGTTTTCGAAGGCCTCGGTGGACATGCCGGCACTCTGGGCCATTGACGGATTGGGCCAGCGAAGCACGCACCATCTGGTTTTGTTGACTCGCTCGTTGAGGACGGGGCGCATCTTGGTGGAAAGCATCTGCATTTTTTTAGCAGAGACGTCGGAGAGTTCGTTGACGTTGTTGCTGCCGCGGATGGCAATGTAGCAATCCATCGATTTCATCTGGTGCATGGCATGCTTGGCAATCGCGCCATACTGCAATTCGGTAGCACCCCGCGCCAGTTCCCTGCTGACACGTGAATTGTGAATGTTGATAAAAGGGGTGGCCTTAACAGCTCTGACTTCCCGGATAAGGGCAACACCGACTTCTTCCGGCACGTCAAACAATTCGATGAGCACATTTTCTCCCCGTTTCGTTTCGGTGGAATATCGAACTAACTGACGGGCCAATTGGTCTATCCGGGGATCATGCATGGCGATAGTGTCTGTGGGAATAGGCTGGGAGGAAAGAGGAATTTCAGGCGCAGTTCATGGATTCAGTGTCATAAATTTTGCGACGAATGGCAGATCTTGCGATAGTTTTCCCAGATGTCGATGGGATTTGTTTCCAACCTTGAAGAAGTTGCCCTGCTGCGCGAGGTCCTTTCCAGTGAGGGAAAAAAGCTGGTTCTTACGAACGGAGCTTTTGACGTGTTGCATGTGGGGCACGTGCGCTATCTCAATGAAGCTGCCCAGTTGGGTGATGTTTTGGTGGTGGCTATCAACGGGGATGAATCGGTTCGCGAACTGAAAGGGCCGGGGCGTCCGGTTAACCCAGCGGCAGACCGGGCAGAGATGCTTTGTGCCTTGGAAGCCGTCGATTATGTGGTTGTTTTTGAGGAGCGCCGGGCGAGTGCGGTGATTGAGGCGATTCATCCTCACGTTTATACTAAAGGAGGCGATTATACTCCTGATTCATTAATTGATGAGGAAAAGGCGCTATTGGTCCGACTGGGAATAGCGATTAGGATTTTGTCACTAGTTCCCGGAAAGTCGACAAGTGCCACTTTAGGTAAACTTTCTGGGGATACTTCCGATCATCGGAAAGTGGCAATTCTGGGCTCGGGAGCAGGGTCCAATGCCTTTGCTTTGCTGCAAGCGGCTGAAGGGGGGGCACTTGGAGGAGAGATCGTCTTGGTTCTGACGGATAATCAAGAGGCGGGGATTCTTGGTGTTGCTGAACAGTATTCGGTGCCCGGAATAGTGATAGATCCCGGAAACACAAAAGGGGGGCACCTCACCGATGCTGCGCTGAAAGAAATTTTGGATCGGTTGCAGGCTGCAGGGGTGGACTTGGTAGTGCTGGCAGGCTTTATGCGAGTTCTGCGTGAGCCGCTACTAAGTGCTTTTGACGGAAGGATCCTAAATATACATCCTTCTCTCCTACCCAAATACCCGGGGCTCAAGGCAATTTCGCGGGCTCTCGAATCCGGAGATGATGAGACGGGATGCACCATTCATCTGGTCGATCGCGGTATTGATACTGGTGAAGTTTTGCGTCAGGAGCGGGTTCCCATCGTAAGTGGAGATTCGGAGGCCTCCTTGTTGGCACGTATTCATGAGGCAGAACACCGTGCTTATCCTGAAGTAGTGGCGGAACGGCTTTCTGAAATCGGGTGCCTGCCTCAGGGTGCCTGAAGATGGTTACGGCTGGAGAGATCGGTCAACTGAGCACGGCTTGGGCTCGAATAACTTAAGCCGTTTCGATCTGATCTAAAAAATCCGAATACGCTAATGATAATCCATTTGCGAAAGAGATGACGGGTTTCCAGGAAAGGCTCCTCATCAACGATGAATCCATCAATTTTCGAGGGGTTCCATCAGGCTTAGGCGGATCAGTTTCAATTCTACCTTGATACCCTACCGTTTTTGCCACCGCCTCGGCCAATTCGACAATCGAAATATCCGAGCCACTTCCGATATTGACCAAATCGGGAGGATTCTCGATTTCAAGCAAATGAAGCAGCCCTTTCGCTAAATCATCTGCGAAAAGGAATTCCCTTTTTGCCGTCCCCGTTCCCCAGATCGCCACATTAGGTGCCTTTGCCACTTTGGCTTCGTGAAATCGTCGAATCAAAGCTGGAATTACGTGAGAATTTTCTGGGTGATAGTTATCTCCGGTACCATACAAGTTGCAGGGCATCGCAGAATGAAAGACATCCCCAATTTGCTTTCGATAATATTCGCATAATTTAAGACCAGCAATTTCAGCAATGGCATAAGCTTCATTGGTGGGTTCAAGCGTTCCAGAGAGAATCGAATTTTCTTTGATCGGTTGCTCGGCAAATTTGGGATAGATACACGAACTGCCCAAAAAAAGGAACCGGCTCACTTTGTGTCGATGCGCCGCGTGTATCAAGTTGGTGGCAATCATCAAATTGTCGTACCCAAATTCAGCGGGAAACGCGTCATTTGCGTAGATTCCACCCACTTTTGCCGCAGCGACAATGACAACCTCGGGCTTATGTTCCGCGAGAAAAGCTTCTGTCTCACTTTGACGTCGCAGGTCCAATTCCCGGCTCGTTGCGGTAATGATACCTTCCATACCAATTCAGTTTAGCTCTCTGCAAATGGCACTTCCAACCATTCCGCGATGGCCAGCAACATAGACTTTTTTCTCAGATAACATGGTAGAGGCCCAAGTATAGGCGAGATTCAGTAACCTAAACCCAAAATTGCTTAAGGCGATGTAGCCATTTCCGAGGAGGAAATAGCAAACTCGGGAAAAAGCCGAAATAACGACAACATTGTTTCCACGTCTCCACATTATTGTGGAGGACGTTCGAAAAACTGCGATTTGACGTCCCGCCTAGGCGCATTCGAACCCAGACTTCAGGATGATAAACGGTCTCAATTTTTCCTATCTCCAATAAGCGAACCAGAAGGTCCCAGTCGGCACCTATTTTCAGATTGGTATCAAACACACCAAACTTAGCGTAAACAGATTTTCTAGTATAGAAAGTCGGGTGGGGTGGCATCCAGCCTTTGATAAATAACCCATTTTCGAAAGGCGATGATTGCCAGTTCCTCACAATCTTTTCATCATCGTCCTCTTGCACATAAACCAAGTCGGAATAACAAGCCTGCACGGTCGAATCCGCCATAATTCCGGCAATCGTAGCCAGCACCGTATCAGATTCAAAAGCGTCGTCGGCGTGGAGAAACCCGATCACTTCTCCAGTTGCCATACCGATCCCTTTGTTTAACGCATCGTAGATTCCGTTGTCCTTCTCGGAGATGATTCGAGTTGAATCTTTAGCCAGCCTCTCAACTACCTCAAGAGTCGAATCAGTTGAGGCCCCATCGACAATGAGATGCTCAATATTGGCATAAGTCTGGCGCTGCACCGACTCCAAGCAACCTGCAATCGTAGAATCAGAATTATAACAAGCAGTGATGACTGTTATCTTCAAATCGAGAGCGGTTAGATCTCCACCTTGAATGACTCGTCGTTGGCGATCGATTGCACGAAAGCGGTCATGAGTTCGATCACCTTTTCGACATCATCAAAATCAGCCATCTCGACGATGGAGTGCATGTAGCGCAATGGCAGAGAGATGAGGGCACTGGGGATTCCTCCACGCTGATGGTAGATCGAATCGGTGTCCGTGCCGGTGAATCGAGAAGAAGCTTCGTGTTGAAGCGGGATGTTCGTCTCCTTCGCCAGTTCCATGAGCCTCTCAACAACGAGAGGATGATTGGCTGTGCCGTGGGTGATGGCGGGGCCACCGCCGAGTGTCACCTTGCCATGCTGGGAATGTTTGATGTCGGGGCTGTCAGTTGCATGAGTGACATCGACTACTAGGCAGATGTCAGGCTTGAGTGAGTAAGCCGCCATCGTGGCGCCATAACCCCCGATTTCTTCTTGAACGGCATTCAAGGCGAGGCAAGTGGCGGTGGGTTTTTTGTCAGAGAGGCTTCGGATCACTTCCGAAATAATGAAACCCCCAATGCGGTTGTCGAGAGCACGGCCAACAATGCCGTTCTTTCCGAATGGCACTGCACTGTCAGCATAGACTCCGGGATGGCCAACGCGGATCCCCATCTCTTCCACTTCTTTGACCGACTTGGCACCGATGTCGACATAAAGCTCATGCACTTCGGGAGCCTTCTCGCCATCCTTACGATCACGGATGTGAATGGCCGTGTTTCCGATGATGCCGAGCACGTCTCCTTTGTCGCCAAAAAGAGTGAGTCGTCGGCCCCGGGCGGTGGCCCAATCCGAGCCTCCAATCCGGTCGACGCGCAGGTAACCTTCGTCGCTGATGTATTTGACCATGAAGCCAATCTCATCCGCGTGGGCCTCGATCATGACAGTTGGAGCGCCATCGGTGCCGTTGAGGGTTGCCCAGGCATTGCCGTAAGCATCGCTGTCGACAGCATCGGCAAACTGGCGGCAGCGATTGGCCCAGACTCGTTGACCTTTCACCTCGAACCCGGTAGGGCTCGGCGTGTTTAGCAATTCGTAGAGGAAAGCTTCGGCGTCTTTATCCATGAGGATCGGATACGGTTGATTTTACTCCTGCTCGTCTGTTGCCGGAGTCTCATCGTCGGCGGAGTTATCAGATGCTTCGTCAGCTACGCCATCGGTGGTAGCTTCTGCATTTTCAGCCCCTTCTTCGATCTCGTCGACCTCTTCATCGTCATTGACGACGCGAGCGACATCTTGGATGGCTTCGCCTTCCTTGGTTTTCATGAGAATGACGCCTTGAGCATTTCGACCTGTGAGTCGTGCGCTGGAAGCCTTGATTCGAACGGACTGTCCTTTGTTGGTCATCAGCATGATGTCATCTTCTTCGGAAACGCGGAGGGCTTTCACAACCCGTCCTGTTTTCTCAGTGACCTTCATCGTGATAACTCCTTTTCCGCCGCGACCTTTGGTCGGGTAATCTTCAAAGGGAGTTCGTTTTCCGAGTCCTTTTTCACTAACAACAAGAAGCTGTTCAGAATTGTCGACCACGGTGAGTGAGACGAGGTAGTCACCGTCGCGAGGCTTGATTCCGCGAACCCCGGCGGAAGGACGTCCCATTGAGCGGATGTTCGACTCGTTGGTTCGAACTGCGTAGCCATTACTGGTCACGAGAGAGATATCGTCGCTGCCATCGGTCATCTTGACATCGATGAGTTCGTTACCTTCCTCAATCTTGATGGCAATGATGCCGTCTTTCCGGAAGTTTCTGAAGTCGGAGAGCTTCGTCTTTTTCACCTTACCGCTGCGGGTCGCGAAAAGAACAAACTGATCTTCCACAAAGGTGGCGTCCTTGTCTTCATTTCCAATTGCAACGATTCGGAGAACGGAAGCGATGGACTCTTCGGGCTTCAGATTGAGGAGATTCTTAATTGATCGACCTTTGGCAATACGGCTTCCTTCCGGAATTTGGTAGACGCGTTCGATGTAGACGCGTCCCGTATTTGTGAAGAACATGAGGTAGTCGTGCGATGTCGCTGCGAAAAGATGCTCGACGAAATCGACTTCATCTTCTTCATCGACCGCCTCGCGGGTTTCCATTCCCTTGAGGCCTTTGCCTCCCCGGGCTTGGGTGCGGAATTCGGTGGCAAGAGTCCGCTTGATGTAACCACGGTGGGAAATAGTGATCATGTTAGACTCGTTCGCGATGAGGTCCACATTGGCGATTTCACCTTCGTAAGCAGCAAAGTCTGTCTTCCGGGGAGTCGCCCACTTTTCCTGGATCTCGCGAAGCTCATCTTTGATGATTTGCAAAACGCGCTCCTCGCGAGCGATGATGTCGAGCAAGTCTTTGATCGTTTCGAGAAGCTCGTCGTAATCGGCTTTGATCTTGTCACGCTCGAGTCCGACCAATTGATAAAGGCGGAGTTCCAGAATGTGGCTCACTTGAATGTCAGTTAAAACATAGCGGCCCTCGATGATGGTAAGACTCGGCTGACCACGAAGGAGGATGCCAAGGGCTTCTGCCTCATCAGTAGAAAACGTGTAGGCTTTGATCTTTTCACGCGCTTCATCTCGCGTTTTCGAATCGCGAATCATCTTGATGAAGTCATCAAGATTTCCAAGCGCGAGCAAATAGGCTTCCAGCTTCTCTGCGTTTTTCTCGGCCTGACGAAGTAGCCAGCGAGTCCGGCGCAGAATCACTTCGCGACGGTGTTCGATGTAACAAACGAGCGCGTCTTTGACCGAAAGCAGCTTGGGGCGACGATCGTCGATCGCCAGCATATTGGCGGAATAGGACGACTCGAGTGCGGTGTGCTTGTAGAGATTGTTCAGCACAACCTGAGCACGTGAATCACGCTTCAGGTCAACAACGACACGGGTGTTTTCATCTGACTCATCTCGCACCGCAGAAATTTCGGGGAGAATTTTCTGGTTCGCTAACTCAGCAATTCGCTCAACCAAACGCGCGCGGTTAACGACGTAGGGAATCTCGGTGATGATGATTTGTTCGCGACCAGATTTCGTCTCCTCAACCGTTGCTTTACCTCTAACGCGAATCGATCCACGACCGGTTTTTGAGTAATCTTGAATGCCTTGTTGTCCGAGAATGGTACAACCGGTAGGGAAGTCGGGTCCTTTGATTAACTGCAACAATTGCTCGTGTGTGATCTCAGGATTATCGATTGTCGCGCATACGCCATCAATCACTTCGCCGAGGTTGTGTGGGGGGATATTGGTCGCCATTCCCACTGCAATACCTGTTCCTCCGTTGACCAGTAGATTCGGAACCGCTGCCGGGAAAACGACCGGCTCTTGTCGGGTTTCGTCGTAGTTTTGGACGAAATCGACAGTGTCTTTTTCCATGTCAACCATGAGGACATGACCCACGTGAGTAAGACGGGCCTCGGTATATCGCATCGCAGCGGGAGGGTCACCTTCAACTGAGCCGAAGTTACCCTGACCTTGAATCAAAATCTCACGCATTCCCCAAGGCTGGGCCATATTTACGAGCGTTGGATAAATCGTAGCTTCACCGTGAGGGTGGTAGTTACCGGAGGTATCACCACAGATCTTGGCGCACTTTCGGTAATGCTTGCCCGGCCCGAGGCCGAGGTCATTCATTGCGAGAAGAATACGTCGTTGGGACGGCTTCAATCCATCGCGAGCATCAGGCAACGCCCGCGAGATGATGACCGACATTGAGTAGTCGAGGAACGAATTCGACATTTCATCGGCCACGGAAATGGGCTCGATGTCGCTCTCGTATGGTGGGATTACCGGGGTGTCGTCTGCCATGAAGTTCTTAAGTAAAGTTGCTGAAAACGGGCGATGAAATGATCAAGCCTGAATTAAAAAAAGAGATGAATTAGATATCGAGGTTTCGAACGCTTAAGGCATTATCTTCAATAAATCGCCGCCGCGGCTCAACGACGTCTCCCATGAGAATGGTGAACATTTTGTCGGCCTCGACCATATTGTCGTCGTCCATTTTAACGCGGAGGAGCTTGCGATTACTCTTCTCCATTGTCGTGGTATAGAGTTCCTTCGCGTTCATCTCACCAAGTCCCTTGAATCGTTGCAGCTGCATGCCTCGCTTGCCGATCTCAGTGACGGTATCAAGAATTTCAGGGACGCTGAAAACGGGGTGCGATTTCGAATTATCGCTGTCGCCTTCAAGCACTTCGAAAAGCGGGTTATCCTGCGAAGAGAAATGCTCGATTGGCAGTCCTAGCTCGGAGAGGCGAGCGAGGACTTTTTGAATTGGCTTTGCTTCGTGGATTTCGATCAAGCGACCACGCCGGGTGATTTCATGCTTCTTGGCCTTTGGCGCAGGAGCAGGTGTATCGTCAGCCGATTCTTCAGCGGGTGTCTCAGTTTCAGGGTCAGTGACTTCAGCTTTTTCTTCACTGCCTTCAATCACTTCTGCGCCTTCAATCTCAATGACCTCAACTTCTTTTCTGCCGAAAAGATGAAGATCACGATTTTCTGATGAGAACTCGTGAAGATCAGATTCGTCTACAAAATACTTCACGAAAATATTGTTTCCCTCGCGAATCTGAACCAAATATTCGGGCAGTCCCTCATCATTTCCTGCTGCCAGATACTCTTCAAAATCACCTGAGTTTCGCTCGATGATATCATTGTAGCGGCTCAGTTTTGATAGCAAGGTGAGGATTTCACGCAAGGCTTCAGAGCTGACCTCGGCGTCTTGTCCTATAATTTTCAAGCGGGCATCTTCCGAGCCCAGGTCGATTAGAATCTTATTAAGGTCCTCATCATCAGCAACATACTGCTCTTTCTTTTTCCTCGTAATCTTATACAAAGGTGGCTGCGCGATGTAGACATAACCAGCCTTCACAAGAGGCAACATCTGGCGGCAGAAGAATGTCAGCAGCAAGGTCCGAATGTGGGAGCCGTCGACGTCCGCATCCGTCATGATGATCACTTTGTGGTAGCGGACTTTTTCAAGATTGAATGCGCCTTCCTGATCGCCGTCGCCGATGCCGGCTCCGAGCGCTGTGATCATTGTCTGAATTTCCTTGTTCTGAAGAACCTTATCAAGGCGGGCTTTTTCCACGTTGATCAGCTTACCTCGAATTGGCAGAATCGCCTGAGTGCGTCGATCTCGTCCTTGCTTGGCCGAGCCTCCCGCGGAATCTCCCTCAACAATGTAGATCTCGGATTCTTTCGGGTCGCGTGAAGAACAGTCAGCCAGTTTTCCGGGGAGGCCTCCACCGGTCATCGCCGATTTACGAACCGTTTCACGGGCCTTGCGGGCCGCTTCCCGGGCGCGAGCGGCATTCAGTACCTTCTCGACGAGTCTCTTCGCTAAAGCCGGGTTTTCTTCGAAATACGAGGTCATTCCCTCGTAAACGATTGAGCCGACAACGCCTTCCACTTCGTTGTTAACGAGCTTCTCTTTTGTCTGAGAGCTGAAGCGGGGGTTGGGGTGCTTGATTGAAATCACGCACATGATTCCTTCACGGGCATCTTCCCCTGAAATGGCAGGATCCTTGTCCTTGAGCAGTTTGTTAGACTTCGCGTAGTTGTTAACAGCGCGAGTCAGCGCACCGCGAAAGCCTGACAAGTGGGCACCGCCGTCACCGTTTGGGATCGAGTTAGCGAAACACAGAATGTTTTCGTGATAGTCGCCTGTGTATTGCATGACGACGTCCGCGTAACATTCGTCTTCGAGCGTCTTGCCATCGTCATCGATTTCGACCATTCGCTTTCCTCTAAGGACGATTGGCTCATCGTGGGTGAGCACTTTGTTTTCGCCCATTTGACGGACGAATTCCACGATTCCCTCTTCGTAGTAAAAATCCTTTGAACGCTCGGTTTCGCCGCGCTCGTCGACGAGATGGATCTTCACACCTGGATTCAAGAACGCCAGTTCACGAAGGCGGGCGAGCAGGTAATCAAAGTTAAATTCAATTCCGCCCGTAAAAATGGTCGCGTCCGGGAAGAAGGTAATCTTCGTTCCGGTTTCCGTCGGATCGTCCAGCTCACCAATCACTTCAAGCTGCCTCGTTGTTTTCCCCCGCTCAAACTCAATGAGGTAAACTTTACTGTCCCGGCGGATTTCCGCTTTGAACCAATCTGAAAGTGCGTTCACGCACTTAGCGCCCACTCCGTGAAGACCACCGGAAAATTTATACGCACCCTGCCCGAACTTTCCGCCGGCGTGCAAACGGGTCAGGACCAGCTCAACCGCTGGAATCCCGGACTTCTTATGAATGTCGACTGGGATTCCCCGGCCATCATCTTCAACTGTCAAAGAACCATCGGAATTTAACGAAATTTTGATGTTGTTACAATGGCCTGCGAGATGCTCATCAATCGAGTTATCAAGCACCTCAAAAACGGCGTGGTGAAGTCCCCGTTCGGTCGCTGGATCTCCGATATACATACCCGGACGCTTTCGCACTGCATCCAAGCCCTCGAGCTCGTTAATCTGACCGGCATCGTAGGCGCCAGTCGGCTTCGGTGGTGTGTTGTCTTCAGCGGCTTCTGACATAAGAATTTTCTGAGTGGTAATTGGATCGAAAATTGCCTGAAAACAGGCAGGATTTTCGCCCCGCCTAAATACGCCAGAAACCACGAAATATCAACGATTTGAGTCCCTTTTGAGGGCTTAAAACATCCTTTTTGTGACCTTTTTGCCAAGATCGCTGAAACTGTTCCAAAAATGGGTGAAAAATGCCCTGTAAAACGGACTTTAATCGTTCATTTCGGTGAGTCGGATGGACGGAGAAGTATAGGAATCAGAGAGACCAGACAGGGTTAGGAGAGGGACTTAACCCTGTTGAGAAACAGGAAGGTTGGAAATAGGCTCAGTTTTCCTTCAGGAAGGCGACTAGATCAGCCACGTCTTGTCCGGTCAAGCCGAGTTGGGCGCCGCTCAGCATGATGGAGCGCTTCATTTTTTTGAGCGACTTGATCTTGGCTTTGGGGAGCAGTTGTGTGACTCCGCCCATGCTCATCACAATGGTGGGATTGCCATCTTGAAGGAGAAGGCCGTGGATTGTCTTTTCATCGGTGGTTTTGATTTCAATGGCATCAAATCCATGGGCGATATCGGAACTGGGGTCGATGATGGACCTGGCAACGACGTCGGATGTTTGAGTCTTGCCCCAGCCGTCTAGCGGAGGGCCAAATTGAATGCCGATGCCGCCGATTTCGTGGCACATGATGCAGCGTGCTGAGGTGATTTTACCCCGTTCGGCGTCCCCGGTTAGAGCGAGAGCTCCTTCGATAGTGAGGGCATCCTTCATGGTCTGATCCGGCTCCGGCGTCGTGATCTCCTGAATGACGACCTTGGCAGGATCGTAGATGCCACGTTCTTTCAACTGGGTCATGAGGTCGTGATGCTGCCAGTGATTGTTCGCTCGATTCATGACCCACCAGGTGGCGTCAGATTTGAGGGGGGTATCCAGTTGAGCCAGCGTCAGCATTGCGTCAGAAGCTGCTTTGGTAGAAATAAAAGCGATGGAGTCGAGTGCTTGCTTGCGTTGCTCTAGTGGGAGCCCTTCATTTTTGGCTCGGATCAGGAAGTTCTCCACCTCGCTATCGGGGTGCAGGCGCCAGGCGATTGCGGCAAAGGGCTCGGTCCAGGCTCGGGCATCTTCGCTGCCAATAGCGGCTTTGACGGCGGTATAGATTTCGCTTTCTTTCCCCGTGGATCCAGTGCCAAAAGCTTCCAAATAGCTGCGATCCTGGCCGTCATAGCCTGCCGCGATTGCGACGAGGATTTCCTTGGATGTCTCGACGGTTTCATTCCGCATCGATAGCGCTACCTCGCGGCGAACGGCGGGGCTTTCGTCAGCTGCCAGTCGCATGGCGCTGGCGATGAAGTCCAATCCAGCTCTGCGCATCGCGCGATACGCTGCGATCTTCATTTCAGGGGTGGACTGGTCGGCTGGGTAACCTGCCTTGCGGGGGCCGCTGATTCCAAGTTGGTAGAGCAAATGGATGGCACGCCCCTGAATGTAGGGGTTGGGATCATTTAGTAATTCCGCAACCGGATCGAGCGCCTTGCGGCCCTTTGCTTTGAGTCCTTCAAATCCAATGGCTCGCACGTTAGGGGCGGGGGATTTGAGTGCGGTGATTAGACCCTCAATTGTCTCGGTGTCGATTGCGGGCACGACTGACTTGAACCCTTTGGGGGCGATACGGTAGATGGCTCCGGAACAAGTCTCATCGAGATCCTGATGGCCGCCAACCCGGGAGTCATACCAATCAGTGACGTAGAGGGCTCCATCGGGTCCGACGGTCACGTCAGAGGGTCGAAAGAGGGTTTTGGTCTCAAGATTTGCGGTGGTCGAACCTCCGATGAAATCGGAACCGGCAAACTCCTTTTCTTTGTTGCTGGTGATGAAATCGGAACGCTCCAGTTTGAAACCTGCTCCATCCAGTTCTGGTTGGTAAGAAAAGATCACGTTGCGACCGGCTTCACAGGCGAGAAAGGTGCCGATCCATTCGTCACCGAGTGCTCCGTTTTCGTAGAACACATTGCCGGTGGGGGAGCCGCCTCCGTAGACGTCGCCCGCCGGGGTGCTGCCGGGATCTTCCTGTCGCCATTCTGCTGTCGGGATGGTCTGCCCGGGGCGTCTATCGGCTTTCCAAGATCGTTGGCCATCGTTGGATGAAAATCCAAAATTGGCGTATTCCATGACCCAGCTGACGCGGCAGGCGGGAGGATCGTCATTGTCATTCTGGAAGATATCACCGAGCGAATTGATCGATTGTTCATAGGCGTTCCGATAGTTGTGGCCGATCACTTCGGCATCGGTTCCGTCAGGGTTCATCCGAACGGTGAAGCCCCCAACGTAGACGTGACCGTCATCGCTGGCTTGGCCGGCGAGAGCGACTGAATCGTGAGGGAATTCAAACGGGCCAATTGGTTTGGGCCGGTAGGATCCGAAAACGGTGAATGTTTTCCCTGACTTGTCGGTGAATTTTCCGCCAACGTTACCGGAATTAAAATACCATTTTCCGTCGGGGCCAACCGTCACTGAGTGAAGCGAGTGATCGTGATTCTGACCATTGAATCCTGTTAGGAGGATTTCACGCTTATCCGTTTCGGGATCAAATTTGAGATTCCGGTCGACGTCCGTATAGACGAGCAAATGAGGCGGCTGAGAAACGACGATCTTGTTGTCGATCACGGCGACGCCGAGAGGAGCGATCAAGAGCGGCTCCTGAACAAAGGTATGACTTGAGTCGGCTTTGCCGTCACCGTTGGTATCTTCCAGAACAACGATGCGGTCGCCTTCGGGCTGGCGATCGAAGTGTTTGCGATACCGGACTCCTTCGGCGACCCAGATCCGACCGTCTTTGTCGATGTCCATGTTGGTGGGATTATAAAGGTCAGGGGATGAGGCCCAGAGTGTGACCTCCAAGCCCTGGGGGACAACCAGCAGCTCCGAAGGGACCGACTCAGCCTCAGCATCCGGGAAGGTGAGGGACGCTGGCGTCGGAATGACTTCCTGGGCGGATACTGTTGTTATCAGCGGCAGCACGAGGGCTGTCGCTGCGATAAAGCACTTCAATCTGGGGGGCAGAGTTCTCATAAATATCGACTTTTTTGGGAGGCCGGAAAGATGCCGGTGCTCGACGGTGCAATCAAGTGCTGCTTCTGGCAGAAATGCGTCTTTTTCACTTGTTGATGGGGTGGAACAGGAATTGGCTTATTGATTGCTTGCTAAACAGGAACGGGGCCGGAAAGTGTGGCGCTAATGTCCGTAACTCCAAAGCCCTTATTGATTTTTGATTTTGACGGTACTCTTGCAAAGACGCTGGAGGCCGGGGTCGAAATTTACAACGAATTGGCTGGTAAATACGAACTCCCGACCGTGACGGAAGCGGAGGTTCGCGAACTGCGGAAGCTCAATACTCGCGCTTTGCTCGATCATTTGAATATTTCGCGACTTAAGGTGGTTAAACTGGGTGCCAATATTCGAAAACTGTTGCATCAGCGAATGGATGAAGTCGAATTGATCGGCGGAGTTCAGGATGCCGTCCTCGAACTTCATCGCGCTGGTTTCCAATTAGGCGTTCTCAGTTCGAATTCGGCAGATAATATCCGTATGGTATTGGGGCGTTTTGATCTTCTGGAATGTTTTAGCTTCATCGAAGCAGGAGTTAGTGTCTTTGGTAAGTCGCATCGTATTCTCAAAGTCATCCGTAAGAATGACATCGATCCTTCTCAGGTGGTTTATGTCGGAGACGAAACCCGCGACATGGAAGCTGCCCGGAAAAGCAAAGTGACTGGACTGGCGGTTTGTTGGGGAGTGAATGAGCGGGAAGCAATGGAGACAGAAGACCCCGAATATTGTATTGATGAGCCTGCCGAGCTGATTCGGGTGGCGCGGGAGTTTGAAGGGACTCGTTAGTCCCACTGGTAATAACGCGCTAGTCCCAAACCCAGTGTTTGAGCCGCAGGTTCTCAGCCAGCCTTGAGGCTTCGATGGCGCGGGGGCCCTCTTTGAGTGAAAGGGTGTCCGCAATTTTAATGGCACCGGCCCAGTCCTCATTTTTGGTGAGGATCCTGATGGCGGATAACCCAGCTCGGAATATCCATTCATTCTCAAGAACTGAGGGCTTTTCCCTCAAGATATTGGAGGCATTGGATTCTTCGGTGATCATCGATCGGTAAACTTCGAGGGCAACACTATCTCTGCCCAAGGCCTCGAGACATTTGGCACGTCGAACTGCCGCGTTGTAGCGCCAAGTGACAGGGGCGTTAGGAAGATTGGAGAGCTGAGCAAATGCTGAAGCGGCTTTATTGAGGATCTCTTCGTTGTGATTTTTCGCGAGAGCTTCGATGTAGTATGCGAAGCCGACGTCTGCCATCGCGGCATAGCGGAGAGATTCATCTTCGCCGGAAGTTTCGATGATAGATTTCAATTGAGATCTCGCTTCCTCGAATTGATTCATTGATAGCAGTAACAGGCTCAGTTCGTGGTGTGCCTGTGGGGCGATTTCGCTCCCTGAAGAGACCAGTTCCTCCCATTCCTCGATCGCACTTTCCCCACGTGGGGCGGATTTTGCGGCAAAAAACCGGGCGGTTTCCGCATACTTGGAATTTGGGAATTGCTTGGCCACTTTGAGAAATATCCTGCGGGCGCTTTTGGGATTTTTATTACGGTATTGTTGGCTTCCTAGCAGGACGCCAATTTCTGGTAAGTAGTTCGAGCGAGGCCAATCCCGGACAAATGCTTCCGCCACTCTCACCATGGCCGGATCATTATCATCGATCAACTCCACCCATACCGAGGTGTAATCAAGGCGTTCGCTCTGGCCGAGGGTTAAAGGGCGAACTCGTAAGTCCTTAAATATTTCGCGGGCTGCCTGAGGGCGAGCTGGCACTTGATTGATGTGAATCTCAGCGAGAGCAAGCAGGGCCTCCACATGGGAAGAGTGCTCAGGGTGTTCTCGAATGAATGTTTGCAGATGTTGGAGTGCGTTGGGATCACCTTCTGATGCGAGGTAGAGTCCGCCGAGATATTTGAGATCAGCCAGATAGGAGGAATTGGGATTGGCGTGGTTGAGTTGTTCGAAAGCTTGGGTGAAGCCGTCGAAATCGCCCCCCTGAAGAGAAGCGAGGCCGGCATTGAAAAAACTGCGGAATCGGTTTTCACCTGATTGTTTGGCTGCCTTTTTGGTGAATTGCTTTGCGGCGAGGGCGAATTCTTCTCTGCGATAAGCGGATATATTATTAATGAAATGTTCGCGATCTGGTTCACACGGAAGGTGGAAATTGTCCGGGAGTTCGCTGGACCAGTCAGATTTTCCGCTCAGATCGGCTTCCTGCAAGCGCAGGCGCGCCTCAAGGGCGAATGGACCAGGTGGATCTTCGGTCGCGATTGATTCAAGAAGGTCGGTCAGTTCAGTCGGCTCAGAAAAGAAGAGCTTTGCATAAAATGATGCGGCGACTGCGGAAGGGTGGCTGGGATCCATTTGAAGACCAATGATTCGTTCCTGCAGGACGGTGTCATCTGTTTGGATGCCAATTTCTTCGAGAAGAAAAAATCCATGTTCTGCCAATGTTTGACTGGATGCATTTTCGATAAGTTGCACAGCGATCTCAATGGCTTCCTCTTTTCGATTCAGTCGGGTCAAGGTTCTCACCTGGAGTCTGGCGAGAGGTAAAATCAGCGAGGTTGGAAGTTCCGATGAGTCACTGGATTGATTGAGAAAAGAAAGCGCTAGATCGGGGCGGTCAGCGAGCGATGCGATGCGAGCGGCATCCAAAAATTCGGAGGCAGAAGCGGGTGAGATTTCTGTCTCCGTTACATATTTGAGCGCTTCGTCTGCACGATTGCTGAGGGCGAGGCACGTCGCGTAGTGAAGAGCAAGATAAGCAGCGGGCTGATCTTGTTGAGAAATGATGCCCTGATAAGCAACAGCAGCTTCGGCGAAACGTCCTTCGGATTGTAAGGCTACCGCAGACCATTTGAGAGTGTCTGGTGACGGCGCGTTGACGGAATTCTCGTCGAGCCATGAAACGGCTGTGGACGTTTCTCCATTTTTAACGAGAGACTGGAGTAGCCGAGAGGCTACGAAGTCCCTTTCGATGTCACCGGCGCCGCTTTCTTTGAGCGACTCCCAAGTTGATTCGAAATGTTCAGTTGCCGTTTCAAATCGATCGTCTTGGAGCGCCTGGCACCCTGATCGAAAGGACGGAAGGTCGGCCAGACTTTCCTGCGCCGATGCCGGGGCGATGGAAAATGTGATCGCAAGCAGAGCTGCTGCGATACAGGTGGCCGACCGGAATGGTGTCATTCGGTGGAGTAGCTTTTCACGAACTTAAGAATCTTGACGTCGTCGTCTCCCGCACTCCACACCGCCCTGAGAAAATCGGCTGCTGCAATGTCGTGCGTTTGGAGGAAATGCCGATCACCACCACAGGAAAACATAATGTTAGGATCAAGTTCGCCACGCAGCTTGCCTCGGGCTTTCATGATAATACGAGGTAACCATACGATGCCGTCGAGTTCTTCCTGTTTTCCGGGCAACTCGTCGGGCGTGATTTCGTGGGCGCTGAGTTTTCCGGCCATGAGGTGACGCAGATAATCTCTCCTGACGCTGGCAATCATGATAGCGGTAGTCAGAGTGGGCTCGCCGCCGTCTCCGAAATCTTCGACGAAGTCGAAGAACTCACGGGGCTTGTATCCGATCGCGGTAAGGAATGTGAGATCCTGCTCGGAATAGTAGTTGGTAAAATCTTCATCACCACTGCGATAGCGGGTGAGGCAGCGGTCGAATAAGTCGGCGAAGGTGGTATCCCACTGGTAGTTGCTCATGCTTTTTGAATTGGATGATATGGATTTAGGTAGTGCTCACTTGCTGAGCTCCAGCATTCGCATGATGGGGGCTTTGGCCGCTTCGCGAAAGGTCTCATCGAGTACGATATCGGGCTTCAGATCGCGGAGGCAGAGATAGAGTTTTTCTAGTGTATTCATTTTCATGAAGCGACACTCAGCGCAGGCGCATCGATCGGTCGGGCCGGGAATTAGATTTTTGTCAGGAACGTCTTTTTGAATGCGGTGCAGCATCCCTGCTTCAGTCACAACGATGATGTTTTGGGAATCGGTATCACGGCAGAAATCGACCATTTTTTCGGTTGAGCAAACTTCGTCTGCAAGCAGGCGGACTGCAGTGGTGCACTCAGGGTGAGCGACAACCGCAGCGTCTGGGTATTCGTTTTTGATCTTCTGAATGCTTTCCCGGGTGAACTCAACGTGGATGTAACAGCTCCCGTTCCAGTATTCCATCTCGCGTCCGGTCTGCTGGGAGACCCAGGCACCCAAGTTCTGATCGGGAGCGAAAAGAATGGGCCGGTCTTTCGGAGCTGCCTCTACGATGCGGACGGCGTTTCCGCTGGTGCATATTACATCAGAGAGGGCCTTCACTGCTGCGGAAGAATTGATGTAAGTGATCACGTAGTAGTTCTTTTCCTCGTTTTCTTTCAGGAATGCTTCGAATTCGTCAGCGGGGCACGATTCCTCGAGGGAGCACCCTGCGTCTGCGTCTGGCAGAATAACGGTTTTCTCCGGATTGATGATCTTAGCGGTTTCCGCCATGAAGTGGACGCCGCAAAAGGCAATGACTTCGGCATCGGTTTCCTGAGCCCTGAAAGCGAGACCAAGTGAGTCCCCGACATAGTCGGCGATGTCCTGTATTTCAGGGACTTGATAGTTGTGGGCAAGAATAACTGCGTTCCGTTCCTTTTTTAGCCGGAGGATATCTTCGCGAAGGTCGGTGGTTGTCTGGGTGGTTGACATGGCAATGTGAAAGGTAAGTGGATAGAGTTTGGAATCAAAGAGGAGTATTACCCGATGATTGAAGGGTTGGTTCCTTTTTTGACTGAGAGCTCGGTGGATGTCTCGGGGTCAGTGATCATTTCGCCAGTGACGGAGCCGCCATCTTTGACGACGATTTCGATCGCTTGGATGTCTCCTTGCACTGCGCCGCTTCGACCGACTCTGACTTTCCCTGAGCAGGTGAGGTTGCCTTTGAGTGTGCCGCTGATTTCTGCGCGCTGGACCATTACTCCGTCCGGGAATTCGACTTCGCAGCTTTTATCGATCTGCAATCGACGGCAGTAAAGCTGCCCGCGCACCACTCCCGACCGTCGAAAAGTGGCGTCGCCGGAGCAATCAACGGTGGCGTCAATCGATCCGTTTACCGTCAGATGGTGGCAGGCAATTTCGGATTTCTTTAATCCTCCGCGGCGACTGACAGTGATGTCACCCCGGGTTCGGAGGGTATGGCTTTTGTGTGAGATGATGTCGTAGTTTGCCAGGCTGATATAAACGCTGCAGCGTTCGCATTGCGTTGACTTGGCATATCGCGACACGGATTGGTTGTGATAGCAGCGGAAGCAACGCACCTCGATGTGACTGCCGTTGTCTGATGCCTTTTTCCGTTTTTCCGGAGGTACATAGTTGGGTGGCATTTTCTCCCTCTCCAGAGGGACTGACGGCGGCTGAGTGCCGATCAATGCTTCCATGGATCCCTCGGCCAGCGATTCTTTTCCCTGGGCTTGCTCTCCGATAGACTTCTCAGAGGTTTTATCACCTTCTGCTTCGTCAGCTTCCTCTTCATCAACGAGACCGAAAAAAGCGCCTGCTGAGATTCCAACTGCTTCCTCATTCTCAGGGGCCTCCAATTGAGGCAGGGGCTGAGGGTTGCCATCGTTGCTTTCGGAGTCGGCAAGCCAGGCGTCTTCGGACACTTCTGTCTCCTTTGTTTCAATAGGGTTTTCAGACTGATTAGCCCATTGGAAAGGTAGCCGGTTGCGTTTTTTCCCGGGCGGGGTGACTTCGGCGATGCCTGAAACACGAAGCCCGGAGTTGGCAATCGCAATGCCTTTTTCGATTCGAAAATGTTCTCCGCAATTCCGGCAGAAGGAAGAGATGGCGAGAGCTGGTTCTTCCTGGCGATGCCCGCAATTGGGGCAGGTCAGCTGCGCTTTTTTCGATCTGTTAAATCTGCCAAACACTGGTTTTAATTTTCAGTTGATAGCAAAAGCGCGCCCGATCAGTCCGGCGCGCAGTCACTTTCAGGATCATCTCGATGATCCTGACTGGATGATGTTTGATCGAGAATTTAGTGATGCTTCTCGCTTTCGGAGGGCGAATTTTCTCCGGACGAAGATGAGGAGGAAGCGGAATAACTACCTGACTTAGATCCGGAAGGAGCGCCTACAGTTGAAGATCCAAGAAATACGGCACCTTCTTCGATTGCCAGTTTGCTGGCAGTCACGTCACCATTTAATTCAGCGTTCTGTTTGAGTTCACAGCGATCAGTGACAGAAATATTTCCGTTCACTTTTCCGAAAACCACGACTGAACGCGTTTTGATGTTTCCGAGGATTTGAGCATTTTCACCTACGGTGAGATCACCTTCGGAGTTCACTTCTCCTTCGATGCGGCCATCGATGATGAGATCCCGCGAAAAGCGAAGTTTGCCTTTGATCTCGACGTCGCTGGAAAGGATGTTTTTATTGCCGGTTATTGAGGCAGGGGAGGAGCCTTTCGACTTCGATTTGCTCTTGTCGTCTCCACCACCTTTGGCAGCATCACCATCTTTGGCGTCTGCTTGGTCGTCGTCTTGGTTAATGATTTGCTTAAGCACGGCTGAAAATTTTTAAGTTATTTTGACTGCAGACTGGGCGAATTCCCGTCTCCGAGGCAGATTATACGTTAATCACGGAGAAATTAAAAGATCTTCTGCGGGATATGTCCAAATTTCACTGAGCGTTGGATGATAGTGTGGAATTTCTATAAAATCTGCGGTGGTAGCCCGAAAATGCATCGCCACGACGACTTCGTGAATCAGTTCTACGGCTTCGGGGCCGATGACTGATGCACCCAGGATTTCTCCGGTTTCGGTGTCTGCGATCATTTTGACGAATCCGTGGGTTTCTCCCAATACCATGGACTTCCCGTGATCGTCGAAAGGGTAGGTCGCCGCCGCCGTTTTTCGGCCGGAGGCAAGCGCTTCAGCTTCTGACATTCCCACCATGGCAACCTGAGGATCGGTAAAAATGCCGTAAAGCTTCAAGCGGTAGTCGATTTCTTTGTGAGGAGAATCGGTGAATCCCAACATCACGGCGGCATTGTGAGCTGCGATTTCACCCTGCTCAATGGCGATATGAACCACTTCGTGGGGGCCGCAAACATCGCCAGCGGCGAAGATGTGGTCGACGCCGGCACGCTGGTCGGGACTGCAAAGAACGCGTCCGTTTCGATCATTAAGACTGACTCCTGCGAGTTCAGCCTTGAGACCGGAAGAGTTTGGCTTGCGCCCCAATGCCTGAAGGATTTGATCAGCCGTGACGGATTTCTCTTCGCCATCGTGTTCAAAGTAAACGGTTTTTTTGCCGGTCTGAGAGTCGACTTCCACGCGTGACAATGAGGTGCCGGTGTGGATTGTCATGTTGTCCCGCTCGACGAGCGCAGCCTCTAGGGCTTTGGCCACATCTTCGTCAGATCCAGTGATTAATTGGCCGCTGCGTTGGATGACCGTGACTTCGATGCCAAGACCCTCGAGATAACAGGCCATTTCGAGGGCGATAGGTCCGCCGCCAAGAACGATGGTCGAAGCGGGCAAGTTCTCTGCCTCGAGGATGTCATCACTGGTCCAATAACCTGCCTCTTCGAGGCCGGCGACCGGCAGACGGGTGATATTGGATCCCGTTGAAATAACGGCAGAGCGGAATTCGACGATTTCAGGTGCACCCCCGGCGAGTGGAGCTATTTCAAGGGAGTGGGGACCTGCGAATGTTGCCGTTCCGCGGAAAAGGTCGAAGCGTCCGTCCTCGAGTTGTTCTTTGCGGTAGTTTGCGAACTCGCCGATGAGGCGTCTTTTCCGGGCGATTATTTCGCGTGGTTGAATGGATGTCTCTCCGGAGCGCAGCCCAAACTCTTCTGCCCGGCGCATAGAACGGTAGCGATTGGCTGATTCGATCAGGGTTTTGGATGGCATGCAGCCCCGTAGTATGCAAAGTCCGGCGAGTTCTTCGGCTCCGTCGATCACGGCCGTTTTCATTCCGAATTCGTGGGCAGTTCTGGCAGCGGCGTAGCCTCCGCTTCCACCTCCAATTACGATTAGGTCGTATGGTTTACTCATGTGTTTGCGGCGTTTCTAGTTCTGGACTTGGGCGGTTTGACGGAGGATGATTCGCCCCGTTCAGAAAGTTGGTAGGGTTGTCCCTGCCTATCAATACGTATAACGAGTGACGATGGTCTTATTGGAAAGCTTACTAGTTTCGGTCTTGTCAGGATTGCCGCAAGCTGAGGTATCTGGACAGAAAAGGGGTGAATTGGCAAGTGGTACTCGAAGTGGAAACAGAAAGTTATGTCTTTAAGGCTTGAGATGCTGCAAGTAGCGAGGCTGGCGCCCTCAATTTTGGGTGAGGAGGCCTCCGAGCTCATTCGGGATTTTGTACTGGGACAGCAACATTCGGGAGGAGGTTTTTGTGATCGCGACGGCGAGCCTGATCTTTATTACACGAGTTTCGCGATTGATGCGCTGACTGCACTGCAGGTTTCTTTGCCGGAGGAGAGCCTCATTGTCTATTTGAAGCAATGTTTGATAGAAATCGAGTCGTTGGACTTTGTGCATCTTTGTTGCCTCGCGCGTTGTGCTTCCGCATTGACTGACAGGACTTCGTTGGGGGAATTGGATCCGATATTCGAGCGGATCGAAGCTTATCGCACGCAAGACGGGGGTTATAATCAGAGCGATGAGATGGAAACTGGATCGGCCTATGCGTGTTTTCTGGCCTACGGCGCCTACAGCGATCATCGAATGAAGGTGCCTGCCGAAGCTGGAATTTCAGCGTGCCTTGACTCGCTAAAAGTTGAGGGGGGTGCCTGGGCAAATGACGTCGGGTTACCTGTTCCCAATGTGCCGTCTACGGCTGCAGCGATTACTCTGTGTCGTAACTTAAGGCTGCCCATACCGGAAGAAACTCCCGGATGGATTCTGGATTCATTTCATCCCGGCGGCGGGTTTTTGCCGTTTCCACTGGCTCCGGCTCCTGATCTGCTTTCGACAGCAGTGGCACTTCATGCTCTTGACGGGCTTCAGGTTTCTTTTGGAGAAAAGAAGGAGCAGGCACTCAATTTTGTCGATAGCCTGTGGACGGCTGCCGGGGGATTTCACGGGAGTTGGGATGATGATGATCTCGATATCGAATACACCTACTACGGGTTGCTCGCGCTAGGGCACCTGGCCCTTTGAACCGTGATGCTTGATCAATTGACAGCCAAAGAGACGCTTGAACGAGCGCGGTTAGCTTTGTTGTCAGAGCGCAATAGTAAGGGGCATTGGGAGGGCGAACTTTCAACGTCGGCGTTGTCTACCGCGACCGCACTGGTGGCACTGGGATGTGCTGAGGAAAAACGACATGCGAGTCAGATCTCTGCTGCGGCAATATGGTTGGTGGATCATCGGAATGAAGATGGTGGCTGGGGCGATACCGTGAAGAGCTTTTCTAACATTTCAACAACGCTGCTCTGTTGGTCTGCCTTGACTCGTTTCGGGGGTGCTCAGGCAAGGGCTGCGGTGGCGGATGCCAGGGAGTGGATTCGTGATTATGTGGGATCTCTCAATCCGGAATTAATTGCCGAAACGGTGAAGGCTCGCTACGGGAAAGACCGAACCTTCTCGGTACCGATTCTGATGATGTGCGCGATCTGCGGAACGCTGGGTAGCAGGGGATGGCATCATGTCTTGCCTCTGCCCTTTCAACTGGCGGCTTTTCCGAGGAAGTGGTTTGGAATGATGCAATTGCCAGTCGTGAGCTACGCGCTTCCCGCTTTGATTGCGATTGGTTATGCCCGATATCGGAAAGGTGGCAGAGAGGGGCGTAACCATTTTCTGTGGCCTCGGCTGTCTGCGCTCCTGGAGTCGATCCAGCCTCAGTCAGGAGGATTTTTGGAGGCGGCTCCGTTGACTAGCTTTGTGACAATGGCGCTGGTAGAGGCCGGCGAGAAAAATCATCCTGTCGTGCTGAAGGGGGTTGAGTTTCTGCTGCGCACGGTTCGTTCTGACGGTAGTTGGCCTATTGATACGAATCTGGCGACCTGGGCGACGACGCTGTCGGTTAAGGCTTTGATCGGCGATGGAAAGATAGCTGCCGATGAAACTCAAGAGGGTCGAGTCTCTGAGCCAACCCCGTTGGATCAACGTGAGCCTTTGTTGGAGTGGCTATTGGGGCAGCAGTATCGTGAGGTTCATCCTTTCACGGAAAGTCCGCCGGGAGGTTGGGCGTGGACTGATCTCAGTGGCGGGGTTCCTGATGCCGATGACACGCCGGGGGCACTGCTTGCATTGAGACTGTTGGACGGCGGAGAAGGGGATCCGGAGATTATTTGTGCCGCGAGCGCTGGAGCAGAATGGCTGTTGGGATTGCAAAATCGTGACGGAGGAATCCCAACATTTTGTCGTGGATGGGGGGCCTTGCCTTTTGATCGATCCTCGCCGGATTTGACGGCTCATGTCCTTCGGGCTTGGCGAGCGTGGTATCCGTGGTTGAGCGTCGCGATGAGGGCTCGGATCGATGAGGCGACAGAAAAAGGGCTTCGATACTTGCGCCGTGAGCAGAGGAGCGATGGCTCTTGGGCACCTCTTTGGTTTGGTAATCAGCACCGCTTTACCGATGAGGAAAACCCCACCTATGGCACGGCAATGGTTGTCCGAGCTTTGGAAGACCTTGGGAGAGATGATCTTGCGACAAAGGGAGTCGACTGGCTCTGTCGCCAACAGAATTCAGATGGTGGATGGGGAAGTCTGGCGGATTCCACTCCTTCGACGATTGAAGAAACGGCACTCGCGGTCAGCGCTTTGGCCTTTCGCCCGGAAGCCAGAGAAGCGGTGGAGCGTGGGCGCTGTTGGCTGGTCGAAAAGACCGAGGGTGGGAATCGGTTTGAGTCTGCTCCGATTGGATTCTACTTCGCTCGTCTGTGGTACTTCGAACGCATCTACCCTATTGCCTGGACGGTTGAGGCCCTGACCCGTGCTGAGTCAGGGCGCTCAGAATCACGCTGAGTTTAGGGCTGTGGGATCGGAGGAGGTGGAATTCTTTCGGATGACCCTCCTGTATCAGGCACATCGATAGGGGGTTTGGCAGGGTCGATTTGCGGTATTGGGGCGTCCCTGAGATCTTTCATGTCCTGATTGGTAATGGCCGGAGGTTCTGGTATCCCCCCATCGTTGTATTGGGGATCAGTAGAAGGTGGTGCCATGACCCCCGGGCCGTTTGAAGTGACCCCAGGATTATAGGGTTGCAATCCACCGGTAGGATTGTTGTTGGAAGGGAATGTAGGGGAAACTGGGGGGCCTGGAATGGTGGCGGTTCCAGGTTGCACCGCTGGTGGCGAAAGGATGCCAGTGCTATCGGCTACGCCGGTTTCCTGAAGGGGAGGAAGAGTTCCAGTGCTGTCGGTCGTCATCGCAGACCGGCCCGGGGCGAATGAATCGATGATTTGCGGGCGTGCGCCTTGGGTATAGTAGACCCATACGGTTCGCAAAACTTCGCCGTTTCTGGCAGAAAGGTAGATTTTTCCGACAAGTCTTCGGGTGGGATCCAGCAACTCGAGGCGCCAGATAGGCTCCGTGGAGTACTCGCGGACTCTTAGCAGGTAGCTACAGCTATCGAAGGCCATTTGTGCTTTCCGGGCTTCGCCTTCGGCGATGGTGAAAGCCGCGACGCTGTCGACGCTGATTTGATTGAGGCTGAAATAGCCAACAGGGATATTGATGGGATAGCGTTGCTCATCGACACCAGCGTCACCGGCGCGACCTTGTCCGCCCCAAAAACGGTGTAGCAGGCGCGGGGCACGATCGCTGTAGGCAAGAATTTCCCAGGTTGGTGGCTGGGGCATGCCGTTGGTGCCTTTCAGTTCAGCCAGCCATTGGACCGCTCCGGGGCCAAACTGGTTGGAAACCGAGTTGATGGCTTCGCGAGCCGAAGAGCTGGGATTCTGTGCGTGGACGAAGCTGCCGGCGGCTGCTGTCGCAAGAATGATTGCCGCAATTGCTGATGGGGTGCGTGTGTTCATTTCGAGAAGTAAGTAGGACAATGTTTAACATGACTTTAAAACATTGCTCTGACAATACGTTTGGTCTGGCGCAAGTCTTAGCGGGAGAATTGAGAAGATTTGATTAATTGTCGTATCTTTCCTGATAGTTGACGCGCTGAAGCGTTGACTTTGCGGTGGGTTTCGGGCCTGCTAAAAGAGATGAAATTGACAAAAGGAGTGGTGATCGGGTTACTTTCATCCATTGCCGTTTTCGCGGGGTCTGCCCCTCCGGTGATTATCATTGATCCTGGTCACGGAGGTAACGCGATGGCTGGAACACTTTTGCAGCGGAGTAATAGTTCTTCAAATAATGTGACTTCTCCAGGCGGGATCAGAGAGAAGGACCTGACTTTAGAATTTAGTCTCATCCTGAAAGAGGAAGTCCTTCGCGAGGCTGCTGCTTCAGGGCCTCGGGTTGGGGTTGTGTTGACCCGCGAGGCAGATATCAATTTAGACTTTGTGCAGCGTGCTGCGATTTGCAACAGGCCCGACACCGCTTGCATCGTGAGCATCCACTTTAATGCAGGCGGGGGCAAAGCGATGGGGAGCCTTGCCATGATAGGATCCCGCGAGAGGAATCCGAACTATGAGGCTGACCATCGGTTCGGGGAAAGTCTTGCGACAAGCTGTAATCAAAAGGTGATCGAATTTATTCCAGGCTCCAAATCGCGAGGGGTCATTACTGATGGGCATTTGCACGGAGGCTTGGGATCCAATTTCTTTTTTCAGCTCAATCGCCACCGGAATCTTAGGGAGGTGCCCAAGTGTTTTCTTGAAGTCGAGTTTATCGACAATCCCGCGGTTGAGCGGGCTTTGCTGAAAGAGAATCGAACGGACAAATTTAGGCTGATTGCCCGAGCACTGGCTGTAGCACTGCTCGAGACGGTCGAACCAAAGGCAAAAGCCAGGTGATTGAGAACAGGCAAATTCGACCGTTTTCAAGCCGGTTGAAATTTTCGATCATCGGGCAATGCTATTACCAATGAGAATCCCTGCCTATCATCCGAATGCCCTCGTTGCTGTTGTCGCCCTATTTGTAGTCAGTTTGACGGGAGCCGTTGTCGCAGACTCGCCTAAGGCGACCACTGCCAAACCTCGTGAAAAGAAGATTCATTCGGCGATGACCCCGGTCGAAGACAAGGAGGGATTACCTCGAGTGCTGTTGATTGGTGATTCCATTTCGGTTGGCTATACCGTGGCAGTTCAGGAATTACTTGCCGGAAAAGCGAATGTCCACCGCCCACTGACAAATTGTGGGCCAACGACCAGAGGGCTCGAAGCATTGGACGATTGGCTTGCGACCGGCGGCGCGGAAAAAGACTGGGATGTGATCCATTTCAATTGGGGCCTGCATGATCTCAAATACATCAGCGCTGATGTTAAAGGTCTAGCGGACCCTGCGGCTCCAACCAGCAACCAACAAGTGCCCCCAACCGAGTATAGGAACAATCTCACGCAACTGGCGAAGCGGCTGCAGGCAACCGGGGCGAGTTTGATTTGGCGCAATACAACGCCGGTTCCGGCGGGTGCTGCGGGCAGAGCGGTTGGCGATTCGGTAAAATACAATGCCATTGCCGAGGAGATTATGGCTGAGTTGGGGATTTCTGTTCACGATCTCTATTCTTTTGCGAAAGAGAGAGAGGCCACTATCCAGCTGAAAGCGAATGTGCACTACAGTCCGGAGGGATCAAAAGTGCTGGCCGAGGACGTCGTTAGAGTGATCAATGAGACCCTTTCGAAGTGATGGGGGATCTCGAGGCAGGCCAGTTGGAGACGATTCGTCACGCAATTTCGGATGATGCAAATTTAAGCAAAGAATTTAAAAACTTTTTAGATTCAGCTGATGACGCAAATTTGGATCTGCTCTTTGAGGAGGTCGATCAATCTGACTATTCTTTGCGTGATTGGATTGAGGCTCTCGTTGCCTTCTATCATTGGATTCAGGCCCGAAATAAAGGGCCAGCCCCATATCGGGAGATGATTGGATACACGAACTGCTGCACTCTCATGAATGCAGCAGGAGTTAGTTTACCTCCCTTGAAAGTCATTGTTCTTCAAGCACTTAGCGATTATGGCTTTGAACATCTTTCTGACTCTTAATTATGAGAAATTTTAGAATTTGCGAAATCTCGAGCGAAATCGGTAGGTAAATCTTTATAAATGTGGTAGGCTGGCAGTCATGTCAACCACACGTAGAACACGATTTTCACGACGGGTGCCTGATCATGTTACTGATGAATTGGTAACTGTATTGGCCGCTGCAGGAAAACAGACTTTTGGGTTTAATGATCTTTTTGAGGTTGTTTACGAAAATTTAAAAGCTCGGAACGCCGTTAGCGGTGGAGAAGAGATGCTTCGTCTCCGAGCATACGAGAAACTTCAGAATCTCGTCACTCGCGGTCTTGTCGAGAAAAACGGCAAGCAATATCGCGGTTTGGAAAATATTTTGGAAGCTTCCAGTGCCGCTCAGGCAGCCGCGAACCCAAGCCCTAAGGCGGAACCTAAGGCCTAAAGTCTTACTTGAGAGGTCGTGAGACCTTTTTCCCCGCCCTCGTTAAATCGTCTGGACGGGATAAATAAATTCAATACATTCCGGTGTGCTGGCCTCAGCTAGCGCACCGGATTTTTTTTGCCATGTTACCTGACTACATTCCCGTCGTTATTCAGATCATTCTCGCATCCGGCTTCGCCGTTGCGACCTTGATTGCCAGCGCTTTGCTTGGAAAGCGCGCCTTGCGAAACGCTACCAAGGACTCTGCCTATGAGTGTGGAATGAATCCTATTGGGGGAGGGCAGGCACGTTTCAGCGTTAAGTTCTATCTCGTGGCGATGCTTTTTGTCCTCTTCGATATTGAGGTCGTCTTCATGTATCCCTGGGCCGTCGTTTACAGAGAGCAAATCGGTGAAGGTGTTACCGTTTTCTTTTGGTCCATGCTGAGTTTCGTTCTGATATTGTTTGTCGCTTATCTTTATGCCCTTAAGAAAGGGGCTCTTGAGTGGCGAAACTGACTGGTCTGGCGGTTGTTCCCGTTAGCGATCTTCTATCATGGTCCACTACATTGCATTGTTCAGGATTGGCAAAGGGAAGTCGGAGGAAGATCTTGAAGCGATGATCCGCGTCAGTCGAACGTGTTTTCATCGAGTCAACGAAGCCCACAACTTTCGTTCGGGCAGGTCAATCGACCCGAAGAGCGAGTTTGGCTTTTTTATCTCTGCCGATTTCGAGAGCAGCGAGAAGCTAACGATGTTTCGCGAAGACCCGAATTTCAGGCGCTTTGAGAATGAGGTAGTGAAACCCCATACCTCCGGGAAGACAGAATTTCTCTACGAGACTGAGCCGGGTAAAGATCCGAAGTATTCGTGATCGGTATTCGTATTAGCGGTTATTCGTTCTCAAATCAGAAAAGTGGGATAAGAAAATTCCCTCCAAACTTGGGATCACTTTGGCGGCGCCTTCGAATTCAAAGTGAGATGTGATTTGGTTAGGCACAATGACGCAAGGGATGCCCGCGGCGATCGAGGCATTCAGCCCATTGAGCGAGTCTTCAAAAACGAGAGCGTCGGCAGGATCGGCTTTGACAGCTTGAGCGGCAGCTAGAAATAGATCCGGGGCGGGCTTGGGATTCTCCACGTCGTCAAAACAGCGAGTTCCGATGAAATGGTGCATCAGCCCCAGTCGATTGAGGTGACCTTCTACCCAGGCTCTGGAAGAACTTGAAGCAACGATGCATGGAATGTCGGCGTCATTCGCCTCCTTGAGTAAAGTGATAACACCGGGAAAGGGGGTGAGCTGATTGGTGCGATCGAGGGCGTTCTGCTCTCGTTTATGATCCAGTGCATTCCAGTCGATTTTTTCTCCGACAAGGGATTGCAAATGTTGTTTGGGATCGAATCGGCCGAAATTGCTCCCCACACATTGGGCATAAATCTCGATCGGTAATTCCTGGCCATGAGCGCGAAAGTTTTCGCGCCAAGCTTCGTAAATGGGAACTTCGGTGTCGAGTATGAGTCCGTCGAAGTCAAAAATGAGCGCTTTGGGCATGAGTTTACGTTGGCTTTCGTTTCATCTTTTTCAAAAGGGCGGCGTGCTCGCCAGCCAAATCAATGAAGCGATTGGCAACCCGTTTCAAATTTCCCGAGTGCATCGCACCGATCGAAAGGGGTGGAAAGTCGCTCGGCAGTTTTATCTTACGAATTCCTTCGGGTAATTCTGCTCCAGGGATATCGACGGAAACACCGAATCCGAATCCTTTCGCGACATAGCTCTGGATCAGGACTAGTTCAGACACCTCCATGGCAGGTTCCCATCGAAGGTTGCGAGCAGTTAGGCCGCTCTGGATTAACTGAGCGACCGGCTCAAACTTTGGGAGAGAAATCAGAGGATGTGTGATTTGGCCTCCAGCTGCGGTCGCGGCGAGTTCGCGGAATGTGGTGATGGGCGAGTCCTTTGGCACCAAGATCGTCAGAGGGATATCGATCAATTTGATGGCCTTGATGCCGGGGGATGACTTTCGGTTCAAAACAGTGATGGCCACGTCTGCCTCTTGCTTCCGGAGGGCCGTTTCGACATCCGAGTGTTTCAATTCTCTTAGGGTCAGGCGGAGCGTGGGAAATTCAGTGCGTAATAGTTGAAGGACATCCGGTAGGTGATGTGTCAGCGCCGCGGTGGACGCTGCGAGGCGGAGGTGCTGATTCTCTTCTCCTCGAAGCTGTTCGGTGATGTGATCGAGCCGCGAAAAGAAGGGATAGATAAAATCGTAGAGTTCTGCGCCAGCGGGGGTCAGGGCAAAGGGACGCCGATGAAAGAGCTTCACGTCGAGGTGCTTTTCGAGCTGGAGGATTTGTCCACTGACAGCGGGCTGCTGGATCCCATATGGCATTTTCCGAACGGCTTCGGTGATCCCTTCGAATTTGGCAACGTAGTAAAAGAGTTCGAGATGATGAACGTTCATACTTGAGCCCAGCTTCAGTTCGAAATGGTGGGACAGGCAGACAGCTAAGCGGAGGGCCCGTTCCAGGTAAATGCAAAAATGGCGGGAGGGCAGAGTTTTGCGAGCCTCACATGAGTTGCGAACACCGGTTGACTCAAGGGAGCAACCGAGATTCATTGGCGTTTCATGGTTGAACGTAAACTATCATCCAAGCTCTATGCTGCGGCACGCGAAGTTATCCCCGGCGGGGTTAATTCTCCGGTCCGTGCATTTCGGAGCGTCGACGGCGATCCATTCTTTGTGAAGCGTGCCCGCGGATGCCGCATTTGGGATGTGGATGACAACGAAATGATCGATTACGTCGGGACCTGGGGGCCGGCAATACTTGGGCATGCACCGTCAGTAGTGATTGATGCGGTTAGCCATGCGGCAAAAGAGGGCATCAGCTTTGGGATACCCAATCTCCACGAAATCGAAATCGCCAGGATGATCAAAGATTTTGTCCCGTCGGTTGAGAAAGTTCGCATGGTGAACAGCGGGACCGAGGCGACGATGACGGCGATCCGCTTGGCTCGCGGCTATACTGGACGGGATAAAATCGTCAAATTTGAAGGCTGCTATCATGGTCATGTTGATTCGCTTCTGGTTGCCGCCGGGAGTGGAGCGCTCACCTTGGGGCAACCTGATAGTGCGGGAGTGCCTGCGGATTTGGCTAATCTGACAATCACTTTGCCATTCAACCGGCCAGAGGCTGTTGAGGAAGTCTTCAAGCAAGAGGGTGAACAGATCGCTGCTATTATTCTCGAACCGTACCCGGCTAATGCAGGGCTCATTTTTCCGAACGAAGGGTATCTTCAATTCCTTCGGGACATCACTGAAAAATACGGTGCTGTTTTGATCTTTGATGAGGTCATGACGGGTTTCCGAGTGGCAAGAGGAGGGGTGCAGGAACTCGTGGGAATTACCCCTGATCTCACCGCGATGGGGAAAGTGATTGGTGGTGGATTGCCAGTGGGTGCCTTTGGCGGTAAAGCCGAAATCATGGATTTCTTGGCTCCGGATGGTCCTGTATATCAGGCCGGAACCTTGTCCGGTAACCCGCTCGCAATGGTGGCGGGAATGGCCCAGCTCAAGGAAATGGACCGACTGAACGGATGGGAGCGACTGGAGGAGATCGGCCAGCAATTTGAAGACGGGGTCAGAGGTACGCTCGAGAAAATGGGTCGCGACCTGACTTTTCATCGAGTGGGTTCCATGTTTTGCCTATTCTTTACTGATGAAAAGATTGAGAACGTAGACGATGTAAAGAAATCTGATTTTGAAGCGTTTAAGAAATTTTTCTGGGCGGCGTTGGACCGAGGGGTCTATTTTGCGCCTTCTCAGTACGAGGCTGGATTTATCTCGCTGGCACATGCTGTCGAGGACATTGATAAAACGGCATCAATAACTGAGGAAGCGTTAAAAGTGGCTTTGAATTGACAGGTCGATTGAGATTGGGCTTTGGTATCAAAAATATCATCTACCCAAGCAGCCGACGTCTGTAGAGTGGAACCCCAAATCTGTGTGACAGATGAGGAGGAAATAGAATAAAATGAGTGACGAAGACAAACCGCTGGAATTCTCCGCGAAGGACCTAATGCCCGACTGGGCACAGGAATCTTCGTCCAAGTCAACTGAGCGGAAGCGTCCGCCACGACAGGATGGTGGAGCCGATCGTAAAGATGGTGGAGGGAAGCGTCGTCAGGACGGACCTCGGGATCATGGATCGCGCGATAGCCGAGGGGGTGGACAGGGGCGTTCTGACAGAGGCGGCAGCGGGCAACGTGATCGAGGCGGTCGAGATGATAGGCGTGGTGGACCTCGTGGCCGAAATGACCGACGCGATGATTCGCGCGGGGGGAAACCACCGGAAGAGCGGCCATTGAACGGTGTTACCTGTGTCCTTGAGCCATCTAAGGCTGCCGTGGCTGGCTTGACCAAGCTGATTAAAGAATCTTTGCGTGCCTACCCGCTGGCGGATCTTGCGAAAATGGTGCTCCACGGGCGTGATCGATATCAGGCTAGGTTCAGTAGCGAAGAAGGAGGACCCGATTTGTATTTCTGTAAGGTTGATGGATCGCTTTGGGCTTCTCACGAAGAGGCAGTGGCGCATCTGCTGGACGGTAAGGGACTAGAAGCATTCTATTCGGTGGAGGTAGTGGAAGTGGGGTCTCCGTCAGGCAATTTCAGTGTTGTTGCTGTCTGCGGATTGAGCGGGGTGATCCTCGGTCCACCGAACCATCATGAGTATCAGAGCAATGTTGCCAAATTGCATGCCGAGCGATTCTCCCATATGCCGCTGGATCGATATAAGTCGAGAGTGGCGATGGATAACACCGAGGAGACGATCGAAAAGTGGAAGGAACAGGTCAGTCAGGTAAAGCACTATCGGTTGAAGTCGGATGAGGAGCCCGAGCCGGCTGCTGAACTTGAAGAAGAGAGTCCCGAAGAATCAGTAAGCACAGAGGAGGCACCCGATACTTCGGGTAGCGCCGATGACGCGCCGGAGTCTGCCGATGAGCCATCGGACGGAGATGAAAGCGCTGAAGTCGCGAGCGCCGGCGAAGAACAGACTGACGCAGCTGAAGAGTCGCCTGAAACGGTCTCCGATGAGCAGTCGGAAGAATCCGGTGAAGCTGCTGCTGAGGTTGCGGAAGATAGTGCAACCGATGTGGATGCGGATCTGGAGACCAATGCGGAAGTCGATGTAGAATCTGTCGAATCCGTGCCTGAGAAGGACGAGGTAATTTTGAAATCGGTCGAGGAATTAACTCGTCACTTCAAAGAAAACTTTTGCGACGGTGCGATCAGAAAAACTCGTGATGCAGTGGTGGCTGGTGATGTTCCCGCTCGAAATGTTTCACGAGGATTGTTGGTTCACATGAAGCAGGAAAGTGAAAAGCTGCGCCGCGGTTTTCCCCTTCCCATGATTCAGGCTTTGTGCCGTGCTTTTGAAAAGAAACAAATGAGGTTCTTCAAAAGAGGGAAGAAGGCTCTTCATGTGTCAGCAGTCCGACCAAAGGCGATCAGCAATTCAATTTCAATGACGGACCAAATTCAGGGGATCATTGATTTCTTGAAGGAGAATCCACGGCCGAAGGTGATTGATTTGATTGATGCTCTTGCCGATGATTTTTCAAAACCCGAAAAAGGATCAAAGAAGGGTGAGCCGGCTAAGGAAGTTGAATTAACTCCTAATGCCAAAGTGGTTCTCAGTGATTTGCGTTGGTTGGTTGCAGAAGGTTATGTGATCGAGTTTTCCGATACCAGCCTTGTCATAGGGAAGATGCCCTCAACTGGAAATGATGGTGCCCCATCGAAGAAAGCTACGGCAAAAAAGAAGGCAGCGAAGAAAAAAACCGCGCCGAAAAAGAAAGCCGTAGCAGAGGAGAATACGGCAGTTACTGCAGAAGTGGAGACCCCGGAAACGGTGCCTGAGCCGATTGCTGAACAGGAGCCGGAAGCGGTGCCTGAGCCGACTGCCGAACAGGAGCCGGAAACGGTGTCTGAGCCGATTGCCGAACAGGAGCCGGAAGCGGTGCCTGAGCCGATTGCCGAACAGGAGCCGGAGGCGGAGGCGGTGCCTGAGCCGATTGCCGAACAGGAGTCGGAAGCGGTGCCTGAGCCTTCCGAGGATTCAGAGGACGTTAAGTCTGATTAAGAAATGATGTGATGCGCCGCTAGAATGCGGTGGACGGCGGCCCGCAGTTCACTGGGGGCGTATGGTTTTGGAAGAACTCCTTTGAATCCGAAACTCGCCGGACTGGACATGGCCGGGGCATCAGAGTAGCCGCTTGAAACGATCGCTAAAACTTCGGGATCAAGCTCGACCAATTGGCGCATGGTTTCGACTCCGCCGACTCCGTTTTCAATAGTGAGATCACAGATGAGGAGGTGAAATCTTTCACCCTTCTCCATGGCATCCCGATAGAGTGCCACCGTTTCGCGGCCGTCTTTCGTTTCGACAATTTCGTGTCCGGCTCGCCTTAAGGTCGCTGCCATGAGTCGTCGGATTGGGGCATCGTCTTCGAGGATGAGGATGCGGGTTCCTACGAGTATGGGGTCGTTGGCAGAGGGTGAAAGAGAGGCCGCCGAGAGATTCGGAATATTAAAATTTGGATAGGCGCTCTCCAGAGGCTTTTCACTCTCAGTGATATCGGGGTGCTGGCCAACTGGTGCGCAGAATGTGGCGATCGTTCCTTTGCCTTCTTTGGATTGGAGTTGGATGAATCCACCGTGAGCTTTGGCGATGGATTCGCAGACGGTCAGGCCAATCCCGGAGGCGTTGTCCTGTTTTCGAGTGGTGAAGTAAGGTTCGAATACGCGATTTAAGGCGTTTTCGCTCATGCCTTGACCGGTATCGATGACTTCGATGAGAAGGTGGTCTTCGTCGGCCGGTGTGTGGCGGTTACGAATCTGAAGAACTCTTTCCGGTTCGATTCTGTCGCAGCGGACCACCAAAACTCCTCCAGACGGCATGGCGATGGCAGAATTGGAAACGAGGTTTTCAATCAGTCTGCTGACTTGAGCGGGGTCGACATTGGCGACCAGGTCGGTTTCGGCACTTTGAAACTGATATCGGATATCGGGATGGTTCAGGCGATTTTCGGTCAGGATCCGCCTGACCAGATCCGAGATCCGGGTTCGTTTCCTGATAGGTCGCCCGCCCCGGGCAAAAGTCATCAGTTGCTGAACCAGCCCAGTGGCCCCCGATGCTGCCGACTGTGCTTCGGCCAGCATTTGCTGCATTTCGGCATCGTCCTGGTGTCTTTCGCGAGCGAGGCTGATGTTTCCGGTGATAGCAGTGAGGTGATTGTTGAAGTCGTGGGCAAAGCCCCGAGCGAGGAGGCCAAGGCCTTCGAGGCGTTGTTGCCGCACTGACTCTGCTGCCTCAATTTTGTTCGAGGTGATGTCTGTGAAGAGCGCCAGAATACCGCCGGAGGTGCGATAGTTTCTGACTTCAAACCACCGACCACGACTGGAATCGTGAAAGTCAAAACGGTGGCGGCACCCGTCGGATAGGGGGCGGTTGATGGGATCGTCGTATTGTTCCTTTTCCTCTTCAGTGAAATAACTCCAGAGGGATTGACCAGTAATCGATTTGCCATCCCCAAAAACTGAGACGGCTTCCCGATTGGCGAAGCGGATGATACTGTCCTCGTCGATTTTGATCAAAGGGTCACCGACATCATCCATCAAGGTGGCGCCCGCCTCAGTGAAAACGGTTTCGGCAGACTTGGAAAGAGCGCCTGGCTTTTCGGGTTCAGGGGCAGAGTCCCGCTTTTTGATGAGCCCCTGAAATGCAGGATCTCGGGCAATCTCTGCTATCTTTCTGACAGCGCTGTCGCGGGCAGGTGGAGGAGTAAAACTGCTTTCGTCCGGATCTGTGGTGACAGGCGCTGGCGCTGCGGTCACTGATTTGATTTCTTCGATGACGCTGACGAGTCCCAACGCTTCGCCATCTGAGGCCTTGATGGGCTCTGATCTTTCTGAAATTTTGCGTTTGTCACCAAAGCGCGAGGTCAGAAACTGAACTGAGTCCTCAGTTTCAATCGACATGACCGCCGATAGTGGCTTTCCATTGGCATCATCGAAACTCCAGCAGGTCAGGGCTTCGGCGATAGAGTTCAGGTAGACCACTTCTCCGTTCAAATCTGAAACGATGACTCCTTGAGGCACATTCTCTGCGACGGCTCGAAGACCGGTGAGGCGATCGGAAAGGCGCTCTCCGGCCACGCTGCGTTCCACCACAGATTCGAGGCAGGCTGATAGTTCGCCATCGCTGAAAGGCTTGCGAATGAAGCCGGCAGGGCGTGCTTCTCGGGCTTGATCAAACAGTGCTTCTTCCGAATACCCGGTCACAAAAATCACAGGAATCCCATGATTTTCCCTGAGGTCTTTTGCTAGGTCAATCCCGCTCGATGAATTCTCGAGATCAATATTGAGCAGGGCAATTTCAGGCTTTTCGTTGACCAAAAACTGGGCCACATCGGCGGCCGAGTGAGCGACTCCGACGACGACAAATCCTCGGCGCTTCAGAGTTTCCTCTAGGTCACGCGCGGTGATTCGATCGTCTTCGACGATTAAGACTCGCAGGCGGTTGGCAGGAAGGTCGTCCATTGGTAGAACTCGGAGAAGGAGCGTTGAAACGCTAGCTCCAAATTTCTATGATTTATAGACTAAATAGTGAGATTCTTTTCCTTTTACGCAAGAGACTCCGGGAGAGTTCAGTCAGTTCCTATTAGTTGGGATAATGAGCTCCCATTCGAGGGCTGATCCTGAGGAATGAGGCTCAAGCTGACCGCGCATTTGAGCGGACAGAATCTCGAGAATTTCAATTTCGCTTTCCTCATCGGTGAAGATGAATTTTCGATTTTCGCCGGGCCTAACGTGAAGTCGAAGATTGCCGGCTGCGTCTTTTCGAAGTCCCAGGAAGAGTTCTGGACCGGGACCGTGCTGGCGTTGCCCCAGAATCAGGCGCATGATCTCGCCTGCCATGAGAGCGAAAGAGGTCGAGCAATCTGAATCGATCCGGAGGTCATCGCTGCCCGAGATTGATATCTCGCGTTTTCCTGGTCCGTGCCCGGTGAGGGAGCAGACTTCGTCGGCGATTGCTCGCAGCATGGGGACGACTGGTACGGCAGAGGAGCTGTCTTCGGTCAGCGTTTGGGCGACTGCGCGAAGGCGGATCTGCCATTTGAGAAAAGAATCTCGGGCAGCGACTCCCTGTGGCTCAAGGCTGAAGAGGCTGGTCACGAGCTGAAGCTGATTTCTGAATCGGTGTTGAACTTTATCGATGGAAGCGACGAGCGGGGCTTCAGGTGTGTCTGCGGCTGAGCTCGGCTGCTCTTGTTTTTTGCTAAGACCGGTGAGGTTCCTGATCACTGCGAGAATTTGTCCGTCACCACATGGTGCTAGGGTGACGGCGAAGTCAAAAGGGGTTGCGCCACTTCTCTGGAGGTCGGCGTGGATTGTTTTTCCACCACTGACAAGCTGGTCCCGAGATTGGGTTAGGAGCTCTCCGAGGATTGGCCATGCGTCTGAGGCCGCTTGGCCACGCCATGAATCCTGTGGCTGAAGCTCGGACCATGGCTGCGAGGGTGGAGCAAAATCTGCGATGGTGGAATCTTCGTTGATGAGAAAAATCAGATCGGGGACTGCGTTGAGAAGCGCTTGGGCTTTCGTCGCTACAGAGCGGAGTTTTGCTGCGATTTGATCCTGATTTTTTTCAGTATCAGTTTCGAAGAGATAGATTCCCATCGAGGGGTTTTTCCGCGAATCGCCGATCGGGCAATAGGTCAAGCGAGTGCGCTTTTCTTTTGAGCGGGTGCGTAGCCAAACGTCCCGGGAGACCGATTCGGCATCTGATTCTTCATCATTGTTTCGCCAAGCTTCTTCCGCTTTAGCGATCGTTTTCGCGTCCTCAGGATGAAGCAGGCCGTAGAGGGTTGAGAGCCGAATTTCTTTGAGAGACAGATCGATGGTTTTGAGAAAGGCAGGGTTGGCGTCGATGACCCGTCCGGTTCGGTCTACGAGGACAGCACCATTTCCGGCCTTCGAAAACATGGCGCGGAATTTGAGTTTGTTGTGACGCTGGGTCTCTTCGGCTCGGCGAATGTCGGTCACGTCCTGGAGAACCAGGGTGAAAACTCCGTTGCTCTCCAGCGAAGAGCGAAACTCGATTTCTCTGATTTTTTGATCGGAGCCTTTGAGTGTGAACGTGCGCGTCAGTTGGTTTCGCCAAATGTGATCCCGCCACGAGGATATTACTTTTTCACGATGCTCGACATCGGGGCAAAGAGAAGCAAGCCAAGCTTCGATGCCTCCTTTTTCCCTGACGCTGGAGCCCATCATCTCGCGGCAGACTTCGTTTTCGTGTTGGAGGTCCTGTCCTGCGCCGAGCACGATCAAGCCAAAGGGAAGTTGGTTAACGATGGATTCCCAGTTCAGGCTTGAGCCACTCTGCGCCTCACGAAATCCGGTGTCCGAATGGGACTTCGGTGCCAAATGGTGAGGGCCGGCCCCTCGCGTTTCGGTACCTGAACCTAGAGGTCCGGGCATGGCGAAAACGTTGGAGGCGCGATTCGCTGAATCACGGCTCATTGAACCGGGCGGTTCGCCTGATGGTAGTGGTTCAGCCAAGTCGGTGCGGGAAACGGGGTGGGATGAGCTTTATTTAAGAAAACTTAACCAATTCCTGCAAGCGATTTGTTCCCGCTCCGGCGGGTTTTTAGCCGTTTTCGGGCGAAATATACTCGAAATGTGTTCATTTCGACGTTTTGTCGGAATGATCGGCTGAACGCGCAGATTTTCTGACCAGAAGATAAATTACTGCACCGATGGCCAAAGTGAGCAATCCAAAGAGGAATTCGACTCTTTTGTCCATGATCTGAAAATAGAGAACGTAGCCGCTGGCCAACGCAAAAATGGTGGGTGTGACAGGGTATCCCCAGGCGCGAAAAGGACGTTTAACGTTCGGTCTTTTGATTCGCAGATAGAAGATTCCGATCACAACCATGAACGATGAAATGGTGAGAAGGGCCTGAACATACTGGATGAGTTGATCGAAGGTTGCGGACAGCAGTAGGACGATCACGATGGTACTTTGCAAGAGGATCGCGAGCGCAGGGACTCCATTGCGGTTGACCTTGCTGAGCAGACTGAACTTGGAGTGGTCCCGTCCCATTGCTGAGGAAACTCGTGGTCCGGCCCAGACCATGGAACTGATCGATGAGATCAATCCGAAGCTGATCAAAACTCCCATGATGACTCCGCCTTTTGGTCCGAGAGAGGATTTCGCAGCGATCAGTCCGACCTCAGCTTCTCCGGTCATGGCTTCGATGGGGGTGGAGTAGAGGAACGATGCATTGATAAAAATGTATAAGACGGTGACGAAGAGGGTTCCGATGAGAAGGGCGAGAGGCACATTGCGCTCCGGCTTTTTCACTTCGTCCATCATGTAGGTGGCTGCATTCCATCCGGTGTAGGCGTAGAGCACGAATACGAGGGAGATCGCGAAGCTGCTGGAGGTGATCAATTCCAGGTCACCGGCTTGTGGAAGGAATGAGATGTCCTGCCGGGTTCCCAGGATAAATCCCAAAGCTCCTAGCACGATGATGAGCAGTACCTTGGCATAGGTGAAGATCGCTTGAAATTTTCCGATGAAACCGATTTTCCCGAGGTGAATGAAGGTGACCAGTAGGACAACTGGAATGGAAAAGATGAGAACATGGGTCGGGACACTCCAGTTGCCGATAAGCTGAACAGGTGCATCGAGATGGTATATTTTCCCAAGGTAGCTGCCCATCAGAGTCGCATTGAGCGCGATAGGGGCGGCAAAGCCGACCGTTACCGATATCCATCCTGACAGAAATCCAAGGAACGGGCTCCAGGTCTGAGTGATGAGGTGGTATTCTCCCCCTGATTTCGGAAAAACGGAGGCGATCTCGGCGTAGCATAAGGCACCGCAGAATGAAATAATTCCGCCGATCAGCCAAAGCAGGATGATGGGGAAGCCCGAAGGGATGCCGATCAGTTGATAGCCCAGACTTCCGAATACGCCGGTTCCCACCATGCTGGCAATGACGATAGCGCAGGCGGTGAGAAGTCCCACTTTGGCGGGGGGTGTTTGGGGGGCGGGCGAGTCCATTAAATGCCGAAAAAGCAGTGGAGAAAACAGGGTTGGAATATCCGTTCAACAGGGTTTGGTTGCTGATCTAACAGGGGTGGGTGGTTCATTTAACCCTGTTGAGTCGAGCTGGTCGGTACGTCGTGGTAGTCGAGGGCCCATTCGCGCATGAAGCGAACTTGGTTGGGCACGATACGGTAGAGAACGAATTCGGGATTCTCCGGGCTGCCGAGATATTGTTTCAGCAGGGGATTGGATGCCCAGATGTCGTTGAGGACTGACTCTTCGGTGACGACCATGGCTGTTCCGGTGATGCGGACCTGATCGTGATCAGCGGCGAGGTAGGCAAGTTCGACCTTGGGGTTTGCGGCGATCTCGGCGGTTTTGTGGTAGGACGCTAAATTGGCGATGTAGACGGAGAAATCCGGATCGACTCTTACTGGGGAAACAGGACGAACGCGTGGCTGGGCCGTTTCGTCAACTGTCGCCAACATGGGGAACTTCGCGTCCCTGATGACGGCGTGGGCAAGTTCGTGAAGTTGATTGGTATCGACGGGTTCCGGACGGGGTTTCATGAAAAAGTTCGCGCGTTATGGGACGAATCGTAGTAAACACGATTCAACGAGATATGAAACGCCTCTTGCTGATATTTGTCATTCTGGCTCTGCTTGTGATTGTGCCATTTCTGATCTGGGGCGATGCCATCGAGAAATCAATGTCGCTGGAAAACACGGTGGTCTGGTTGCAGTCTGCCGGCAGCTGGGCCTGGGCGGCGGGCATCGGATTGCTTCTGGTCGATTTGTTTCTTCCCATTCTGGGAACTGTGGTGATGTCCGCTCTCGGCTTGGTCTATGGGTGGTTTTGGGGGGGAGTTCTTAGTGCTATCGGGTCGATTGGAGCGGGGCTGCTGGCTTATGGGCTGGCCCGAAAGTTGGGGCGGCGCGCTGCTGTTTTTTTGACTGGGGAAAAGGGACTCGATGAGGGAGGTCGGTTGTTTCAGGGGGAGACGGGGGGCTGGCTGGTGGCTCTGTCGAGGTGGATGCCAGTATTGCCGGAAGTGGTGGCCTGTCTCGCGGGCATTTCAAAGATGCCGTTCTGGAGGTTTTCGGCTGCTTTGTGTGTGGGTAGTCTGCCGATGGGTTTTGTTTTTGCCTGGATTGGTGATTCCGGGAACGAAAACCCGGTTTTTGCGCTCATTTTGAGCGCGTGTTTGCCACCTGTAATTTGGGGGCTTTTTCGGCTGATCTATCGGAGAAAACAGTAAACTTGGAGCAAGCCTCTACGAATTTTATGGGAAATAGAGGCAAAAAGGAGTGCGCCAAAGGGGCATTTTTGGTAAAAGAGGCTCTTGCGCGTTATTCGGAGGGGATTTGGGCGGCATGAGATGGCGTTGAATTGGCATTAATTCGAGGGAAAAGAATGAGGTTTTTCCGCTTGGAAACGGGTCGAATTCGTTGCATTGTCTCCGTCTGGATTAAAACCCCGCATCCTGCACAACACTAGACAGTTATATGAGACTTTCGATCGGCCTTGTCAAAAGACCGACCGCGATGGCTGCGGCCCTTGCGGTAGGGATTCTTGGTGTGTTTGCGACCCTTTCGTCGACGTCTGTTCAAGCGCAGGAGAATAATCTGGATCCTTCGGACATCTGGTATCGGGGATTTCTTCTGGTCCAGGCTGCTGGTGATCTGGAAGAGCGGGGCAAATATCTCGAGTCGCTCAATAAGCTGACCGAGGCAAAGCCGCTCTTCGATCATCTCGCTCAGGTATTTCCAGACTATCAACCGGATATCATTCGGGATCGGCGCCATCTCATCGCGGATAAACGAGATGAACTGAAGCAGCGATTACGGGCCCCTGCCGTGGCGCAGGCCCCTCCTGCCGTTTCGACTGGGCGCTCACCGTCTCAATCGGGAAATCCGTCTATTCAAATTGGCCCGCCTCCGATTCCTTCGAATAGTGGGGCTCGTTCTAGGAATTTCGAAGTGGAATCCAATGATGGCGAATTCGCTCTCCCGAGTTGGGGCGGCGGTAACAATCAGCAACTTCCCAATGTGGGTAGCCCGGATGGCATGCCGAGAGTGGAGACTCGTAGTGGGGTTCCCTCAGTGGGCTCGATTGCTAATTCGCTGCACGACGATTTGGCTAAAAAGGATTCTCTTATCGACTGGCTGAACGATGAGAACTTGAAGCTGCGAACGCAGTTGCGGGAACGTGAGGGTTTGCTCAAAGATGTGAATGCTGAGCTTTCGCAGGCAAATTCGAGTCGCAACGAGCTGATGCGGCAAATTCAGCAGATGGAGCAGGGCCCGGGAGGTGTCGATGCGCAGCAGAAAATTGGACAGCTCAAGGGGTTGTTGCGCGATGCGACGGATCAATTAAAGGAGGCGACTGATCGAAATGAGCAACTGGTGGCCGAACTCGGTCATTCTCAGAAAGAGATTCAGAAGTTGAAGGGTCGCATGACTGAATTGGAGAAGGAGCGAGATAATCTGGCCGAGGTCGTCCGAGGACAGGGTAACACCGGCACGGCGCTCAAGGAGCTGATGGAGCGAAACCGGAAATTGACAGAGCAACTCGATCGGGCCGAGCAGCTCGCATCTAGCCTGTCGGAGCTGAATAAGGCAAAGGACAATGACATCGCGATGCTCAAGTCGGAGGTCTCCAAAATCAAATTTGAGCGTGATCGTTTGATGTCTGAGAATCAACGTCACCAGCAGAGTATCGATGATTTGCAGCGTAAGCTTGAAATGCTTTCCGATGGACTCACGGCGGACGAGCAGAATGCAATGGCCAATGCCAGCCCGGTGGAGCAGCAGGAAAACGAACTGCTTCGCTCTATTGTTCTGAAGCAGCTGAGAAGGCAGGCGCAGATGAAGCAGGCCAAAAATTTGCTGATACGTCAGCTCGATAAGGTAGGCGCTCGTTCTGATTTGTTGCTCGGTCTGATCGATGATATGGCGAGAGGCTCGCAGCTTTCCGACGAAGAGAAGGAATTATTCAAAGCGCCACAATTTCAGGAGATCGTCGATGCCGCGGCGGAAACAGTCGACGAGGACGGATCTGCTCATGGAACGAAAACGGTGTCTACTTCAGCGACGTTTATTGCGCCAGGGGGCTCTGGAAATATGGATGTCGTGAAGAACCAGAAGATTACGATTGAGCTATCCCAGATCGAGAAGTCGGCGCGGCTTGATTTTGGCGAAGGACGATTGAGTGAAGCTGAATCTGGATTTCTCGAATATTTGCGTTACCGCCCCAAGAGCGTTCCCTGTCTTTGCAATCTGGGTGTTCTCAAGATTTCGATGAAGAATTATTCTGAGGCTGAGAATTACCTCGAGCGTGCTCTGGCGATCGATGACAAATCGGGGCTAGCTCACTATTTGCTAGGTCGAGCCTATTATTTGCAGAACAAGTTGGATGATGCGATGGCGAGTTTGGAGCAAGGGCTTACCCATGATCCGCAGAATGCCAAGGCTCATAACTGTGTCGGGGTGATTTCCACGCAAAAAGGTTGGGTATCCCGAGCTGAGAGGGCGTTCACGAATGCGGTTTCTATCGATCCTGATTATGGCGACGCGCACTTCAATCTCGCTGTGCTCTACGCGACGAAAGAGCAGCCAGATCCGAGCGCGGCTGAGAAGCATTACTTCAAAGCTCTCCACCTCGGCGTGCCACGGGACTCAGCTATCGAAGGATATCTGGAGGAGTTTGAAGCTGCTGGCCAGGCTCTTGGAATGCGCTAAAACTGCGCCGAAGTTTGAGGCGCTTAAGCCTCGTGTTTGACTAGCTCCCTATGGTCGAATGCCGTGTTCATTAAAGAACTCGCACATCTCGTCGACGTCAAAGTCAGCCAGCATGAGTTCCCCGTAGGTAAGGGTGGGGGCACAACTTTGACCGGAGAGCTCCTGCATGATCTTGAATTCTGCCGGGTTTGCAATCACATCGACTTCATCGAATTTAAATCCTGTTCGATTGAGGTAGGCGATGGCATCGACGCACCAGGGGCAGCCCGGTTTGATGTAGACGGTGAGAGGGGTGGTGTCGCTCATAGGAGACTGTGGAAAAAGGATGGATTGAAAAACTGCGAGTCATTTTGTTTCCTGGCGAGGCGCGATGATAGAAGGTAGCGAGCTACCTGACCGAATCGGAACAAAGCCGTGAAACAATAGGGCTGCAGCCCGAAGAGGGGGTTAAAAAACACCTCCGGCGCAGCCGCAAAGCTATGCCCCAAAAACATAAGATTTTTCGTTTCAGAGTTTTTCCACGGTCTCATAGGGAAAGGAATTTTCGATTTAGTTATTGGTGCCGACTTGATTCACTTCAAGGCCGTTTTTTTCTAGTAAATCAATGACACTGTCTTCACCAACCAAGTGGGCAGTGCCGACCAGAAACATGATGTTTTCTTTGCCTGCGAGAGCTTTTTCAATCTCCGGGATCCAATTTTGATTTCTTTCAGTGAGTAGTATCCGTTTGAGTTCGGGCTCCTCGGCCATTTTCTGCGCGACCAGCTTATCAAGCTGATCGAGGTCTCCGGCTTTCCACGCTTTGATGATGCCGTTGAGGTCCTCATCCTGCTCATCGACTTCATCAAGGGTTGTTTGAATTAGGCCTTCGATTGTTTCATCGTCGAATTCATTGAAGCGGGACATTTGATATTCGGGAGTTTCCAATCCCCGGCTGCTTTTTTTGTCGCGTTGAGCTTTTTGAAAGAACTGTGATTCCATCCCCAGTTCAGGCTGAGCCCCTTGGCGGGTTGCTTCCATTGATCCCATCGTAAGGTAGACCATTCCGGGAGTCATTGAGTCGAATAAGCCTGGAGGAAGATTGCTGTTTTTGAGGTATTCCCTGATACCTTCCATGGCTTTCGGACTGAGGATGGAGGAGAGTGATTTACCTTCCGGCAAGGTGCCGATCTGCCGAATTCTCAGAGCGGTGGAAGGGGATGAAAGAACTCTCATGTCGATTTCGAAAACGATTTCTGAGGAGTCCTGATAGGCCGTTTCGAAAGCTGGGGGGAACGGCAGGTCCTCTTCGCGAAGCAAGTGGACGGAACCGGCCAAATAGACGTGTGAGTCTTCGTCGGAAAGTTTCCAGATCGATGTCTTGGGCGGTGCCTCTTTCCCTTGCGCGCCCATGGAAAGTAATAGACAGGCGGAACAAAGGAAAAGGTGTGTAAGGATAGGCATGACTCTTTGGGCGGACGAGTTTCGTCAGGGTGTTGTTTTTCGATGGTGACAGGTCAGGATCAACATGATTTCATTCAACTAGAAGGCTAATCTTTTCGCCAGACTGAAATGAAACGTAATCTAGCACCCTGTATCGTCGTTTTTGCTGCCGGAATTCTTACGGCGAATTCTTCCGAGTGGAAAAAGCATGTCATCGCTGAGAGAGGGCGGACGAGCACGGCGGTGGCGGCGGATTTTGATGGGGACGGTGATGTGGATGTGATCTCAGGGTTTCCGGGTGGGGTCAGTCTATTCCTGGCCCCTGAATGGGATGAAGTGATCCTTCATCGGTTTGCGAATTTCAAAGGGAGTTTAATTCACAGCGAGGTGTTGGATGTGGACGGTGATGGAGATATGGACTGGGCTGGTAGTGAGCCTTGGAATAAGCCTTTTTGGATGGAAAATCCCGGGGATGGCACCGGAGCGTGGGCTGCTCGTATCATTGATCACGATATTCGCGGGATTCATTGTGTGTTGAAGGCTGACGTCGATCGTGACGGGAAAGACGATCTGATCATTAACAATTTTGGGCCTGACGGACCTCTCGGTGATTCGGTCGCATGGTTTAAAATCCCAAAGAAGCCAGCCTCGGCTGACCAATGGGAACGACATTTGTTCGCCGACAAGGATGCTCGAGGTGGCAGCCACTACTTTGGATTCGGGGATATCGACGGTGACGGATGGGGGGAGATCGCGATCGGGGCTAAGGGGGGAAGTTTTGAGGACGGGAACTGGTATGCTTACTGGAAAAATCCAGGGAAAGAGAAAGTGGGAGGGCCTTGGGAGAAAGTCATTATTGCGGAGGAGCAGTTGGCTGCGACTAACATTCTGCCGGGTGATCTCAATGGGGACGGGGTGATGGATTTCCTCGCCTCGCGAGGGCACAGTGCCGGAGTGCTTTGGTTTGAGGGACCCGACTGGGAAGTGCACGAAATCGATGAGCAGATGAAGTGTCCTCACAGTTTGGTTCTATTCGACTTCGATGAAGATGGTGATTTGGATGGCGCCAGTTGTGGTTATGAGAGTAAGAGGGTGGCGCTATATCAGAATGATGGCAACGGAGGGTTCGAGACACTGCTGATCGATGAAAATCAGGAGTCGTACGACTTGAGATCCGTGGACATGGATGGCGACGGCGATCAGGATTTGCTTAACGCCGGGAGAGCTTCCGCCAACGTGGTGTGGTTCGAAAACCCGTTGAGATAATCGACGGGTAAGAATTGAAGAACTCTAAATCTTCCGACTGATCACAGCTCAAGGAAGTTTTTCAAAATCTTCTTTCCTTCGGCAGTCAAAATGGACTCGGGGTGGAACTGGACGCCGTAGATGGGGAACTCTTTGTGCCGGAGGCCCATGATTTCACCCTCTTCGGTTTCAGCGGTGATTTCGAGGCAGTCGGGAAGGGTTTCTCTTTTTACGATTAGAGAGTGGTAACGAGTTGCTTCAAATGGAGACTCAAGCCCTGCAAAAAGATACTCGCCGTTGTGGAATACGGGAGAGGTTTTTCCGTGCATGAGCCGGTCAGCTCTAACGACATCACCTCCAAATACTTGGCCGACACTCTGGTGGCCAAGGCAGACGCCAAACATTGGAGTGGTCTCGCCGAACTCTTCAATCACCTGGCAACTGATTCCGGCTTCGAGAGGGGTACAGGGACCAGGGGAAACGCAGATGCGCTCCGGTGCCTTCTCACGAATTTCATCAATCGTGATTTGGTCATTTCGATGCACCTCCATTTCCGCGCCCAGTTCACCGAAGTACTGGACGAGGTTATAGGTGAAAGAATCGTAGTTATCGATCACGAGTAACATCGCGGCGAATGTATCGGCCGGAGCGAGGCTGGTCAACTGGAACCCCCCCGAATACCGTGATTGATTCAGAGGCGGGAATAGGCAAGACTCATCAGAGTTCGGTGATGGCTCTCTGAGACGTCGGCGGACAATGGTAAATCCCTTCATCCTTCTTGTGAAACAGTCCTTATGGCCCTTGTTCTTGACCGCCTTTTTGATGGCGGGGGTAGCGGCGCGTACTGAAAGGTGTCACGGTGAAGTGCTAAACCACGGAAAGTTGAAAGCGATTGATGGTGCGATCGAACTGGCGATTGAGGAAGGGCGGATTCCAGGGGCTGTGTTGTGGATTGAGTCCAAAGAAGATCATTACCACAAGGCCTACGGGAACCGTATGATCTGGCCAGGTATCGAACCGATGACGCTGGATACCATTTTTGACGTGGCTAGCCTGACCAAGGTGATGGCGACGACTCCGGCGATTTTGCGTCTCTATGAGCAGGGCGAGATCGATCTTGATGCACCGGTCTCACTTTATATTCCCGAGTTTCTCGATGGTGGAGTCAGGCCGGAGCCAAAAGATGAAGAAGTGGTCGAGACGGATCGTGAGAAGATCACGGTTAGACATTTGCTGACGCATCAAAGCGGTTTGCCGCCGGGCATTTATCTGAGCGAAGCAGATTTTTGGGGCCATGAGCAAGGCGTGAGCCGGGCTGCTCATATCGGCCTATTGGAGCGCCCCGGAACGAAATTTCGCTACAGCGATGTGAATTTCGTTCTGTTAGGCGAGATCGTCCGTCGGGTTTCTGGTCAGAGGCTCGATGACTATATGGACGAACATTTTTATGGTCCTCTGCAAATGGACAACACGGGTTTTTTGCCAATGGTGGCGGTTCAGCCTCGGGTAGCTCCGACGACTAAAATTGATGGATACGGTTTGATTCGAGGAGAGGTGCACGATCCTACCGCCCGGCGGATGCAGGGGGTCGCGGGTCATGCCGGGCTTTTCTCCACTGCTTCTGATTTGGCGAAGATGGTGGGTATGATGATGAATGCGGGAAAGGTGGGCGATCGGCAAATGCTCCGCGCGCAAACGGTTAAAGAAGCAACACACAATCAACTGCCGTCTCAGCTAGGCGTTGAACGCGGGCTGGGTTGGGATATTGGAACTGCATTTGCTTATCAGCGGGGCGAAAAGTTTCCTCGTGAAGGTTTTGGTCACACCGGATGGACGGGGACTTCGATATGGGTGGATCCGGGGTCTGAGACTTTTGTGATGTTGCTCACTAATCGGAATCATCCGGCAGAAGGGGCTAGCATCAAAGCCCTGCGGACCGAAGTGGGGACGCTTGCCGCTGAGGCGGTGGGCTATACTGAGTCAGTTCCGCTGGCGGGGGCCGATATTCCATTGGAAGGGCTCTTCCCTGTTGTGGCTTCGGGAGGGGATGGAGGCGTGCGAAATGGAATCGATGTACTCGAGCGCGATGGCTTCTCGGTGTTGGCCGGACTGAAAATTGGGCTGGTTACCAACCAAACGGGAATCAACCGGGAGCGCCGGTCGACGATTGATCTGCTCGCCTCTGCACCGGGAGTTGAATTAAAAGCACTGTTCTCGCCGGAACACGGTATTCGTGGAGTGTTAGAGCAGGATTCAGTTGATGATGGAAAGGACGCTGCTACCGGGCTGCCAATTTACAGCCTCTATCAATCGGAGTTTCGCAAGCCAACCAAGGCGCAATTGAAAGGGCTGGATGCGCTGCTTTTCGATATTCAGGACATCGGGTGTCGATTTTATACTTATGTCTCAACCATGGGGCTGGCGATGGAATCGGCGGCGGAGTCTGGTATTAGATTCATCGTGTTGGATCGCGTTAATCCGATCGGTGGGGTTCTGGTGGACGGGCCGATTCGTTCGGGGACAGGTAATGATTTCGTGGCCTTTCATGACATGCCGGTCCAGCACGGCATGACGGTTGGAGAGCTGGCCCGGATGTTTCGAGTGGAACGAAACATCGATGTGGAGCTTGAAGTGATACCGCTAGAGGGATGGAATCCCGCGATGCGATTCGATGAGACCGGGCTGCCTTGGATTAATCCTTCACCCAACATCCGAAGTGTTTCTGAGGCCATGTTGTATCCGGGCGTTGGGTTGATTGAGTTCACCAATGTTTCAGTTGGGAGGGGGACTCAAACTCCGTTTGAGCATATTGGATCTCCTTGGATTCATGAAGGGAGGCTCGCTGAGCGGCTCCGTGACGAAGAACTGGCTGGTATCTTTTTTCTGCCAACGCGATTCACGCCGGACGCGAGTGTCTTTGATGGCGAAGATTGTGGCGGGGTGCGTTTTGTGGTTTCGGACAGGGATCAACTGCGTCCATTGGATCTAGGGCTGGCGCTGATGCGAGTGCTTCAGGAAATGCATCCGGACACGTTTAATCTATCGGAAAAAGGTAATATCCTATTGCGGCATCAAAAGACTTTGGACGCTATATTGGCCGGGGAATCAATCGAATCGATTCGAGAAATGTGGAAACCTGAGACGGATCGCTTCTTGAAACGTCGCAAAGCTTTCTTACTTTACCCTCGGAATTAACGAACTCTGAATATGGGCAGACGATCAAATGATGGAAAGGACCGAGGCAGCAATGACATGTCGCGTTTCTCCGTGGAGAATTATGAGCGTCCGGTTCTTGAGACTCCGAATGGTGCGAAGAAAGTGCTGATGCATTCCTGTTGTGCGCCATGTGCTGCAGAGGTGATGGATGCCCTGGCGGCATCCGAGATTGAGACGACAATCTTCTTTTACAATCCGAATATTCATCCACGCGATGAGTATGAAATCCGGAAAGATGAGAACATCCGCTACGCGGAAAAGCTGGGAATGAAGTTTATCGACTGGGACTACAATGCCCGGGATTGGTTTGATCGGACCAAAGGCATGGAAGAGGAGCCTGAGCGCGGTATTCGTTGCACGGCCTGTTTCGACATGCGCTTCGAAGTGACTGCTGACTACGCGGCAGAGCATGGGTTCGATTTGATTTCCAGTACTCTGGGGATTTCCCGATGGAAGAACATGGACCAGATCAATGGATGTGGGGATAAGGCCGCCCAGCGCCATGAAGGGATGAGCTACTGGACCTTCAATTGGAGAAAAGAAGGTGGCGCCCAGCGCATGATCGAGACATCCAAAGTCGAAGAATTTTATCAGCAGGAATACTGCGGCTGTGTCTACAGCCTACGCGACACCAATGATTGGCGAGAGACGAATGATCGTCCCAAGATTAAGCGTAAGGTGAAGTTCTACGGCCGCGATGCGGTGGTGGAGGACTGACTTTCAGTTGAAAAATTGAAGTTGAAAAAGGGTGGCGGTCGATGGAGACTAGCGGCCATCGAAAGAGCTGCCTGACCGGACCGGGTAGTTTTCTAGAATTCTTCTTTCTGGCTTTTCGCCAGCAATGAAACGGAGAGATGGCTGAGCCCGGTTTAAGGCGCTCGATTCGAAATCGAGTGTAGCGCAAGCTACCGTGGGTTCGAATCCCACTCTCTCTGCCATCAAAAGACCTCAGCCCCAGCGAAGCGGGGCTGAGGTCTTTTGATATCGGTGGAAGGATTTGAACGCCGTTCGACTCGAAGAGAGCCACTGGCGAACGAAGAGGTCGGCCAAAGCGAAGCGACGCGGACAATCCCACTCTCTCTGCCATCAAAAGACCTCAGCCCCAGCGAAGCGGGGCTGAGGTCTTTTGATATCGGTGGAAGGATTTGAACGCCGTTCGACTCGAAGAGAGCTCGAGGCGAGCTCGAGGCGAGCGAGAAGAGCTGCCCAAGCGAAGAGCGGGAGCTCGCAGCGACGCAGATAATGCCGCTCTCTCTGCCATTCATTTTCAGGGCCTTACAGAGATAGGGGAGATTTCCGAAATTCGGGAAAATTTCCATTTTGACCCAGAAATCAGATTGTGATTACTGACAGGAATTTGCTTTTTCAAGGAGTTCTTATCAATGCGTTGGTCCGGCCCCGTTCTTCGCGCAGCACGCTAGGAACCATTCTTCGCCAAAGCTACGAAGCTCATGAGGGCTGGCTGGGATTGAGGGGGTGCAAACTCCTCCGCCAATGGAGAAAATCAGATGAAGAGATCACGCGAAATCTGATTTTTTCCATCTGTGCAATCGCGAGCGGATTGCGGACTACGAGGTGATCGTTGCCGACCCTGCGATAGAGCGCCTTCCAGAGCTAAGAGCCGGCCATTGTATCGCGTCCCGGGTTGTTCCTTGAATCCTGCTAACGGGGCCAATAGGGTCTGTATTCCCCTTCAACTCGATCAACTTCCCCGCATCACCTATGCAACGCCGTCATTTTGTAAAAAACGCCCTCGCCGCCTCAGCAGCTACTTCTTTCGCCACGGCTCAGGACCCCAAACCGAAGAAAAAAATCCTCCTGCGATCTTCCTGGCAGACGGTGAACATCGGCGACATCGCGCACACCCCAGGCATGTTGACTCTGCTCGAAAAGTATTGCCCTGATTACGAAATCACACTTTGGCCCAGCCACGTGAACAACGGAGTCGAGGAAATCCTGAGAGAGCGTTTTCCGAAGCTCAAAATCATGGAGAAAACGGCAGAGGCGAAGCAGGAAGCTTTCGAAAGCTGTGACTTCCTCCTTCACGGATCCGGTCCCGGCATCGTTGGACAAAAATCCATCCTCGAGTGGAGCGAGAAAACCGGGAAACCTTATGGAATAGGCGGCGTCACCTGGCAGTATTCCCCAGAAGGCCTCGACGTCATCAGTGGATCAGCGTTCACGTTTTTCCGCGACTCAGTCTCTCTCCAACTGGCGAAAGACAAAGGTTCCACATGCCCGGTCATGGAGTTCGGCCCGGACGCCACCTTTGCCTGCGATCTCACCGCCGATGAAGCCGCAGTTGCGTGGCTCAAGGGAGTGAATCTCGAAGAGGGTAATTTTATGTGCTGCATCCCGAAGCTGCGGAATACGCCCTACTGGGAGGTGAAGGAGGGCTACAAATTCGATCCAATGAAACATGCCCGGAACGAGGAAATGAAGGAGCACGATATCGGCCCACTCCGGGATGCCGTGATAGCCGTCGTCAGAGAGACCGATATGAAGGTCCTCCTCTGTCCTGAAGATGCCACCCAGATGAAGCTCAACAAAGAGATGATCTACGACAAACTTCCCGACGACGTAAAGGCGATGGTCGTCTTGCGCGAAGACTACTGGCTCACCGATTTTGCCACAAGCGTCTACACTCGTTGTGCCGGGCTCTTCGGAAACGAGCAGCACAGTCCCATTCTGTGTATCGGTCACGGCATCCCCGCCATCGTTTGTCGCTACAAGGAGCAGACCAGCAAAGGATTCATGTGGAAAGATATCGGCCTTTCGGAATGGCTCTTCGATCATGATTTCGACGAAGCAGAGAAAGGCCTCACCCCTGCCGTTCTCGCCATCGTGAACGATCAGGAAACCGCTCGAGCAAAAGCGGCGGAGGGAAAAGCCGTTGCCGACGAACGCATGAAGCGGATGATGGAAGTTCTGCGGGAGACGGTGGAGGGGTGACTTCTCCACAATTCGAGAATTCTCACCCCCAAGGGTCCACCTTGATCCCCAACTTCCCCGGCATCGGGTCGGGATCGAGATTCGCTACATCGATTCCGCTCTCCTTTGCCACGCTTGCTGCGTAGCCTGCCACCTGCCCGGTCGTCATCCAGAGCGGTTCCATCCGCAGGACGGACATGGCGATGTGGGTGCTGGACAGGGCGACGGGAACAAGGAGATTATCGAGTTTTTCCGGAACCATCGCGCCGTAGGGAACCTGACCAGGCTGGGCGGGACCGTTCGCTTTTTTCGGATACCAGAGGACGCCCTCCATCCAGCCGTCGACGGCGAATCGGCGATCGTGGCAGGGATGCACATCGAAGGAATGCTCTCCGATCGCGATAGGGTGTTTTACGAACGGGGTCCGGCCGGTCTTTTCATTCACGATGAAGTTGTGCTGGGTGACCTTGTCCCGCCCCTCGATCCGCCGGCCCTGACGAACGTAGATCTGCCATGGCCAATGTCCGTTATCAGGAAACTCGTCTTGATGGAGCCCTGCCGTTTTCCACAAAGCTCGGACATGATCGGGAACACGCGGATCGTTCTGGAGAAACCAGACATAACTGGCGGCATGGTCGAGGTGAAATTTCTCCAGTCGAGCCCGATGATGACGGTCAGCCTCCGGCCATGACCAGCTGACTCCGGGGCAGTTGAGACTCGTCATGCGGTCAATTGAGCCATTGAGCTGGTACTTTCCACGCGCTAGTTTTGAACCGAGAGTGCGGCGCTTGACCCGACCTGATTCAAAGTCATCGAGCATGGGGAGCAAGTCGTGAATATGCTGATCGTAGGTTTCCGGTTTTTCCAAGGGGACGAGTTTGTCCGGATCGTCGGTGAAGATGCAGCGGGCGCAGAAGGCCTGGATTGCCTGCGAAGGTGCACCGGTATCGGGGGTCATGATCTGTTCGCCAGTTTTCCAATTCATGTAGTGAATCCCGGCGAGTGATTCACTAAACTCGTCGCGGCCCTCACGTCCGACCCGATAGGGAACGCCTGCGGCGGCAGCGAGATCACCTTCGTAGGTGCCGTCAATGTAGGTCTGAGCAGTGACGGTGATCTTCTTTCCGTCTGGTGCTTCAAGTTCGATGTAATTGATCTTTCCTGACAGCGGCTTCGCTTCCACGAGATGGTGTCCCGGCAGGTAGTCGAGGCGCTCCCCTTCAGCTTCCAACATGCGTTCAAAGACACGCTCGGCTGCAGACGGCTCATAAAACCAACCGTCGCGGATCAGCGGCCAGTCGGGCGAATTCTCCCCCATCTCGCGCAGATAGTCTTCGCGCACGCCATTGATGAATTCGAGAACAAGACCGCCGCACCGCATCAGTGGTACACAAACCACTCGCCGTCATCCCGCCGGGATTCATTTTCGGACAGGCCAATGTGACCTGACATCCCCTTCGGGCAGCCTCAATCGCAGCAGCGATTCCGCCGGGGGTAGATCCGTAGACAAAGACGTCGCCACCAGCCCAGGTGAGCGATATTTGCGAGGCAGCTGACACTACTCCCGCTGTGGCCGTGACTGCTGCGGTGGTACTTCGTTTTAAAAATTCACGTCTCTCCATCGGCTCGACGCTATCCACTAAAATCAGCAACGTCTATGGCGCGGGTCCGGCCCCGTTCTTCGCACAGCACGCTACGAAGGGCTGGCTGGGATTGAAGGGGGTGCAACTCAATGTAAGCAGCGACAGGCTGCCCAGCCTCATTCAGGCACATCCCGGAAAATACTCGTGAACGGCTGTCGAATTCAGCTCGGCGAAAGGAGCTGACCTGGCGAGCGACTCTGTTTTCGCTTTACCCTGCTTCTTTGCTTTTTTGGCACCTTCTTCTTGAGCAGCAGCGAGGCTGAGCGACGCGATGGCGCAAAGGCAGAGGGAGCGAAGAGTCGGGGTTTTATTGGGGGTGGGGCGAAAGTTTAACGGACGGACTCAAGAAGCTCAACTTCCGTGAAGTAGGCCCCACCCGCTTCTCCCGATTCATCGTAGAGCCAGGTCAGGAGCTCGCTCTCACCTGCCGGAAGCTCCATTTCAAAGACGACGCCTCGGCTACCAGCCGTTACTTCGGCTTCCATTTCCTTTCCAGCGATTTGAACCTTTGCCCGAACCGCTTTCACTGGCATATCAGCTTCGATCGGCAGTTGCCGGAGCGTGATCCGATACTTTCCCGAATGCTTCACCTCGACCATCCAGGGCCCGGTTACCTTCGGGAGTTTTTTGATCGAACCGAAATTCCACGGAGGATTGCCCTCGCTCATGTACCAATCCTGCGAGCAAAGCACGGTTGGATTCTCAGCAGGATTCCCAAGATCGATCCGCACCGGCGTCAGTCGCGGCGAGACTTTCTCCCAGAACGGGTCGTAAAGCGCACGCAGCTCAGCGACCACCTCCGGGTATTTCCCGCTGAGGTCTTCCCTCTGCGCCGGATCGGCTTCGATGTCGAAAAGAAACTCTCCGTCTGAGTTAACGAGACGCCAGCGTTCTGTCATCACCACGGTGTATTCATAGGGCTTCGGCGGAAAGGCTTTGGCATAGGCTCCTCCGATATATTGCTCAACGAGGTGCTCGCGCTGCAACGAATCGTCCGCGCCGTCGAGCAAGGACTTCAGCGACAGCCCATCAGGCTCATAGCCCTCAGTCACGGATATCCCGCAAAGGTCGGCTAGAGTCGGCAAGACATCGATGTGAGCTGCAAGAGTTTCGATGTCCCGCCCCCCTTCGAGTCCTCCCTTTGGCCAGTGAATGAAAAACGGAACGCGATGCCCGCCCTCGTAGACGCTCGACTTCTTTCCTCGCATCCCCGCGTTGTAGCCAAGAATCGCTTCCGAAGTGAGCCCTTCGAACTTTGCTCCGCCGGCGGTCCCATTGTCCGTCATGAAAATGAGGATTGTGTTTTCGTCGAGTCCAAGCTTATCGAGATGATCACGAAGAAGGCCCATGTTGTGATCGATGTTCGCGACCATGCCGTAGAAGTTTGGATTGGCGACCTCCTTATTTCCTATGTATGGGGCGGCCCACTCCGGCGGGACAAAGTAGGGGCCATGCGGAGCGTTAAGAGCGAGATAGAGAAAGAAGGGCTTCTCCCTGTTTTCCTCAACAAAGCGCATTCCCTCCCGAAACCAGACGTCGGTGCAGTAGCCCTCGAATTTTTCGAATTTCCCATTCCGCTCGTAGGTGTCATCAAAATAATCATTTCCCCAGTAGTCCGAGGCCTGTCCAATGCCGCCGCAACGATGCCAGACGACATCTTGAAAACCACGGTCCTGAGGGCGATGCGGAGCGTTGTCCCCAAGGTGCCATTTACCGACCATGCCGGTAGCGTAGCCATTTTCACTGAAGAGATTCGCGACGGTCTTTTCGTCGGTGTGCATCATCGTTCTTCCCGAGCTGGTACGATAGGCGCCGGTGTATCCCGGCGTGTTCCCCGTCATCAAGGCGGCGCGTGTCGGGGTGCAAAACGGACTGACATGAAAATCAGTGAAGCGCACCGACTCGGAGTGGAGCGCATCGAGATGTGGCGTTTTGAGAATCGGATTGCCGTGACAACCGAGGTCGCCGTAGCCCTGATCGTCGGTCATGACGATGATGATATTCGGCTTCTCTGAGGCGCAGCCCGACGAACTGCCTGCTAAGAGCAGGACAGAAACGGCCAGACAGGTTGGAATTTTTGCGATGACGGACATGGGCTTTAATGCACTTTGTTGCGAGACTACACACTGTTTCAAAAACAGTGGCTTTCTAGCAACGCCATCGCGGGAATTTCTTTGGTGAGACTTCGCCCCTAATCGCAATGGGAACGGAAATGCCACGCCAAAATCAGCGTGGATCAATCCGACTTCTTCCCGCCGTCGCTGATCTCCCATCCCTATCCTTTCGGAATCTGACCACCTCCGGTGAAATCGGCACTCGGCTTCAGCGGAGGAAGCGTTTCGACAAATGCCTCATAGGCTTTGTCTAAGCGGGAAACGACATCGGGATGCTGCGCCGCGAGATCGGTTTGTTTCCTTTGGATCCTCTTTAAGATCGAAGAGCCGCCACCTATCAGGATACTGAATGAAGCGCCAGTCCTGCAATCGGACTGCCTAGAGATTACGGCGCGGCGGTCGGATCCGGATTGTGCCAGAAGAGCATCTCGTGAACGTCACCTCTCTCATCGCCCTTGAGGAAGGGAACAAGATCCTTTCCATCACATCCATCAGGAAGCGGTTTACTGACAGGAATTTGCATTTTTAAGGAGTTCTTATCAATGCGTTGGTCCGGCCCCGTTCTTCGCGCAGCACGCTACGAACCATTCTTCGCCAAAGCTACGAAGCTCATGAGGGCTGGCTGGGATTGGAGAGGGTGCAGAGTATGACCCGTCAGGTGATGTTGTGTGTGTTTTTCCTTTTCCTTTTCCTGATCATTGCCTACGCAGATGCTCGCTTAGATTTTATCTACTTCGTGTTTTAACTTAACAACTTGAGGCGTGTTGTCAGAGGTTCTGAAGATGTTGTAATCCTCAGATCATCCCAACAACTGATCATCCTGTTAGAATCTCAAGATGAGGTGATTGCTTGTGTGGTAGGAGTAGCGAAGTCAACGGCAGGGCTGGAAGCCGGACGTTTAGACAAGTGTGCCCCGTCGTTGAACTGAATTGATCGCCTTCGTGAAGGGCCTTATGGTTCAGGCACCAAACCGAGCTGCCCCTATCGCGATCGGGTGTAAGGTGCTTTTCGATCGAACAGGGTGTGTTCGTTGAACTTACCCTATCGGATCGCCCCCCCAAAATCAGCTTTCCAATTTCAAACGCCTTAACCGCAGCGCGTTTGCAATCACCGAGACCGAACTGAAACTCATCGCAGCTCCGGCGATCATTGGGCTCAGCAGAATGCCGATAAACGGATACAAAACCCCGGCCGCAATCGGCACACCAATCGCATTGTAGCCGAATGCAAACCATAAATTTTGGCGAATGTTTGACATCACTGCGCGGCCAATTGTCATTGCTTTAGCAATGCCATTGAGATCGCCTTTTACCAGCGTGACGGATGCGCTTTCAATCGCCACATCGGTGCCGGTTCCCATCGCGATGCCGACATCCGCTTCAGCCAGAGCAGGTGCATCATTGATCCCGTCTCCGGCCATTGCGACGACTTTCCCTTCCGATTTTAACCGCTTTACGAGATTGATTTTGTCTTCAGGTGAAAGCCCCGCGTGGATTTCATCAATGCCGAGCTCTTTGCCGACAGCTTTCGCTGTGGCCTCATTGTCGCCCGTCGCCATGATGAGCCGGAGCCCCAGATCATGGAGAGTTTTTACCGCTTTAGGTGTGCTTTCTTTGATAGGATCGGAAATTCCAAGGATTCCGATCACTTTGCCTTCAGCCGCAATCCACACCACGGTCTGGGCGGCGTTCTGCAATTCCGTAGCCGATTTATTGAGCCCTTCCGGAAGAGAGACTCCGCTGTCTTTGATGAACCCGCCTTTGCCGACAAGAATCGACTGGCCACCGACTTTTCCGCTTACCCCTCCGCCGGTTGTCGACTGAAATTCATCGGCCGAGCCAACCGGAACTCCTCGTTCTTCAGCGTCATCAACAATGGCGCGCGCCAGCGGATGTTCGCTGCTTTTTTCGAGTGCTGCTGCAAGTGCGAGCACATCATCCAGGTCCGATCCGTCTGCCGCGATTCGTTCCGTAACGCCTGGTTTTCCTGCAGTGAGCGTTCCGGTTTTATCCGTGATCAAAACGTCCACCTTTTCAATCAGCTCGATCGCTTCTGCGTTTTTCACCAAAATCCCGGCCTGCGCCGCGCGGCCCACTCCGACCATGATTGACATTGGCGTCGCCAAACCGAGGGCACATGGACAGGCGATGATCAGCACTGCCACCGCATTGACTACAGCAAACCCCATCGCCGGGGTCGGCCCCCAAATCGCCCATACGATGAAGGTTAGCACTGCGATGATCAGCACTGCAGGCACAAAGTATCCCGCCACCGTATCCGCAAGTTTCTGGATCGGCGCACGGCTGCGCTGAGCTTCTGCTACCATGTTTACGATCTGTGAAAGCAGCGTGTCAGAGCCGACTTTCTCCGTCCGCATCATAAAAGCACCGGTCTGATTCACCGTCCCGCCGATTACCTTATCACCGATTCCACGACCGACCGGGAGAGGTTCGCCGGTTATCATTGACTCATCCAAATTGCTTTTCCCTTCCGTGATGACTCCATCGAGCGGCACTTTCTCCCCCGGTTTCACCCGGAGCAAATCCCCCGGCTGCACAATATCAATTGCGACATCAGCTTCTTCTCCGTCTTCCCCGATCCGATGCGCTGTATTCGCCGCGAGACCGAGGAGTGATTGAATTGCTTCGCCGGTCCGGCCACGCGCCCGTGCTTCCAGCAATTGGCCTAACAACACCAGAATTGTAATCACCGCAGCCGCTTCAAAATACAAGCCCACCTCGCCGTGCGACAGGAACGACTCCGGAAATATTCCCGGAAACAGCACCGCAACTGCGCTGTAAAAATACGCGGCTCCCACCCCGATCATGATCAGAGTGAACATATTCAAATGACGGTTCACGATCGATTTCCATCCCTTCACAAAGAAAATCCACCCCGCCCAGAAAACTACCGGCGTGGTCAAAATCAGCTCGATCCATTTCGAAATTGAATGAGGCAACCAGCTTTCGGTATTTAACGCCGGGATCATCTTCGCCATCGCGATGAAAAATACCGGCACCGTCAGCGCCAGCCCGATCCAGAATCGTTTTGAGAGAAACCGGAGCTCCGCTTCCGCATGTTCGTCACCTCCTGAGGTCACCGTTTTTGGTTCCAGCGGCATCCCGCACTTGGGGCAATCCCCCGGTCCTTCCTGTTCGATCTCCGGATGCATCGGGCAGGTATAAACCGTTGACGTCGAGGGTGCCGAAGGAATCCCCATCGGCTCCAACCCCATCCCGCACTTGGGGCAATCGCCCGGCTGGATTTTCACGATTTCCGGGTGCATGGGGCACGTGTATTTCGCGCCCGGTGCAGCGGGAGCGGATTGCGGTTTCCGCGAATGCTCGCCGTGACCGCCACAGCAATCGTGTTTTTCGGAATTTGGGTCAGACATCGGGAGCAGAAAAGAAGGGACCGAGAGGAATAGTAAGGGTAATCAGAAGGGGTCTTCAATTCAACCTTTCAAACTCTCCATTCTGCCGGTCGCAGATGCCAACGTCCAGATTGAGCTTTTCGGTATCAGCGACTTCGTATGTTAGCGACTGACAGGAACTTGCTCTTTCAAGGAGTTCTTATCAATGCGTTGGTCCGGCCCCGTTCTTCGCGCTGCACGCTACGAACCATTCTTCGCCAAAGCTACGAAGCTCATGAGGGCTGGCTGGGATTGAGGGGGTGCAGAAATCAGAATTGGCATTCGAATTTAGAGGTGGTCAGCGCTGGCTGATCGGGCCTCTGAATGGCCATTGGTTGTCGGAGAGAAGATGACTAATCTTTCTCTGAGCGATACGCGAGCAAGCGAAGTGCGTTCAGGACCACTGCAACCGTCGAACCTTCGTGAAAAAGAACGGCGACCCCCAGGCTGAGTCCGAAAAGGGAAGCTGGTACAAGGATTGCCACCATACCGAGGCTTATCCAAACGTTTTGGCGAATGATGCGATTCGTCTTGCGACTGAGTCCTACCGCGAAAGGAAGGTGGGAGAGTTCGTCTCCCATGAGGGCAACGTCAGCAGTCTCCAGGGCGACGTCGGATCCGGCTGCTCCCATCGCGATGCCAACCGTGGCGTAAGCCATAGCGGGGGCATCGTTGACGCCGTCGCCTACCATGGCGACTTCTTCTTCTTTGCGAAGGTCGCCAATCGCTTTGACTTTGTCCTCGGGCATGAGATCACCCCAGGCTTCGTCGAGACCCACTTCTTTGGCTACGGCCGTGGCGACTTCTTGATTGTCTCCCGAAATCATGATCATCCGATCGATTCCCAGTTCGCGGAGGCGCTCAATCATCTCTTTTGCCCCTTCGCGCGGTGTATCCATGACTCCCAACAGACCCAGATAGCTTTCACCGTGTCGTACGACCATGGTCGTGCGTCCATTGGACTTGAGTTCTTCGAGTTTTGAATGCAGGTCATCAGGAAGGGGGGAGTCCTCCTTTCCTATGTAAATGGGAAGGCCATCAAGCATCCCGCTAAGACCGCGTCCGGTGATGCTTTTAACATCGGTCGCAATCGTATTCGTTTCGAGTCCGAGTCGTTCCTGTCCGTCTCGAACGATGGCCGACGCGATTGGATGTTCACTTACCTTTTCGACGGCGATGGCCGCTTTGAGAAGATCGGTTTCGGCTACACCTTCTGCCGTAATTACATCGGTTAACCGTGGTTTGCCGACAGTGAGCGTTCCGGTTTTATCGAAGGCAATCGCTCCCAGTTTCCCCAGGTTTTCTAAAGGCGCGCCTCCTTTGATGAGAACGCCGCCTCTGGCGGCGCGAGCAATTCCGCTGAGGACGGCGCTGGGAGTGGAAATGGCGAGGGCGCAGGGACTCGCTCCGACGAGGACGGCCATGGCACGGTAGAAAGAGACGCTGAACGATTCATCAATCACGAGCCAGGCGAAAAGCAGAATTCCGACAAACCCCAAAACCACAGGGACGAAAATCCGCTCGAATTTGGTGGCAAATTGCTGGGTGGGGGAGCGTTGTTTTTCCGCTTCATTTACCATCGTGATGACGCGTGCCAAAGTGGTGTCGCCTGATAATTTGGTGACTTCCATTTCAAGCGCACCACTTTGATTGATGGAGCCGGCAAACAACCGGTGTTCAGGCGCGAGCTGAGCAGAAGGTTCGTTTGATTCGACAGGTTGCTTGTCGACCGGAACACTTTCCCCTGTGATCGGTGCCTGGTCGACGCTGCTGGTTCCTTTGATGACAAACCCATCCGCAGGCACCCGTTCGTCGGGTTTGATGATGGCGATATAACCGATCTTTAGGTCTTCAACCGGGACTTCGATGAGATTCCCATCGAGCCGCACCAGAGCCGAATCCGGTGCCAGATCGGCCAGTGCTTCGATCGCACGGCGTGCCCGTCCCATCGCAAAGTGCTCAAGCGAATGTCCTAAGCTGAACAGGAAAAGAAGCAGCGCGCCTTCGCTCCATTGCCCAAGCGCGGCCGCTCCCAGCGCAGCGACAATCATTAGGAAATCAATATCGAACTTCCCCTTTCGGAGGCTGGCCCATGATTCCAACAGAGCAAAATAACCTCCGAAAAAGTAGGAGGCGATAAAGATCGGAATGAAGGTTTTGAAAAAGAGGACTCCGATGAGAAGCGCAGCCCCACTAATCAGCGAAAAGATGAGTTCGGTCCTTTCACCGAAAATTTGATTGGAGTGGTGGTCGTGAGGTGAATCGCTCATTCTCGGAATAGGCGGCACCCTAAGGGCACTCCAACGCTTCAGAAAGAACAAAAGAGGCTCTGGCGCTGTCGTTAGCTTTCTTTGGTCACCACTCCTTAATCTCACTGGGATGGACAAGGGGAATGTTTTCGGGCCAGTCGGCGCCCTCCTGTATCCAACGCCGGAGAATTTCCATCCGTACTCCCCAGATTTTGTCGGGAGTGGGAGGCATGGCTTCCTTGTGAATTCCGTCCAAGGTCAGCACCGTGATGAGAAGGCTTTCATCGGGCTTTCCGGGAACGATCACCGGTGGGTGGACTCCGGTGGTCATGGCCAGTTTCCGGGTTTCGAGACTTAGGTTTCCGTTCTTCGGGGCATCCTCATTGTTGTGGCATTCAAAGCAGTTAATGATCAGAAGCGGTCGAACATTCTTTTTGAAGTCAATTTTTCCAGCGGGAACAACGGTGGGCCAGGTCGGTAACTCTTCATCGCTGCCGCGAGGTTGTAAGAGAAAGAAGACCGTCGCGATCAAGAGAACGGAAGCGATAGCGATGAATGGAGGTATTACGGGTTTCATGAAAGGGGGATGGCTTAGTTAACTGATTGTTGTGGGGGGGACGGAAAGGACTGAGCACACCGATTTCTCGATAATTCTTTCAGCGGTGGAACCCGGTGTAGGGGAATGTTTTGCGGATCTGACTTTCAGGCCGATTACGATAAGATCGGCATCTACTTCTTTGGCAGATTCGAGGATGCCGTGGTAGGCGCTGAGGCTTTCCCGAATGTCAAAGCTAAGGGGAGGGCGCTTTGCCTCTGTCAGTTCGGTGCGGATGAAATCACCGAACTGACGTCGTAGTTCGGCCTTGTAGTCATCGGTATCTTTTTTAACTTCTGACCGTTTTCCGTAGTATTTCCATGCGGGTGCGAACACATGGCCGATCTCAATCCGGACATTTAATTCGAGACCGCTAGTCTCTAACTTATCCATCCAGGAGAGGAGGTGGCTCTTGCGCTCTTCAATGGTCGACTCCGGTGACAGTCCATGCCACTTCGATAGATTCGCCATCTCTTCGTCGTAGAGAAAATGACAAATAATGAGTTTTGCCTCTTCGAGTCTTGTGATGCGAACTGCTTCCTCAATCGCGTGGTGGCTTGGTTCCGAAAAATCAATTCCTGCAACGATCACCGATTTGTTTGATCTGCTTTCCTTGAATGCGTCTTTCATTTGCCGCATCAAAATAGGGGTGAATCGAATCAATTACTTTGCGCCACTTGGCTAGACGTCCGCAAATCTTGCTGTTTGTCATCGTTCTGCAAAGGGCCCGCGAAGAGCAAAGTCTGAAGTGTATTTCGATTTTGCCGTGATCCGGCTTCGCGTGCCTGCGGGGTGCCAGCGACTGAAAGGAATTTGTTTTTTCAAAGAGTTCTTATCGGTGCGTCGGTCCTACCCCGTTCTTCGCCAAAGCTACGAAGCTCATGAGGGCTGGCTGGGATTGAGGGGGTGCACGATCAGGCGGCGGGGACACTATAGTAGTATTAGGATTCTTTGGCTGCTCCTGAGGAACCCCGCTCTGATTGCCCTCCCGAGTAAGGATGCGTAGATCGGGAATTGAACATCTGGCGGGAAACGGCACCTTACGGCGATGCTGGACCAATGGATTTCCCTTCTCACTCGCTGGCGCTCGATTTTCGCGATTGCCTGGTTTGTGTTGATGGTCTGCGCGCTGTGGATGTTGCCGAAGCTGGATTTTAGTTTCAACCTTGGCCAGATGCTGCGCGGCGACGACGACCGCGTCATGGACGTGAGGGAATTCTATTCGACCTTTCCTCCGGCCGATGGCCACGTGATGCTCAGCGCCTCAGCGGATCGGGTACTAACGGTGAACGATCTGCGCGCTACAGAATTGTGGGCTGAAAGGCTGCGAGCGCTTCCCGAAGTGAAGGCCGTTATTTCTCCGCGACTGCTTCTCGATTTGAAGCTCGATGGATTCACCCTCGACGAGTGGGCGCGGCTCGGCGGAACGGGCAACGAACCTCTATCTCTGGGGGATGGACCTGGAATGGAAACGTTTAAAGGGAATCTCGTGTCACGGGATCTTCAGTCAGTGGCTCTCTACGTGATCAAAGCCGGAGGTGTCAGACAGAGGGCGTTGCATGAGGCGGTGGAGAATTCGATGACTCCTCCCTGGCCGGGCGCGGAGATGCGGGTCGTGGGAGCGGAATACCTGCTCCAGGAGATGGGAGGGCTACTCCAGTCGAACTTCCGATCACTGCTGCTGTTTGAGTTGCTGGCGCTGATTTTGATTGTCCCGTTTTTCATGCGTTCGCTGCGCCGGGCTTATTTACCGATATTGGTGTCATGGTCGGCCCTGGCATTTTATCTTTCGATTTTCATTCTGTCAGGGCAGAAGTTCGGCGCGATGCACTTGGCTGGACCGGGGCTGATCTTGATCATCGGTTTGGCGGATGCGATTCATCTGCAGCAGAAATTTGATGATGCGCGAGCCTCCGGGCTCGGAGTGAGGGAGTCTCTCCGCGCTATGTTCCGCAGCGTGGGACGGGCCTGCGCGCTTACTTCGCTGACAACCGCCTGTGGTTTTCTCAGTTTGTTGGTCGCTCGACACGAGGAGGTTTTCGACTTCGGGCTTTGGTGCGCGATTGGAGTGGTGACCGCCTATGTCACGGTCATTCTGTTCCTGCCTGTCGCTCTGATTTTCTTTCCGGGAAAGGGAGCACCCGCTCCGATGCGATCCTTAATCAATACGCGAATGCTGCGCCGGTTTGCTGCGCCAGTGACTGTCCTGCTGGTGATCTTGTCGGTGGGTGTGTTCCGCACGAAGATGGACTCTTCCTTGGATCGGGAATTGCCCGAATCTCTTGAAGTCGTCCGCAATGGGAATTGGTTCGCCGAGAATTTCCGTGGACTGGACCGCATCGAGGTCGATTTGCGAGCCGATCTGCGCAACCCTGAGGTGTTCGCCCTGGTTGAGCGAATGCAAATCGAACTGAGGGACTTCCCGGGCATTTCCGGATCGCGCTCTTACGTTGATGCCATTCGGATGACGCTGGCACCGGAGGTGGTGGAAACGGATGACGGTCCCAGGCTGGGCGTGCAGGCGCTGAATTCTGGGGGGGCGTTTCCCGAAAATCTGCTGAATCGAGATCTCGACCGCGCTTGTATTGTTTTCTACCGGAAACGGGATTTCGGAACTGACGGCTACGAGGCTTTTCGCGATCGGGTCCGCGACTTTGCCGATGAGCTGCCCAAAGGCGGCAAAATGAAGCTAAACGGCTCGTTTCCCATGTTTTATGAAAGCACGACGCTCATTTCCAAAACGATGATCATCAGTCTCGTATGCTCTCTCGGGATGATCACTCTGATCCTGGTTTTCGTCTTGCGTTCGGTAAAGCTGGCGCTCCTTTGTCTCGTTCCCAATGCGGTCCCTCTCCTGGTCGTTGCGGGAATCAGTGGGTGGATAGGTGCGCCCCTTCATCTCGGTATTCTGATCGTTTTTTCCATCGGGCTGGGACTGGCGGTCGATGACACTATTCATCTTATGGTGCGGTTCAAACAATTGCAGAAAGAGAAGCCTGGCGGCGATCTGCGCACTCTGATGGACGAGGCTATCGTCTCAAGCGGGTTCGCTATTTTTCTTACTTCGGTGGTGCTCCTGATCGCGGCAGCGTGCTTTCTCGGTTCCAGCTTTACCACCATGCGCTGGACGGGCGTCACCCTTGGGATTGTCGCCGTCTCTGCACTACTCGCCGACCTGATGGTTCTCCCTTGGTTGATTGAAAAATTTCACCGCTCCTCTCCCAAAAAATTCCCAACGACTTCGACATGAAACCATTCGTTTGCCTGGCGATCATTGCCATCTTCGTTTCTTCGCATGGCGAGGAAGTGACCTATTCCCGTGACATCGCACCGTTCTTGCAGGAAAGCTGCGTCGGCTGTCATCGGGAAGGCGGGGGTGCTCCATTCGGCCTGACGGACCATCGTTCGGTGCAACGCAAAGCGACCACCATTATTCGCGTGATCGAAAGTGGTTTCATGCCGCCGTGGCACGCGATTGGGGGAGACATTCCACTAGTGGGGGATCGTCGGTTGGAGGAAGAGGAGATCGACCTCTTCCGCAAGTGGGTTCACGCCGGGCGCCCTGAGGGCGATCCGGCAGACCTACCGATTCCGCGCGTCTTTCCGGTCGGGTGGCATCTCGGCGAGCCAGATCTGATTCTGACGATGGACGAAGCATACGAATTGGACGCCGACGGACCAGATATCTACCGGAACTTTGTTCTTCCAACTGGTCTGACTGAATTAAAATACCTCAAAGCGGTCGAATTCCGTGCCTCGAGCCCTGAAGTGGTGCATCACGCTCTTTTGTATGTGGATACGAAGGGGCGTGCTCGCGAAGTTGATGAAGCAGATCCCGCTCCTGGATTCGCCGAAATGCCCGTGGGCGAGGGGACCGGCGGCGGCATCGGAGGGTGGGTTCCGGGCGCGAGTCCCCGGCCTCTTCCGGAAGGATTGGCGCATCACCTGCCCGCAGGAAGTGATATCGTTATCCAGGCCCATTTTCATCCTAGTGGAAAGCCCGAGAGGGAGCAGTCGCAGATCGGTCTCTATTTCAGTGACAAAGCGCCCGAGCGCCTATTTACCAGCATCCAATTGCCACCCCTTTTTGGCGCCTTTTCCGGCATTGACCTCGCGCCCGGGGAAGTGGAAACAGTGGTGACTGATTCCTTTGAACTACCTGTCGCGGTGCGGGCATTCGGAGTCCACCCTCACTCGCACTATCGCGGGAAATCGCTCTCAATGACCGCTCACCTCCCCGACGGTAAAACAATCGTTCTGGTCGATGTTCCCGATTGGGACATGGATTGGCAGGAAGAGTATCGCTTCACCCGCGAAGTACCACTCCCTGCTGGTACTCGACTGGAGTCGAAAGTGGTTTGGGATAATTCTGCCGAATCGAGTGATAATCCTATCGTGCCTCCCGTCCGGGTGCGCTGGGGGTTTGAATCCCTCGATGAGATGGGCAGTATCGATCTTTTTGTGATTGCCGAAGGCGACAAAAAGCAGGCCGCGGTAGCGATGAAGCAGTTGGGCACCGCCAAGAGCGAGCATCTGGTTTGGAAAGCAGGGAGCCACGTTATCGGGCCAGACAAATTGAAGATTTTCGGAGAACTTCGCGACAAAGCAATGGTACGCTTTGATACGAACGGTGACGGAATGTTGGGACGCGAAGAGCGCAATTTCGCCAGGGAAAGTTTGCAGTCGGTGCTGCCCTGGGAGCCGGGGCATAGTCGGCCACACATTGATCAGTGATGGCTGGAATTCGCTGTTGCCCTTCCCTGTGGACGCTTGGTCGGGCTCAGTTCCGGATTAAGATAGTTTCTGAGGCGGCACGCCGGTGGTGAAGTAGGATGGCGAAGAATACATCCGCAGCGAAGACTATCGTCGATAGTTGTGACTGCGAAATCGACGGCTACAGCTGAGGATGTTTGGTAATGTCGTCACCGGATCTATTCACCAAAGCAGATCACTTTTCCGTCTGTGGTAGAAAGGAAAAGCTTTTCTTCAGCGGCGGCCATACCATCCCACACGGGAAGTGAATCGATATTCAGCTTGGAAAGTCTTTTCCCGGTGTCGGAATCGACGGCCCAGATGATGCCACCCTGTGATCCATTGAGAGCAGCATCTTGTTCTGCGATGATTTTTTGCACTTCTTCATCGCCTTCGGTGAGCTTGGCGAAGGTTTCTTCTTCGTCCATGAGATCGGGAGGGCCGACGACGAAGAGGGTCTTGTCAGCAAGCAGCATGGCGCGGGCGAGCAGGGGAATATCCTCGGTCCAGTTGAACTGGACGAGGGTATTGGGAGCTTTGGTGCCGCCGGGCTTTCTACCAGGAGCGGTTCCGCCTGCGTTGCCGGCAAATTGAAGCGCTCCACCCACTTTGCCTCCGGAGAGGGCTTTGACATTGGAGAGGGTTCCATGATTGCCCATTCCCGAGCGGTCGCTCGCCGTTTTGTCATCGAAGCTGGTGTAGAGAACGAGAGTGGCGTTTGCCGCGGGGGCGTTTCCATCAGTGTCAGCAGCGTGGGCTGCTACTTCTTCTGCGCTCAACTCTCCATGGAATAGGCGCACCTCATCGATGAGTCCTTTGAAAGCATTTCCGGCCTTGTAGTTTCCGACTCCGCTTTTGTCGTCTATTCCGATTTCCATTCCCTGAATTGGGTCCTTGGCGATGAATTGTGCTGCCTTGGCAGTTTGTAGGGCAGGCTTTCCATTGATATAGATCCGGAGGGATTTGTCTTCACCGATCACACCAGTGAGATGGGTCCATTGATTGAGAGTGATCTTTTTCTTTGCGGCGACGGAAACGAGCTTTCCGTCGGAGCGATAGAGGAAGGCGGGCTGGCCAGCTTTTAGAATGAGAGCGTAGCCGTCGGCGACACCACCTCTTGCGATGATCACTCCGTCTTCCGCTTCGGGTTTGATCCAGGCTGAAACGCTGATTGGCTTATCCTTGGGATTGAGATTCTTTGAGGATTCGAAGGCGATGCTCGAAGTGATTGGGACTCCGCGTCGTTTGTCGGCACTGGTGAGTGAGGTGGGGCGGTCAGGACTTTCGAGGGGGGCGCTGAAGAGTTGATGTTCCATTGTGGTGGTCCACTTGAGATACTCAGGCTTGCGCCCAAAGCCGTAGACTTTGTCATCTCCAAAAACGAGGATTCGACCGGAGGGGGTGTGCTTGCCGGCCTGATAGTAGCCATTGTGTCCGCCCGCAAAACTGCGGCCGTAGACCCAGTAGGAACGGTGGAACCAGGTGTCGTCGAGAAAACTCATCGGGGCGAAGAGGTGGCCTTCGGCTCCGGCCTGAGTGCCACCCTGTTCCGCGGCGTCGCCGGAGTGAGGTCCGATATCAAGTCGCTCGCCGTTGAGATCAAACTTCTGGCTGCGCATATAAATATAGCCGCCGCTGTAGCTGAGAATGTCGGGGAGGCCTACGGGCATCTGCAGGGTTTTGATGTGGGTCTGGAGGTGTTCACCGGTGTGGGGATCGTTTTGATCCATGATGGATTCGCCGAGGACTTCGCCGGTGCTCGGATTGAGTCGATACATGCGGAGGCCTCCGTCGAGGAAAGTGGAGCGACCGGAAACAACGTAGACTTGCTCATCCTGAACGAGCACATTGCCGTGCACGGGCCAGAGGCTTTCGATCTGTTCGAAAGCCATCATGCGGCGGTCGTTGGGTGAGGCGCGAAACTTCCAGGCGAGAGCACCGGTCTTGGCATTGACGCAGTAGACCCAGCCGTCGCGGGATCCGAAAATTGCGGCGCCCTGATAGAGAGCGGGAGGAGAGTCGACTCGTGCACCGGCAGTGAAGCTCCACACTTTTTCACCAGTCTCTGCGTCGAGCGAATGAACGGTGTGGGCGTCAATTTGGGATACAAAGAGCCGGCCATCGGCGATGACGACACTAGAGAGATTGCCGCCGATGTCGGCGGTCCAGGACTGCTTGACCTCGGGTGAAACACTGTGATCGGTGCGTCCGCTTCGAGCGACGTCGTGGCGGAAGGTGGGCCACTGATTGGTGGCTTTAGAATTGTTTCCGGTGGGGACATTGCCAAAGTCGGTTCCTTGAACCAGTCGGCGGTCAAAGGGCTCGGGAATGAGCTCGTCACTGGTGGTGTTGTTCGGCGAGTTCAGGGCGTTGAAGCCATAGAGTTTCGCTTCGGGGTAACAAGCGCAGTTGTGTGAGGGCGCATAGGTCAGGCCATTGGCAGGCATGACGCCGTAGAGGCAGCCACCGCGGACCCAGTGATTGATGTCCCAGGTTTTGTTCTCGACATCGATGAACTCAATACCTGTTCGCGAGGGCATGAGAAATTTGTCGGTGGCTTTGGCGATGTAACACCGGTGGTGAAACCAGTAGGTTTCGACGTCAGGGGCGAATTGGCTCTCGACTTCTCCGGTGCGGTAATTGCGACCGGTGAAGACGCCATCGTCTTTTCCACTGGTGAGCGCGGCCGACCAGACCAAATCGTTCTGGATGAGGAGGTCTTCGGGGGACTGGTAGCCACCACGGGCGTGCGGGGAGTTCCATAGCTCTTCACCGCTTTTGGTATCGAGGGCGTGCATGACGCGATCACCGCCCGCGAAGATGACGACGTCTTTGTGGATTGCGAGCTTGGGGCCGAAGTTGAAGGTGACATCAGGCTTGATGCCGGAACGATCGGATTTCCACGCGATCTCGCCGCTGCGCGGCTCGTGGGCGACGACGACGTCGCCGTCGTGGTAGTAGAGTTGCCCGCCATCAGAGGCGAGAGTGAGTGGGGCGACGCGGGAGACGTGGTGCCAGAGCTTTTTGCCCGTTTCGATGTCGAAGGCCATGACGACGCGGTCTTCTTCATTCCATCGATACTCCGTCCGAACCCGGGTCTGATCACCAGTGTTGTGCACAGGGAGGAAATCTTTCAGTTCACTCTCACCTTTAAGGCTAATGCAATAGAGGATGCCATCGGCGACTATCATTTCTTCGGCGCCTTTTGACTCTTTGAATTCGTGAATGGTTTTGCCGGTAGCGGCATCGATTTGTGAGATGGCGGCTTCGATACCGAGGGTGCAGAAAACGTTGTCTTCGACCGCAACGAGGCGGCGGGCCAGTTGGGTGGGGCCACTCTTTAACGGCCAGAGGTGGCTGTGCCAATTGGGGATGACTCGCTTCCAGAGGACCGTGCCGTTGAAGGCATCGCGGCCGACGAGCGTCCACTTGGCGGGAAGTTGGATGGAAATCCTCGATCCATCATCCATGATGTAAAACAAACGGCCTGCGGCGGAAACGAGAGCGCTCATGCTGGCCATGCGATCGTGGTGGCGGCTCCATTTAGGACTGCCGACCCACTGCATGTGACGCGGACTGTCGACCGCGGTATCGTGAGCAACCGCGTTGCCATCGGGACCGTGAAGGTAATGAGTCCAGTCGTCGATATTGGTGGGGCGAGGTTTGTTGAGCGTTTTCCAGGAGCCGTCTTTCTGTTTCAGATAGGCTTTTCCCTTGGGCGTCAGCACTCGCAGGATCTCTTTTTCAGAAACTCCCAATCCGTCGGTGGCGGAGGACACCAGCAAATTGACCATGTTATCGATGTAGGGGAGTGCGCCGGCATCGTCCCGAAGAAAGCCGACCGAGACTTCACCGTAGGAGTCACTTTTCTGTAAAGATGACCTGGCTTCGGCGACAAGGCCTTCATCTCGGGACCAACCCTGAACTTGATAGGAGCTGTTCACTCGCAAATCGCCAGTTAAGGCAAAAGGGGGCTCTGCCTGGTCGTCTAACAGATGAACCACAAATCCGCCCTGAACACCAGTGGCCTCGATGATGGTTTCTGCCTCTGTATTGGTAGCTGCTTCTGATTGCTGAATCAGGGGCCCTACTCCAATCGCAAGGAAGAGGGAAAGCGCCCCTCGGGAAAAGGGGGAGTCTGCAAAGGCTCGCGTCATTGTTCTCATGATTGTGAAAAGGTTGTGGAATGAAGGTAGCTAACAGTTTTAGAAGGCTGGCGTGAAGCGACCAAGTGGAATATTGCCGCGAAGAGGGCGGGTCTCGCAGTCAAATGGGGAGTGGTATATCACCCCTCGGCGAAATTCTGAATCGCTTCTATGGGTAGGCGGCCAAGTTTTGTGGGATTGTGGCCATTGGGGGGCGGAAACAGGTTCAGGTTTTGAATTGATCCAGACGATGGGGCGTGACAACGTCCCTTAAGATGAAGCTACGTGCTCCCAAACAGAAAAGAATTTTTCCGGCGATCCTGTCGGTTACTGTGCTCGCTTCTGTCGGAATGGTGGTGGCCTGTCAGGTGCCTGTTTTTCGTTATGCTTTGGAAAGATGGACTTCTGATCGCTATGAGCTTGTCGTGGTTCCGCGTCAGGGAGGGCTCACCGCTGATGAAACCGCGGCCTTAGAATATTTGGAGGCGACTTATAATAACGGTGAGGTTCCTGTGAATCTTACCGCACGGGTGGTTGAAGAGGGCGAGAATGCCACCAATGCAGCGGTGGTTAGTCTGTATTATCCGGGAAGGCGAGGGGGATTGGAGCCGAGCCCTATTTGGACGGGTGGGCTGTCCAAAGAGAATCTGAGGCGAATGATTGATTCGCCTGCCCGGCGTGAGCTGGCGACACGGATTTTGCAGGGGCAATCCAGCATCTGGGTTTTGGTCGAGTGCGGTGACAAGGCCAAGGATGAAGAGGCGGCTCGAGTGCTGACTGAGATGTTGGAAGCGGCAAAAGAGAACTTGGAACTTCCTGAAGGGGTAATTGGTCGAGACGAAGTTCTTTCGGAAACGTCCGGACCCATTGATCGAGAAAATATCCTGCAGTCCGATGTGCCTTTGAAAATTGATTTTTCTATTCTTAGAATCGATCGGCTTAATATTGAGGAGTCTATCTTCCTGAAGATGTTCGTTAGTCTGGAGGATGATCTGGGAGAGCTGGCATCCGAACCGATGGTTTTTCCGGTGTTCGGACGAGGCCGAGTTCTTGAGCCTTTGGTAGGGCAGGGGATTACAGAGGGGAATATCATGGAATATTCTGGCTACTTGTGTGGTGCTTGCTCTTGCGAGGTGAAGGATCAAAACCCTGGAATGGATCTACTGATGGCCGTCAACTGGGATGCTGCGATTGCCGGCAGCGAGGTGATCATTGAAAAAGTGCTTCCTCCTTTGGAAGGGACTGCTGCCCTTATCGCGGTAGGGGAGCCCAAAAAGGGAAGCGCGCCAGCGGCCCCTGAACCTGAAGAGCCCGCCGAAGCGATCGTGGAGCCCGCCGATGAAAAGCCATTTCAGACCTTTCGATTTGTGATTGGTTTGGTGATTCTTCTGATCGCTCTTGGCAGTGTGTTTGTGTTGAGGAAGAAGCAGTCATGAAACTAAGTCGGTTGGTTTCGCGCGAGATCGCGCATCGAAAAATTAACTTCCTGTTGTCTGTCGGAGGGGTGGCTCTGGCGGTGGCTTGCGTCATCGTGATGACCTGTCTGTTGGGCGCGCACCAACGTCACACCGAAGAAATCCTCGAAGGGATGAGGGCGGAAACGGAAGCTGACATGAAGAGGCTGGAGGATGAAATTCGCAAGTCGATGAAGGGTCTTGGATTTAACATCTATATTTTCCCGAAAGACCAGGAGATGGCTGAGGTCTACGCCGAAGGTTTTGCCTCGAAGACGATGCCGGAGGAATACGCCACTCAACTCGCCGCGAGTGAAATCGTGACCGTCAATCATTTGCTGCCCAGTTTGACGAAGAAACTCAAATGGGAGGAACAGAATGATAGGACTGTTATTGCGATTGGAATTCGGGGCGAAGTTCCGATCGCTCACCGTGATCCAAAGAGCCCTTTGATTGACCCAGTGGAGAAGGGACAGATTGTTCTCGGCTACGAACTGCACCATGGGGTGGGATTGAAGCCAGGGGATAAGACGGTTTTTATGGGGCGGGAGTTTGAGGTCGCCAAGTGCCACGAAGAACGCGGTTCCAAAGATGATATTACTTTGTGGCTGAATCTGGATGAGGCTCAGGAGTTGCTCAATGAACCGGGTCGGATCAATGCAATTCAAGCACTGGAGTGCAATTGCGCTACGATTGATCGACTGGGCGAGATTCGGGCCGAGTTGATGAAGATCCTGCCCGATACGCAAATTATCGAAACTCAGAGTACCGCCCTGGCTCGGGCTGAAGCGAGGAATCTGGCCCAGGCCACCGCGGCGAAGAAGATGGAGGACACGAAGAGAGAACTGGTTTCGCTGGGACAGGAACGAAAGCGATTTGCGGGTATTGTTCTGCCGCTGGCTACGGTCGCAGCCATGATATGGATCGGATTGCTCTCTCTGATGAATGTGCGTGAACGCGTCACTGAGATCGGCGTTCTCCGAGCCGTCGGAGTGAAGAGCAGCAAAATCTTCACCGTCTTTCTGTCGCGTGCTGCTTTGGCTGGTATTGCTGGAGCGGGATTGGGCCTGATTGGCTTTGCCCTCATTTTTCCTTTGTTGAGTGAAGGAATCTTTCAGAGCCAGGCTTTGGGCGATTTAGTAGAATTGTCCCATTGGACTACTCCAGTGATCATCGCGCCCCTCTTGGCGGCGGCGGCGGCCTGGTTGCCTGCCTTGGTGGCGGCTCAGAAAGATCCTGCTGATGTTTTAAGAAATGACTGACTCTCCCATTTTCCAGGCTGAGAATTTGAGCAAAATTTTCAGCACAAGCGAAGGCGATGTTCGCGCTGTTGATGATATTTCGCTGTCATTGTCTGCCGGTGATTTCGTAGCGGTGCATGGCCCGAGCGGATGCGGTAAATCGACCCTGCTGCTAATGGCGGGCGGGCTGCTATCGCCGAGTTCGGGTTCTTTGGCTATTGATGGAGCCGCCCCCTATGAAATGGCTCAGGCCGAGCGCGCCGCATTCAGAGGGGCTCATATTGGGTTTGTTTTTCAGCAGTTCCACCTCATTCCTTATCTTGATGTGATCGACAATATCCTGGTGAATGAACTGGCTTCGGAATCTCGCGAAGATCTGGCGGGCCGGGCTGAGGAATTGTTGGAGAAATTTCAATTGAGCCATCGCCGACATCACACCCCGTCACGTCTCAGTGTGGGGGAGCAGCAGCGAGTTGCTCTGGCGAGAGCTCTGATCCGGACTCCGAAATTACTTCTCGCGGATGAGCCAACCGGCAATTTGGATTCGGAGAACTCGGAGATAATTTTGAAGCACTTTGAAGAGTTCGCTGGAGCGGGCGGTGCCGTGATGATGGTGACCCACGACGATAGAGCGAAGGCAGCAGCAAGCCGCAGTCTGGAACTGGCGTCAGGCAGGCTCGTCTGAACCGAAACTGTAGTCAGCAAATGATTGATCCCTCTATTGCCCTCTGTTAAAACTGCCTTGGTCATGCAAATCACGGTTCAATACACAGGTCAACTCGCTGGCATCACTGGTAAGGCGGACGAGACGGTCGAGATCCCAGAGGGGACCCGGTTGGGGGCTTTGGTCGGCCGATTGTGCAAAACGCATGGGGCTGAATACTCAGATCTCCTCGTTGATAGAGCTGGCGATCTGAGGCCTTCGACGATGGTGATATTTGATGGTGAGCAAATTTTGGGAGATTACGCAGAGATTGAGATCAGCGGAGTTAAGACAGTGATGCTGATGACGCCGATCGCGGGAGGATGAGTGAATTGTTATCTGATCTCGATCGGGCTACCTATGAATGGCAGCTGGATGTTCCCGGCTTCGGCGAAGAGGGTCAGGCGAAATTGCGTCAGTCGACGGCTTTGGTTTCGCGATGCGGCGGTTTGGGTGGCCCTATCTGCTTTGCGTTAGCCGCGGCGGGTTTTGGAAAGATTATGATCGCTCATGCTGGTGAACTTCGGTTGGATGACTTGAATCGTCAGATTCTGATGCGTCACGGGGATCTTGGTCAATCCAGAGTGGCTAGTGCCAAAGCAACACTGCAGGCTTTTAATCCGAACATTGAAGTCGAAGCGGTTCCGGAAAATATCACGGAAGGAAATGCGGCGGATCTTGTGAGCCGGGCGGATATTGTTTTCAGTGCGGCGCCTCTTTTTGAAGAGCGCTTTTTGATGAACCGAGAGTGCGTTCGTCAGGGCAAGCCACTGGTGGATTCGGCGATGTACAGCATGGAAGGACGGATCGTTCCCATCGTGCCAGGGGCCTCGGCATGCTTATCTTGTTTGTATCCGGAGATCCCGCCCAATTGGAGACGCCGGTTTCCCGTGATCGGGGCTGTTTCGGCGCTTGCGGCAAATATTGGGGCCATTGAAGGTATCAAAATATTGACTGGTATGAGCACGTCGCAGACGAATCGAATGATCTATTTCGATACAGCGTCAATGCGATTTCAGACCATAAAATTAAAGCGAAACCCTGAATGCAAAGTATGTGGAAGCATTGGCTGAAGACGGTAGTGTTGGTTGGCTCGATAGTTGTTCTGTCAGGTTGTGGCGATAAAGACATCAGCCGTGAACCGCTGGTGATGTTTTGTGCGGCAGGGATTAAGATTCCCGTCGCTAGAATCGCAGAGCAGTATGAAGCGGAGTATGGCGTGCCAGTTCAGATTCAGTATGGCGGATCAGGGACCCTCTTAACGAGTCTCAAGATCGCTGATGGCGATGTCTATCTAGCTGCAGACTCGAGTTACATGGAACTCGGGAAAGCGGATGGTCTCATTCAGGAAACGATGCCTGTGGCATGGATGAAGGCCGGCCTCGGGGTTCCTTTGGGAAACCCGAAAGGACTCTCCCAATTGGAAGAGATACAGAATCCTAATTTAAAGGTAGGAATTGGAAATCCAGAGGCCGCCTCGGTTGGTAGGTTTTCAAAGAAAATCCTAACGAAACATGAACTGTGGGATGGGTTTGAGCCGACGGTGATGTTTCCGACCGTGAACGAACTGGCAAACGCGCTCAAGGTAAGTGCGCTCGATGTAGCCATTATTTGGGATGCCGTCGCTTATCAATATCCCGAAATAGACTTTGTCAGTGTGCCGGAGTTCGATGTCGAAAAGAAAGATGTGACGGTCGGAGTCCTGACTTCGTCGAGCCAGCCAACGGAAGCGCTCCGTTTTTGCCGCTACCTGAACGCGGCCGATCGGGGGCAGTTGATCTTCGAAGAAGAGGGGTTTGTGCCGGTTCAAGGGGACAAGTGGGTCGAGCATCCTGAGTTGGTGCTTTTTAGCGGCTCGATGTTGCGTCCAGCGATTCAGGAATCAATTCTTCGCTTTGAGGAACGTGAAGGGGTCAGCATCAATACGGTCTACAACGGATGTGGAATTTTGGTTTCCCAAATGAAAGCGGGGGATGATCCGGATGCCTATTTTTCCTGTGACAAATCGTTCATGGATATGGTGAGCGAGCGTTTTGCAGAACCAACGACGGTCTCCTCGAATGAAATGGTGATTCTAGTTGAGGAGGGCAATCCCGAAGCCATTAACACCCTGGGAGATCTAAAAGGTGAGGGATTAAAAGTCGGATTTTCTCATCCGGAAAAGTCCGCCCTGGGAGCGCTGACGAAAAAGCTGCTCGAGGAGGAAGGCCTCTATCAGGTGATTCTTGACTCAGGAAATGTGATGCCCGGTTCGGCCACTGGAGACTTCCTGGTCAATCAGATCAGAAGCGGTGCGCTCGATGCCGTGATTGTTTATCGTAGCAACGCATTAGCCAACGCATCGACCTTAGATGACTGCGATGTCATTGGGATCAACCGGCCGAAAGCGATCGCGATTCAGCCTTTTGCAGTGGGTCAGAATTCTGACTACCCCAACCTGATGAGTCGATTTCTGGAGCAGTGTGTTTCAGGCGAGGGGAAAGAGTCATTCCTGAAATATGGATTTAACTGGAATTTGGAGCAGTAAGGAACCGTGGGCACTTCATCTGACAGACCGTTTCTTGCAGCGATGGCGTCGCTGGCGCTGATGTATCTGCTGTTGATTCTGCTGATGCTGGGAGCTGATGTCTGGTATGGATTTACCAACGTATCAGGTAGTGAGCTGGCCAGAATTTTTGAGCAGGAGAGTGTCAGGCACTCGATTCTGCTGACGCTATTTACCTGCACGGTCACCGCAGTTCTTTCTGTGATCGTTTCGGTTCCGACGGGCTACCTGCTTTCGCGTTATAGGTTTCCCGGGAAATTGTTCATCGATGCGATTCTGGATATGCCGATTGTGTTGCCGCCTTTGGTGGTGGGACTGAGCCTATTGCTGTTGTTCAACAAACTGCCTTCGGATGCGCTCAGTTTTGAGGATTTGCTGAATAAAGTTGGAATCAAAGTCACCTTCAATGTAACCGCGATCATTCTGGCGCAGTTTTCAGTGGCTTGTGCTTTCAGTGTACGAACGATGCGGAACACCTTTGATCAGATCAGTCCTCGAACGGAGCAGGTTGCCCAGACGCTGGGGTGCAGTCGGGCTGGTGCTTTTTTTCGAGTAGTAATCCCCGAGGCCTGGCGAGGAATTTCGACAGCGGGAACTTTAGCTTGGACGCGATCGATGGGCGAGTTTGGGCCTATCCTCGTTTTTGCGGGAGCGATTCCGAGAAAGACAGAGGTGCTTTCCAGCACCGTGTATTTGGAGATTAGCACCGGAAGCCTCGAGACCGCGGTGATCGTGTCCTTGATGATGGTGACCATTGCGGTCGTCGTTCTCGTCGCTGTGCGGATGTGGGACCGTGGAAACAAGGGAGGGCTTTATCATGATTAAGGTCAGTGATCTAACGGTTCGGGCGGGAGGTTTTCGGATCAGCGATGTCTCTTTCGAAATTCCGAAGGGAAGTTACGGGGTCTTGATGGGCCGAACAGGATCTGGAAAAACTACCATTCTTGAGGCGGTTTGCGGATTGAAGCAGGTGTTGTCCGGGACCATTGAATTGAACGGCGAAGATGTGACCTGGAAACCGGCTGGGGCGCGTGGGATTGGATTTGTTCCGCAGGATGGATCGTTGTTTTCAACCAAGACGGTTCGCAAACATCTCTCATTCGGGCCGACCGTGCACAGTTGGAAGATGGAAGACGTGGAGGCGCGAGTGGAGGAATTGTCTGAGGATCTTGGTATCGCTCATCTGCTCGATCGCAAACCTCATGGTTTAAGCGGCGGCGAACGTCAACGGGTCGCTCTTGGTCGGGCTTTGGCTGTTCGGCCCGGCGTTTTGTGCCTGGATGAACCGCTTAGCGCGTTGGATGAAGAAACTCACGGAGAGCTAATTGAACTTCTTAAAAAAGTGACGTCGGATCACGAAATCACGGTGCTACACATCACTCATAGTCGCCGGGAAGCGGAGCAGGTCGGTGATCTGCATTTTCGGATTGAAGAAGGTAAAGTGGTCACCATTTAGTTTCTGTGTCTAATTGCGCGGCGCCTTCGTGTCTCCTGCGTGGATTGACAGGGGAGGAGGGAATCCCCCAACCTAGGATTCATGAAAGATTTTCCGCATTATCGTGGGTCTGTGAAGACGGTATTTTTAATCGGAGGAGTGATGTCATTGCTCTGTCTGACTTCTTCCCGTGCGGCGGACCCGCTTTCTGATGAGGGGATTCACGGTGGTCTCGTGGTGCAGCTTGGAGCGACGGATATCGAAGAGCCGATTCGATTGAGTCTGACCGGGCGATACGTGATCCATATTCTGGATTCCAATCCCAAAGCGGTTGAGCGTGCGCAAAACCAAATCCGAAAAAATGGATTCTATGGATTGGCGTTCAGTGAAGTCACGGCTGAGGCATCACGTTTGCCCTATTCGGAAAATGTGGTGAATGCCGTTGTTCTTGGCGAAAAAACTCAGGCTGAACTGTCCGAGGTGCTTCGCGTTCTAACCCCGAGGGGAACATTATTTGTCCCTTTGTCAGCTGGGTTAAATATAGGAAGCCTGGAGGCGGCCGGATTCGATTCCGTATCTGAAAAAGAAGATGGATCCTTCGTCGCCAAAAAGCCGTGGCCGGAAAGCATGGATACATGGTCTCATGCGCGGCATGCCGCCGACGGAAATGCGGTCTCTCAGGATACGGCGGTGGGGCCGCCGGAGCGAGTTCGATGGGTCGCTGCGGCGATGTCAGAAGTGGAGGGCTTGGTGTCTCAGGGAGGGCGTAATTTTTATGGTGGAGTTTTGGCAAGAGATAGCTTCAACGGTTTGAGGCTTTGGCACAAAGATCTCGATCAAGGTGAACTGAACGATCCGAGTTTCGATCTTCCTCGGTTGTCCTATGAGCGGGCTCGTCCAGTGGCCTCTGGAAAATATCTTTTTGCGGTTGCCGACGGCAATCTGGTGGCGCTGGATGCGGCGACCGGGGAGACGGTTCGCAAGTATGAGGGAATCGGTGAACCGAATGAGATTATTCATCATCGCGACGTGGTTGTTGCGGTTGATGATGACCAGGTTCGAGCATTCAGTACCGAAACGGCGGCAGAACTTTGGCACGAAGATGCGGCGGAGGGACGCAATCTCAGCGCGTTTAACGATACAGTCTCTCTGATTCGAGGGCGACCCAAGCGGGGTGAGAAATCGGAAGCGATGGCGTTGGATATCTATTCCGGCGAGATCAAGTGGACGCAATCATCCTTTCCGTGGCTCGACAAAGTTTATCGAATTGTGATGCATGGGGAGCAAATGGCTTTCGAGGTGTCTTCGCTGAGTGATCACGATTCGGGTAACGGGATTCACATTGTCGATTCGGAAACCGGAGAACTCGCCTGGGAAATGGACTTTTCTCCAGGGATGAATCATCGCCGACAGGCCCGGGCCATGTTTTCGGGGGGTGACCTATGGGTGCTTCACGGGGGCAAGGAAAACACAGAAAACAAAGAAACGATGACCAAGGTTCCGATTCAGGTTTCCGCGCTTGACCCTAAAACGGGAGAGACGAAAAAGACGTTTCCCGCAGGCATGGCTCACTGTTTTCCGCCAGTGGCGACTCCGAAGTTTGTCATGGCCGGAGTCCTCGATATGACGAACATGGAGACGGGAGAAACGATTGCTAACCAAATCACCAAAGCGAATTGTTCCCGAGAAAACGGGTGGGTGCCAGCCAATGGACTCATTTACACCACGCCCAAACACTGCACCTGCTGGCCGATGCTTCGAGGGTTTGTTGCGATGGCGCCTGCTCGTGAGGATGAGTCTCACGCCGCGGAGAAACTGCCCCTGGATAGGATTGAGTTTGCGGTGACTCAGGGCACCGCATCAGTCGATCCGGCGTCGGCGGCTCCGGGTGAGGGCGATTGGCCTACCTACCGTGGTGACCGGTGGCGCAGTGCCAGTTCAAAAAGCTCTGGACCTGGTGCGCTGGTGGAAACGATTTGGAATACGAAACTCTACGATTCGGGTTCCCTGCCGGAGGGCCCTGTGATGTTTGACTGGAAAGAGAATCCTTATGTGAAAGGTCCAGTGACGGCTCCTACGATCGCAAACGGGCGAGTTTATGTGGCACGGTCCGATGCACATGAAGTGGTTTCATTGGATTCTGGAACCGGCGACATTGTCTGGCGGTTCACTGCACGCGGACGAGTTGATACGCCGCCAACGATCCACCGTGGGTTGGCATTGTTCGGGTGTCACGCAGGCTATGTCTACGCCGTGTCCGCTGCGACGGGTGAGTTGGTATGGCAGTTTCAGGCTGCGCCCGTTGACGAAAGGATCGTCGCTTATGGCCAGGTCGAAAGCGCCTGGCCGGTTCCGGGGGCCGTGCTAGTGAGGAATGAGACAGCCTACTTCGTGGCGGGTCGTCAGCAGCTCGCGGATGGAGGTGTCTTGGTTTTTGCGATTGATCCCATGACAGGAGAGAAAGAATGGGTTCACCGCATTGATTCCATCCCGCACAAAGCCGATCCAACGGGTGAGAATCCGTTTCAGGGATTTTACGAAAATACAGGTCTCGAGTTCGACCCTGTGGACATTCTGCATGAGGAGGGTGACGGCATCGCGATGTCGAGGTGGATTCTATCGAATGACGGTAAAGACATCAGTGTCGATAAGATGAATGCATTCGCCATGCTCGATACGGGAGCCGGTGCGGTCTGGGTGCCGCGCGGATCGTGGACCTACGGAGCGAGGCATCAGGATCGTTTTAAAGGCGAGGCTCCTCGACGTCCGCTAGTGGCGTTTCGTGACGGAAGTGTCTATGGCCAACTCAATGGAAGCACTGATGTTTTCCGGCGAGATTTCGATTCGGAGAGCGTCGAATCGTTCGCGAGTAATTGGATCACAGGATGGGAGGCATCAAAGAGGGGAAGAATAGATGATAAACCATTTCGTAGTTATCGTGTCGCCGAGGGTGCCAAGTGGACGGTGGATCCGTTTGCCTCCGCAGAGGTGAAAGCGAAGCCATTCAAGGCGGGAGAGCAAATCTATAATGATATCCATGCGATGGCGCTAGACAGTTCCGGCCATCTCTATGCAGTGCATAAGGACGGGCGCCTGAAAGTCTTTGATGCCGGGTCGGGAGAGGTTCTTGGGGAACGGGAGGTTCCCGCCCCCATGTGGGATGGACTTGCTATTGCTAATGGGAAGTTGTATCTAACAACGCTGGCTGGTGAGCTGATTTGTCTCGGCGGAGACTAATAGAAGAGGTTCCTGCCAAGGCGTCAGAATCTGAGAAAACTGCGTCAGGAACCAAAGAACCAGTCGTCTCTCTGATTGAGAGCAGTTGGTGGATTTGGGTTTATTTTCCGCCAGGAGCCTAAACATGAAACACTTTCGCATCGCTGGATTTCTGGCTGCTTTCGCTATGGCGTTGGGCAGCATGTCTTGTACGGTGGCGCCGGCCAAGTTAGAGCGGGCACACTCGCTGGGGTTGGCCAACTGCCCCTTCGAGCAGGAATCATTGCATTCCCTGATTGAACTGTCTTTGGAGCATCCGAATGAGGGCGAATCCGCCCATGCCTTGGCTCATGTTGTCGAAGAATGGCGTCGATTGCGGGGAGTTGAGGATTCTGGCGAGGTAAAGCCAGGGCCTGATTCATCGACCAATACGACCTTTCGAGTACGGTTCAGGGCGGATGATCCAGCAGAGTTTTTGCCTGGTTATTTCGATGAACTGAGTCCGGCTATTGATTACAAGGTGAAGAAACTCGAGCGCTATACCAAAGATGGCGTTGGGGCGCCGTTGAGGGCATTGAGGGAAAACCGCAATAGCGATGCGATTGAAAAGTATTATCCACCGGAGGCGATTACCCGTGAAATTACGGCAGTGATTCATCCTGGTCGAAAGCGAGGGGACACTCAGGAAGTCGCGATCGAATTGCGTTGCGCTCTCTATTATGAGGACGTTGTCGTTGGCGGCCAGCGTCGCGAACAAGGGGCTGATTACACGGTGGCATTGGCTGCTTTGCTTGAGAGGTCCAAGGGGCTGAGTAAGTCTGAATTTCGTGATGTGCTGACGGGCAGCCCCTCTCGGGATCCGCAGCTTTTCCTGATGGAGCCTTATGATCCCGGCAAAGAGCCTCTGATCATGATTCATGGCTTGCTTGACTCACCATTGACCTGGGCAGAGTTGACCAATGAGATACGGTCGGACCCCTCCCTTCGTGAGCGTTACCAGATTTGGCATTTTCTCTACAATACTTCAGCCCCTGCTCTCTATTCGGGGAGAATTTTGCGAACTCAGTATCGGCAATTGCGAAAAATGTTAGATCCAGGGTTGGACGATAAAGCGTCGCAGCGAACCACTCTGGTAACGCACAGTATGGGGGGAATCGTGACACGCGGCCTGATTACGGATCCTGGAAATGCGTTTTGGGAGGCCGGATTTACCCGTTCTTTTGATTCGCTTAAGCTGAGCGCTGAGGACCGGGATTCCTTGCGTGAGGCATTCTTCTGGAAGCCTGAGCCCAGCGTGAAGCGGGTTATTTTCATCGCAGTCCCTCATCGGGGCAGCGATTTTGCTGACAATGGAGTGGGCCGTCTTGGTCGCTCGCTGGTGAATCCGCCTAATAAATTCAGGGAGTTCTACGAAAGAATTTCTTCGGCGAATCCTGGAGCATTCACCGAAGCCTATGCTGAACTGGGGGAGGGCAAGTTAGATAGTGTCAGTTCTCTTTCGCCGAGCCAGCCTACTTTGCAGCTATTGCCCGAGCTTCCGTTGGGATATTCGGTGGCTTTGCACAGTATTATTGGGGACAAAGGCAAAGAAGGGGAGCTGGAGGAGAGTAGTGACGGCATCGTCGACTACTGGAGCAGTCACCTCGACGGAGTGGTGTCTGAGACGCTTGTGCCTCACGGACACAGCTGTCTCAGCGAGCCTGAAACCATCACTGAGGTCAAACGCATCCTTAATTTGAGGTAAGTCGACCTGAATTCCCTGATTTTTCAGGCGCTAAAAAGCGGTTGATCGTACGGACGTTTCTCTCTACCTTCCGAGCCCTTGCGATCCTCTTTTGGGAATTCATCCGGAAAACCGGAGCGGGTCGGGGCTAAACCTCTGCATCAATTACATGCTGACACAAATTCGCCACATTCAAAAAGGCACCCTTATCGTCGTGACGATCATTATCGTGATCGCTTTCGCTTTTCTTTATTCCGATTTTGATTTCTCCGGCTCGGTGGGCACAGATCGCTGCGCGGTTAAGGCTTATGATCGTTGCTATCGGGGCAAGGAGGTCAAGAAGCTGGCCAGCTACTACGATGTATCCACCATGCTGGGTATGGGCGAGTTCGCGAACGTGCTCTCTGGTGTGCAACGCTCGGATCAGAACCGGTTCGATTTCGTCCTTAGTTTGATTATTCTGCGGGCTGAGGCTGAAAAGCTCGGTATTGAACCTTCCGCCGAAGAGATCAAGAGCGCGATTCCCAAGCTCCCCATTTTCCAGCAGCCCTGGGTTACGGCGCAATTTATCGAAAACAATGTTCTCGGGCCAAATGGATTTACGGATGGTGACCTGGCTCAACTAGTGAAGGACTATCTGTCATTCCAGAAATTGAGGGACCTCATTGGAAATGGAGTCGCAGCGATTCCAAGTGAGACGAATTCCCGATATGTTCGAGGAAGTCAGAATTATACCGCATCTGCGATTGAGTTTGATCGGGAAAAGGTTTCCAAGGACATCAAAATCACTGCGGAAGAGATCGCGGAGTATTTCGAGGAAAACTCAGAGACTTTGTTATCGGACCCGCAGAGGGGATTTCAGTTTGCGAGGTTTGAACCCATTCCATTGGGAGATGATGTCACTAATGAACAGCGCTCGAAATCGGATCTCGCGTTTGCTCAGGCGGTGAACCGGGCCTATGCCGATCTTGCGGCGAAAGATGCCGATTTTGTGGAAGTGGCAAAGCAATATGCAGGCAAGAAAGCGGATTTTGTGATGACAAAAGGGGCGTATGAGCCTTTTTCTCTGGCGTCGTCGCCCCCTAAGGAACTAGAGGGCAATGACGTGCTTCTCGGGCAAATCTTCAGCGGAGTTTTTCAGGAGGGTAATGTGACTGTGCCTATCGCGACGGAGGAAGGTGGATACTTTGTATTTTGTGTCAGTGAGCTTGTTGAGCCGCAGCCTCTTACTGAGGAGCAGGCAAAGTCAGCGATTGAGCAAGCACTGTTGGCTAAGAAGTCCAACCGTGCCGTGAGCGATGCCGCGAATGCAGCCCGTGCCGCATTGAACGAGGCATTGGAATCTGGAAAGACATTTGCTGAAGCGGCCAAGGCTGCAAAAGTTACCCCGGAGTCGCTACCTGTTTTTTCTGCGCGTGAGCCACTGGCTGACCGGAAAGATGGTAACCTGATTCTCAGCGCTGTTTCCAGCATTGGCGAAAACACGGTTTCTGAGGTTGTTGAGAAGCCCGGCGGGGAGGGCTATTTGCTCGTCTATATCGACAAAATTGAACTTTACGAAGATCCGGAAGAAGACTCGATGAAGCGGTCGATTGCTGCATCTACAGAAGCGGGTCTGCGCCGAACTCTTTTCAGCAGCTGGTTCAATCAGCGAAAACTGGCGTCTACGTCATCTCGATAGAACCGTTTGGGAATCTAAGCTGTGAGCGCCGACCTCGAAGACCTGTTTGACGATGCCAACGGCGATCTTGCGGTAGGGGATCTGGACAGCGCTGTGGAGAAATACCGCCGCTGCGTGGAGTTGGACGCAGCGTTTTTCGATGGCTGGCATGCGCTGGCCATGTCGTTGATGAAAACAGGTCACCTCAAAGAGGCGATCGGTGCTGGGCTCCAAGCGACGACACTGAAGCCTAATGATCTTCTCGCGTGGACTGCGCTTTCGCAGATGTACGTGCAGGATAAACAAATTGGTGAGGCTGAGGATGCCAAAGCCAACGCCCGTATTCTTTCTCTCGGCGGTAAAGTGGTGAGAGACGTTGACTGAATCCCGGTCGGATTCGCAAATATTTCCTGGTTTCGCCAATACTGGAAACAGAGCTGGCAATCAGCGATGCGGCGAACGCGCTGGTAGGGGGCGGATATCTTTCTGTCTGATTCCGAGGCGGATGCTTCGACGCCAAATCTCTCAATTCAAGAGGGATAGGTGGGTGGACTAACCCTGTTTATCGGAGATGTCTCGCCAGATGTTTTGGGGCTTTGAGAAGCTTTTTCAGGAAAAATCAATTTTTCTTCGGACTTGGCACGCGGGGTGCTTTTAAGACCCGTGAAACTGTGCGTAGGAACTTTAGAAAGTCCCTTGCTAGCTAAACCAAAGAAAAATGAAATATACATTCAACCTAAAAACATTGTTGCTGGCTACCTGTCTGGTGGTGCCATTGCTGTTTGGAACCTTAATTGCTCAGGACGCAGCACCTGCTGCTGCGCCTGCCGCTGAAGTTGAGGCCGGTCCGGTCGATGACTACCTTGAACTTGTGGAAGCCTCCGGCGCTGAGTATGCGCCGGCCTTCGACTTCTTCACGGTGTCGATGCTTTGGACCTGCCTCGCTGCTGCGATGGTGTTCATCATGCACCTCGGCTTCGCTACGCTCGAAATCGGTCTGACTCAGTCTAAGAACACGGTCAATATCCTGTTCAAGAACTGTTTCATCATTGCGATCGGTATTGTGAGCTATTGCCTGATCGGCTTTAATACCCACTATCCGGGATTCGAAGGAACCTGGGGCGATTGGATTTCGATCGGTGGCCCATTTGGTGAGGGCAATATCGATGACACTTGGGGCTACGGTGGCCTTGGTCTCGCCATGACCGGTTACGGTGACTTCATCTTCCAGGCTATGTTCGCTGCAACTGCTGCAACGATCGTTTCCGGAGCCGTTGCTGAGCGTGTCAAGCTTCCTTCTTTTATGATTTTTGCGACCCTGCTGGTGGGTCTCGCCTACCCAATCGTCGGTTCATGGCACTGGGGTGGTGGTTGGATGGCCAACCTCAACGGTGGTAACGGCTTCAAAGACTTTGCCGGTTCCGCTGTGGTACACGCTTTCGGTGGATTTGCAGCCTTGGCTTGCGTGATCCTCCTCGGCGCTCGTAAGGGCAAGTATACCAAAGACGGCATCAAGCCGATCCTTGGACACAGCATGCCTCTCGCCGCTGTGGGTGTTTTCCTTCTCTTCTTCGGATGGTTCGGATTCAACGGTGGATCAGTTCTCTCTGCTGCACCGGGTCCTCTTGGCCTCGTGTTCACCACTACGACACTAGCTGCCTGCACCGGTGCTCTTGGAGCCATCTTAACTTCATGGATCGTGCTCAAGAAGCCTGATCTATCCATGACATTGAATGGATTTCTTGCCGGTCTTGTCGGCATCACCGCTAACGCCGACATCGTTTCCACCACTGGTGCGATGACGATCGGACTGATCGCTGGAATTATCGTAGTATTCTCAGTGCTCTTCTTCGACAAGATTCGGATTGATGATCCTGTAGGTGCCATCTCTGTTCACGGTATCTGTGGTGTCTGGGGTATCCTTGCCGCCGCCATCTTCGACACAACTGATGGAGGATTCACTATCGGTGGTCAGCTCATCGGTGTTCTCACAGTGGGCGCTGCCGCGTTTATCTTCTCATTCGTTCTGTTCCTGATTCTTAAGGTAACGATCGGGATTCGCGTCAGCGAAGAGGAAGAACACGAAGGTCTCGATATTGCGGAGCACGGAGCTCCCGCTTATCACATCACCTAGTAGAATTCCAAAGTTTCATAGTGAAACCAAGCAAGAGCGGTGGGGCGAGAGCCTCACCGCTCTTTTTGTGTCTGTGAAATGGTACTTTCTAGGCTCGACAGCTTGAGGTCGGGATCCTATATTTTCCGCGTGCAAGAATACGCTTACATTCACGACGAGGACGATATCCCCGAAACCTTATTGGAAGTGCCTTTTCTGGAGGCCTTTACCAAGGAACATTTGGACCAGGTTCTACATGCTTCTGCATTCCTGGATTGCGAAGATGGAGATACCATTATCGCGGAGGGAGATGAAGCGTCTCGAATATTTATTCTCCTGGCTGGTGAAGTCGCCGTTATCAAAGGTGGCGAACAACTGGTTAAGATGAACCAGGTAGGGGATATTTTTGGCGAACTGGCTGCTCTGGACGACGAAGTCCGATCTGCCTCAGTGATGGCAACGAAGAAGTCGTTCTGTCTCGCAGTGGACCAGAAGTTCCTCCAACACGTGTTGCCGAAAGAGGGCAATGCCCCTTTCTATGCTGCTCTTTACGAGTTTATCGCCAAGTTGACCACGAGGCGTCTCAAAGCCACTTCAGACTATCTGGCCGAGCTGGATTCTGAGCTTCGAGCCCTCAAGGCGAAGTAGCTGTTTAGCTGTTTAGCTGTTTAGCTGTTTAGCTGTTTAGCTGTTTAGGGGTCGGATTGCTTCCTAAAAGCCTAAAAGCCTAAAAGCCTAAAAGCTGCTAGCGCTTCTTCTTTGGCCTCTTCTCTTCCTGCTCAATGACGTGGCCGGCATTGAAGAGAAACTTGAGGTCGTCCATTTCCAGATTGCGGGTGAATCCTTCTTCGCCGAGCACGCTGGTCATCATGGCGCTCTTCTGCTGCTGAAGCACTCGGATCTTCTCCTCGACGCTGTCTCTTACGAGCAGGCGATAGGCGTTCACTTTGCTTTCCTGGCCGATTCGATGACAACGGTCAATGGCCTGATTTTCGACAGCAGGGTTCCACCAGGGATCGTAGAGGACTACGTAACTGGCAGAAGTCAGGTTGAGGCCGCTACCACCCGCTTTGAGCGACAGGAGGAAGGTTTTGGGTTCTTTGCTCTCCTGGAAGTCACTGATCACTTCGTGACGGTTTTTGGTCTGACCTGTCAGGTAGCTGTATGGGCGATCACGGGCTTCCAGCTCATCCCGGATAATGTCGAGCATGGAAACAAACTGGCTGAAGACGAGCACTTTGTGCCCTTCCTCGTGCAGCTGATCGAGCAGGTAGAAAAGCCCGTTCATTTTCGAGCTTGGCTCGCTGAGGTGCTTTGAATCGAGCAGTCCGGGGTGACAACAGATCTGTCGAAGTCGCATCAGGCCCTGCAGAATAACAAAACTGTTCTTGCGAAGGGTGTCGTCATTCTCAATGCCGAGGAGAACTTTCTGAATGCGCTCAAGCTCTTGCTGGTAGAGTCGCTTCTGAACGTCTTCCATTTCGCTGAAGACGTCCTCCTCGATCTTAGGCGGCAGATCCAGCGCCACTTCTCCCTTAGTCCTTCGGAGAAGGAAAGGTCGTAAACGCGCGGTGAGACGACTTTGGGACTGACCATCCTTGCGGCGGTCAAAGTGCTCACGGAAGTACTTGCGGTCACCGAGGATTCCTGGCATCGCAAAGGACATCAGGCTCCACACATCGAGTAAACGGTTCTCGATCGGAGTACCTGTGAGGACAAGGCGATTTGCTCCTTCCAATGTCCGAGCCGATTTGGCTGCTTTGGAATCGGGATTCTTAATTTGTTGTCCCTCGTCGAGAATGATTCCGAGCCATTTGATGCTATGAAGTTCTTCAGAGCAGGTTCGGAGCTGGCTGTAGTTGACCACGAGAAGGTCGACGTCTTTTCCAAGGCGTTCGACATCCAGTTCAACGCGGTTCCGAAGCACTTGCACGCGGATGGCAGGTGCGGCTTTGACTACTTCATCTCCCCAGACATCGAGGACTGATTTGGGGCAGACGACTAGACTTGGCGGTGGGTTGTCTCCGCACTGATCTCTCATCCAGAGCAGCCAGGTCAGTGTCTGAATCGTTTTTCCAAGACCCATGTCGTCGGCTAAAATTCCGCCGAAGTTGTTCGTGGCGAGATAGGAGAGGAAGTGGAAACCTTCGATCTGGTAAGGGCGCAGATTGACGTTGAGTCCTGGAGGGATCTCGGGGCGCACTTGGAGTGTGAGGCTTCTAGCGCGTTCTGAAATCTTTTCCCAGGCGGCTGAATCAAACACCTCTTTGGCCAGAGGCTCGGCCAATTGAAGCGCATGCATCCGATGGACTTCGCCGGTCAGATCAAAGGGATCGAGGCCAATTCGGGAGACAGCTTCCTGTTGCTCCTCGCTGAGATTCATCTTGAGGCGCAGCCAGCCACCACGATCCATGCGGACAAATTCTCCGCGTGCTTGGACCAGTGCTCGGATCTCTTCCTGGGAGAGATCCATGCCTTCGACGTTGACCACCACCTTGAGATCGAACCAGTCGATATTTTCACCGACAACTTCGAACGACACCTGAGCCTCAACGGGTTCTTCTTTCAGCGTCGCCAATTCGCCGTCGGCAATCACCTCGATCGTATCGGGGAGAGTTTCGAGCCACTCGGCGTATTTTTCGGGGAAGTTTTTGGTTACCCGGGAGCGGTAGCAGCCCAGATTACCGTCGAAAGTGGGCTGCATCGGAGCGATGAGCGATCCGACCCGTCTTTGCAGTGAGCGGTCGTAGCGGTGGAGTATGTCCTCCGAACTGTCCGGTCTTTTTAAGATGTCCCAGCCTTCGCGGCCGAGGACTTCCTCGCGGGTTTTGCTGCTGTTGTTGGCCAATATGTTCATCAGCATGTGTTCGCTGCTGGCGCCAGTGGCTTTGGAAGAAATACTCAGATCGAAAGTGATGATGAGTTCTTCTTCCTGGATGCGTTTCTCCAGTTCAGCGGGCACCTGAGCCCCGAGACGGAAAAGGAATGCGACGCCGGATTCGCTTTCGATCACGTTCCTTGGGATGGTGACGCGGGGATCGATGAGAGTGTCTGACTTGACCCAGTGCTCTGGGCCGTGAAAGACCCATTCATCACTCATGTAGAGTGCCTCGTCGCCGGGAAGCAGGCGCACGGTGTGCGAGACATCGCGTTCTTCGCCCGTGATCAGTTGAAGCTCGTAATCATCCGAGCCCATGGAATCAGGGCGACAAATCCAGCGGAGGGCTTTGTCACTGATCTGGAATGGTTGCTCGTCGAGATTGACGATCAAACCATCTAGCTCAGGTTGGTGAAAGAGACGGTTCAGCAGTCGACAGTTTTCGATGTTGTCGAGACCGAGCCCGCCGTCGGCGGTGTCCTCCTGAGTGGATGCGAGTATAAATTTGCTCCAGAGGATTTCGGATCCGGCATCCATTCGCAATCCGCCATTGGCGTAGCGGTCTTGAAGTTTTACGAATTCGTCCTCTTCGGAGATCCTGACGAATTCGGAAGTTCCGCGTTTCACCATGAGGCGAGCTTCGCGGGTGCTTATCCTGAGGTGGAACTCGACGTTTTCGATGGCGTCCTCAGAGGGGCGCTTTTCGAATACCTCGACCTGGTAGCGCCATTCGCTCTCTTCGCGATGACGTTCCCACTCTTCCATTCGCTGCCGGGTCCATTCGCGATCCGTGACGATTTCAAGAAAATCGGGGTACTCGTAGCTTCCTTTTTCAAAGGCGTGGGCCACATAGTTCCAGAACTCCAGAATGTCGGTTGGCGGGGTAGGCCAGAGGACGAGAGGGTCGAAGGAATCGATCGGCCAGCGCGGATTGAGCCGAACCAGATCAGAATCGAAGATTTCTCGTTCGAGTTCAAAGCGACGATAGCGACGCTCGAGTTTTCCGAGGTATTCGTCTTCCTCTCCGACAAGGGCTCTTCCGAGCTTCTCTTCGATGACTTCAGTGAGGGATTGTTCACCTACTTCGTTGGGCGCTTCGGGCAGCTCGCCTTTGCGGGCGACTTTCTCGAGCATGGTCGCGTAGAGTGATGCGCGGCCGGAGGGGCTTTTTTCATCCGCTTCTCCAGTCCACTCATTGCCCTGTAGCTGAAGGCGGGTTCGGCACGTCCAGTCACCGTCTTCGATCCGGCCTTGAATCAGGAGGTGGTTTCCGAAAATTTGCGTGACCGCTCCCTCGTCATGAAGTCGTTGACCTTCACTTTTTTCGTCGTCAGAGAAGGCGTTGAGGAAGTCGAGCGTCGCGCGATCTACGTTCATATGAAGGCAGTAAGAGGAAGGATGAGTGTTAAAAATGAACCAACCGTATGGTGGGATCAGGAGAGAGGATTAAAAATAGGAAATTGCCGTCGAGGTTAGGCTGGCTGTCCTACCGGACAGGCATCCTAGCTCTAAAAAGCCCCCTAAGGTAAGGGAGCTTGAGGAGGCTGGCGACGAAAAAACGGAAAAGACACTTTGGTCCTTTCGTTTTGTCGAGCCTGTCGCGGAGACAGGATGGATTAGAGGCGGCGGTAATGCTGGAGCATCACCTGATCATTGAGCTTCAGGTGGGCTTCCACTTGGTCGATTGTTGTTGGCTCCGCCTGAAACTGGAATTGCACGTAGTAGCCGTGATTCTGTTTTGCGTGATTGGCGTGAGCGAACTCTTTTCGGCCAATGCGGTCGATTTGATCGAGGGTGGCGCCGTTTGACTCTAGCTCCTTGGTGATGCTACTCACCGTTTCTTCTAGGCCTTCTTCTTGTCCCTGCATATTGAGGACATAGACTCCTTGGTACTTGCGTTTCATGAACTTAATTGATAATTCGACGGTTAGGTTTCCGTATCTCCCAAATTTTCCGACCTCCGATTGAACTGATTCATAGCCGAGTCCAGACCGGCGGAAAGCGCACAATTTACTCCATCTACAGCAATCGCTAGGACTTTTTGCACTTCATTCCATTCTTCCTCCTCAAATTGGCCTAAAACGTGGTCGACCATTTGCTCTCTGCCACCCGCCGATCCGATCCCGATTTTGAGTCTGGGGAAGACATCTGTCCCCAGATATTCGATGATCGATTTGATGCCGTTGTGGCCACCGGCAGAGCCTCCTGCCTTGAACCGTAAGCGTCCCAGGGGCAAATCAACATCATCGTAGGCGATCAAAATCTGGTGTGCCTGCAGCTGATGGTGCTTCATCAGGCGAGCGACCGAGTTGCCGCTGATATTCATAAAAGTCAACGGTTTGGCAAAAATCGTATCGCTGTCCGATTCTGCCACTTTTGCGCGAAATTTTCTTTCCCGGCTCCATTTTAGATTTTTTGCCTCCGCTAATTCGTCGAGAAGCTCGAATCCAATATTGTGCCTGGTTTTGTCATATTCCGCCCCTGGATTGCCCAATCCGACGATGAGCCGAATGCCCTCTCCTGATTTTTCGGAGGGTTGACTGGAATCTCCGGCTGTCTGGTCGGACCCGGAGGATAAGATGCGTTGGAAAAGGCTCACAGAAACGATTTATCGTGGAACTGGACTCTAATCAACCACAGGACGGCTCAAAATGAAAACAATGTTGGCGGCTGCCTTTGCTGATTTGCCTTCATTCATATGACATGTAAAACATTGGCAGGATGCCAGAAATCGGTTTAGCCTTGGCGCCCACTGCATTCCATGAGTGAACTAGGACAAGTTGAAACAAAATTTCAGACCATCGCCACGCCGGAAACCCCGTTTCCGTTTCGCTGCGGAGGTGAGTTAAATCATGTTCAGGTCGCCTACGAGACCTATGGGACTCTGAACAAGTCGAAATCCAATGCGATTCTTCTGTTTCACGCTTTTTCCGGCAGCCAGCATGCTGCAGGCAATAATCCGAATGTTGAGGGGAATGATTATTGGACACAGGAATGTGAGCCCGGTTGGTGGGATTTGTTTGTCGGTCCCGGCAAGGCTCTGGATACGGATCTCTATTTTGTGATCTGCGCCAATTACCTGGGCGGCTGCTATGGTACGACCGGACCGGCTTCAGAGGACCCCGATACGGGGCGACCTTACGGAGCGGCTTTCCCGAATGTGACGGTCAACGATCTGGTCCGTAGTCAGGCGCTTCTGCTTGATGCTCTAGGAATTGAGCAATTGAATGCGGTGGTGGGACCGTCCACCGGCGGCCTTTGTTGTGTCAGCTTTGCGGCAATGTTTCCGGAGAGAGTTCGTCTCGTCATTCCGATTGCCACTGGGGTTAAGACCACCGTGCTGAACCGCATTATTTTGCTGGAGCAGATTCTCGCGATCGAAAATGATCCTAAATTTCAGGCAGGGGAATACTACGAAACCGGCGCGCCCGAGACCGGATTGGGCTTGGCTCGCATGATCAGTCACAAGACCTTTGTCCATTTGAATGCGATCGAACGGCGGGCGAGCAAAGACGTCGTCCAGGCCGAAGACAGGTTTTCCTGGTATCGGGCCCATGATCATGTGGAGAGTTACATGCTGCATCAGGGAAAAAAGTTTACGGATCGGTTCGACGCGAACACCTATCTTCGCATCTGCGAAATGTGGAGCCGTTTTGATCCTTTGTTGGAATGTGATGCCGATGATGCGGAAGAGTTGTTTTCTCGGTCGCGCGAGGCGGGGCACCAGTATCTCGTTTTCAGCATCGATGAGGACTATTGCTTCTACCCGGAAGAGCAGGCTGCCTTGGTGGATTATTTGAAGAAGTCTCAGGTATCCCATCTTTACCTCACGGTGCATTCTGAGAAAGGGCACGATTCATTCCTTCTTGAGCCAGATTTGTACACTCCTCACATTCAGGTGGCTCTGCAGAATTCGAGCATTTCGGTCTGATTGAGGCCGGGGCGCAATAGCGTAAAAAAATCATCGGGTTTCGAGTCACCGGTTGATATTGCTAAATCGCTATCCTAGGATCCGCATCATGGTACGACACAATGTCTATTTCTGGTTGGATGATTCTCTCAGCGCCGACAACAAGACCGCTTTCGAAGGCGGGCTGAAAGCGCTATTTGATATCGATGTGGTATCCGATGGAAGTTTCGGCAGTGCAGCCGGTACTCCGGAACGCCCAGTGACTCACAACACTTTCGACTACGCTTTGATATTGGAGTTTGATTCGGTAGCGCAACACGACGCCTATCAAGTTCACCCTGAGCACACTGTTTTTGTTGAAAAGTTCAGCAAGTGGTTCAAAGAAGTCCGTATCTTCGATACTCAGTTTTAATTTCAGATTAACTTTTCCCTCCGTCCCTTTATCTATCGCACGCTATGCATTTGGAAATTTTGAACTCCGCCAAAGAAATTCTCGACTATGAGTTTCACGGTGATCCTACCGACACGTCACTACTTGTGATCATTGGTCACGGAGTGACAGGGAACAAAGACCGCCCCTGGGCAGTTGGTTTGGGCGAAGCCCTGGAGGCTGAAGGCTTGAATGCTTTGAGGTTTTCTTTTGCCGGGAACGGTGAATCTGAAGGCAAGTTTGAAGCCTGCACGATTACGAAAGAAGTGAAGGATCTGAAAGCCATCATCGATGCAGCTGAGGACGAAGGCTATCATCGAATCTGTTATGTGGGGCACAGCATGGGCGGTGCCGTAGGAGTTCTCTCTGCGGTGAAAGATTCGCGCATTGAATTGCTTGTCTCGCTCTCGGGTATGGTGGAAACCAAGAAATTTTGCGAGACCGAGTTTGGCGAGGTGAAGCCCGGTAAAGGGAACATGTGGGACGACGAGGGCTGCCCGTTGTCGCAGGCGTTTGTCGATGACATGACCAAGATCAATTCTGTTAAGAGCAAGACAGAAAAAATCGAAGTTCCCTGGCTGATCGTTCATGGAGACGCGGACGACGTAGTTCCTGTGGAAGAAGGACGAGCGATCTATGCCGCAGCCTACGAGCCTAAGGAGTTGGAGATTCTTGAGGGAGTTGATCACGTCTACAATGGAGACGGATTGGAGAAAATGACCTCAGCGGTCATCTCCTGGCTTAAGACTCATCACAGCTGATGCCGGACGGATCGAGTCAAGTCGTGGATATTCTCGGAATCGGGATGTCCATGATAGATTCGATTCAGGTGGTCAACGAATTCCCGGCTGAAACCGGGGTCACCGAAGTTTCTGACTCGGTGTTGATGGGCGGTGGACCAGTTCCGACTGCCCTTTGTGCTGCTTCTCGACTCGGCTCGGAAGTCGGCATCATCGACCGGGTCGGCGCCGACTGGTTTGGCGAACTGATCCGTCATGAATATCGAGACTTTGGAGTCCGGACTGATTGGTTGGAATTGGAGCCCGGATGTCGGAGTAGTTTTGGAACGGTTCTGGTGCGTGCCAAAGACGGCGAACGTCACATCATTTTCCGATCGGGGGATTTCACCCCGCTGAGTGCCGGGGAACTCCCAGCCGAAAAGTTGAGGCAGTGTCGACTCCTTCATTTGAACGGACGTCACTGGCCGGCTTGTATCGATGCTGCTCGCATCGCTCAGGAGTCTGGAGGTCGTGTATCCTTCGATGGCGGAGCTCATCGCTACGACTCTAAATTCCAGAAGCTGCTGCCGCTGGTCGATATTCTTGTGGTCGCAGCAGATTTTGCGCAGCAGTTGGCGGGAACTGAGGAGCGCGATGCTCAGTTGAAGCAATTGGCTCAATGGGGCGCGGCGGTGGTGGGAATCACTGAGGGGGCCGCCGGTAGCTGGTTTTTGACAGGGGAGGGCCAATCTTTTCATCAGCCTGCATTTTTGTCCGATCCTGTGATTGATACCACGGGCTGCGGAGATGTGTTCCACGGGGCGTTTCTCTTCGCCGCCAATCGAGGAGACTCATGGGAGGATTGCGCTCGGCTCGCCAGCGCTGCCGCGGCCTGCAATGCCGGGGCGCTTGGTGGACGCGGCCATCTGCCGACCATGTCGGAAGCCCAATCGAGGATGGACTCGGTCTGAATGGACTCGGCCTGAAAAGTTCGGCCTGAAAAGTTCGGCCTGAAAAGTTCGGCCTGAAAAGTTCGGTCTAGGAAGAGGGATTCTAATTGATTGATCTTATGGTAATTACAAATTATCGTTCAGCATATGTCGAAAGGCATTGGTGTTATGAATTGCCTTTGGTTGACTCGAAAATATCCGCGGCCTGCTAACAGCGGTGAGCTGATTTATTCGAATGGACTGATCAAAGCTTTCGCTGGGACCGGCGTGTCGCTGACGGTGATTGCTCATGACAACGATGAAAATCCCGTCGGGGATGGAAGCGAATCGAGTTCGTTTGTCGACGACGACAAAGTGGAATGGCAGTTGGGCAGCCCGATCCTGGGAGGAAGATTTGCGAGTCTTTTCACGCGATACCCCAGTGATACTTGCCGCTTAAAAAACGGCGGCCCCGAGAGGGCGCTGGCGGATGCGCTGGCGACTGGTTCCTGGGATGCGATCATAATAGATCATGCGGCGCTCGGTTGGGCCCTGAAGCTGATTCGGAAACAGCGGAAAGCGTCGGGAATCAATGGGGACCCGGTATTGGTCTATGTGTCCCACAATCATGAGGCGAAAGTTCGGCGCGAAATTGCGCGAAGCTCGACTGATGCTTTGCCGAAAAAAATGGCCCTGCGATACGACGCCGAAAAATACGCTCGTCAGGAAGAGGCGTTGTGTCGGGAAGTCGATTTGGTCACGGCGATTACGGATGCTGAGGTAGGGGCCTATAGAGAGATTTTTCCAAGACAGGAGTATCTTTGTCTGACCCCCGGATACGAAGGGGCGGCTAACAAGGAAAGGGTGATCAGTGCCGACACTCCCAAAAGAGTGATCATGTCAGGATCATTTGAGTGGATTGCCAAACGAATCAATCTTGATCGTTTTTTGACAAAGGCGGCAGAGCCGCTCGCAGAGAAGGGAATAGAGATTCAGATTGTAGGCAAAACAGAGGAGGCTTTCAGATTAGAAATGAAGGCAAAGTTTCCACAGGTCGATTTTGTTGGAAGCGTACCCGAGATGACTCCCTATCTATTGGACGCAAGGATGGGGCTGATCGTGGAGGAGTTTGGGGGAGGATTTAAACTCAAAACTCTCGAATACATCTTTCACGGATTGCCGCTCGCTGGGCTGGATCACGCGGTGGAATCGCTGCCCTTGATCTCTCCTGATAACTTTCTACTGACTGATAATGTTGAGACTCTCATCTCCGAGATCAACGCAACGATTGATGATTTTGATCGTCTCAACGAGATGCAGCGGTCTTCTCTTGAAATCTGTGAGACCGAATTTCGTTGGGTAGATCGCGGGGTCCGATTGCGGGACAAAATCGTGGGCATCAAAGAACAGCTTGCTTGAGCTCGCTCTTGGTCGAGCTCAGTTCCCTCCGCCGAACCCGATCCCGATGCGTCTCTTTTCGTGAATGAGCGAAAAGCCGAGTGAGAGGAAGCGTCGCTCCAGGTCAGGTAGATGAGCAGCTCCCCACGGGATATAGATTTCCTCGTAGTGGTGGTGGTGAGAGTCAAATATGCTCATGAGGTGGGCGTTACGTTGTCCAATGAGCCCTTCAACGATCATGTTTTCCATCTCGGAAGGTGATACATCGAGGCTGGACGACGCGACGAAAGATTCCAACAAATCTCCCGAGTCCATTGTCTTGAGCAGTTTGATGAGAAGGCTCAAGTGCGTTTCGGATAGCTCAGAAACATCGATGTCTGCGTTGATGAATCGAACACCTAGTTGCTCCCATGTTTCGGCGCTTTCTTTCGCCTTTTGCGGGTCAGCCGACCCTTCGGCAAAATCCTTTTGCTGTTCGAGCCCTAGTTGCTCGGCGAATTGCTTGTAGGTGTTTCCTGATTTGAATCCCGGAGGAAGTTTCTCTTCGGTGTCGGTTACTCCTTCGGTGAGGACGAGGCGCTTTCCTTTGATCGGTGTCTTTAACGCCTTTTTGAGGTCTGTATAGAAATCTCCCTCGCCGATATGAGCGAGTCCGACAAGGTGGACGCGGCAGCCGTCTTTTTGCAGGACTTTCTCAGCGAAGGTAATGCCTCGAGGTGATAGCTGAACAAATCCTCGGGAAAGATCGTTGATTGCTTCAGCCGCGCCAAGAAATCCGGTTACGAGTGAGCCGACAGACAAGGCGAGCCAAACGGCTCCAGCGATAGCGGAGTGCTGCCATTTGAACCAGGGGCGGGAGTTGAATTGGCGCGGCGCCGCTAGAACCCAAATGAAAGAGGCGACAGCGACTGCCACGATCATCCAGTCCAGGATTCGGCAGGCAGTGGCGATATCGGTGAAAGTCAAAAGAGGCCAGCCAAGGGACGACCTTAACGTTAGCAGGATAGCTACGGTGATGAACAAGCGTTTGGGAAAGATCGCCAGTATGATTCCGGCGAGGAACCACAAACTCACCATGAGCCAAAGCAAAGGCAGGCTCCAGGAGGATTGAAACAGAAAATTAGAATGGAAAGTGAGGTCCGCTATCAGAGTCCAGACGGACAGGAGGAGAAAGAGACCGGAAGCAGAGAGGTTCAGTAGCAGCGGTAGCTTTCGAGATGGTCCGTCCGGGGCAGGCATGGGGAGGATTATAGAAGGGGGCGATCCGGGGAGGAAGAAAATAGTGATACCTCAATTTTCGGCGAACTGGAGTCGGTAAAGGTTCTGGTATTCTTCGCAACGCTCGAGGAGTTCTGCATGGGGAGCCATGTCAACGACGCGACCTTCGCTCATCACAACGATTTCGTCTGAGTCGAGAATGGTGGAGAGCCGGTGGGCGATGGCGATGACCGTTTTGCCACGGGACAATTCATCGAGTGCTTCTTGAATCGCTTTTTCTGACTCTGAATCGAGCGCTGAAGTTGCCTCATCGAGAAAGAGAATGGGGGCATCGCGAAGAATGGCGCGAGCAATGGAGAGCCTTTGCTGTTGGCCGCCGGATAGGGTGCAGCCTTTGTCACCTAGAATCGTTTCGTATCCCTGGGGCTGTTCTTCGATGAACTCCTGGGCGTGCGCGAGCCTGGCGGCATTCCGAATTTCTTCGTCGGTGGCTTCGAGATATCCGTAGCGGATATTGTTCTCAATCGTGTCGTGAAAAAGGAAGGTGTCCTGACTGACTAGGCCTATCTGGTCCCGCAGAGACTCCTGGGTGTAGTCGCGAATATCTTTGCCGTCGATAGCGATGCCGCCGGAATTGACTTCATAGAATCTGAGGATCAGAGAGAGGATAGTGGATTTTCCGGAACCACTCTGCCCGACAAGCGCGTAGCGCTTACCGGGTTCGAATTTAAGCGAAACGTCATTGAGGGCGGCTTTATCTTCCACGTAGGAAAACGTGACGTTCTTCAGTTCGATGGAGCCATCACTGCCCTTTAATTCGATCGCATTTTCGCGATCTTTGACTTCTGGCTCCGCATCGATGAAAGAAAATACTTTGTAGGCTGCGACGAAGCATTTTTGTACCTGCACGTGAATGCGACTGAGCGCTTTGGCATGGGGGTAGATGCTAATGAGCCCGAGGTTGATTGCGGTGAAGGTATCGAAAGGAACCTCTCGAACCCAGGCATAGACCATGCCAATACAAATGCCTAACGATCCTACAATTTCCACCATCGGGCTGGAGATCTCGAGCGCTTTTCGCCAACGAATGATGAACTTCGTAATTTGCATATTTCCCTCATTGAAGCGTGCGCGCTGATATTCTTCGCGACCGTGAGCCTTGACCAGTCGGATGCCGCTGAAGCTTTCATGCAGGGTCACCATGAGGCCTTCGGATTCTTGCTCCTCGCGTCCGCCGGCTTTGCGCACTTTCCTGCTCACCATGGCGACAGGGACGATGCAAAGCGGGAAAATCACGAGAGCGCCGAAAGTGTAAAGGGGATCGAAAATCGTGATCATCACGATGATCGAAATGATGGCGGTGGGATGCTGGATCGCAGCACTGAGAAGTTGGCTGCTGGCATCGGCAGAAGTACGCGTCTGGTTGGCGACGGTCTGCATCAATTCGCCTTGTTTGACGTGGTTGAAGAACGAAAGCGATTGTTTGATCAAGCTGGTAAACGACTCGTCGCGTAGACGGTAGAGCACCTTCATGTTGATCCAGAGCATGCAATAGGCATGCAGGTAGTGGAATAGCCCTCGTATCAGCAGAAGCACGGGAATGCTGAGGCAGACGATGAGGACAAAAATCCACTGTTTATCATCGGGAAGCTGAGGCGGATGAATCGCGAAATCCTGAAGGACTGGAAGATCCTCGAAGGGATAATAGACTTCCTGAATACTTTCGCCATCCGCTCCGGGCAGGACAATCGCGAAGACCGTTTTGATGACGAGCAGGAACAATCCGTTCACGAGCCCGGCAAGGACTCCGAAAAAGATCCCCCAGGCCAAACGGGCTTTGTAGGGTTTGATGTAACCCATGAGCCGCCGGAAGACCGCTTTGCGTTCGTCTACTAGTTCATCGGGCGAAGCAGTAGCAACATCGATGGCACGGATCGGGCCGGGTGTTGATGAATCTTTGGACATAGTATGGTCACGGAGTGCCTGAGTGGATTGGTAAGGGAGAATCGACAATTCTGCAAGGAATCCCGAACGGTCAGGCGGGCATTGAGATGTGAATTCAGTCTTTCATCTTTTCGGGAAAGGTATATAATTTCCGCAAGCTCCTGTAGTTCTCATATTAATGTCCCTGTTTTCTGAAAATCCTGATTCCGGTTGGTATTGCGTTCGGTCCAAGCCGAAATGTGAGCATATTGCGGCGAGGCATCTGCAGGGTTTTGTGAATCTCGACGAGGTATTCTGCCCGCGGATTCGATATGAGAAAGTGACCCAACGTGGAAAGGTCTGGTTCACCGAAGCTCTGTTTCCGGGATATCTCTTCGCTAAATTTGATTTGGCGAGCCAGTTGCGAGCCGTTAATGCGACTACCAATGTCTCGGGAGTGCTGCGTTTTGCAGATAACTATCCGATGATCCCTGACCCCTTTATCGCTGAACTCAGGAAGGAGTTTCCGGAGGAGGAAAATGAAATTCGAGTCATTGAGGCGGAGCTGGATGAAGGGGATGAGGTGGTTTTGATTGACGGTCCGCTGGCGGGACTGAACACGATCGTAACGGGGCTTGTATCAGGACAGGATCGAATTCGTGTGTTGCTGGAATGGCTCGGGCAGGAAAGGGAAGTTGAGGTCCCCACAGGCTCAGTGATGCGGCCAGGGGAAGTGAGAACGAATATTTCGGGCTCTTAAGCGACGGGGAAAAAGCCCGGAAGGGTTAGAGGTGGAGCGCTTGCATTCGCCTGTCCTAAGTCGTAGTTTGGCGCGCATCATGGGACAAACATTAACACCACAAGCTCTGTTCGACTGCTTTTCGAAGCAGCGCATTTTAGTGGTTGGTGATATCATGCTGGACTGGTTTATCTGGGGGAGCGTTTCGAGGATTTCGCCTGAGGCGCCAGTTCCGGTGGTGGAGGTGCAGCGGGAATCCCGCTACCCAGGTGGTGCTGCGAATGTGGCCCGCAACATGACTCCTTTCGGTCCCTCTCTCGAATTAGCAGGCTTGTTTGGAACGGACCCTAACGGTGAGCTTTTGACGAATACTCTGACGGACTGCGGAATTGGTCAGGACTGCTGTCTCAGAGATTCCACGATGCATACCATCACCAAGACCCGGGTCGTCGCGCGCCAGCAGCAAGTGGTTCGGATTGACCGGGAGAAATGCCAACCGGTGAGTTCACAGCAGGTGGCTGATTTGCTTTCCGAAATCGACAAGATTTTGCCGACGCTCGACGGGATTGTGATCGAAGATTACGGCAAAGGGCTGATCACTCCAGAGTTGGTGGCTGGATTGATTGCGCGGGCGAGTGCCCAGAAGCTAATCGTCACAGTGGATCCTAAGCCTGGCAATCCGATCGAATGGATGGGGGTGACGACAGTGAAGCCTAATCGCTCTGAGGCATTTGATTGCGCAGGAGTCGTGGATGAAAATCGAGATGCCGGTGTCGATCCTCTTTCAGACGAGCCCCTTTTGAAGGTCGGGCGAGTACTACTGGAAAAGTGGGCCTGCCTGCAAGTCCTGCTGACCTTAGGGGAGCAGGGGATGTTAATCTTTTCCCGAGTGGCGGACCCGGTTCATATCCCTGCTCGAGCCAGAGAGGTGTTTGATGTTTCTGGCGCGGGTGATACGGCGATTGCCATTTATACGATGGGACTTTGCGCGGGTCTTTCGGCAGGGGTCTCCGCTCAGATTTCAAATCTTGCGAGCAGTATTGTGGTGGGCAAGTTAGGGACCAGTCCGATTGAAAAAGAGGAGTTGCTCAGTGCTGTATCATCATTTTTCCCTGAAGGAATCCCGACTGAAGAGTCGAGTAGTCTATGATTCTTTTGATTGAGTCGTATTTGAATAACCATGTCCTCCAGTAAACTAATTAACCAGACGATTGCCGAGCACACCGTGACGGTAGCGAAGTTTCAGGAGACCTGTTCTCCTGTGATCGATGCGATGGGGCAGCGAGTGGTGGATTGCCTCGAAAAGGGCGGCAAGGTCTGCTTTTTTGGCAATGGTGGCAGCGCCGCTGATGCTCAGCATTTCGCCGCCGAATTCGTGGTGCGGTTTACGACCAATCGCAAAGGATTGTCGGCTATCGCCTTCACGACTGACTCGTCAATATTGACTGCCTGTGCCAACGATTTTGGATTCGAATTTGTGTTTGCTCGTCAGGTTGAGGCCTTGTGTGGTCCGGATGATATTGTGGTGGGAATTTCGACTTCGGGAGACAGCCCAAATGTGGTTAGGGCTTTGGGTTTTGCCCGGGAGCAGGGGATCGCCACTTTTGCCTTCACCGGTGAGGGTGGGGGACAGTGTGCGGCCGTAGCAGATCTGCTGTTGGCCGTTCCTTCTGCGGTGACGGCCAGGGTTCAAGAATGTCACCTGATCGCTGGTCACCTTGTTTGTGATATCGGAGAGCGGGCGTTCTCTTCCACCGAGTCTGCGGTCAAGTGACCGGAAGGGTTAACTCTTCTTAGCGTTGAGCGCTTTTTCGACGGGAGCGAGGATTCGCTCTAATTCGGCGAGCGACTGCTCGGTTTCGCGAATTACTTTCAGCTGTGGCTCGTATTTGTCGCGATGCTCGCGGCAGACGGTTCGGAGCGGCTCAAATAGACCAACGAAATCCTCATAAAAACGTGAGGTGCCGTCGGCAAAGGCTTCCCGTTGTTTCCGGGCGACGGTTTCGCGCTGTTTCTCAATCACCGTGGTGTAGAAGGTCCGTGTTTTTTTGACGGTATGGGCTCCGACCACTGCTCCGAGCGCCAGGCATATAGCCGCAATGCCGAAAGAGACGGCATTCCATGGCTGTAGTTCCAGCATCATCAGAATGACTCCGCCCAGAACGGCGAGGATGGCGGAAAAAATATAGCTCCAGATGAGTTTACTGCGTTTGGCAAAGAGCCGGCCAAGTTCGTCCTTGAGATGGAGATCGCGCAGCGCTTTTGCGGTGGCTTCCTCCACGCCCTTCTCGATACGGTCGTGCGCTTCGGTCCAGTCGGGTGCCCCACTTTCTCCAACGCTGAGTTCGAGATTGAAGGCCTGCTTCATTTCCTCCGAGACACGTTCCCAGAGATGTTGAACATCTTCCTGCACCGCGTTGGCGCCGGCACCGACACTGCGGCGAACCGCCTTCATGGTCGTGGCAAAGATGAGCCCTTCTATTTCTGCGGCGCCTTTCCTCTGGGGAATGAGAGCAGAGATGATTCGGAATTCCGAGTCCAGTAGAGGTTCCGCCTGAAGCCCGGCCGCCATGAAGCTCTGATCGAATGCTTCAAAGAGAGGCTCGCACTTTTTGAGGGTGCGCTTCTGCTGCATTTCGCTGGCAGGTTCGAGTTCGCTGAGAAGCTCGTCGTCCGCCCTGATGATTTCCGACGCAGCGCCGAGGCGTTCTTTGACTTCTCCGAGGACGAAGCAGGAAGCTCTCCACGCGTGGATCAGTTTGACGAGGCGTGGTTCGGAAGATTCGACGACGCCCGAAATGTAGCGTTCCAATCCTTTGATCTGGCTGGTTTCGTTAAGTTCTTCGTTGCCACTGTCAGAAGTTTTGGCGAGGAAAGCCTGCTTTGCCGAAATAGCAAAAGTGGGGAAGTGCTGACCGAAACGATGGTGGGCCGTTTTCTGCAGGTGCTCCAGAATGGCGGCGACTTCTTCATCTGTGCGCAGATCACACTGTTGAAGAATAAAGACGATTTTCTTTTTCCACTGATGATGGATGCGGTCGACGAAATCCCAAGTGGTGGCGCCCCATGGATTGGTTACCGAAAAGACAAACAGCGCCAGGTCGGCCATCGGCAAAAATTGTTCCGTGATCTGCTGGTGTTCGTTTTCGATGGAGTTGGTTCCAGGAGTATCGACGATATTAAAATCGCGGAGGAAAGGATTCGGTCGAAAGACTTCGACGATGTCCTTGGAAAAATCGAATTCGTGGGCTTCTTCGCCGTACTTAAAAAAGGCAATTCGATCCGTGGTGGGGACGACATCTGCTTTGCAGAAATCTTCTCCGAACAAGGCGTTCAACAAAGTTGATTTACCGGCATTAACCTCGCCTACTACCACAAAGAGGAACGGATCCTCCAAATTTGCCATGAGGTTGTCGAGCAGAGCCAGGCGCCCTGGATCGATCCCGCTACCCTGAGCCATCTCATTGAGCGACGCGATAGCTTTGCCGAGCTTCTCCCGGGTTCGGAAGTAGTTTTTCCCAAGCAGGTTGATGGATGACTCGGACAAGGCGGTGAAGAATGGTTTCGGGCGGTAGGCAGGATCACAGAGAATCCCAGTTTATTAACGACGATCCTAACACCGAAATGAAGCGAATTATTTAACTTTTCCAAATTAAATTGCGTATAGATCGCGTGATAGCGCGTTTTTGAGGCGGATTTGGGGCAAATTCGGTTCGGAAATGGAATTTCCCCCCTGCTGGCAGGGGCGGTGGCCCGCTATTCCGGCCGGGGCATTTGAAAGCGATCGTCGGTGTGACAGTAGCCCGATGGCACTTCCATGCGGCCGATTGGGGCAAAGTTTTCCGGGTTCACCAGAAGCGTTTCGGGATCGAGGACACCTTCGCGAGTGTGGATGCGGTCGATCAGGCCAATGACAAGACGGTTGCGTCCGATTTCGAGGGTGGACCATTCGCGGCATTCCAGGGATACCGGAGCTTCTGCAATACGGGGAGGAGCGATGCCGATGCTCGGTTCCGTGTGGAGGCCGGTCAGTTCGATCTCGCTGACGCCAAATTCGACTTCCGCTGAAGTTTGATTCATGGCTTCTGCGCAGTCGGCGTCGACCAGATTGACCACAAATTCGCCGCTTCGCCGAATGTTGCGGGCGGTGTCTTTGGGAATGCCGGGCTCTTTGTCTCCCGGAGCAAATCCCAGGATAGGGGGGCGGGTGCCGAAGACGTTAAAGAACGAAAATGGGGCCGCATTGACTCGGCCTTCTTCGTCCTGAGTGGTCACCCACGCGATCGGTCGAGGCGTGACGAGTCCGGCCAGCAGTTTGTAGGCGTAGCGTTGGTGCTCGCCAGTGAGGTCAAATTCCATGCCTGGCTATCAGGTGGATCGCATCCTGTGGATCGCATCCCGTGGAACCTGTCCAGGGGATTGGATCCCGCGGATAAGATTACCGGAGGGAAATCACTTATAGATGACCGGCGGAGTGATGATCAACGGATCCTTGCGGTAGGAGCGCTGGAACTTTTCGCCCCAGGCGCCGTTTTCGTAAACCTTCCGATAGGTGATCAATACTGCCTCGTACGGTCCGTAATTATCATTGAGGGTGACCTCTTCTTGTTTCCAGATAATATGACCGAGCATCGTGGCCGGTGGATTACAGATATTGTGACGCCGAGAGAAATTCGGGCGCCGGTCGCAGAAGCTTCTCTTCTTTTGCGGGAAGTGGCATTTCAGCTCGGGCTCAATGTTGTCGTATTGCCCCGCGGAGCAGAAGATTGATCCGGCAAAAAGGACGGCAAGAATGAGGAGAATGCGATTCATGTTTCTGGAGAGTGTCCCTTTGAAGCGGGTCGTGGTCATTTTTGGGAGAAAATCGGTGTATTTCAAGCAGAATCTTGGTCTCAGATGCGGATAGTTAGGTAAATAGGAGACAATTTCTTTTAAAATCCGTTTTCATGCGTTGCCAAGCGGTGTGCCTGATGCAAGGGGTTTGAAATTTTTATCTTATAAAAAAATGCCTCGCGACACTTCGATTAAGAAAATTCTGCTGATTGGATCGGGCCCCATCGTCATTGGACAGGGATGTGAGTTCGATTATTCCGGCGTTCAAGCCTGTAAAGCTCTGCAGGAAGAGGGTTACACCGTAGTTCTGGTGAACTCGAATCCGGCGACGATCATGACGGATCCCGAGTTTGCAGCTCGGACCTATGTTGAGCCTATCACGGCTGAGATCGTCGAGCGGATCATTGAAAAGGAGAAACCCGATGCTTTGCTTCCCACTTTGGGTGGTCAGACGGCACTGAACACAGCGATGGAGCTGGTTCGGTCCGGGTTCCTTGAGAAATCGGGTGTAAAACTCATCGGAGCCAACGCAGAAGCGATTGAAAAAGGCGAAGACCGCCTGCTTTTTAAAGAGGCCATGATCAAGATCGGTCTCGATATGCCCCATTCGGGTGTCGCTCATACGATGGACGAAGGGTATGCCATCGCCGAAGAGATCGGGACATATCCTTTGATCATCCGTCCCGCCTACACCCTGGGAGGCACTGGTGGAGGCATCGCCTACAACCGTGAAGATTTTAACACCATCGTTCGCCGCGGGCTTGATCTCTCGCCAGTGACCGAAGTGCTCGTCGAAGAGTCACTGCTCGGCTGGAAGGAATACGAGATGGAAGTGATGCGTGACCGGGCTGACAACTGCGTCGTGATTTGCTCGATTGAGAACTTCGACGCCATGGGCGTTCACACAGGTGACTCCATCACCGTGGCACCGGCTCAGACTTTGACGGACCGTGAGTATCAGCACATGCGCGATGCTTCCTTTGCCATCATCCGAGAGGTTGGTGTCGAGACCGGCGGTTCCAATATTCAGTTCTCAGTCAATCCTGAGGACGGGCGCATGATTGTGATCGAGATGAATCCTCGAGTATCGCGTTCCTCGGCGCTGGCATCGAAAGCGACAGGGTTTCCTATCGCTAAGATCGCGGCCAAGCTCGCGGTGGGATACACGCTTGATGAAATCCCGAATGACATCACTCGGGAAACCCCGGCCAGCTTCGAGCCTTCGATCGATTACTGCGTCGTTAAGATTCCTCGCTTTACCTTTGAGAAGTTTCGCGACGCCGACGCCACTCTGACGACTCAGATGAAGAGCGTGGGAGAGGCCATGGCGATTGGCCGGACTTTCAAAGAGGCGATGCAGAAAGCGCTTCGATCCCTTGAGACTGGGCGCGCTGGACTCGGAGCCGATGGCAAGGATGGCAATCCTGACATCAGTTACATACGCGAGCGCCTCGCGACGCCGAATGCGGAACGAATTTTCTTCATCCGCCTCGCCTTTGAAAACGGAGTCGAACTGGATGAAATTTATAATCTGACCGGAATCGATCCTTGGTTTCTCAAGAACATCGAAGACCTGTTGGTGTCAGAGAAAGAGCTCGGCACCGATCTGGACTCTTTCGATTTTCGCCGGGCCAAGCGTCTCGGATATTCAGATCAGCAACTTTCCTACATCACCGGGGAAAGTCTGGATGATGTTCGCAAGAAGCGGAAGGCGGCTGGAGTCATTCCGACTTATCGTCTCGTCGACACCTGCGCTGCTGAGTTCGAGGCTTATACCCCCTACTTTTACTCAACCTACGGCATCGAAAATGAGGCTCGTGGCGGTGACAAACGCAAGGTCATGATTCTCGGCGGCGGACCGAATCGGATCGGGCAGGGAATCGAGTTCGATTACTGCTGTGTGCATGCCTCTTTTGCTCTCAAGGAGCTCGGGTTCGAGACCGTCATGGTCAATTCCAACCCTGAGACCGTCTCGACCGACTACGACACCAGCGACAAACTTTACTTCGAGCCGCTCACGCTCGAAGACGTGCTCAATATTTACGAAGAGGAAACGTGCTGGGGTGTCATCGTTCAGTTTGGTGGGCAGACCCCGCTCAATCTGGCGGCCGATTTGGAACGCCATGGCTGCAACATTATCGGAACCTCTCCGAAGAGTATTGAACAGGCAGAGGACCGGAAATATTTCTCCGCTCTGCTAGACGAACTTGGTCTGAAGCAGGCTCCTGCTGGCACCGCGGTTTCGCCGGAAGAGGCAGTCGTTATTGCCGGACGCATCGGTTACCCGGTTCTAGTCCGACCTTCCTTTGTCTTGGGAGGGCGTGCCATGATGATCGTTTACACTGACGAGGAATTGGAACACTACATGCAGAATGCGGTCGACGTCAGTCCTTCGCGTCCCGTTCTGGTGGATCGATTTCTCGAAGACGCCACCGAGGTGGACGTCGATTGTATTTGCGATGGAGAGACCACCGTGGTCGGTGCCATCATGGAGCACATCGAAGAAGCTGGGATTCACAGTGGCGATAGTGCCTGTGTCATCCCTTCTTTCTCTCTCAGCGAACCCATGCGTGAGCAGATTGCGATCGCGGCGAAGAGACTGGCGATCGCACTTGAGGTGCGCGGGCTCATGAATATTCAGTTCGCGGTCAAGGACGAGGAACTCTACGTCATCGAAGTGAACCCACGGGCATCACGAACCGTGCCTTTCGTTTCCAAAGCGATTGGGGTGCCACTCGCCAAGCTCGCTGCGAAGGTCATGGCAGGTGAGAAGCTGGTCGATCTCGGATTTACCGAAACGATCATGCCAACGCATTATTCGGTGAAGGAAGCAGTCTTCCCGTTTTCCAAATTTCCGGGCATCGACATCAGTCTCGGGCCTGAAATGAAATCCACCGGTGAGGTCATGGGGATCGACGCTGATCTGGGCATGGCCTACGCCAAAGCGCAGATGGCCGCTTCGTCCAGTCTGCCGCTGGAGGGCAAAATTTTCATCAGCGTCAAAGATCGCGACAAAGACACCGCAGTCGAACTGGCGAAGGAATTCAGCGAGCTCGGCTATGAGATCTATTCGACTTCCGGCACTGCTTCCCGTTTCGAAGCAGCAGGAATCAAGGTGACCCGTCTCAACAAGCTCGCCGAAGGTCGGCCCAATGTGCTCGACATGATCAAGAACCGAGAAATCGCCATGGTCATCAACACGCCAAGTGGACGGATTCCCCGTCGCGACGAAGTGAGTATCCGCAGTGGCGCTCTCGCTAACCGGGTTCCTATCATGACTACGATGAGAGGCGCTACCGCCAGCGTTCGGTCGATTCGATCGCTCAAGGCTGCTGAGTTGGATGTGACGCCCTTGCAGGAGTATCACTGAGAGGACAATCCTTATTCGCCAAGGCTTCGAAGCACAATGGGGTGCACCCACTGACTTTTTTTCATTTTCTTAATCCTTTTCTTTTTTCTGCAGTCGATTCGGCATCAGGGAGAAAGTCACCAAAAATTCATTTGGCGTTGACGAAAATGGGCGTAGAATATATACTGTTCAAAGGACCAGTTTATGTTTTACAACAACAGCGAAGTCGAATTTCCCAATTGGTGGGAAGCCCTCAATGATAGAAGTGATCAGTCGCAGCCATCGGCGGCGAACGGTCCTCTCTACGCGGCGAAGTCTGCAGCGAAATCTGGCGCGCATCTTTCGGGATTTTCCACAGCAGGCTCGGCCGGAGAAGCGTCTCAAGAAGTCGGAAAAGTGGTTGTTGGTGAAGGAGTTGACGATGTCGATTTCGGCAATTTCAGTGATGATGACGTTAGCGAGGACGGTTACAGCTACCCGCTCAGTGAAGCAGCGAGTGACTTGATTCCTTCAGCGATGGAGTCGGCGGCATCCTTTCAGGGCCGTGGCTACGATAGAGATGTCGTTCGCAATGTGTGGGAATTCGCCGAAGTCGTTCCCGGTATTGATTCTGATTTGTGGCGTAAAGATGAATTTGGAGACTGGATTTATCGACTCGATTACGGGCGGAGAAGCTCCGAATTTGGCTGGGAAATTTTCGATCCAGGCGTGGGCCGCCATTCCCAGGGAGTCTATGCGATGCGCCCCATGCAATGGCAGAGTTTCATCCGCCAGTATGAGGTGATGGGGTAGGGGAAGTGTGTGGCTGCCGGGCTGGGAGCTGGGAGCCGGGAGCAAGTAATCTCAATTCGTTCGGTCTTTTTGATTCGCTGAAAGTTTGGCAGGCGCCCCTGCCAATTGTCTCCATTTGCTTTGCCTCAAGACACTCACCGTGCCACCATTTTGCACGGTGAATGTGCCAAGATCAGAGTCTGGAATTCGGGGAGGCGGCATCCACCTGACCAGCCTACACCGCGAGCGCATTGGGTCCTATGAACTCGGCGACCTTGCCCCTAGCGACTGACGCCGGATCGATAGATCTTCTTTTTCCTTTTCTTAATCATTTTCTTTTTCCCAGCCGCTGATGGTCGGGAACGGACCAGTCCTTCGTAGCCTTGGCGAAGAAGGATCACCCCACCAAGGCGCTGTCCAGCGGACTCACGACCCCAAGTCCATTCGCCCCGGTGGCCACATGCAGATAGATCTCCGTCGTGGTGATGTTCTCGTGCCCCGGCAATTCCTAAAAAACACTGAAGGCTTGTAGGTGTTTTGGACAGGAGACCCGCTTGCGGGACAATGGGCCCTGCAGGGGTGAGCCGGGAAGTGGAGCCGGCGAATCAATGGTCCGCAAGTCCGGTCCATCTTCCAACAAGTGAGTCGCGAAGCAAAAACGCCGAGGGCCCGGAGGGCGAGAGGTCGGGCGGAGACCTCGAGTCAATGCGCAAGGTATGGCTGGTCACTCTTTTCTCAACGCCTGCGGCTTCCGCGGCTCGCTTGATCGCCGTATTATACACCGTTCCGTGAAGGTGATGACGTCGCCGGATTCCGCCTTCCGGATCAATCGACGTCTGCCGGGCGGGAAACAACCAAAACCATTCAAAACTGTCCGGTGCCGTTCGAAATTTCCTCGCCAAAGCCCCGGGGAGATACACCCCGGCCAGTCCCGATTCCAGGTCCTTTCGTCACAGCGCTCGCGCCGCATCGATCTGCTGCGCCAATTCCTCCCGAAGGACCCTCGGGAGAACGGTGACTCACCGCCATGGCGCGATAGCGCGATCCATTTCGGAGGTGCGGAGGAGCACCTCTGCTGACTGCGGGTCGTCGTTGGGAACGAGGACAATCCTTGTCCCCTTTTCCCTGCCGCACTGTGAGCATGCCTCGCTCCACATCCACGTTTGTTAACTTGAGCCAATTAGCCCTTAGCTATTTTTCGGTTTAGCCTTTGAATTTCTAATTGTTCGTATGAGCGACCCGGGCACCTTTTCGTCTCGGTTACGAGAGATCTAATTCTGTTATAGTCAGGTTCTGAAATGTATTGAAGCCGGTGCGACAAATTTGTTTGATACGAAGCTCCTCTCAACGAGCCAAAAGCAATGTCGAGAAATCTGAGGAATTCCTTCTCGGTATCACGACCACATCCCTCAACCATATTTGAAGGAACAGAGACGGCAGCCCGTCGTATTTGTGATTTGAGTCCAAAGCATTCTTCTTTCGGAAAGCCTTTAGTGATTCGGTAGATTTCCAACACAAGTTCGTCAGCTTTACGAAAAGCAGACAATCCGTTGTGATCTCTCATTTCGAACAGCTAAAAAGCAAATCAGCTACTAGCTAAATGGCTGTACCCAGCCTCCTCACCCGCCTCGGGCTGCTGAGGCAGGCGGAAATTCTCGAACCATTCGAGCCTGACTTCAAAACTGAAGCGCAACGTCAGTCAAATCCATAGAACCGCGAGAACCGGACGTTCAGCTTCAAATAATGAAAAAGGATTCGATGCGAACATCTAGGTTCAGTCCATTCCAAGGAATCCAGCGCCGCTCAGTTCACCGCTGCTACCGATCTCCCACAAAGGTTGCGGTTGAAAAACTGGATTCCTAGAGGTAGTTGCCACCCTCCAAAATTGGCTCGATTCGGGGCTGTTGAGAGGGCGAAAACAGTGGATTTCCTTCAGGAATTCCTGAGATTACATCAATTTGAATACCATGACTCCTGGGGACTCTGAACAGATGGAAACAGCTGACAATAAAATCACGAATCGAGAGCGGTTTCTAAAAGCCTGCCGTTGTGAATCCTTGGATTACCCGCCGATGTGGATGATGCGTCAGGCTGGCCGTTCGTTACCTGAGTATCGGGCACTGAAAGAGAAGCACACCTTTGTCGAGATCGTGCAGACTCCGGAGTTGGCCACGGAAGTGACTCTGCAGCCGATTCGCCGTTTTGATTTCGATGCCGCAATTTTGTTTAGCGACATTCTCGTGATCTGCGAGGCGATGGGCCAGAAATACGGGTTTAGCGATGGTGGCGGTATCAAGATGGAGTTCAAAGTGGAGTCGCAGGCCGATGTCGATCGATTGGAAACCGGTGCGATTCGGGAGCGTCTTAACTATGTGGCGGAGGCCTTGCCCTTGATTCGGTCAGGGCTTGGTGACAATACCGCCTTGATCGGTTTTGCCGGCTCTCCCTGGACGTTGGCTAATTACATGATGGAGGGTGGTAGCTCCCGTGAATTCGTGGCGGCCAAGCAACTGCTCTACACGAATCCGAAGGCGCTGAATAGTTTGCTCGAAAAACTCACTGCCGCCGTGACCGAGTACCTTCAGATGCAGATTGATGCCGGAGTTGACGTGGTTCAGATCTTTGATACTCAGGGAGGCATTCTGGCGGATAATGTTTTTGCCGAAGCGTCGGGTCGCTGGATGGGAGAGATCATCGCCGGCTTGAAAGGCCAGGTGCCAGTGATCGTCTTTTCCAAAGGGGCCAGCGGAAACTGGGAATCCTTGGTGGAGACGGGGACCAATGTGCTGAGTGCTGACTGGACTTGTGACCTTGCTGATCTCAGGAGGAAATTGCCGTCCAATATGGCGGTGCAGGGCAATCTGGATCCTACGCTTTTGACTGCGACGCCCGAAGCGGCTGCTGCGGAAACGCTCCGCATTCTGGAACGCATGCGTGGCCTCGACGGACATATCTTTAATTTAGGGCATGGCGTGACGCCTCAGTCCAAGATCGAGTGTATCGAAAGCGTGGCTGCTACGGTGAGGAGTTTTTCATGAAATGGTCGACCCTTGAAGCTGTTTCCGTTATTTGAAGACTGAGGGGAAAGGCGCTTCACTAAAATGATATGAGTTCAGTTGCGGTCATCGGAGGAGGTATCACCGGGCTGACTGCTGCCTATCGACTGCAGCAGCAGGGCAAAGAGGTGACTTTGTTCGAGGCTTCGGACCGCCCGGGTGGCGTGATCAGGACGATTCGAGAGGGCGGTTTTTTGGCCGAGTGCGGACCCAATACGCTTCTAGAGACTTCACCAAAGATCAGTCAGTTGGTCGCTGATCTCGGGCTTGAGGAGCGTCGGCTTGATCCCAATCCTGATTCAGATAGTCGCTACATTTTACGGGGTGGAAAGCCGGTCCGGATGGCGAGTTCACCTCTGGGCTTTTTGATGAGTCCGCTGTTTTCGTTTGGGGCGAAGCTCAGATTGATACTGGAGCCCTTTATTCGGAGGTCACCAGCTGAGGCGGAAGAGAGCCTCGCTGATTTTGTGAAGCGGCGCTTGGGGCAGGAGTTTCTCGACTACGCGATTAATCCATTTGTGGCAGGCATTTACGCCGGCGATCCTCATCGCCTTTCGGTGAAGCAGGCCTTTCCAAAGCTCCATGCATTGGAGCAGAAATACGGATCGCTGATCGGTGGCCAGATTCGTGGAGCCCGTCAGCGTAAGAAAAGTGGAGCGATATCCAAAGACAAAGCCAATAAGTTTTCGTTCGATGAAGGCCTTCAGGTGTTGACCGACACGCTGTGTGAAAAACTCGGTGATAGCGTTCGATTGGATACCCCCGTGAGAGGAGTGCGCTGTTCAGCCGATGGGAATGGAGTGACCGTCATAGCGGGAGAGAAATCGGAGTCGTTCGATTCGGTCCTTTTGGCGATGCCTGCTTACCGGTTGGCGGAATTGGATCTTGCGGGAAGTGAAGTCTCACTGGCTCTGCTGAGTGAAATAAACTATCCGCCTGTCTCTGCTGTGGTTCTGGGGTTCCGTCGGGAAGAGGTGGCTCATTCATTGAATGGATTTGGCACGCTGAATCCGGAGCTTGAGGGGGTCAGTACTCTGGGCACCATTTTTTCGTCATCGCTCTTTCCTGACCGCGCTCCGAAAGGGCACGTGACCCTGACGACCTATGTTGGCGGAATGCGTTCTCCGGATCTGGCGCTGAAGAGCCCTGAAGAGCTCGTTGAATTGACGCTGGAGGATTTGCGATCGATCTACGGGGTCACGGGTGATCCGGTTTTTCGGAAGACATTTACTTATCAGAAAGCGATTCCGCAGTATGATATCGGATATGGGCGATTTCGCGAATTGATGAGCCAGTGTGAGGAAGCGAATCCTGGACTATTTTTAGCCGGCCATTGCCGGGATGGCATCTCATTAGGGGATTCAATCGTATCTGGACATGATGTTGCTGACAGGATCGAAGAATTTCTCAAGAGTGGCAGGTGACCTGGTGCAGCTGACCTATTTCGACTGAAGGAATAAAATATAGATGAAAAAGAAGGGCGTATTGCTAGTTAATCTTGGATCTCCTGACTCAACTTCGGTCTCTGATGTCCGGCGTTATTTACGGCAGTTTTTAATGGATGGTCGGGTGCTCGATGCTCCTTATCCGGTCCGGTTTTTTGTGGTCTATTGTCTGATCCTTCCAACTCGTCCCAAGGAATCGGCCGAGGCCTATGAGAAGGTGTGGCTGCCGGAGGGTTCTCCTCTCGTGGTGATGAGTGAAAAACAAACTGCCGCATTAAAGCAGGGACTCGATCTTCCGGTTGAGCTTGCGATGCGATATCAGAATCCTTCGATTGAATCTGCGGTGGAGAAATTATCCGAGCAGGGCGTGGAGGAGTTGGTGGTGGTACCTTTGTTTCCTCATTATGCGATGTCGAGTTACGAGAGCGCGGTGGTGGAAGTCGATCGGGTATTGGCAAAGAGCGCTTCTCAGATTGAAGCTGTTTACGTTCCTCCGTTTTATGATGATGTGGAGTTCATCGACTCACTGGTGGCCAGTGCGAGCGATTCTCTGGCTGGCGATTATGATCATCTGCTTTTCAGCTTTCACGGCCTCCCTGAAAGGCACTTGAGGCTATCAGACCCGACTGGCGAGCACTGTCTCTCCTGTGAGGATTGCTGTTCCGGAGATCATCCTGCTCACAAGACTTGTTACCGCGCTCAGTGTTACAAGACGGTGGAAGCTTTTGTCGAAAAGGCAGGGGTCCCGAAGGATAAATATTCAGTGGCCTTTCAGTCCCGCTTGGGGAGAGATCCCTGGTTGAAGCCCTACACGGATAAGGTGGTGGCGGGTCTTCCTGAAAAAGGGGTTAAGAAATTGTTGGTGATGTGTCCGGCTTTTGTGGCGGATTGCCTCGAAACGATCGAAGAGATCGGGATGAGAGCAAAAGAGGATTTTGTCGAAGCTGGGGGCGAAGAGCTGACGCTCATTCCTTGCGTGAACGATCATCCCCGGTGGTTATCTGCTCTCGAGGGATTGACTCGTCGTCACCTCGACGGGGTTGCGGACGCGTGAGTAATACCAGTTTCACCATCTAAATGGTATTATGACGGAAGCGGCGGCGGCTTTCTCCGAACTGGGGGAAGCGGCGGAGGAAGAACTCTGCTCCCCGCCATTTTTCCTGATACGATGAGCGGATCATTCTGGCTGAGTTCTTTGACTTCGGCGCGGAGCGCTTCGAGTCGGGCTAGGGAATCGGGCCTGGAACCGGATCCTTTGCGAAGGTGCCGTTGTTTTTCGTAGGCCAGTTCGGTCGCTTGATGAAGAAGCTTCTTTCGTGAGATGAAAGAGCGGTAACCTTTCGAAAGAATGCTGAGGCTGCTTCTGGACCAGAAGTGTGAGGTTTCGAGGGCTTGCTCGGCATAGAGGACGCCGTTCGCGACTTCTTCAGACAAATGGATCCGTATCCAGCGATTTTCGTGGTAAAGGCAGATCGCGATGGTGGCGATGAACCAGAGCATCCCCAGGCTAACGCCTCCGACTGCCATGAGGATGTGTTCTTCGCCCATGGTGGCAAAGTAGTTGTGCAGCCCATGAGTCAGCATCGCGGCAGCGAGACCAAGAATAGGCCACAGGATTTTCATGACCGGCCTATCGGAAAATTTGCTGAGGGCGAAACCCACTCCGGTCAGTCCGGTGAAAAAGGCGTGTAGCATTCCGAAGAGAAACGTGCGCAGAAAGAAGAGGGCGAGCAGCCCGCCGCCGGTGGATTCGCTTGAAAAATAGAGTACGTCTTCGATCGCTGAGAATCCAAATCCTATCATGCTGCCATAGATGAGCCCGTCGAGTATGGAATCGATTTCGCGTCGGAAGATGAGAAAGATCAGGGCAAGGCCTAGACCTTTAGTAATCTCTTCGGTCACGGGAGCTGCGATGCTCGCTTGAATGAGTTCGCCGAGAAATGCATCGCCATTGGAGAAGTTTCCGATGGGGATTTCAAAGATTGTCTGGGCGATGATTGCCAGGATGACAGCTGGAATGCACCCCCAGAGAAAGGCGGCGGCCATGAGGTGAAAGGGCTCTTTTTCCCATCGGTCAATCCTCCAGATGACGAAGGCATAGAGGGTCATCGGGACGATCCCTAGAAAGATAGAGGCAAGGAGAAGGTCCATCAGTTGTGATACCTGCAGAAGCGCTGGTTGCGCATGCGAAGAGGTTTATTGTTCAGTAATTGGTTCGATTCAGCAATTTTGAAATGAACCAATTCGGGGCGGCCTAGATTTCCGATAAAAAGGATAGAGCGCAGCCCAGATACAGCAAGGGCGACCCACTGGGCCGCCCTGTTGACTGGTTAATTTGAATAATTCCTATCGCATCACTGGCAGGCTTCGCAATCGTCGCCGTTCATGAGGGCATCAATCGAACACTGCTGCTTTTCAGCTTCGGTGTAGACCTTGGCTTCCTCGTTGGCAGGCTGCCCAATACGGACTTCCTTAATTCCTTTCGTGGTCGCTTTCTCGATGTTCGAGGCAGCCAGGCTACGTAGGTAATAGGTGGTTTTGAGACCTTTGCGCCAAGCCGCCCGATACATGTGGGACAGGGTCTTTAGATCAGGTGATGCAATGAACAGGTTCACTGACTGTGATTGGTCGATCCACTTCTGGCGACGGGCCGCTGCTTCGATGAACCATTCGTAGTCGATCGAGAACGCGGTCGCATACTTCTCCTTGAGGTGCTGCGGGATTTCGTCAATGTCGGTGAGGTCGCCATCGAAGTATTTGAGGCGCTCCGACATGTCTTCGTTCCAAAGATTGAGTGCCTTGAGGTCACGAACCAGATACTGGTTGAGGAGGATGAAGTCGCCGGACAGGTTGCCCTTCACAAAGAGGTTCTGGAAGGTAGGCTCAATACACGGAGTGCTGCCCATGATGTTCGAAATCGTCGCTGTCGGAGCAATCGCGAGAACATTGCTGTTACGCATGCCCTGCTTCTGAATCTTCTCACGCAGTATGTCCCAGTCCATTTTGCCACCGCGAGGAACCTCGATAGGCTCCTGGCGTTGCTCTTCGAGAAGATCAACGGTGTCAGGAGGAAGGATTCCGCGGCTCCACTTGGAACCTTCGTAAGTCGAGTAACTTCCCCGCTCTGCGGCAAGATCACTGGATGCCTCGTAGGCAAAGTAGGCGATCGCCTCCATGAACTCATCGTTGAATTCAACTGCGGCATCACTGGCAAACGGAGTGTCGCGAATGAAAAGGGAATTCTGAAGACCCATCACTCCAAGTCCCACCGGGCGGTGACGCTGGTTGGCGTTCTTGGCTGACGCAGTCGGATAGAAGTTGATGTCGATGACATTGTCGAGAGCACGAACGGCTACCTGAATGGTTTCTTTCAGTTTCTCGAGATCCAGTTCACCTTGCTCGGTGAGGTGTGAGTCGAGAACGATGGAACCCAAGTTACATACTGCCGTTTCATCTTCCGAAGTGTTCAGCGTGATTTCGGTGCAGAGGTTTGAGCTGTGGATCACACCGACGTGATCCTGAGGGCTGCGAACATTGCAGGGATCTTTGAAGGTGATCCAGGGATGCCCGGTCTCAAAGATCATCTTGAGCATCGCTTTCCAGAGGTCAATCGCCGGGACTTCTTTGCCGTGGATTTTACCCTCTTTGGCGTCGGCTTCGTATTGCACGTAGCGTTCTTCAAAGGCTTTTCCGTAGAGATCGTGAAGATCAGGCACTTCGTTGGAGCGGAAAAGCGTCCAGCCGGTCCGGGCTTCCATCCGTTTCATGAACAGATCGGGAATCCAGTTGGCGGTGTTCATGTCATGAGCCCGTCGACGCTCGTCACCGGTGTTTTTCCGGAGCTCGAGGAAGTCGAATATATCGTTGTGCCAAGTCTCAAGGTAAGCACAGCCGGATCCTCGGCGTTTACCGCCCTGGTTGACCGCTACCAGTTGATCGTTGTGCAGCTTGAGGAAAGGGATGACACCCTGGCTTTCGCCGTTGGTTCCTTTGATGTAACTGCCGGTTCCGCGAACGGATGTCCATGATCCACCAAGACCACCTGCCCACTTGGAGAGGTAGGCATTGTCGGCAATGCCGCGCTGCATGATGGATTCGATACTGTCATCCACTTTGTAGAGGTAGCAGGATGATAGCTGGCTGTGAAGGGTGCCCGAGTTGAAAAGGGTCGGAGTTGAAGAACAGAAGCGGCGGCTTGAGTAGAGCCGGTAGAGATCAATGATCTTACTTTCAGGGTCCTCTGTTTCACCCACCATCAGTCCCATGGAGACTCGCATCCAGAAAAGCTGAGGCGCTTCGAGGCGAGTGTGTTTGTCGCCAGTCTTATCAATGATGAGATAGCGATCGTAGAGGGTCTGAATGCCGAGGTAGTCAAAATCGAGATCGGCAGTCGGGTTGATTGCATCTGCGAGACGATCCAGATTGTACTCGAGAAGGCGAGGGGAGAGGCGTTCGATTTCAACGCCGCGAATGAGATTCGCTTTGAATGCCCGACGATGAAATTCGCCAAGTTGGCGAACGCCGTCACGAACGATATTCCATCCGAGGACTTCCTCGTAGATGTAAGTCAGCAGAATGCGTCCGGCGAACTTGGCGAAATCGCCGTCACGCTCGAGGAGGCTCTTGGCGTTAAGGATGACCGTCTTCTTGAGATCCTCTTCGCTCATTTCGTTGAAGAAAGCGCGTCGAAGTTCGTGCTCGATCTCTTCGGTTGAAAGGCAGAGGTCGAGACCGGTCGAGGCAAACTCGACCCGCTTGCGAAGGTCAAGACCATCCCAGAGTTCGCTGGAACCGTCGGCTCGGTTCAGCACGATCATTGATTCCTGCGCTGAATCGTGATCCTGCAGCTGTTCTTCTTCGTCACTCAGTCGATTGCCGGCGCGGTGGGCGCGGTAGAGAATGTAGGCTTCGGCTACTTTAAAATGTCCCTGACGCATCAGTTCTTCCTGAACACGGTCCTGAAGCTCTTCGATACGAATGAACTCCTGTCCGCTGCGGTTCAGTCGGGCGGTCAGCGCCTGGGAGATTTCTTTCGCAGGTGAAGAATCCATTCCCATCGAAAGGAAGGCGCTCCGCACAGCGACTTCAATCTTGTTGGGGAGCCAGGCAACCACTTCGCCGTTCCGGCGAATCACTTTGCAAGTAGGCTTCTCCGTTTCAGACTGTCCGATGCTTCCGTAGTGTGGGTTTGCCTTCTTGCGACGAATCAACAGACTCTTTGCAACATCGTGAGCGTTCTGCCGCACCAGCGCCACTTCGATGATGGAAGACAGTTCTTCGCCTGTGAGAAGAACGGGGGCGTCTGCATCTTCTCCGCTCACCTTTGTGGTGAGCATGTTAGTCACGGCGGTGACAATGTTAGCGACGAGTTGCTGATTGGTTTCGTTAAAAATGTCATCCTGCTTCCGCGATAGAGCCAAATCCGTGACCGCTTTTCCGACGGTTTCCGCAATTTTCGCAATACTAAGGTCGGACTGTTCATTGCCAACCTGCACACGGATACGTGAGGTTTGAAGCTCGGAAGCATTGGTGATCTCACTCCAGTTGAAGCGAGGCTTCATGTCCTGGGGTGTCTCAGCGCAGCGCTGCAGTTCGATGTCTTGCTCAATATAATTGCGGGCTATCATTCGGTGGTTGTGCGGTTGGGGTGTTGGAACGGTGTTGTTGTTGGGCGGGGATGGATGGGGAGGAAATCAAACAGGGTTGTGCGGGTGACTTAACCCTGTTTGATCTGCAATTTTACAGCTCGTCGTCACTTACTGCAGCCAGAGAAGAGGACTTCTGGTAGTCAGTGACGCGTTGTTCGAAGAAGTTGGCCTCCTTCTTGATGTCCATGGTCTCGGCGAGCCATGGAAAGGGATTGGCGACGCCCGGATTGATCGGGTTCAGCCCTACGCCTTCGAGGCGACGGTCTGCGATGAAGTCAATGTACTGGCAGAACTCAGCGGCGTTGAGTCCCACGGAGCTGATAGGGAGGCAGTCATTGATGAAGTCTTTTTCAAGCACGACCGCTTCTTTCATCGTGTCGACGAGTTCCTGTTTGAATTCGGGGGTCCAGATCTCCATGTTCTCGCTAATGAGGTCCATGAAGAGGTTGCGCAGCAATTCGATGTGATTGGATTCGTCACGAAGAGTGTAGCGAAACATTTGTCCGATGCCGGGGAACTTGTTCTGGCGGTAAAGGCTCAGGATCATTCCGAAGAGCCCGTAGAATTGGGTGCCTTCCATGCACTGGCCAAAGAGGAATACATTTTTGGCAAAGAGCCTCTTATTGTCGGGGTCGGTTAGATCCATGTCGCGCCGAACGGAGTGCGAGATGGTGGTAACAAATTCGTTTTTACGTTTGATCGTTGGGATCTGCTCGAACATGGCCTCGCACTCGTGCGGGTTAATTCCGAGGCTACTGATCATGTAAAGGAGGCTGTCTGCGTGGATGTTTTCCTCGTGAGCATGACGTCCCAAAACCAATTTCAGCTCAGGAGCAGTGACCTTTTCACGAATCACATGAAGCACGTTGTCACCTACGATGCCTTCGGCAGCGGAAAAATAGCCGATTCCCATGCGAATGATCCATCGCTCACTGTCAGAAAGGTCAGAGCCCTGCCATTGCTCGATATCTTTCTGCATCTGGATATCTTCCGGCTCCCAATGGTTGGCCTTCATCGTCTGATAAAGGTCGTAGGCCCATGAATATTTGAGCGGCAGAAGGTTAAATGCTTCTGTCTGGCGGCCATTGATGACCTTTTTGGAGGCAAAAGCTTCTTCAGCTTTGTCCTGATCGAGAACGAACGTGCGGTCTCCAATAGTGAACGACTTATCCATGTAATCGTGAAGTTGTTGAGATTTGGGTAACGGGAACGGGTGAGAATAGATCTCTAAGATTTGCAAATTTCCTAATCGTTAGAATTTCAGCATTTAATGCAGGTAAATAGTCTGAAATATCTAAAGTTAAGCGATTCACAAAAAATACCAAAATTAGGCGAAAAGCACCATATCTTGGTAGTGGGAGATAAGAATGCACAATATGTAGTGGTCATTCAAGGCTATTCCACCAATTTTCAGCACTTTTTTCGCCGTCCTATACGGGGCATGGAAAAACGGGTGTGTGCTCCCTCAAAAAAGATTTGGAAATATTGAATTTCAGTATTTCGGGCACATTGATAGGACACAAAGAACCGCCAACTGACGAGGTGGTCTCCAACGCCAAAAAAGGGCGAACCGGCATCGGTTCGCCCCTGAAATTAGATTTTGGCTGGATGAATTAGCCGGCAGCAGCAAATCGAGCGGCGACAGCGTCCCAGTTCACCACGTTCCAAAAGGCATCGACATAGTCGGGGCGACGGTTTTGGAAGTTGAGGTAGTAGGCGTGCTCCCAGACATCGAGTCCGAGTATAGGCGTGCAACCACAGCATCCGGCAGCCTCACCCATGATTGGGTTGTCCTGATTCGGAGTGCTTGTCACGGCCACGGTACCATCGTCTTTGCGTACGAGCCATGCCCAGCCTGATCCAAAACGAGTCAGAGCCGCTTTTTTGAAAGCATCCTTAAAGTCATCGAGCGATCCAAATTGATTGTCGATCGCTGCAGCGAGATCGCCAGAGGGTGCGCCTCCTGCATTGGGGCCCATCACGCTCCAGAAGAGTGAGTGGTTCGCGTGGCCGCCTCCATTGTTGCGAACAGCGCCGCGGATAGCTTCAGGAACTGAACCGAGATCGGAGACCAGCTCTTCGATTGACTTGGCTTCCAGGTCAGCATTTCCTTCAAGAGCCTTGTTGAGATTGGCGATGTAGGTGGCGTGATGCTTGCCATGGTGGATACCCATGGTGGTGGCGTCGATATGAGGTTCGAGCGCGTCTTGGGCGTAGGAAAGTTCGGGTAGTTCGTGTGCCATGGTGGTCTGTTGTTGTTTGATTGGTTTCGTTGGATGAAATGTCTGTGCTCAGACAATGAGAGACGGTTGCCGGGAAATGTCAAAAAGGGTTACGACCCTAAGTGCATTTTTTTCTCGGAAATACCTGAAAATCACGACTTTTCAGACTGAGACAGAGCGATCCCTTGTTTGGTCGGGAAGCGAATTCGGATCAGAAGAGAAAAACTGGAGGAGGTACGATCACCGATCCCCGGGTTTGAGAGAGATCGATCCCTTCGGACTCCTCGATGGACGTAACGGTGTTATTGGAAAGATCGATCAGGACACGTCCCGATTCCACTTCGACGTAGGTGGTCGAGGTCAAAGGGCGGCCTAAAAAGTCGTAGGAGATGCCGGATTGGGGAACTCTTTCGTAAGAGATATATTCGAGTGAATCGCTGCGACCTTCCTGAGTGACTTTTGAGCCTCTTTTGTCAGGCGGGCCGATCGAGGCGATGACTTCATCAACGCTCATGCCGAGTGCGACCTGATGGTTATCGATCAGTTCTTTCACCACCACGTAACGCGCATAAAACTGTTGGAGGTTTGCTTCGAAGCCTTCCGGGAGCCCTGATACCGCTGCTTTGCTGACCCATCCTGCAACTTGGCCTTGTTTTGCTCGAGCACGCACTCGATAGGCTTTTTCGCTGACGGCGAGAAGAACTGCATTTTGGTTGGCGGGCAAATTCCCCAGCCATCGATCCGCGCCAAGACTTGAGTAGGCGGGAACTGATTTCGAAATTCGCACGACAAGCTCGTCGAGGACCATGCCCTCAAGATAGATCGCGCCGTCTTCTTTGTTGAGCCTGCTGGTGTTTCGGTCCTCGCGCTCGACGGTGACAAAGCCTGGTCGTCGGAGTTGAGCGTTGCTGCTTGAAACAGCAATAAGAGTAAGGATCAGAAGGGGGATATATGCCCGATAATTCATGTCAGCCAAGGGGTGAAGGATCAGCAACCCGGTGGGCTGCTATGGAATCAGACGAAGAGCGGTGAGCTCTTAGTCGATTATTTCCTTCAAAATGGCTGTGATCAAGAAAATCCGGCCCTCATTTAGGGAGAAAGGGGGTTTTATTCCCTAATTTCTTTCTGTGTTTTTGCGTCGGCGACGACGACCTGCTCGCGATAGTAGGTCGCATCGCTTCTGAAAGTGAGCCGGGCATTATGACGTCGTTCGAGTTCAACAAAGAGTTCTCCGTCGTGAGTTTTGAGGCGATCCATGACGTCGGGGTGGACAATCACGACCAGTTCCTTCTTTTCTTCATTCTTGGCCAGAATGCCATTGATGCGACGTTGGAGCTCTACGCTCATTGACTCGGCGCTCTTCACTAGTCCTCTTCCCTGACAATAGTGGCAGGGTTCATTGACAGTGAGGTTGAGGCTCTCGTGGAGACGCTGGCGCGTCATTTCCATGAGTCCGAGCTGAGAAATCTGAAGAATCTGGGTCTTGGCTTTGTCGTTGTGTACCCTTTCGCGCATCATTTTGTAAACCGCCATCTGATCTCTGCGGGCGCGCATGTCGATGAAATCAATCACGACAAGACCGCCAATATTTCGCAAACGCAGTTGTCTGGCTGCAGCTTCTGCTGCCTCAAGATTAGTCTGCAGGATCATTTTGTCCTTGTTCTTGGCTCGACCAGTATTCACGTCGATCGCAATGAGAGCTTCTGTTTCGTCGATGACCAGATAGCCACCACTTGGAAGCCAGACCTGTCGGTGAAATGCGTCGTCAATCTGACGCTGGATACCCAGTTTTTCGAAGATCGGTACTTGGGTTTGGAAATGTTGGATTCGCTTTTTGGATCGGCGGGAGATGACGCTGATGAGCTCTTTCATTCTCTCGGCGGACTCGGCATCATCGCAAAGCACTTCGTCAATTTCATCTGTCAGAAAGTCGCGAACGGTCCTCTCAATCAGATCGGGCTCCCGGGAAACACAGGCGGGGGCTTTGCAATTGGCTGCTTCGTCTTCGATGTCGTCCCATTGGTCGAGAAGGATGGCGAGGTCACGAACAAAGTAACGGACTTTCTGACCAACCGACACAGTGCGGAGAATGACGCCCATTTTATCGGGAACAGTCAGCTTTTCTCCCATAATCTTGCGGAGGCGGGCTCGTTCTTTCGGATCGTCGATCTTACGGGAAATGCCGAGTTGGTCGTTACGCGGCATCAGAACCATGTAGCGTCCAGGAAGCGAAATATTGGTGGTGATACGAGGGCCTTTGGTGCCGATCGGGCCTTTGGTGACTTGGACGAGAACCTCGGATCCGACGGGATAGAGATTAGGTATGTCCTTGGACTGGATTCGGCTATTTTTCTGGCGGCCTTTTCCTTTCCCTTTTCCACCGCCTTGCTGGCCTTTTCCGCCTCTGCCTCGCTGGATTTCTTCAAGGCCTGAATCGAGCGCCTCGGGAATGGCGTCCCAGAAGTGCAGGAAAGCATTCTTATCCAATCCGATGTCGACAAACATCGCATTGAGGCCGGGTTCAATATTGCGGACGATTCCCTTAAAGATTGATCCAACTATGTTTACGTCATTGGCGCGCTCCACGGTGTACTCTTCAAGAGAACCGTTTTCCAGCAGGGCGACGCGGGTTTCTAGCTTTTCACAGTTGACGACAATTTTATTTCCTTCAGCTAACTTCTTGGGACCAAAAAACTTACGAATTTTACTAAACATGATAATTTAACGGATTGGTTAAAGGTTTTGTGGCCGGCAAATGCCGGCGGGATAGGAGAACCTGAATTCCCGTGACGAAAATATGGAAAGCAATTGGCCATCTTTTTAACGTCGATTCCGCTTCAACCACTCGAAGGGGCGGAATTGGGGTCTGGGGTTCGAATTCATATTACCAACGCGTCCACGGCTATCGGCTGTTTCTCTGATTGTTGGTGGAGCAAGCGATCCGCTAAAAGGGCGGAAAGTTCTTCGCTGCAAAGACTCGGGCACAAATGCCGCTACGTCGACCGCGGATTCAGAATCTGCGTCCGCCTGAGCAAAAGCGTTAAGGCCAGCATTGTCAAACGACACGCTAAAGACTCGGTCAGTTCTACCGACTGCTTCCGGCAGGGCAGTCACTTCGACCTTACGTCCCTGTCTCATCGTCACTGTATTTTCAATAATGTATTTGGCGATCGGTGATGCGGCCCCGCCACCGGAGTTGCCGTTTTCGACAAAGACACACACCGCCAGCTCAGGTTTTTCATAGGGTGCAAAAGAAATGAACCAGGCGTTCGTAGGCTGGATCGGGTTGGCAGTCTGGGCGGTTCCTGTCTTGCCGGATAGGACTGTGAATTGCGATTTGGCTCTACCTGCCGTTCCTCCTCCTTCGTTGACGACACGCCACATGCCCCGCTTCACCATTTCGAGTTGGTCGGGGGTGAGACCTTCTTTGGTGAGGTCGTATTTGAGCTTGGGAGGTTCCTCCCAAACGACTTTGCCTTCTTTTTCGATGACTTTCTTAATGATTCGAGGCTGAAAAACCTTTCCTCCATTGGCGACAGTGCTAGTAACGGAGGCCATCTGGAGCGGACTCGCTTCTGTGGCACCTTGTCCGATGGCAACCAGAGCCGTGAAGGCATCACTCCAGAGCAGACCCTGCATGCGCAGCCATTCAGGATTTGGGATGTTGCCGGGATTTTCGCCGGTGATTTTGATTCCGGTCTTCTGCCCGAGCCCGAGCAGATTTGTCATCGTCTGGATATTGCGAATGCCGGTGTGGTTGGCATAGCGATAGAAAAAGCCATTGCAGCTGACTTTCAGTGCGGTGCTGCAATCGACGGAACCGTGGCCGGAAGACCAGCATTTCATGAATTTCTTTCCATATTGGGCTCCGCCGCCACAGCTGAATCGGTGTTTCCAGGAGTCGGAAAGGCATCCAGCGAGGGCAATGGGAACTTTGCAGGTGGACCCGGGAGAATAGGGATTGATGGCCCGACTGAACATGGGGCTGGTGGGATCTTCGGTGTAACGCTTCCAGTCATTGAGCCCGACCTCGGGAATAAAAACATTTGGGTTGAATGATGGAACCGAAGCAATGGCGAGAACGTCGCCTGTCTGTGGATCCATGACGACGGCAGCTCCGCGCCCTACTTTTCTCAGGCTTTCTTCTACGATTGATTGAATCCGCGCATCGATGGTGAGGTAGACGTCTGAACCCGGCTGCGCTTCTGTTCTGCTGACTTCCCCGACAATTTTCCCTTTTTCATCTTTCTCAATAATCACTTTGCCCGGCTTGCCCTGGAGATGGTGATCCATGGTCTTCTCGATCCCCATGACTCCGTAGTCATCGCCCACGTAGTAATTAAATTCCCTCCGTTTGTCTTCGGGCACCTGATCGATGTCCGCCAGATTCATGTAGCCAAGAATGTGACAGGCGAGTGAATCGTAGAGGTAGCGTCGCCTTCCAGTCCGAGTGACGGTCACCCCTGGGATTCCTATATTGTTTTCGGCAAATCGGGCAAACTCTTTGAAGCTGAGATCCCGTCGAAAGGTGAAAGGGACCACCCCGCGAGTGGAGCGGTAGTGAACTCGGAGCGAATTGGAGCTGTAGTCGGCGAGAAGGCCCAGATCCTGAAGTCCTGGGAAAACGGTGGCTTCGACAATCTTTACGATGTCGGTTTCTTCTTTGATTTCCTTTTGCCCATAGCGGTCAAATCGCTCCCACTCATGGGGGGTTGGGAGATTTTCGTGCGTTTTCAGATAGGCGGAAACGATTTCACGAAGATCGAGGCGCAATTCGTAGTTGGGCGTGCTGTCAACGAGAGCGAAGCCGTTCCGGTCTTTGATTTCTCCGCGAATACCGGGAATACGAACCGACTCAAACTTACTTCCCGGAACGCGGGCAGCATAGTAGTCGTGCTTCACTACCTGAATCTCATAGAGCCGGTAGATAAGCAGGCTGAAACCCGCTATCACGAGGATAGCGAGCAGGTAAAGTCGGACTCTATAGTGCGTCACCATCGTATGTGTAACGTCGCTTAAGGCCTTCCGTCCGAATGCGATACCGCACACGGTCAGCCACGCGGCCTAATAGTAGCAGCAAAAGGGGCGAAACGAGAGCAGAAAACAGGGCCGTCATCAGGAGTTTCCACCAAAGTTCAGCCGGTGTTTCGAGGCCTCCTCGATGAAAGCAAATTACGAGATATTCAAACATCAATCCTAGCGCGGTGCATAATCCCACCATCAAAATGGGAAGTTCCCACCTGCCGCGGCGAAAAAGAGGCCGTACCCCCTGAATGAATGATCCCATCACGCCAAAAATGAAAATGGTGAATCCGAATGGAAGTTCAGCGTGAATGAAGGCATCGGGAAATACATCAGGCGGATACATGGGCAGGTGATATCGGGCATCCCAGAGAAATCCGGTCGCTAGAGCAAGTCCGAGCATGACGGGGAAGGGAACTGCCACTGCCGCAGTGAAAAAGACGGCATGCACTAAGAGAAGACGAGATGAGAATGCCCAATCAAAAACAGGGATGAATTCCTGGATACAAAAGGAAACGAGGATCAACAGGATAATGGAGCAAAAAAATCTCATGGTGCTTCCTTTTTCGGCAAAGCCACCGCGGAGTCCTGATCCACCTTGATCTTGTTTTCGCTGTCTTCCTCTGTTCGCATAGAGGGTCTTACGATGAAGACATCAGTCAGGGCATCAAAATTGACACTGGGAAACACGGTGGCCTCGGCATCGATTGTGCCGACATTGAGTTCGATGACCTCACCCAGAAGCAGATCAGGGGGAAAAAGCCCTCCTGCTCCGGAACTGATAACTTTTCGGCCTGTTCCAGCATCCGCTTCCTTCGACAGATAGCGTAGTTTCAAGTTGGGTAGGGTGCGGAAAGCCCCTCTTTCCCCACTAATAATTCCCTGCTCCTGGCTGCCCTGAAGACGTGCAGAAACCTGACACATTTCATCGGTTAGCAGGAGTACGATGGCGGAGTTTTCTCCGATGACTTTGGAAACTTTTCCCACGAGCCCGGCTTCGTCTCCAACAGGTACGATCACCGGACTGTCCACCGTCACTCCATGAAAACTACCTTTGTCGATGATGATAGTGCTATACCAATTGGATGGCTTACGGCTGATGATTCGCGTCGGAATCAGGACGCGCTCGGACTGCTCTGTGTATTGCAGCGCCCGCCGGAGTTGGTTGTTCTCCAACTGCAGTTTTTTGGTTTGGATTACTTTTAATTTGAGGCTGTCCCTATCCTGCTCGAGGTCGGCAATTTTATTTCTAAGCTGCGACGGGGATAAAGGTTCAGTGCCAAGAGATTCCAGCCCTGATTCTAATCCTGAAGACGTTTTGATAAAGGGGCGTAGTGCGACTAAAGCGCCGTTCTGGACTCTGCTGATGACATCTGGCTTAAAGAGTGAGATAGCGATCAGGGCGCCGACAAAAACGATCAGGAAAATGATGTTTAATCGGCTCATTTCGAAACAAACAATGCTAGCGGCTCAGGAGTGGCAGGAGCTGAATTTACTCAGTACCTTCCCGGTTGAGTAATTTTTTTGAGGAAATCGAGCTCATCGAGCAGCTTGCCCGTTCCTTCGGCGACGGCACTGAGGGGGTCATCCGCGACATGGACGGGTAGTCCGGTCTCTTCGGAGATGAGTTTGTCCAGGCCTTTGAGCAGAGCGCCACCTCCAGTCAACATGATGCCTCTGTCCACTAAGTCCGCTGATAATTCTGGAGGACAGCGCTCCAAGGTCACTCGGATCGACTCGATGATAACATTGAGGGGATCGGTGAGGGCTTCGCGGATTTCTGAAGAGGTCACTTTGATTGTCTTGGGAAGTCCTGCAATGAGGTCGCGACCTTTGACTTCGACTGAAGTTTCGTTGGGTTGGGCATAAGCAGAACCCATTCGTATCTTAATCTCTTCGGCTGTGCGCTCGCCGATCATGAGATTGTAGGCGCGCCTCATATACTGAGTAATGGCTTCGTCCAGTTCATCTCCGGCGACCCTGACACTGCGGCTGTATACGAGACCGTAGAGCGAGATGATGGCGATTTCTGTGGTGCCTCCACCGATGTCTACGATCATGTTTGCGGCGGCCTCCTGAATCGGCAGCCCCACACCGATGGCGGCTGCCATGGGTTCTTCGATCAAATGAACCTCGCGTGCTCCAGCGGCAGCGGCGGACTCATTGACGGCCCGCTTCTCGACTTCGGTGATTCCTGAGGGGACAGCGATGACGATACGAGGGCGGTTCCAGTTTCTCCTATTGTGAACCTTGCGTATAAAGTGGCGAAGCATTGCTTCGGTAACAACGTAGTCAGCGATGACCCCATCCCGTAGCGGGCGTACCGCGACGATGTTTCCCGGGGTTCGGCCTAACATCCGCTTGGCGTCGTCTCCGACGGCAAGGACTAAATCGGTTCCTGCCTTTACGGCGACGACAGAAGGTTCGCGCAGTACGATGCCTTGATCGCGAACGTAGACGAGCGTATTTGCCGTACCTAAATCAATCCCGATATCGCTGGAGAATGCTCCAATAAGTTTGCTGATCATATGTCAGGATTGTATTTGTCTGATAACGGGCTCCGGGCCGGTCGGATGCAGGGGCAAAGGTAAGGAAGCTTTCGCAAAGCGAAAAGGTAACACGCTGTCTTTCTTTTTCCACCTGCGCCCCCAATTTTTCGCAATGGTTAGAGATTCCAGTCTAAAATGCGGTAAAGAGAAAGAAAAATGTCTGATTTGCTTGGGTAAATCCCTGACTTTTTTCATTTATAGCCTTCATTTTAGACGTGAGTGTCCACGACATGGAGGAAGGGGTGTATTACCGCTGTCAGCGTTGTACTAACTGCTGTCAGTGGCCGGGTGAGGTGCCATTGTCAGAACGAGAGGTTCAATCGATAGCAGAACATTTGAATGTACCTCTGTATGATTTCGTGGAGGAGTATACCAAACTGAGGCTGAACAGACGCGGATTGACGCTCAAAGAAAAGCCAAACGGGGAGTGCGTATTCCTCGACGGGATTGATTGCAGTATCCAAAAAGTGAAGCCTGATCAATGCGCCGGATTTCCGAATCAATGGAACTTCCGGGGGTGGAAGGAGAAATGTGAGGCGATTCCAGAACCGATTGGGCTGGATTAGATCGATCCACAAAAAAACGCGGCAGTTTCCTGCCGCGCTTTTTAAGAAGTATTACTGGTTGTATTCCTTCGACAGACTCTTAAAGAGAATTCTTAAGAGCAGCTGAAGGCTTGAACCCGACTGTCTTAGAAGCCGCGATTTGGATTGCTTCGCCAGTCTTGGGGTTACGGCCGGTCCGGGCGGAACGGTGACGAACCTCAAACGTTCCGAAACCAAGCAACTGAACGCTGCCATCTTTCTTCACGCCAGTGGCGATATTTTCGAGCACGGCTTTGACTGCTTCCTCAGCAGATTTTTTTGAGGTGTCTCCGCCGAGTGAGTTTTGTACTGCTTCAATGAGTTCTCCCTTATTCATGACAATTTTGGTAGTTTGGGTCAGACGATTAGTAAAGCCGTTTTTTTGCGGGGGCTTTTTGCTTGTAACCTCCGTAAATCAACGGATTGGCCTATCTTGTTCAATTATTTAGTAAGGAGTAAAAATTAGTTTAGCAAGTTTAAATTTCAAGGTTTCTTACCCGTGTTGAGAGCCTATACCTTCCCATGATGAACTCCGAGCCCGTCTGCAATTACCTTCCGAATAGCCCTAACATTCATCCGGATTCGTATGTGGCTCCCGGCGCCGTTGTTCTAGGGGATGTGACAATTGGGGCATATGCCAGTGTCTGGTATCAATGTGTTTTGAGGGCGGATATTCAGAAAATCCAGATTGGAGAGGGATCAAACATTCAGGATGCAACCGTGATACATTTGGCCAGCGATCAGGGCACCCGGGTTGGGGACTATGTGACAGTTGGCCACCGGGCTCTGCTGCACGCCTGCGAAATTGAAGATGAGGTGCTGATTGGCATGGGGGCGATCGTGATGGACGGCGCACGCGTGGGGGCTAGGAGCATTGTCGCGGCGGGTTCGGTAGTTACCAAGGGGATGGAAGTTCCTCCTGGTTCTCTTGTTGTAGGAATGCCTGGAAAAGTCGTTAAGTCATTGAGTCTTAACGAACAAGGTAATATCAAGTCATGGGCGGAGAAATACATTCGTGTATCGAGTGAGCATCGCGCGTTCCACCGGTCGGGTCAGCGGGAGCCTCTGGCCGAGTGAGAGAGGAGTGTTAAAGAGTTAGTGCACTCGTAGTTTGCCAACCGCGAATTCGCTCGCCATAGTGATAATTGCAAAGGGATGGAGAAATCGGTAGTCGAAGTTGAAGTTAAGAATGTGTTGGCCACCAGCGCGGGGTCGGCTGTATTCCTCGGAAATGACGAAAAAGTCTTCGTTATTTACGTGGATCACGCGGTGGGTTCGGCAATCAATATGTTTCTGCACGGCACGCCAAAGCCGCGACCGCAGACACACGATCTTTTTGCGGATGTTCTGATTGCACTGGGAGCAACGGTGAACCGTGTCGTGATCTGCGATTTCGCTGATACGGTCTATTATGCCCGTCTGATTATTGAGGCAGAAAATGAGCTGGAAGAACGAAAAATTGTCGAAATTGACGCTCGTCCGAGTGACTCAATCGCTCTAGCGGTCCAAGCTGAGGCCCCAATTTTGGTCGCTACCCACGTTTGGGAAGCGGTCGAAGACATGTCGATTGTCCTGAAAAAAATGGAGGATAATAACGGAGAAGAGGGTTTTTCGGAGGATTGAAGGCCCAGTTTTCCTTCAATTTAGCCGCTCAAAACGGCCCATTTTCTGGGCCGAATGCTCAGATTCGAGCAGATTAACCCTTCGAGTCAGTCGATTAACGACTTTCAGAAAGCGTTCTGATTGATCACTCGTCGAGCGTGTAAACGAACAATCCTGAGCGGAGCTTGGGCTCAAACCAGGTCGATTTGGGCGGCATAATTTCACCCGCATCGGCGATGTCGATCAATTGCTGGACGGTGGTAGGGAACATGGAAAAGGCAATCGCCCAGTCACCGCTATCTACTCGTTTTTCCAGCTCATCTGTTCCCCGGATACCTCCAATGAAGTCGATTCGGGTATCGGTGCGTGGATCGCCAATGCCCAGGAGTGGGGTGAGAACTTGATCCTGAAGCACTGCGACATCGAGGCGATCAATCGGGCTTTCGGACTGAACTGGTGCCCAGCGAAGTTCATGCCACTGGCCTTCGAGATAGAGGCAGAGTGATTCTGAGGATTCCGGAACTTTCGTTCCGTTTGATTCGAGCACGAATCCTTCAGTTAGTTGCTGGAGGAATTCCTCGGCCGAAAGACCGTTGAGGTCCTTTACCACGCGGTTATAGGAAAGCACCTTGAGTTGGGTCGCTGGAAACAGGACGGCGAGGAACCAGTTGTAGTTTTCGGTTCCGTCGTGATCAGGATTGGCGTCCCTGCGTTCTTTGCCGACGCGGGCGGCGCTGGCACTGCGGTGGTGACCATCAGCGACGTAGGAAAGAGGCACTTCGCCGAGGGCATCGAGAATTGGAGATGCTTCGCTCTGGGCGATTCTCCAGACAGTGTGTTGGACGTCAACGTCGTCGGTGAAGTCGACCGTGGGCTCGTGCTCTGCGATCCAAGCTCCGATGAAGGTGTCGATGGCTGCCTCGTCTTTATAGGTCAGAAAAACAGGGCCGGTATTGGCACTGAGCACATTGGTAAGCTTGGTCCGGTCGTTTTCTTTGACTGGCCGGGTTTTCTCGTGCTTACGGATGATGTCGTTTTCGTAGTCCTCGATGTGGCAGGCCAGGGTGATCCCGATCTGGGAGTGCCCATTCATGATCTGACGGTAAAGATAAACACAGGGTTCAGGCTCGCGGACCAGAACGCCGTCAGCTTGCAGGCCATCGAGATTGGATTTCGACTTCGCGTAAATTTCATCGCCGTAGGGGTCGGTGCCGGCTGGAAAGTCGATTTCGGCGCGGACGACGTGAAGGAAGCTGTGAGGATTATCTCCGGCGAGGGCCCGGGCTTCTTCGGTATTAACTACGTCGTAGGGAACCGATGCTACGGTTTCTGCTTTGCCGGGGCCCGGGACTAGTGATTGGAACGCTTTAACTCTCATGCTGTTTTGGGAATACGTCTCAATCCCTACACGGAAGCGATGGGATCACAACCCGCAATTTTGATTCGTCTTCATTGGAGAAGTTCGAAGTGGGAGGAGGCCATGCGCACACCGTTTACCTGCAATTCGATGTGATGGAGACCAGGATAGAGCGCGCGGATGGTTGTTACTTTCATCGAATGACGCTTCCCAATGTCGATGGATTCTCCGGCTGGAATTTCAAAAGTTTTCCATTTGAATACTTTGACGGAAGATTTGCCGCCCTTTCTGACGTAGTGCACGGCGTAGTCGACGACTAGTTTCTGAGTTCGTGATTGGCTGCTTTTTAGTTGAGCGGTTAATTGAACCGATTCGCCTATCGAAATCTTTGCTTGGTCCAGCCGGAGGGTCGCTTCGATTCGGGTCGGAGGGCCAAAGCCCAACACCGCGAGTGCTCCCGGGTGTCCGTCTTTGATGAGCGTACGCAGACTATGTTTGACTAACCATGAACGATTTGGATTGGCGTTCTTCATCCATCTCTTGCAGATAGAAACAACCAGATCAGGATGGTCTTTGGCGATATCGTTGAGATGATTTGCCACGGAGCGGCGGACATAAAGTTCGTTGTCGTCTTTTAGTGCTTCGAGAATGGGGAGTGCCGGGGATGGGTCAGCGATGAGGTGGTGGAGTTTCTTCCCCCAAGGGAGTCGGGGGCGGGAGCCTTCGGAGGTCCAGCGTCGCACATGAGGATTGGGCGAGGAAGATAGTTTCTTCAGCGCAGCGAGAGTTTGCTTTGGGTAAGTTTCGATGAAAGGCCTCACTGCAAACTCGGAGGAAAACCGGGTTGTCAGTTCGGTCATCGCCTCCATCGATTCCTCGAAGTGATCGATGGCGTAGTCAGAGATGTAGTAACCGAGCGGCCATTGCAGCCAGCCGTCGGACAGCGTTTCGCAATCGGTTTGAGCAGGGGGCAGGCTGTCAATGAGAATGCGGAGCGCTTCGGGAATGTTATGGGGAAGAGTCCCAGCCAGTGCCGCAGCGAACTGTCGGATTCTTGCCTGAAATTCGAGAGAGTTGAGATCCTTCTTTGCGAGGCGAAGGAATTTCTTTCGATCAAAGTCGGGATAGACTTTTGAAAACTGCTTGGCGAGTTGAGATGCGGCTTTGGCATCGAACCAGTATTTGAATGCGGTTTGTTCGGGAGGAGAGTCTGAAGTGGACATCATGTTGGGGGATTTGAGTGGAATGGTGCACGAAATAGAGTCGGCTTGATAGGATTTCTCAGATCAAGTTCTCACCATCCTGGCATCGCCAAGGGGCAGGGATTGCGGCAAAGTGTCAGAGAAATGAATCGATCGAATCTGTTCGAGAAAATACCGTCGGATTTGTCCGGCGAAGAGTTTGTCGACGTTTTGTCGTCTGGTGATGGGTTTCGCGTTGAACGGATTGTGTCGCGCGGTCATTCGTCGGAGGCAGGTTTCTGGTACGATCAGCCGGAAGCCGAATGGGTGATTCTCGTATCAGGAAGTGCTGTTCTTCGATTCGAGAGCGAACAGGAAGCTGTCGAAATGTCACCTGGCGACTGGATTGAAATCCCTGCGCATTGCCGGCACCGAGTGGATAGTACTGCGGCGGATGAAAATTCAGTCTGGCTTGCTGTTCACGGTCAGCGTCCGGGAAATTAGCTTGAGAGAATTTTGGTAATAACGGCAGGAGTCACTTCTTCGAGAGAATCAACGATGAGGCTGGCGCCTGCGTCGGCGAAGCTGTCTCGCGGATGAGTCGTGGTGACGGCAATGGCCTTCATCCCGGCGGCGAGGGCTGCTTCAATTCCCACGTGTGCGTCCTCGATGACCAGGCAGTTGATTGGATCGCGACTGATTTTTTCTGCCGCTTTCAAAAAGACGTCCGGATGTGGTTTTCCGCGGGTGACGTCTTCTGCACCAGTGTAGTAGGTGCCGAAATACTGGTCGAGGCCGGTGGATGAGAAGCAGACTTCTATGTTTTTTCGGGAGGTGGAGGAGCCTAGGGAAATGGGGATTTTGGCGTCTGCTAGGGCTTGTATCAGTGCGACCACACCAGGTAATGGGTCGAGGCCGTCGGCGCTGAGTAGTTCGCGGTAGAGAATCTCTTTTCGATTTCCAAGTTCGGCGATCTGTTCGTGATCATCGGGAGTAGTCCATTCGAAGACATCTGGAATGCACATTTCGTTGCGCATACCGAATGAACGTTTGAACTGCTCTGCAGTGAGCGGCTTTCCCAGTTCGTCTGCCAGAGCAAACCAACTCTGCTTATGTTGATCGTGCGAGTCGATCAAAACGCCATCGAGATCAAAAACGACGCCGGATTTAGTGTGGGAAGGGATGGATGACATATCGGTGCTGCGCAGTAAAAGGTGGGAAAGGGAAAAGTCAAAGATGGGATGAGTTCGATCTGGCAGGGTTAGAAGCCTGACTGAACCCTGTTGGATAAAAATGTGATCGTTTCCAGTTGCGGGGATAAGGTTCCGATCTAAGGTCGGCTCGTCGTCTGGGGAGACGACAATTCTTAAGGCGGTCCGACTGACCTATTCTTCTGCAAGATTCGGGGGTTTCTTGTGGAAGCATCAGTCGGGCCGCCTTTTTCTTTCGCAAAGATGCCTCCTGGGGATCCCATTTCGGTAGGGATATGAGGATAACACTGATCTTGATTGCAAGGCCAGTAGCGTGGAGGATCGAGCATGGATTCTCGCTATCTTTGTTTATTTGCTGTTCCCGCGCTCTTTCTCGCTTCCTGCGGTGAAGAGCCTGTTAAACCTGCCGAACCGGTAGTGCCGGTTGAGGCGAAACCTGAGGAGCCGGTAGTGCCAGTTGAGGCGAAACCTGAGGAAGCGTCAGTGCCAGTTGAGGCGAAACCTAAGGAGGCTGCCCCAAAACCCAAGGAGGTCGCAGCGGTTTCAAAACCTGCTAAGCCAAAGGCACCGGTTGGCCCGATTTTCTGGAGCGAGGTTAAGTTGCACGAAGCCGTTCGCGGGGCGAACCCCGGATACACCGGCAACGGTCAGTTTCAGATCGATGAGGGAGGGCAGGTCCAGGCAATTGCCCTCGATAATTGTGGGGTAACAGACCTTTCCCCTTTCGGTGGAATGCGGCTGATGGCTCTTTATTTGCAAGGTTGCGATGTGGCGGATATTTCGGTGCTCGAGGGAATGCCGATCGTTGAACTTTATCTAGAGAGTTCAGCGGTTAAAGATTTGAAGCCGCTCGTGGGAATGGCGACTTTGAAGAAACTCTACTTGAGCAATACCGATGTCGCCGACCTGTCCCCATTAAAGGGACTCGGTATCGTTGAGATGAATCTGGTTGATACGAAAGTCACCAACCTCGGTCCGCTCGATGGGATGCCCTTGCAAATGCTTTGGCTCACGGATTCACCGGTCAAGGATATATCGGCTCTCGCGCACAGTCCCTTGGTGAGCCTGACTTTGCATCGAACGTCGGTGATGGATCTTTCGCCACTTTCCAATACCGCCCTGCAGAGATTGCACATTGGCGAGACGCCAGTGACAGATTTGAGTCCGCTTGTTGGAATGGGCCTGACTCGACTCGTCTTCGATCCGACTCAGATCACGGCAGGCATCGAGGGAATCAAAGCGATGCCAAGCATGCAGCAGATTGGGTCGAAATTTGAAGATGGCGCCAACGACCTCCAAGCTCCGGCAGCGTTTTGGCCAACTCAGGAAGGGTGAGGGATTTTTGAAAGATCAGAAGATGTCAGAACGTTAAGTCAGGGTTCACGAGCCTTTTATCATTATGTTCCGATCCATCTTCACTGTCAGTGGTTTCACCCTGATGAGTCGTCTCCTCGGGTTTGTCCGCGATAAGCTGATCGCGAGCTACTTGGGAGTCGGCCCTCTGGCCGACGTGTGGGTGGCGGCTTTTCGATTACCCAATCTGTTTCGACGTGTATTCGGCGAAGGGGCATTTAACGCGGCCTTTGTACCAATGTACAGCCGGCGTCTGGAGGAGGGGGGCGATTCCGATGCTGACCTACTGGCTCGGAGAACGTTGTCTCTGATGTTCAGCATCCTGATCGTGCTGTTCGTGTTGGCCTTCATTTTCATGGAGCCCATCGTGAAGATTACCAATATCGGATTTAAGGCTGGAGGCCGCCTTGAACCTGCCGTGGCTGCGTCGCGAATCACGGTGGTCTATTTGATCTTTATCTGTCTGGTGGCGGCGATTAGTGGGGTGTTGAACAGTCGTAAAGTGTTCGCGGCTCCGGCCTTTGCCTACGTGGTGCTGAATTTGGTCTTTCTGGCTGCCTTGTTCTTTGTCGTTCCGAAAACAGGAGATCCTCTGACGGTACTTTGCTGGGCGGTGGTGGTATCAGGGGTCTTGCAGCTGGCCGTGGTGGTGATTGCGGCATTAAGACGGGGTATCAATTTGCGCCCGCGGCTGCCAGTGATCGATAATGACATGAAAAAGTTGGGGGTGCTCATGGCTCCCGGATTGGTCAGCGCAGGTATTCAACAGCTCAACCTGATGGTTGGCCAAACAGTTGCATCCCTGCAAGTGGGTGGGAATGCATCTATCTTTTACGCCGATCGAATCAATCAATTGCCTCTAGGCCTCATTGGAATGGCTGCCGGAGTGGTCCTGTTGCCTGAGATTACGAGGAGCCTCCGAGGCGGAGATGAGGAAGGAGCCAAGCGAAGCATGTGTCAGGGGATGGAGTTGGCGTTGTTGCTGTGCCTGCCCGCTATGGCGGCGATGCTAGTGATTCCGAGGGAGATGATGTACGCCATTTTTGAGGGGGGGAAGTTTACTGCAGAAGCTGCGATCGAGTCCGGTTGGGTGCTGGCTGCCTTTGCTCTGGGAACGCCCGCCTATGTTCTCGCGCGAGTCTTGCAGCCCGGCTATTTTGCACGGGAGGATACTAAGACGCCGATGCGGTTTACGATCGCGTCAGCGGTAGTGAATATCATTCTTGCCTATCCGATGTTTCGCTGGCTCGGACCAACTGGGTGCGCCTTGGCGACGTCGATTGCTGGATGGGTCAATGTTTGTCTTCTTTGGTTTGGTCTCAGGAATTCAGGATTCATGGGGCTGACTCCCGGATTTTTCGGGCGCGTATTTCGAATGTTGCTCGCCTCGGCGATCATGGGCGGCCTGGTTTGGCTGGCTGCGCAGTACTCGGAACCGTGGTTGATGGCCGAAGGTCAGTTCTTTCAGCGGGTCGCAATTCTTGGCGTTCTCGTGGCAGGTGGAGTAGGAATCTATTTTGCCTTGGTGATCGTGACGCGAGTGTATTCAATAGGAGAACTTAAAAGACGATTCCGAAAGAGATCCGGAACGTAACGTTGATGACGTGAGAAGCGTTTTAACCTTGAAATGAATGTTCGAAACCGAATTTTGATACGCGGAGTTTTTGGGCTGATAGTCGTTTGGGGCCTGGTTTTCGGCATCGTGAAAATCGCCGGATCGATGAAGCCAACGGCGGAGAAAGTACTGTCACTATTCGATAAAAAGCCGCTCTCTGAAATCGAAGACGCTGAAGAGCGGAAGCAAGTCATCGGGGAAGTCGCTGACATGCTCAATCAGATGGAAGCCAGCGAGGTAGCCATATTGGGTGATCGGGACAAGTCGGATCCGAGAAGAGACTTGTTCCGTGAAATGAGTCCTGAGGAGCAGCGATACTTTTTTGAAAAACGTGTCGGAAGGGCCTTTGAGCAGATGATGCAGTCGTTCAATGAAATGGATCGCGATGAGCGGAAGCGAATCGTCGAGCGAACTTTGAAGCAAATGCAGAATGGAGATGATGGTTCGCGGCAGGGGCGGGTTGATGAACAGGATCCTGAACTGGCGGAGAAGATGGCCGAGGCCGGGCTTGAGGCCTACTATTCTGACGCATCGGTTGAGACCAAAATTGACCTGGCTCCTTTGCTCGAGGAAATGCAGCGCACGATGGGGCGCTTGGGAGGACGGGGAAGATGAAGCGTTCGCCAGTGCTGAAGAAACGGGGGCTGACCCTGGTGGAAATTCTATTCGTGATCGCTATTTTGGGGGCCCTCGCTGCGATTCTCGTGCCGTCGATGCGGCGCATGAAGGCAGCTGCGGTGTCGACCCAATGCCTCGGTAAATTGCGGAACCTGGGTATGTCTTTGAATGACTACTTTGTGGATCATGGCACGATTTATCCGGAGATGGTGTCGGCACGGGAAAGTCGGGAAGACAAAGAGCCGGCCATGGATACTGTTTTGATGGAGTATGTGAGGGATGAATACGCGTTTCAATGTCCGGCCGATCACGATCAGATTTTTGAGGAAACCGGTTCGAGTTATTTCTGGAACAGCCTGATCAATGGACAGCGCATGGGGAATATGGACCTGCTCGGCCTGACTGATAAAGCATCAGGAATTCCTCTGATGTCAGATAAAGAGAACTTTCATGAAAATGTCGGTGACGGCGTGAACATTCTCTATGCTGATGGTCACGTGCTGAAAGAACTTCAATTTGTGGTCGAGTCGAAGTGACTATGAGTATGTTATCGTTTGCCGGTGTTACCAAAAAGTTTGATCGCGGAAGACCCGCGGCACTGAATGAGGTCAGTTTCGAGGTGGAGAAGGGAAGTATCTGCGGCCTGCTGGGGCACAATGGTGCGGGAAAGAGCACTGCTCTCGGAGTGATTCTTGGGATGGTCCATCCGGACGCCGGTAGAGTCTCGATTGGTGGCAGTGATGTGCTGACTGAACGTGAAAAGGCGATCCGAAAGGTTGGGGCAATTTTTGAAACGCCGGTATTCTATGAGTATTTGTCAGGTTGGAAAAACCTGAAGATTTTGAGCTCCTATTCAGGAGGTGTTTCGCGGGATCTTCTCGAAGAGACGGTGGCTTGGGTTGGCTTAGAAGATCGAATCCATGATCGGGTGGGTAAATACAGCCACGGCATGCGGCAACGTCTTGCTTTGGCTCAGGCGCTGTTGCCCCGGCCCGAAGTATTGATTCTTGATGAGCCGACTGACGGCCTGGATCCAGAGGGTATCGTCGAATTTCGAGGGCAGTTGCTAGAGCTTCGGGAACAATTAGGGCTCACCGTTCTGCTGAGTTCTCACCTGCTTGGCGAGGTCGAGCAGGTTTGTGATGAGGTAGTGATATTGCAGCACGGAGTGAAAGTCTACGAGGGAAAGGTGAGGGGCATCGAAGACGGAAAGGTGGCTTATGCGATTGAGTCAGACAATCCTGAGGTGACTGATGAGGCGTGTCTAAAATTGGGCGGAACCGCGATTGGATGCGGTTATTCCTTTTCGGCTGAATTGAACCCTTCGCAGTTGCTTGCTGGATTGGTAAAGGAAGGGGCCGCCATTTCGCACTTTGCTGCGCATCAAGATTCGCTGGAGGCTCTTTATTTGCGTTTCAGCGGTTCGGCTGATGACGAGAGCCCGGGTGAGGAGGTGGGTCGATGAAGCTCTTTTTTAGTCAGTTAGGGTGGGAGCTCTACCGTCTGTTTGCGCGACGGCGGACCTACATTGGTTTTGGTATCTTCCTTGCGGTGGAAATTCTTTTCTACTTCCTATGGACGGGCGAAAAAGCGGAGGACGGAATGGAGGTTTTCATTCAGCGTGTTGCGGGAGGATTTGATGAATACTTTTCCGCGCTAACTTTGGCGTTTCTGATAGTGGCGTTCACGATGCTGCTACTTGGGGTGGTATTCGTCTCATTGATCGCTGGCGATATTCTCGCGAAAGAAACAGAAGATGGAAATCTTCGACTAATTTTGGTCCGCCCGATTTCAAGATTTCGGCTGCTGGTGATCAAATTTCTCTCCTGTCAGATTTACACGACGATTTTGTTTCTCTTTGTTGGCGTCACTGCACTGGGAGTCGGAATCATTGAAAGAGGATGGGGCGGGGGGATGCTGGTCTGGACTCCCGAATTGCCCCGTGTCAGTCTCTTTGAATGGGACGAAGGATTGTGGCGCTACTTTGGAGCGATAATAGGATTTTCACTGATCTATCTGCCGGTCACAGGGATCGCGTTTATGCTGGGTTGCTTTCGTATGAAGCCGGCCGCAGCGACGATTGTGACGGTGGCAGTTTGTGTCGCTGACAGGGTTTTGTCTTCGATTCCACTTCCGGCTTTTGATCCTTATCGGGAGTATTTCATCACCTCGCGAATGGATGCCTGGCTCCTGCTTCTCTATCAGGAAATACCCTGGCCTCTATTCTGGGAGCAGGCTGCCTGGTTGCTAGGAATTGGGCTCACCGGATTTTTGGTCGGGTGGCTCGTTTTTGAACGGCGCGACGTGAAGTCGTGAGCATCGTTCAGGCCTCCTGCCAAATCTGGAGGGAGTGATGTATCACCGTAACCGTGGATTTCTGTTTGGCGGCAGTGCCGCTCAATTCCGGCTTCTGGGTATCCAGCAAAAGTTTCCAATTTTTGATCGGGGCTTCCGGAAAATGAAATTTATTGGGTTCAGATCGTGCGTTGAAAAAGAAGAGCAGTGATTTTTCTGAACCCGTTCCGTGAATCAGCATGGCGAAGGATCCGGCTTCCGTGGTGTTCCAGTCAGCTGCTTCCTTGATGATTCCGTCACTCCGCATCCAGCAGACGTCAGGAAGAGGATCGCCTTCGATTTTTTCACCGCTGAAGAACGAGTTGCGCCGCAGGATAGGATTGTCTCGCCGGATCTGGGTGAGTTTTTTCACAAACTGCTGTAGTTCGATTGCTTCGGGCGAATCGCTCCATGGAATCCAACTGAGTTCGTTGTCCTGACAGTAGGTGTTGTTATTTCCGTTTTGAGATCTGAGGCGCTCGTCTCCGCTCAGCAGAAAAGGAACCCCTTGAGAGCAAATTAGAGTTACGAGGAAGTTCCGAATCTGCCTTTGTCTCACTTCGACAATTTCGGGGTCGTCGGTGGGGCCTTCGACGCCGTGATTGTTCGACAGGTTGTGCGAGTCCCCATCGTTATTGTTTTCCGTGTTGGCGAAGTTGTGCTTGTGATTGTAGCTGACGAGATCTTTGAGGCTGAAACCATCGTGCGAAGTGATCATGTTGATGCTCGCTCCGGGTAGACGGTGGTTGTGTTGAAAAAGGTCTTCGCTGCCGGTGATTCGGGCGGCAAACTCTCCGAGGACGTCGTGGTCGCCTCTCCAGAATTTTCTCACGCTGTCTCTGAATTTCCCGTTCAGTTCGCACCAGTTTGTCGGGAAATTTCCGATCTGATAGCCGTCGGGTCCCAGGTCCCACGGCTCGGCGATGAGCTTGGTCTGACTTAATACAGGGTCTTGATAAAGAGCCTGAAAGAAAGCGGATCGCCGTTTGAACATGTCGGGGGATCTACCGAGTTCGACTGCAAGATCGAACCGAAATCCGTCAACATGCATTTCAGTGACCCAGTAGCGAAGGCTATCCATCACGAACTGGAGTGTACGGGGATGAGAGACGTCTACGGAATTTCCACATCCGGTGTAGTCCCGGTAATTCCCCGGGAGATCTGGATCAGTGTGGTAGTGATAGAGATTGCTGTAGCCACGAAAGAGACAGGTGGGTCCGTCCACTCCGGCTTCACCAGTGTGGTTGTAAACGACATCAAGAAGCACTTCGATCCCGGCAGCGTGTAGTGACTTGACCATGTCTCGAAACTCAGTGATGGGATCATCGCTGGATGCGTAGCGGGCCTCGGGAGCGAAGAATCCGATCGTGTTGTACCCCCAGTAGTTGACCAGTCCTCTCTCAAGGAGAAACGAGTCATCGAGATGTTGGTGAACGGGCAGTAATTGGACGGAAGTGATGCCGATCTCCTGGAGATACGCGATGCTGGCAGGATGTGCCAGCCCCGCATAGGTACCTCTGATTTCTTTCGGGACTGCTGGATTGAGTTTAGAAAATCCCTTCACATGAAGTTCTGTGATGACGGATTCTGTCATCGGAATATTTAGGGGCGAATCGTTTTGCCAGTCATAGTGTTGGAAGCGGGGGACGAATGCCCTTGGGGCGTGGGGGCCACTGTCCGCAGAGCATAGTTGATTGCCCTGGTGCATGCCCTTCATGGAGGGAAAGTAGCGCGAAGGGCCATCGATATGGGTGGCGTAGGGGTCGAGCAAAAGCTTGTTGAAATTGAAGTAGTGCCCTGCTTCTGGATCCCAGGCACCGTCTACGCGATAGCCGTAGGTGGTGCCTTCTGGAATACCGTGAACCGTCACACTGTGTACATCGCGAGAACGGTCGTTGAGATCGATTCGATGGGTCTCTCGATTCGGGAATTTCGGGTCAGCGAAGAGACAGAGTGTTACTTGGGTGCCGAATTGTGCGGCTACGGCAAAATTGACCGAATTTTCGTCGATAGCGGTGGCGCCCAGTGGGTAGGCCCTTCCGGCGGCAGTCGTCACTTTTGGAGTATTGGTCACAGTCAAAACAGGCTCTATGCGTTTGGCGGACGGCCACGATAGACGGAATTGTCGGCACTGCTAGTCTCAAGGTGGGAATGCCAGTTATTTTGGGCTCCCTCAGAGGAATGGCAAAAGTAGCGATTATGTTATCTTCGCTTGGTCAGAATGGTCGCCGTCAAAAGGGAAGACAAAGGTCGAAGGAGATTCGCGTCAGGCTTCGATCTGGAGGTGTCAGTTTGGAATCACTGTCTCCCTTTCCGCTATAGTGGCATTGCTGAATTGGCGATCAGCTCAGCCGCCAGCGGCGTTGCTGAGATGATACCGATTGATACGGCGACTCCAATTGGAACCCGGGATGAAGGGCTTTTTACGTGAGGTGTTTGCTCGATCACGAAGGAATATCCTTTTGAGAGAACCACTTCGGCCTTGGGAGAATCGATCAGAAAGAGCACAACCAGATTCAATATTGAGCCCAACGGGTAGAGAGCGAGCCCAAGAATTCCCATGATGGTGGCCTGCTTTTTGGCTGACGGGCAAAGCTTTCGTAGCTTGATGCCTGTTTGGATCATGAAGGCGGGAAGGGCTACCATCAAGATACCGGCAACGGTGAGACTGAAGAATTCTGAAGAACCTTGCTGAATTTGCCTAATGACTTCGGTGAGATGGACCGTTCCGGCGACGAAGAATGCCGCTGCTCCAAGTAGGAAGTAGATCCCGAGACCTTTGAGCACTGATTCCGTTTTGAGATGGGCCATGCGCAGGGAATCAAGTTCTTGATTCTGAACTTGATCCGATGCTGGGACCTCGATGCGAGCGGGCGGGCGAGTTGTGAGCGTACCGAGCATAAAACTAATTTACCACGAATACTAAATTTCACAATAATATTAATGAATTTTAATGATTATCTAAAATTTCCATGAAATTTGGGGCTGCTGATCGAGAATGAAGAGCAACTGGGAGCCAGGGTGCCTTTTCGCCTACTAGGTGAGCAAGTCGTGAGCGACTTCACCGTGAACATCGGTTAGTCGGAAATCCCGCCCAGCGTAGCGGAAGGTGAGCTTTTCGTGGTCAAAGCCGAGCAGGTGTAAAATGGTGGCGTGAAGATCGTGAACATGAATAGGATTCTCGACTGCTTTGTAGCCAAATTCGTCGGTTTTGCCATATTGCAGCCCTCCTTTGGCTCCCCCCCCGGCCAGCCACATCGTAAATCCATGGTGATTGTGGTCGCGGCCAAGTTTTAGACTGGCGGCAGTTCTGCCTGGTGTCGGAAGTTCGACAGTCGGGGTTCGGCCAAATTCACCACCCCAGATGACAAGGGTGTCTTCCAGCATGCCGCGCTGTTTCAAATCCTGAAGCAGCGCTGCGATAGGTTGGTCGGCTTCGGCACCAAGTTTGCCGTGGTTTTTTGATATTTCCGAATGGCTATCCCATGGCTGCCCGGCGCCATGCCAGACTTGAACGAAGCGGACCCCGCGTTCGACGAGACGCCGGGCGATGAGCATCTGACGCCCATGGAGGGTGTCGCCATAGAGTTCTCGAATGTGTTGAGGTTCTCGATCAACATTGAAAGCATCACTCGCCTCCATCTGCATCTTGTAGGCTAGTTCCAGGGAGTGAATGCGTGCTTCGACGCCAGCATCGTCTGCTTGTGATTGTTGATCCTGTCGATTCATTTCCTGAATCAAGTCGATCTGCTTGCGCTGCAGTTCGCGAGGCATTCGTCTATTACGAATGTCAGGGATAAGTTTTGAAATTTGTGTGTTCTTGGTGTCGATGTGAGTGCCCTGATAGGCTCCAGGCAAAAAGGCAGAGCGCCAGTTCTGTGTCTCGACCACGGGCACTCCGCCGGGGCAGAGGGAAACGAATCCGGGCAGATTTTCGTTCTCGGTTCCGAGTCCATAGGTGACCCAGCTACCCATGCTGGGGCGGACCACATTGACACGTTCTGCGCCTGTATTCATGAGCATGAGCGACGGCTCATGATTGGGCACGTTGGCGTGCATGGAATTAATGACACAGAGGTCGTCGGCCATTTCGGCTACCTTGGGAAACAAGTCACTGGCCCAGAGACCGCATTGGCCATGCTGTTTGAATTCGAACGGCGACCGCATCAGAGTCCCGGTTCTTCGCTCGGTCTTGAGACTGCCGCCAGGGACTTCCATACCGTCGTATTTGATCAACTCGGGTTTGTAGTCAAAGGAGTCGACCTGCGATGGTCCGCCGTTGGCGAAGATGTGGATGACCCGTTTGGCGCGCGGCGCGAAGTGGGGATTGCCGGGAGCCAGGGGATTGAGGTCACGGTTGGAGGCACCGAGTGAAGAAAGGAAGGGGCTCAATCCAAGGGCACCCATGCCCATGCCGGCTTGGCGAAGGAGGTCGCGACGAGTTGTGAATGGTGTGATCATCTGCAGCGGATTGAATCTAGTCGATGAAGAGAAATCGATTGGCGTTGAGAAGAGCGTGGGCGTAGGCGCTCCAGGCGTTGGCCGTTTCGGATGGCCCAGAAAAAGACTCCTCAAGATTCCACTTTGACCAGCGACCACTCAGGTCAGTAATAACGGGATTCCAGTTGAAGCTATCAGAATTGGAATTGTTTTGGTGTGACTCAACAATGAAGTAAATACTGTCGCCTTCCTTCAGGGTAAGCTTTGCGATGTCGGTACGAAAGAATTCGATCTTTTCTGAGAGGAGTTTGTTGAAAACTATTCCATTGCTCGTTGTGACGACCTTCACTTGGACTCCGTTTCCCTGTTCTGATTGGCGGTCGACTCGACCTCTTACCGTGACTTCGAGATCAGCCGGGGCGACCCAGCGGGAAATGGAACTCTGTTCCGCCGTAGTGCCCGGATGGCTGGCTCCAGCGTGGCTGTATAGGTAGGCACGGGGATCTCCTGTGAGCGGGAATTCTTCAGCCATCTGCCAACGGGCTCCGGTCCAATGGGGGAAAGGATGGAAAGTGACCTTACCCGAAGTTTCGTCGACGTGGCCCCAGCCGTAGCTCCATTCAGAATCCGTTTGGCGAGGGGGGATCCCACTGCTCTCGGATTGATAAGCGGTGATGAAGCTGTCGGCGAGTTGGCGGTCGGCATCACTGGGATCTGTCGTGAAGACAGTGCGGTGGAGATGGGCGACGCGATCCTTTGAAGAGGCGCTGCTGTTGGCGAGGGCTTTGGCCTGATTCTGAGCAAAGTCGCTGTTCAAGGTGAATAGGGCCTGCATTGGAATGGTTGTGTTAGAACGCTGCCCCGTCGTTTCCTGAGGATTGGAAAAATCAAAGTTCCGGAACACGGGATTGAGATTTTGCCGATCGATAAAGGCATAGACCGAGCGTCGATTGGAAAAGGGCGGCTCCAGAATCTTGACCGGTCGGCCGAACATGGCGCCGTTGAGTGTGCCGGAGGCCTGAAGTAGGCCATCGCGCATTTGTTCGAGGTCGAGGCGCTTGCGATTGAACTTCCAATGCAATCGGTTCTCAGGATCGATCGGCATATTGGCTTCGGTCTGATCGTTGGAGGAAGATTGTTGCCAGGCTCGGGAGGTTAGGATGAGATGGTTTAGCTTTTTGATAGACCAGCCGTTCTCAATAAACCAGTGGGCGAGCCAGTCGAGCAGCTCTGGATGATCTGGCTTTTCACCCTGGATTCCAAAATCGTCGATGGTACGAACGATGCCTTCGCCAAAGTGCCACATCCAGACGCGGTTGACGATATTGCGGGCCGTGAGAGGATTCTGGGGATGGACGATGGCCTGAGCCATTTCGAGTCGGCCACTGCCTTTCGTAAATGGCTGGGGTTTCTCGGATGAAGCAATAGAAAGGAATTGGCGGGGAACAATCTCGCCTCTGCGGGCAGGGTTTCCCCGGATAAAGATAGCTTGCTCCAGAGCCTTGGTGCGATCTTTGACGATGATGGCTTTGTCCGCTTCCATGGCGGAATCGACGACAAAGTTGTCCGCAATTCGCTGAAGTTTATCCCTCTCCGCCTTGTCCTGTCGGGACAGCTTGGCGATGAGTTGAATACGGCGATTCGCGATGTTGGGAAATTGTTCTGCTAGTTCTTTGATTCTGGGCTCAACGAAGTCATCGACTGCTTTTTGCTTTTCCGCTTTTTCCGCAAGGTATTTTTCGTAGGCGGGACCTGATTTGGGATTGCCGATAGTGGGCTCTGCCTTCTCCATGGAATTCGCGAAGACGCCATAGAGACTGTAGTATTCCTGCGTCGAAACGGGATCGAATTTGTGATCGTGACAACGAGCACAGGCGACGGTCAGGGCCATGGTTCCACGGAAGGTCGTGTCGAGGCGGTCATCGATGACCAGTTCCTGTGCGCCGCCCGATTTGCTGAGGGCGATGAAACCGAGGGCGGCCAAGTGCTTCTTTTCCGGTTGAGCCCAGTCGACGAGTTGCTCAGCGGCGAGTTGGTAGAGCAGGAATTGATCGTAGGGAAGGTCTTGATTGAAAGATCGAATGAGCCAGTCCCGATAGGAGTAGCTGTGAACAAAGCGTCGTTCCCGGCCCCCGGCTTCGTAACCTTTGGTGTCAGAGTAGCGTGCCACATCCATCCAGTGACGGGCGAAGCGTTCGCCGTAGTGAGGAGATGCCAGCATCTGATTCACAACCGCCGCCCAGGCGTCATTGTCGGGACGCGGGTCATCTAGGAATTTCTGCTGTTCCGCAAACTGGGGTGGGAGGCCGAGTAAATCAAAGCTGATTCGGCGGTAACGGGTCTGGCGGTCTGCTTTTGGAGCTGGAGATAGTCCGGCATTTTGTTGAGCACGAGAGATGAAGAAATCGATGGGATGACCAGATTTGGCGGGCAACGATTCCGGGGCGACCGGTTGGAATGACCAATGAAGGGCTGGGTCATCTGAATTTTCCTTTTCATCGATAGGCCAAGGGAGCCCCCTGGAGATCCATTCAGTGAGCAGGCTGATCGTTGTTTCGGAGAGCTTTTCTCCTTCGTCCGGCATAGCGGGAATGTCTTTTCCTTCGATGTGGGATACAGCCTGAATCACGAGGCTCTGAGATGGACTGCTCAGATCTATCACCGGGCGATAGTCGCTTCCTTTGAGCCAACCAGCTCGACGGTCGAGTTGCAGACCGACTTTGGCTTTCAGCCCGGAGTGGCATTCGTAGCAGTTGTCCGAGAGGATGGTCCGGATATTTTGTTCGAAAAATTCGATATCAGCTGAACTGAATTCTACCTCAGTAGACAAAGGCTCATCCGCAGGCGCATTGGAAGTAAACACGAACAGCACTAAGGCGAATCGTGTTAGGGTATGAAAGGTGTTGAGCATGGGAGGCACTCAAAATATTAAGTGACTACAGGATAGTCGCAATGAACGTCTTTACGTCGGTCTCATCGAAAATGAGCGTTGAAAGTCTTGAGATCCCGAGTCCTGTGAATGAAACTGACAGCCCGGCCGACAAGCGCAGGAAAATCCCCCGAAAAACCCGCAAAAGAATAAATGTCAACCGGGCTGCCATCTGGTTTCAACCCTTAGTGTCATCTGATCAAGGATCGTCTGACACCACCTTTATTCAGCACTAGCCATGCCAAGCTCGTAACAAAAGGAATGTAAAATGAGTGAAATATTTGAATCAACCGCTGAAGTTCGACCGGCCGTTCCTGACGATATTGCTCCGGTGCTGGATATGGTCCGTGAGCTCGCAGAGTTCGAGCATCTTAGTGATCAAGTAGTTGCGACGGAGGCTGATTATCAAGAGAGCCTGTTTGGCGCCAATCCAGTCGCCGAAGCGTTGGTCGCAGAGTTCGATGGGCAGCTGGTGGGATACGCCATTTTCTTCAGCACCTTTTCGACTTTTATTGGTCGATCCGGTCTTTGGTTGGAAGATCTCTATGTTCGTCCGGAGTATCGGAAGCAAGGGATTGGAAAGAAATTACTGAAAGCGGGTGGAGCCCGGGCAGCCGAAAGAGGATCCGGTCGCTATGAATGGTCAGTATTGGATTGGAATCAAAACGCTATCGATCTCTACACTCAAGTTGGCGGGGAAATTCTCGATGAATGGCGTACCGTGAGGATGGACCGAAAAGCGATCGAGGCTCTTCCTGAAAAATGAGTATTTCCGAGAATTTGAGTGTTGTTCAGTCGCAGGTCGCGGATGCCGCAGAAGTGGCGGGGCGAAATCTGGATGAAGTGACTTTGATCACGGTTAGCAAAACGTGGCCGGTGGCGGTGATTGAGGAGGCGGTGGCTGCGGGTTGTCGGATTTTTGGGGAAAACAAAGTGCAGGAGATTCTGGAGAAAGTTCCGGTGATGTCACCAGATCTGGATTGGCATTTGATCGGCCATTTGCAGAAGAACAAGACGCGCAAGGTGTTACCGCTCTGTGCCATGATTCACAGCGTCGATTCAGTGGCGCTGGCGCAGCAAATTGATCGGATCGCCGGAGAGCTGGAATTGAAACCGGAAATTTTGTTGCAGGTGAACGTGGCCGATGACGACGCAAAATTCGGGCTGGCCGCTGATGAAGTGGAGGAGATTGTTGAGCAGGTGCTCCAGTTGTCGCAGGTTCGATTGCGGGGACTCATGACGGTGCCCGCTTTTGATTCTGACCCGGAAAAGGTGCGTCCGTATTTTGCTAAGCTGCGTGAACTCCGAGATTCGATCGAGAGCAGCCTGGATTGCTCGTTGCCTGAGTTGTCCATGGGAATGAGCCATGATTTTCCGGTCGCGATCGAAGAGGGGGCGACCTTGGTCAGAGTGGGGTCCGCCATTTTCGGGGCGAGGAACTATTCGAAATAGAATCTCGGGAGTCTTCTTTTCTTTTACCGGTGTTCCGGGGTGGAACAGGCTCGTGGGAGTGGAGGACTGGCTGAAATTGGCTGAGTTATCTTGAAATTCGACGTTGCCGCTATAGCCAAATTCCGACAACATCGCGGACTACTTTCTATCTCACTTTAATATGGCCACCGATATCAAACGCTCTCCGATGCTGATTCTCAGCGTCATGATGTTTCTGCAGTTCTTCGTCTGGGGGACTTGGTTTTCAACGATCAACGTGGCTCTGAGTGCGGCAGGCTTGGGGGGATTTGTGGGGGGTGCCTACGCAGCGGTTCCATTGGGAGCTATCTTTGCGCCCCTGTTTCTCGGTATTATCGCGGACCGGTTCTTTCCCTCTCAACTCATCATGGGCGTCCTGTTTCTGCTCGGAGGAACGCTGATTTATCTGGCGGGGAATGCGGCTGAGGCTGGGAACGGTGAATTGATGTCGAAACTGTTTCTGGCTCACATGCTTTGTTACATGCCGACGCTTGGGTTGGGAAATACGATTGGGTTTACTCACCTGAAACGGATCGACTTTCCTAAGATTCGAGTCTGGGGAACCATTGGCTGGATTGCCGCCGGGTTGATGGTTGGAGCGCTTGGATGGAGTGCCGATCTCGGAATCATGAAGATGGCGGCCTACGCGTCTTTCGTTCTCGGCGTCTTTTCCTTCTTCCTGCCGCACACCCCGGCTCCAGCGAAGGGTCAGAAGATCGACCTGCGTGCTTTGCTGATGCTTGATGCATGGAAGCTTCTCGCAAAGCCTTCGTTCCTGGTATTCGTCATCTGTTCGGGATTGATCTGCATTCCCCTGGCATATTATTTCGGAAAAACCGGCGATTTCCTTGCGAATTCTGGATTCGAACAACCGGCCTCTACTATGACGATTGGTCAGATGTCGGAGATTGTATTCATGCTTCTAATTCCATTTTTCTTCCGACGTCTGGGTGTGAAATGGATGATTATGATCGGAATGATAGCGTGGTTTGCTCGCTATGTTTTGTTTGGTTTCGGTGCACCTGAACAAGTGACTTGGATGTTGTTCCTGGGGATTGCTCTTCACGGGATCTGTTATGACTTCTTTTTCGTTACGGGATTTATGTATACCGATCACGTGGCGCCAAAAGAGGTTCGGGGGCAGGCGCAAAGCATGCTGGTTTTCGTGACCCAGGGAATTGGGATGTGGATCGGATATGCCATCATCTTCGGAAAGTCCTGGTTGCCGAGTTATAGTGGACAGGCATCCGGACTGGCAGATTCCGGTGCCTTGGCAGAAGCAATTGGATCAGCCCGAGGCGAGGAGGCTCTGACTTTCGGGCAGAAGTTTGCCAAAATGTTCTCCGTTAACATGCCGGATGGAATCGATGCAACGCTTCTAAGTGATGCGATGGGACAATGGAAAGTGTTCTGGATGACTCCCGCTATCATGGCAATCGTGATTGCCGTGATTTTCTTCTTCACATTCTGGGATAAATCCAAGATTAGTGAGGACGAAGAAGATGCTGCCTGATGAGAATCGCTGGCATCAATTTTGATCACTTCCACATGGGTGATCTGCTGAGGATGGCGCACGACCATCCTCAGGCTGAGATCGTCGGAATCTGCGATGAGCATCCAGAGCGGATGCTGGAAGCGAAGGCCCAGTTCGGGTTGGGTGAGGAGAAGGTGTTTACTGAAGTCGAAGCGTGCCTTGAGTCGACCAGGCCTGATCTGGTAATTCTTTGTCCGGCAGCGGCACGGCATGCTGAGTGGACGGAGAAGGTAGCTTCTCATGGAGTTCATATCCTGATGGAAAAGCCCTTCGCTGCTTCGCTTGCGGAGGCGGATCGCATGATTTCAACAATGGAAGGGACAGGCAAACAACTCGCGATCAACTGGCCTTTGGTTTGGTGTCGCTCTCATGCGAAGTGCTGGTCTTTGATTCAGGAGGGCCTGATCGGAGAGGTTAGGGAAGTTCACTTTTACGATGGAAATCGCGGTCCTCTTTGGCATGGGGCCGATAAGATCGAGCGGGAACCGGACGAGGCTGAAAAGGCGTCGAGTTGGTTTTACCAAGCGGGAGAAGGGGGCGGCAGTTTGCAGGATTATTTGGGTTATGGCACCACCCTTGGCACGTGGTTCAACGGGGGAAAGAAGCCGATCGAAGTGATGGCGATGTGGGATCTGAAAAACAACAGCCTGGAGGTCGATGAGCATTGTGTGGCGGTGGCGCGATACGAAACCGGGCTTTCGAAATTTGAAACACGTTGGGGCACATTTTCGGATCCATGGACGCATCAGCCTCAGCCAAGTTGTGGTTTTGTAGTGATGGGAACGGAGGGGACGATCTCGAGCGGTGATTATGATGACTTTGTCACGGTGCAGACGCGGGACTGTCCCGAAGGGAAAAGGATCGGTGCGCCTGAATTGTTTTCACCTTGGTCAAATCCGGTCGAGTATCTGATCAACTGTATTGAACAGGAGCGACCGGTCGAAGGTCCTCTCAGCATGTCGATGTCGCGAATCGGACAACAGATAATCGATACTGCGTTCGAGAGCGCGCGGCAGGGCCGTGCTCTGCCATTGATCGGATAGGGCTATGCCTTGAGCGTAAGGATGGCCACTTCCGGACGGCAAAGAAATCTGGTTGGAATGGTGATGGTTCCAATGCCGCGGGTCACGTAGAGCGCGCGCTCGTCATCGCGGTAGAGTCCGTAAGGGTATTTCTTTCCATAGTCTGGAAGTAGAACAGGTCCATAGACTGGAGCGCACACCTGGCCTCCGTGAGTGTGCCCTGACATTTGCAGAACAATGTTGTCTTCCTGGTAGTTGTCGAAGGTGTCTGGCTCGTGCCAACCGAGTAGAATCGGTTTTTCGGGAGGGACTTCCCTCTTTGCCCAAGCCATCGATGGGCTGCCGCCCCAAATGCTATCCAGACCGGTCACGGCGAAGTCATCGAATTCGACAGATTCGTTAACGAGTAGACGAATTCCGGCCGCCTCAAGGTATTGCAGGAGATTACGGTCCAGATTCCAGCAGTCGTGGTTGCCGAGGATTCCGAAACACCCGAATTTGGAGCGTAGGTTACGAAGTTCATGGCAGAGCGGCTCGGCGGCAGAGACGTCATTGGAGATGTAATCTCCGACTAACATGATGAGATCAACTCCCTCATCATTGATGGCTGTCACCGCGCGTTCGATTAATTGATCGTCCCCAAAATCGTCATGATGAAAATCGCCCAGAACGGCAACGGTCATCCCGTCGAGGTGGCCATGGCGCGGGGAAAGGGGAACATCCACCCGGTTCAGATCAATCCATTGTTTCTCGACGAGGCTGCCATAGCCAAACGCTGCCATGGGAGAGCCGTAAAAGCCGATCCGTGCCAGCCATTGTCTGCGTGTCATTTTCATACAGCATCCTTCGTCTTCAGGGTGAAGGGGTGATGAAAGGAATGCGAAATGTTTGTGAAAAGGTTGGGCCTCGAACTACGATTCGATGGTCCATCCCACCTCGTCACAGAGCGCCTGGATGCGCTCCAGGCCGACTTTTGCTGTTTCCAATGGATCTTTTGACCACCACTCTGCATTGAAAAGCTCGAGGCTTAACCATTTGTCGTAGCCTTTCTCTTTGAGCACCGTTAGCTCTGCTTTTAGATCGATGATTCCGTCTCCTACCATGACGCGATGGGAGTCATTCTGCTGGCCGCTGGGGATTCCCGCCGGAGCATCATTGATGTGATAGTGGCTAATCTGCTCGAGAGGAATGTCCCGAATGTCATCGAGGGTGGTTCGGTTGTTCCAGTTGTGAAAGGCATCCAATATCGTCACACAATCGGAAGCGTCACAGCGGTCCATCACAGTGACGGCGTCGGGCAGATTGTTGAGACTTTTGAAAAAGCTGATGTATTCGAGTACGGCCTGAACGCCGGTCTCTCTGCCTATTTGAAGCAGATCAAGGTAAGCTTCGTGAAGTGTTTCGATACCCGGCTTTTCAACGGGAGGAGTGCAGATGACGAGCGGTGCGCCGATCCGGGCAGCCAGTTCGAATCGCCGGCGGGCTTCTTCCATCGCTACACGATACTCCAGGCCGCTGGTATCGCCCCAGCCGCGAACGGCGATGAACGCAGGGACCGATAGGCCATGATCGGAAAGGGCTTTTTCAACATCCGAAACCTCGCCTCCGCGGCCGATGTGTTCGTAGATTTCGACGGCCCAAAGTTCGATTCCGCGGTAACCTGCTTTCCCTGCTACTTCGATTTTTTCGAGTAGTGGGGTCGGCTTGATCGTTGAAGCATTGAGAGAAAGTCGCATTGGATTAGCTGAGGATTTCTTTGACTCGATTCATCGGAAGAAAATGTCCGACCAGGGGTTGGCAAAGGTCTGTCTGACCCTGTTGCCAATTGGCGAAGATGCCTTCGTCTGTGACGAGGGTGGCAATGTAGCGGGAGCACCCGGTTCCGTGAGGAGAGATAAACAATGGGTTTTCAAGGGAGATGCTTTCGATCTGGCTGAGATTGTTGTCATTTCCAATGGCGATTCCTCCAATTTCTTCGCAGGACCATCCTCGTGGTCGGGATGCAGCGGTCGGGTTTTCGTCGAGTTGGCGAAGGCTTTCGCAACTGTCGTAAAAGTAGAGGGATAAGTCGGACTGATCAGCAAAAGCCCCGATCTTCGGAACGGCGAGTCGTTCAGTGACCCGGGCAGCTGCGATGTCCCAAACGGGACCGCGGTGGAGCAGGTTGTCAGTGATTTTTTCGTAGCTCGAAGATCCGGCTTTTCGGATCAACGCGGCGGTGCCGCTGCTGGACCAGGTGAATGGGTGAGTGCAGTAGCCGAGGACAAGATCGCCATTAGGCAAATCAAACACCCATGGGTCTTTGCAGTGTAGTCGGCCGGGATCGTCTGAGCCAAAAGGAATGATTTCTTCAATATTGCTGGGGCTCAAATTTTCAACTTTGTCGGCGTGGATGCGGTCGATGCTCCAGACGCCGGCACCGGGTTTCTGAAAAGCAGCGAGGCGCTCAGGATATTTGGCATCCTTCTCAGTGGAGATGAAGAGCTCAATTTCATCTTCTGCCAGGTGAAGGGCAACGCCCTCAATTGAAACAACATCCATGCCGCTGTGGGCTAGATCTGCTTTTGAAAATGAGAGGATCTTTTCGAATTCGCCTTCGACATTGGGAGCGCGGAATACTGCTAATTCAAGCCCACGCGCGCCGGCGCCTACACCGGTTCTTGAGTCGCCAAAATTTCGGTAGCGGCCACAGACGAGAATGGATCCGTCCCGGTCCTGGATGACGTTGCCGCCGCCAAACCAGAATCCGGTGCTGCGGTCCTGAGGCTCAACTAGTATTCTAGCAGAATTTTGATCAACCAGCTCACTCGCGAGAGTGGTGAGTTTTTGTTTTTGGTCGTCGGTTAACATGGGTATTTGGTTCGGTTAGCGTGATTTTTTGGTGCGGCCTGTGACGAAATCAAAGAGAACCCGCTCGAGGGGTTGATCGGTGGGAACTAGATGGTAGCTCACGCCGTGCCTGCCGGCCAGTTGGCGAATTGAATCCAGGTGTGCGTTGAGTCGTTCCAGATATCCAGTTCGGGCGACAGATGGATCAATAAAGAGGTCTTTTCCAGTTTCGGTATCGCGGTAGTGAGTCGCCTTTCCAAAATCGAAATCGAGTTCGCGGGGATCGAGGAACTGGAAGATGGCAAGATCGTGGCCGCCGGCTGCAAGGTATCCGATTTGTTTTTCCAGATCTTCCAAGGGAGCGAGGAAATCAGAGAGCAGAAGAATGAGACTACGTTTTCTAATGAGTTCGTGCAGTCCCTTCATGGCGGCGCCAAGGTCGGTTCCCTCACCCGAGGGAGCCTTGTCGAGTTGAAGCATGATACGGCGTAATTGTCCGGGCCGGTTTCGGGCCGGGATGTGCTGGTCTACCCGCTGATCGAAAGTGGTCAGCCCCACGGCATCGTTCTGCCCCATCAAGAAATAGGCGAGGGTGGAGGCAAAAGTGGAGGCATAGTCTTGCTTCGAATAGTCCCCGGAGCCGTAGGTCATGGACTGACTGCGATCGAGGAGGAGATGAGCCCGCAGATTGGTTTCGTCTTCGAATTTTTTGATGAATGCCCGGTCACTGCGGGCCATCACTTTCCAGTCGAGGAAGCGCGGATCATCACCGGGCGCGTAGGGACGGTATTCACTGAACTCCACTGAAAAACCGTGGTAGGGGGAGCGATGGAGACCTTTCCAAAATCCCTCCATGACCATGCGGGCGCGAAGTTCCATCGATTTGACCCGCATCAGTGCAGTCGGATCGATGTAGTTGGCGGTCATACGATAGCAGGTAACCCTTAGCAAATTTGCTGTTTAGCCCTTGAGAAACTAAACGCTCTCCGGGGTCATATCGATGAGCTTTTCGATCACTTGATCGATCGTGATCCCCTCTGCCTCTGCGCGATAATTGGTCAGGATACGATGACGCAACACGGGGCCGGCCATTGACCGAACGTCTTCGTAGGTGACGTGAGCCCGGCCATCGAGCAACGCTTTGGTTTTTGCTCCCAGGACGAGGTTTTGGCCAGCGCGAGTGCCAGCGCCCCAGTTGATCCATTCGTTGATGTATTCGCTGGAATGGTCCTGGCCGGGTCGGGAATTGGCTGCGATGCGGACGGCGTAGCGGATCACTTCTTCGGCAATTGGGACGCCTCTCACCACTTCATGACATTTTTTAAGATCTTCCCCATTGAAAATTGAGTTCACTTCTTCCGGGCCTGCCCCAGTGGTTTGAGATACGACGGCCACTTCTTCATCTTCGGATAGGTAGTCAATCACAATATTGAACATGAAACGATCGAGCTGTGCTTCAGGAAGAGGATAAGTGCCTTCCATTTCGATCGGATTCTGTGTCGCGAGGACGAAAAAGGGTTTCTCGAGCGCCATGGTTTGTCCGGCGGCGGAGACCTGTTTTTCCTGCATCGCTTCGAGCAGGGCGGCCTGAGTTTTCGGAGGAGTTCGGTTGATTTCGTCAGCCAAAATGAGATTTGCGAAAATGGGGCCTCGATTAAAAACCAATTCGCGACGGCCTTCAGCTGTTTCTTCGAGGATTTCAGTCCCGGTTATGTCCGAGGGCATTAAGTCAGGCGTGAACTGGATTCGGCTGAAGGAGAGGTCGAAGACTTTGGATAAAGTGCTGACGAGCAGGGTTTTAGCGAGACCAGGAGCTCCGGTGATGAGGCAATGGCCTCCCGAAAGCAGAGCAATGAGCAATTGATCAACGACTTCTTCCTGTCCGATGATGACTTTTCTAAGCTCCTTGCCAATAATTGCACGGGCTTGGGAGAGCTTTTCGACCATTTCCTGCTCCAGATCAACGGAGTTGGAATTATTGGCTGTTTCGGCGGTTTCAGGGGAGGAATCTTCGCTCATATCTGGAGGGCGAATGTAGCTGGAAGCTAGTCGGGTGGGAACCTAAAAATAGAGGTTGGGCCCGCCGGTTTTGCGCCTGATTAAATGAAAATCGATTGATGTAGGGCAAAAGAAGAGCCTTTTAGCGTGAAAAGTGCCCCAAATTCCGTTGCGTTCCTGTGATCTTGACTTAGGGTCGGCCCGCTATGGCACGAGCTGCTGGAAAAGCTAAAACACGAAAAGGAGTCGCCAAAAGATTTAAGGTGACTGGAACGGGACGAGTTATTCGTCGGAAGCAGGGTAAGAGACACCTGAACCGACGCAAAAACTCGAAGCGCATGCGTCGTCTGGGCCAATCGGCTCTGGTGGCAAAATGTGACGAGAAGAACATTAAAATGGATCTTCCGTTCTGCGGCAAATAAGCCGGAGAATAATACCGAGCGGATCGACCAATTCGATCCACAACTGAGTTGACTGGTGGCGCGGCAAAAAGCCTACCGCCACCTAATGAGAGGGTGAGTCAGCCAGTTGAAATAAAAAACAGCCCAATCAGAGGAAAATAAAAAATGCCACGTGCAACAAACGCGCCCGCTAGTCGGAAGCGCAGAAAACGTATCCTGAAGAAAGCCAAAGGTTTCCGCGGTTCACGCTCGAAACTTTATCGGACAGCTAAAGACTCGGTCTTTAAAGCTCAGCAGTGGGCCTATCGTGACCGTAAAAACCGCAAACGCACCTTCCGCAGTCTTTGGATTGCCCGGATCAGTGCCGGAGCTAAGAACAACGGCATCACATACTCTCGCTTTATGGAGGGAATGAAGGCCGCTGGTATCGAGCTTGACCGCAAGGTTCTCTCTGATCTCGCCGTTCAAGACGAAGCTGCGTTCACCGCAATCGTCGAGAAATCCAAGGCGGCTCTGGAAGACAAGGCCAAGCAGGTTGCCTGAATTTCAGGCTGATAAACTTTATCGAAAAGCCGGTTGGTCCGCTTCAGTGGACCCTCCGGCTTTTTTAATCCCTTTTTCCTTTTCTTGCTCTTTTTCTTTATCTGAGGATGAAGGGAGCCGCTCGAAGCGGACGAAGAAAATGAAAAAGAAAAGGATTAAGAAAAAGAGGGGTGGCGAGGCCATCTCTTGAATATCTGCCAAACCCTGTTAGGTCAGGCACTGAACCCTGTTATATCGACATGCTTGCCGAACTAGACGCTATCAAATCCGATGCGCTCAGCGCGATCGAATCTATCGACGACGATGCTGCTCTTGAAGAGGCCCGGGTGGGTTTTCTGGGCAAGAAGAGCCCGCTCACTGCTGCCAGTGCGGGGATGCGCGACGTGCCCAAGGAACAGAAGAAGGACGTTGGTCAGAAACTGAACGAAGTCCGCACGGCGATCACTTCAGCACTCGAGAGGAAGGGCGCAGCTCTGACTGCCGCGCGCGATGCGGCGGCATTTTCGTCGATTGATGCGACGCTCCCTGCGCGCGATCTTCCGACGGGAGGGCTTCATCCGCTGACGCATGTGCTAAACGAGGCCGTCGCTATTCTCCGTCGGATGGGATTTGCCCTGGCAGAAGGGCCTGAGATCGAGACGGAGTGGCATTGCTTTGATGCACTCAATACGCCGGAAGATCATCCGGCTCGAAATGAGAGTGATACTTTTTACTTTGAGAACGGCAAGCTACTCCGGACGCACACTTCGTCCGTCCAGATCCGGACGATGGAGAAGGTAGTGCCGCCGGTGCGTATCATCGCGCCGGGCAGCGCGTTCCGTCGGGATGAAATTGATGCCACGCACTTGAGCGCCTTCAATCAATTGGAGGGTCTTTACGTCGACCAGAACGTGACCTTGGCAGATTTGAAAGGAACTTTGGAATACTTCTTCCGTGAGCTTTTCGGATCGAAGACTGAGGTGCGTTTTCGTCCTCACTTCTTTCCGTTCACCGAGCCGAGTTTTGAGGTCGACCTGAAACTTCATGCCACCGGACGGGCGGCCAAATGGATTGAGATCGCTGGTTGCGGTATTGTCGATCCGGCTGTGTTCAGTGAGGTATCAAACAAGCGCGGTGATGCTGCTTACGATCCGGGCGAGATTAGCGGTTTTGCTTTTGGCATGGGAATCGATCGCTTGGCGATGATCATGTATGGCATTCCCGATCTGCGGCTACTGATTGAAAACGATGTGCGGTTTCTTGGGCAGTTTTCGTAGTTTGGAGTGCGGTGGCTTGACACCGCTTTCACGGAGCCCAAGTTGAATAATCTAACATGACCGATTCCCCTGACCATTGGCCTCACGCTCCCCTGCATATGCTTGCGGAGTCAGGCACTTTTATGGTCACGGCGGGAACATATCAAAAGAAGCATCTATTCTCCTCTTCTACAAAACTCAAAGAGCTTCACGATGGCCTTCTCCGATACGCTTCGAAATATGGCTGGCGTCTTGAGGCTTGGGCCGTTTTCTCGAATCACTATCACTTTGTCGGGCATTCACCAGAAACGGACGAGAGTGCGCAGTCTCTGTCCAGGTTTCTCGGACATTTTCATTCGCGATGTGCCGCCTGGTTGAATGGATTAGACGGAGATTCCGGGCGCAAAGTCTGGCACAATTTTTTCGAGACCCGGCTCACCCATCACCGGAGTTATCTGGCGCGACTGAACTATGTTCATCAGAATGCGGTGCATCACGGGCTTACTGAGATTGCCAGCATGTATCCCTGGTGCTCGGCTGGGTGGTTTGAGCGAACTGTGTCCAATGCCCAAGTGAAAACAATTTACGGTTTGAAAACGGATTCTGTGAACGTCGCAGATGAATTTGAACCTGTTCTGGACAAGTAAAACCAAATCTGAATCGAACGAAAAGCGGTGTCGAGCCACCGCACTCCAAATTTCTTCTCTCCCATGAACGTTTCTCTTAAATGGCTTTCTGATCACGTCGATTTCTCTGAATATTCAATTCAGGAGCTGGATGATTTGCTGACTTTCACCGGTATCGAAGTGGAAGGTATTCAGAGTCTTCCTGATCATCTTGTAGTTGGGGAAGTGCTGTCCTCCGACAAGCACCCCGACGCCGATAAGCTTTCCGTTTGTCAGGTGGATGATGGATCAGGAACTCCCCGCCAGATTGTTTGTGGCGCTAAGAATTACAAAGTGGGCGACAAGGTTCCTCTCGCTTTGCCGGGTTGCGTTCTCGACGCGGGCGATGGCAAGACCTTCGAAATTAAAGAGGGCAAGCTCAGGGGCGTTCCGTCGCTCGGAATGATGTGTGCAGCCGCCGAGATCGGGCTGACAGACGCCGCCGATGGCCTCATGATATTGTCTTCGGACTTGAAGTCAGGCACGCCATTGAAAGAGGTGTATCCAGCAGTGTTCGAATTGGAAATCACGCCGAATCGTCCCGATTGCCTTAGCCATCTGGGCGTGGCCCGAGAGTTGGCAGCTTTGGCAGGCAAGAAGCTAACCGGTTTAGCTCATCACGCTGATTCAGCGACACCAGTGCGAGAAGCAATAGACACCGAGATTCAAATCTCGACCGATTCCTGCCCTTTCTACACCGCCCGCACTATTCGCGGAGTGAAAGTCACCGAGTCTCCTGCCTGGTTGAAGGAGAAACTTGAATCCATTGGATTGCGTCCGATTAATAATATTGTCGATATCACTAACTACGTGCTCATGGAAATGGGCCAGCCGCTTCACGCTTTTGATACAGCGAAGCTGGAAGGTGGCATCCAGGTTCGTCAGGCAGGAGCAGGCGAAGAGTTTGTTGCTTTGGACGGGGAGACTTATTCCCTGACTCCGGATGACATGGTCATCGCAGATAGTGCCAAAGCCCTTGCGATTGGCGGAGTGATGGGAGGTGAGGACTCGGGAGTGACCGGGACGACTACCGATATTCTGATTGAATCAGCCTACTTTGCTCCATCCATGATTCGACGTACAGCGCGCCGACTCAATTTGCACTCCGATTCCAGTTATCGCTTTGAAAGGGGAGCAGACGCCTATCAAGTGAATGGTGCATCCGATCTCGCAGTGAAGCTGATCCTTGAACTGGCCGGAGGCACGGCTGAGGACGAAATCGTGGTTTGCGGGGAAAAACCTGCGGCCCCGACACCGGTAGCGTTGGATAATGACTATTGCCGGTCCGTGATCGGCGCTAAAGTTCCTGATGACACGATTGAGTCGATTTTGACATCACTGGGTCTCGATAAAGGTTCGGCTGCCTGGCAGGTGCCTAGCTATCGGCTGGATCTGGGGCGTCCCGTGGATCTTGTTGAAGAGGTGGCCCGCGTTTTTGGACTCGATCAGGTGCCTTCCAACCAGAGGGCTTGGTTTTCGCCAGCATCCAAGGCAGACCATTCTTTTGATTTTGCTTCGGGCATTCAAAATAAGTTGAGCAGCTTTGGATTCTTTGAGGTTCGCAATCTCAAATTGATTTCCGATCTACAACTGGCAGATGACCTCGCCACCAATCATCGCGGAATGAGTCCGATTCGGTTGAAGAATCCGCTCAATGATGAGCAGGATTACCTGCGTCCGGGATTGATTCCCGGTTTGCTGGCGACAGCTTCTCGCAATCAGAGGTTCGGCAACGCCGATCTGCGTCTCTTTGAAATGGGGCGTGTTTTCACTGCCACGCCGAAGGGTGGCGAAGTGGAGCACGAGCACATTGCTCTGTTAATGACGGGTGGACGCAGTCCCCAAAGCTGGGCAGATGCCAAGCCTGGGAATCTCGATATCCACGACCTTCGTGCCGCGCTTGAACAGGTATGTCCTGAGGGGCTTAATCTGGTTCCGATCGATGACGATCGTTTGCTTTGCGCTTGCAGCATTGAGATCGGCCGGGGCAAAAAAGCGGCCAAATTGGGTCTTGCTGGGATCGTTCCTCCCGCGCGCGCCCGCGCGCTTGACTTGGATGCACCGGTCCTGGTGGCGGAAATCAATCTTAAGAAACTAGCAGCGGCGGCGAGTGCTGATCTTAAGTATGCGGAACTCCCGAAATTTCCAGGCAGTTCGCGTGATGTCGCGATGTTGGTATCATCCGAGTTGGCTGCCAGTGAGGTGGCGGAATTTTTTGCTGCTCATAAGGAGCCTTTGTTGGAATCCGTCGAGCTCTTTGACGTTTTTCAGGATCCAAGTGGAGAAAAATTACCGGCCGACAAAAAGTCGCTGGCCTATTCTATTTCCTACCGTTCAGCCGATCGAACGCTCGAAGCAGCTGAGGTCGAAACGGCACATTCGAAACTTTTGGATTCCCTTAAATCGGGATTAAACGTAGACTTTAGGTAAGAGAACAATATCTCGAAAATTTTTGGATTTTCCTGCTGTGCTCGACCCTGACCGATTTATAACAAGCCCGGACCGTTGATACGTTACTGGGAGCTTAGCAAATCGTCGGCTGTCAGGCCTTCGCTGGAAGGCAAAAGTCGATGAGCGGCACCCAACCTGTTGAGAAAAGGGAACGTGGCTTCACTATCGGCGACGGTACAAGTGGGAATTATTATAAGGGCGCTTCGAACCTGCCTGCAGTGTTTCGGAGCGCTTTTTTGTGCCGCGGCCGCGGGACGCGCTTACTCTTATTCTAAATCTCTGGGCGGATCGTGGAGTAAGAATAAGATTATGAGTAAGATTAAGAAGTTAGCTGCTAGCTAAGCCCCTGAATGCCGTTTCACCACCTGCTGCGGCTGCTTGGTCTTCACGATAGACTGCGATTCCAGCACGCCTTGCCAGCTGGTGCAGGGGTAAATGATGCTGTCGCGGCCGAGAATAGAACCGGGACTGAGAACGCTGTTGCAACCGACTTCTGTGTGGTCACCGACGATGGCGCCAAACTTCCGGAGTCCTGTATCGATATTACTATTTTCGGTATCTCGGATGACGACGTTGGCGCGATCCAGACGAACATTGGAGCAAATGACACCGGCTCCCAAGTGGCCTTTGTATCCGATAATGCTGTCTCCGACGTAGTTAAAATGCGGTACTTCGGCTCGGTTGAAAAGCAGGCAGTTTTTGAACTCGCAGGAATTGCCGAGGACGCAGTTATCTCCGCAAATGACATTCTCCCGAATGTAGGCTCCACTGCGGACAGTGGTGCCTGCACCGATCCAAGCTGGCCCTTTAATGACAGCGTTCGCTTCAACGATGACACCGGGAGCGAGGTAGACGCGCTCACCAATGACAGCTTGCTCATGGACGGCTCCATTGACGAGGGGGCCGTCGATAGATTCGATGAGCTGATCTAGATAGTTGTTGATTCCGGCTAGGGCGGACCAGACTGGTTCGCCCTCTGCGAACAGGCTTGCGTGGTCTGTTTCTGAAAGATTGAGAAGGTCTTTGGGTGAAAACATCGTCGCCTGTGGGATTCTGAGCTTTTGCGGGTTCTGCTGCGCCAGAAAAAGAAAAAGAAAAGGATTAGGAAAAGGAAAAGGAAATAGAAGCGGGTTACACTCTCATCACGTCTTCTTCCTTCTTGGAGAGGTGTTCGTCGATGGATTTGACGTGTTTGTCAGTGAGGGTCTGGACTTCTTTTTCCATGTCGTGGAATGAGTCTTCGGTGATGGCACTGGATTTGAGAGCCGTCTTTAAATCATCCATCCCTTCTTTGCGGGCAGATCGAATTCGGACTCGACCTTGCTCAGCCATGTCCCGAATTACTTTAACGAGGTCCTGACGACGTTCTTCGGAAAGCTCGGGAATGGGAAGTCGAATGAGTCGTCCGTCGCTGGCTGGATTGATGCCGAGCTTGGATTCGCGGAGGGCGCGTTCGACATCAGCCATAATGGACGGATCATGAGGCTGAACAGTGAGCATTCTTGGCTCCGGTGCGGAAACAAGAGCAAGTTGTTTCAGTGGCATACTGGTGCCATAGGCTTCGACGTTCACGCTGATGTTGTCGAGCAGGGCAGGGCTGGCTTTTCCAGTCCTGATACTCGACATTTCAGATGAAACGAAGTCGGCCGCTTTTTGCATCGAGTCATCGGTTTCGAGGAGAAAAGTATCAGTATTCATGGGGCAAGAAAATGAGGTTGTTAGGAGCTTAAAGGGAAAATTGGGTGAAATCAAATAGCTGAATTAGTAGTGGGATAGCCTGATTGCCAATCAGTTGCTTACAATCGTGCCGATTTCTTCGCCACTAAGAGCGCGTCGAATGTTGTCGCCTTCGTTCATATTGAAAACAACGATGGGAATGTCGTTGTCCTGACAAAGAGTGAACGCGGTGCCGTCCATGACTTTGAGGTTCTGCGAAAGCGCCTCGTTGAAGGTGATTTTTTCGTAGCGCTTCGCGTCATCGAACTTTCGTGGATCTTTGTCGTAGACCCCGTCGACATTGGTGGCTTTGAAGATGATGTCAGCGCCGATTTCGCTCGCACGCAGGGCAGCGGTCGTGTCGGTGGTGAAGAAGGGGTTGCCGGTGCCACCTCCCAGGATAAGGACGCGTCCTTTTTCGAGATGACGAATCGCGAGGCGACGGATAAATGATTCGGCGACGTTTTTCATTTCGATCGCTGTTTGGACGCGTGATGGGACGCCGACGGCCTCAAGCATGCTGTGCACGGCCAGTGCGTTCATGACGGTGGCCAGCATACCGACATAGTCTGCGGTGGCTCGGTCCATGCCGCGGCCGGCTGCTGCTGCACCACGCCAAAAGTTGCCGCCGCCTACTACGATGGCGATTTCCATGCCGGTTTGGTGGGCGGCTTTAATCTGATTGGCGATGCCTTCGACGATCTCCGGAGAGATGTTGTCATGGCTGCCTTGTTCGCGGAGGGCTTCCCCGCTGAGCTTGAGGATAACACGGTTGAATTCTCTCGACATAATGGACTGCGCTTAACTAGCTCATCCTCCACTAACTATGCTGAAATTCAAAGATCAATCTCGATTGCTATTGAGAATCGTTCCGATCGGGATGTCGACTCCGCGGAGGAGGTCAGCTCCTTTCATCCGTTTGCGTCCATCGAGTTGTAAATCTCCGTGAAGGACAAGCGAGCCTTCGCCGCAGCTGACGGTCAATTCGTTTTGGTTCGAGAGGACGGTTCCGGGCGGCTTGTCCGAGTCAGGACCGGTGAGGGAGGTTGGAAAGATCTTAAGTTTCCGAGACTCGCCGCTATGTTCGAGTTTGGTGTAGGTGCCGGGCCAGGGGTCGTAGGCCCGGATGAGGCGTTCCAGTTGTTCCGCTGGTTGAGTCCAGTCGATCGAACCGTGTTCCCTTTCCAGTTTTCCTGAGTAGGTGACAAGGTCCTCGTTTTGCTTTTCTGCGGGAATGGAATCTTGTTCAAGAGTGGGGAACGCGCGTTGGAGGAGGATGGGGCCGAGTTCGGCTAGCTTATCATGAAGAATTCCCCCGGTGTCGGTTGGAAGTATGGTGAGGGATTCTTTGAGGATCATGTCGCCGGCGTCCAGCTTTGGCGCGATATGCATGAGCGTGATCCCGCTTGTTTCATCGCCGTCTCTGATCGCTGCCTGAATCGGTGCGGCGCCACGGTGCCGGGGAAGAAGTGAGGCGTGCAGATTGATGCAGGCCTTTGTAGGAGCGGCAATCACTGCCTTTGGAAGAATCTGGCCATAGGCCATGACGATAGCGATATCACATCTGAGAGACTGAAGTTGGATGAGGGCGGCTCCATTGTTGCGGAAGCTTTCGGGCTGAAGCACCGGAATCCCGGCCTCTTCTGCCGCCACTTTGACAGCGGGAGGTGTCAGGATTTGTTTCCGTCCAATTTTTTTGTCAGGCTGAGTGTAGACTCCGACGACCTTGTGTTGGTCTCTTTGTCCGATCAGCCAATGGAGAGAGGGTAATCCAATCTCTCCTGTTCCCATGAAAATGATTCGCATTGGGACTAAGTCACCGTGGGAACACGCATCCGTCAAAAGAAATGTGATATGGTGAAGTAGCTTGGAGGCGTGGCTTGCATTCAGATGCTTAAGGTTTTATTCATGAAGCGACCATGAAAGGATTATTTATCACAATATTGATTCTGGGAGGAATCGCAGCGGCCGGATATTTTTTCTGGGAACCATACATTGAACCTGCAATCAAAGGGTATGGGCCCAGGATGACGGACGGATCAGTGATTAAAGAAGATTCTTCTGAAAAGGGATCGGTTGTTGGAGCTGGTAACGATCAGATGGATTCGAAACCCGCTGTTTCGACCGCGAATACTGCCAATGCATCACAGCCGTCCGCGCCGAAGAAATCGGATATCGATCTGCTTTTGGAGGAGCGCTATCCAATGCCCGACATCCTGCCACTCAAGGAGATTGTGGGAAACTGGGCCAACGTTCCTGATCGTGCGTTTCCTCCGGAGATCAGGTGTTCCGAACCTGTCATGTTTGAGTTGGTCGTTAATGGTCAGGTCGTAGGGGGGAGTAGTGTCGATCCTGGCATACCGCTAAAACCTGTCCGTTTGATTGGAGATCAATTGGTGGTGTCGAGTTTGGCAAATGCTACGATGAGTAATCAGGTATCGGTCGACAAGACGGATTTTAAACAGCGTATTACGAAGCGATATGACGACTTTGCGGCGAGAAAGATTGCGGAAGTTGATGAAATGCGAGCGAAGGTGAAGCGCATCGTGGAAGCTGATCCAGCCAAGTTAGCGCTCCTGAAGGGAGAGTCTTCCCCGCCGGTCGCTGCCGCGTCAGCTACCGACTCGCGGTTTACACCGGTGAAAAAGAGCATCGTAAATGGGGCTCTCGCTACGGTGAAACCTGAGGAAACCAAGTCATTTTTCTGGAACGGAACGCAAACCGTCGGGGGTGCGTATCCGGGCACTTACGATACTGTTACGGTGCTTTTTGAGGTTGAGACGATTTTCGGAAAATTTCCCGTAAAGTACAAAGCACTCATAAAAGGAGGCCAGGTGATCGGATGGATTGATCCGTTTACTGAGGACCGCATCTGATGAATCAATTCATCCGCTTTGCCGTAATTTTAACGGCAGTCAATGTCCTCACTTTTGTCCAAAGTCAGGATGAAAAACGAGGGCTTGCTGAAGAATTATCGGCGATTCCAGCGATTGAGAGAAAGTTGCCTCCCATGGGTGGGGTGTCCCTTGATCCCAAACTCAGGGCTGAATTGGAAGCGAGAGTTGATGATCTGGCCGATAAAGTCTGGGGAATCGATTACAAATCTCATGCCCCTGATGCAGGAGCCTTGGTGAAGGCGGTTGATCTGGCGCTGAAACATGGAGAGTTTTACAGTAAGAAAGAGATTCCGGTGGCAACAGAGATGCTCGACCTGGCTGAGGCCAGGCAAAAGGAGCTTGATCAGGGTGATACTCTGAGCTGGATCAAACAACGCGGGTTGGTGGTACGAGGTTACCGGTCCAGGATTGATGATTCCTATCAACCTTTCGGATTATTTATTCCGGAAGGTATCGATCTATCGAAACCGGTTCCAATGCTGGTCTGGCTCCATGGCCGGGGGGATAAGGTGACAGACCTGCATTTTTTGAAACGGTGCTTAACGAAAAGCCAAGCTTTTGGGGGATTCGTCGAGGAGCAGGTAGACGCAATTATTCTTTATCCCTTTGGTCGCCAGTGTGTGGGCTGGAAACATGCTGGAGAAATCGATTTGTTTGAAGCGATTGATGCGGTGGCGGCTGACTATCCGATTGATCGAGACAGGGTCGCTTTGGCTGGTTTTTCGATGGGAGGCGCCGGCGCCTGGCATATCGGAGCGCATTATCGCGACCGCTTTTGCGCGATTCATGCCGGAGCTGGGTTTACGGAGACGAAAGAATACCAGAAGCTGACTCCAGAGGAGTTCCCGTCGAAAATCGAGCAAACTCTCTGGCAGGCCTACGATGTGCCAAACTACGTTCGGAATTTCTTCAACGGGCCGTTGCTCGTGTATTCGGGATCTGAGGACAAACAGAGGCAGGGCGCTAGTTTGATGGAGCGGGAGTTAGCAGCGGTAGGATACGAGTTACGTCATCTCATTGGCGAAGGGATGGGGCACAAATACAATCAGGAGTCCGTCGATGAGATCTGGGCCTGGCTACAGGAAGCCTGGAAATCGGGGCGGCCTCAATCGTCGGAAAAAATATTCTGGCAGACACCCACCCTGAGGTATTCCGGATTTGATTGGCTGGAACTGACCGGATTGGAGCGTCATTGGGTAGGGGCACAGGCGGAAGGGACGTGGGATCGCAAGGCGAGGAATATTAAACTGCTTACTAAAAATATTTCCGCTCTGACAATCAAATCCCGGCCGGGAGAAGATCTGGCGGGCACCGCTGTTGTGATGGGAAATCAGAAACTAAAAGTCGAGAACCCGGGATTTCCCGTGGAAGCAGTATGCCTGATCAAGAGAGATGGGAAATGGGCATGGGGCGATCACGATGAGCTGACGAAACGGCCGGGACTTCAGGGGCCGATTGACGATGCCTTCATGAGTAGGTTTGTGTTAGTGCCTCCTGATACGAAACCTTCATCGCCGGTGTTTGCAAGGTGGGTTGAATTTGAAATGAATCATTTCAAAACCCGTTGGCAGGCACTGATGCGTGGACAGGTGATCGAAAAGCGCGCTGATGCGTTGGACTCCGAGATCATCGCCGATGCAAATTTGATCCTGTGGGGCGATCCTGAATCGAATTCCATGATAGCTGAGATCATCGATCGGTTACCGATCGAATGGGACGAGAACGAATTTACGTTTCGCGGAGAAACTTACTCATGTGCTGCGCACGCTCCGGTCTTCATTTTTCCGAACCCCGTCAATCCGAAGCGTTATGTGGTGATCAACAGTGGGCTGACATTCCGGGAAGGGCATGATAGGACCAATTCCTTGCAGAATCCAAAGCTTGGGGATTGGGCCGTGATCGGGCTCGATCAATTCCCGGACGCTTTTGCGTCGGGGCGAATTGTCGAAGCTGGGTTCTTCGACGAATATTGGAAATAGTTGATACGAGTAATGGCGATATTAGAACATTCCGGACATGATTTTGATCGCTTGCGCGCTCGATGGGAGTCCTTCGCAAAACAGGAAAGTTGGGATCTTACGATCATCTCTGAAGAGGCGGGGTATCCTGTCATGGCAATCGAGAACAAGGCGGCTAAGGAGGAGATAGGTGGTGGCGTGTATCTCTCTGCCGGTGTTCATGGAGACGAATGTGCTCCGGTATGGGCTCTATTGGAATGGGCGGAGAATCGGGGCCGAGAGTTGAGCGAGACCGGTCGGCCGTTTACGGTGATGCCATGTCTCAATCCGTACGGACTCGTAGAAAACACGCGGAAAGATCATCGGGGCGTCGATCTTAATCGAAGCTTTCACGATACTGGAGTGCCGATGATTGCTGCGTGGCAAAAATTTCTGGAAGGGACGTGTTTTGATGTGGCGGTTAATCTTCACGAAGACTACGACGTGGGTGGAATCTATCTCTACGAATTGGCTCGCAGTGCGTCGATCGGAGATCACCTTTTGTCAGCCTGTGAGGGCATTATTCCCCGCGAGACTGCAGCGGATGTCGATGGATCGGACTTTGAGAACGGTCTCATGCAACGCGAAATTGATGAGGCGGAAATGCGCCGGGTCGTCGGAGAGGATCTCGATGGTTGGCCCGAAGCGATTTGGTTGTTTTTGGATCACGCCACTGATGCGTTCACTTTTGAAACACCGAGTGAGATGGCTTTGGAGCATAGAATTAAGGCGCATCGGTCATTTCTTGATGCGGTAGTGAAGTATTGACAGATGGTCAGGGATTCGAGAAAACCAAACCATGAAGCTCTCTCCGATTCTTTCCTTTCTGTCACTCGCCGCAGTTTTGTTGAATCCAGTGGACTCGATTGCCGAGGACACAGGCAAACATCTCTTCATCCTTTCAGGTCAATCGAATATGCAGGGTCACAAGCCTGAAGAGGCTTTCACGCCAACTGTCGAAAAAGCGCTTGGAAAAGAGAATGTGATTGTTGTTCAGGACGCGCTGGGAGGGCAGCCGATTCAGCGTTGGTATAGAGCATGGAAATCACCCGAGGGGGAAGTGCCAGAGACGACGGGGGATCTTTATGATCGGCTCTTGAGCAAGGTGAAGCCCGCCATCGAGGGGCAGAAACTGGCGTCGGTTAGCTTCTTCTGGATGCAGGGTGAGCGAGATGCCAAAATGGGATGGGCCGATGTTTACGAAGAAAGTCTCATCGGGATTTACGAGCAACTTTGCAAAGACCTGGGACGCGATGATATTGTCTTTGTGATAGGTCGACTTAGCGACTGGGGTGTTGGCACGGAAGGCTGGGATCAGGTTCGAGCAATCCAGGTGAAGGTGGCGGATTCCGATTCGAAGTCCTTTTGGGTCGATACGGATGATCTGAATGACGGGGTGAATCGCAAGGGGAAAGAGATCAGCAACGACCTGCACTACTCCGCTGAAGGATATAAGATCTTTGGCGAACGAATGGCAGAGGTGGCCATTGAACGAATTAACGAAGAGCAGGGCAAATAAGCAGGATCAGTCTTTTTTGATGCTGTTGGCTGTCCTTCTTTCGTAGTCAGCGTCGGCGCCGAGTGATCGGCTCAGGTCTCGTTCAGAAAAATCACGAGATTCTTTGTCTGCCTGGCGGCAGCGACGATTTCCGGTTTGCCGTCTCCGTTCAGATCGATCGCTTTGATGTCTTCCACGGCAATCTCCGCCCCGGAAAGTTGGGTCTCGCGCCAGTCAGTGCCTTCCTCATCGAGGGGCGTAAACAGCTTGATGCCGGGGTCGCCGGGCATCTCTTTCGGATGCATGGCACGCCAGCCCACTACGATCTGATCGGAGCCGACACCGAGGAAATCAGCAACAGCAATAGCGTGCCCATCTTTGATGGCACCGTCGAGAACGGTCAGCTGTGGCCACAATCCGGAACCACCCTTCGGTTCCACGTAAACCGCGGACGCAGTGCCGTGCATGGGTTCGACCGTAGCGATGAAACGTTTTCCACCGGGGAGAATGCCGTCACGAATTTCACCGGCGAAGTTTTTGGTTAACTGGGTGGCGTTCCAGGTATCGCCTTCCCGGTCGAAATGCCAGGCACCTTCTTTTGCGGCGACGATTAATTCTTCTTCGGGATCGTCGTCCCAATTGACGGGATGGAAATTATGCGAGAGGTGCAGGAAATCACTGATCACAGAGGTGGTCCATTCCTGGGTCGGATCATCTGGAACGTGGTAATTCAGGATGCGCAGTCCGGGACCAACACCGTCAACGGATCCGCGTCCCCGTAGCGGCTTTACGACGAGGGAGTAATCTCCGGCAGGCCCTTTGATCCAGTGCATGCGATGGGTGTTGGGATCGTTTTCCAGTTTCACGGGAGACCACATCTTTGTTCGGTCACGTGGTGGGACCAAAAAGAATACGGCACCGTCTTTTTGGGTTTCAAGAAAGTTCCACTGCCCTCCGACGGCGATCTCGGCCTTACCGTCGCCGGTGATGTCGCGTGCAGCGATGCAGACGTTGTCCCGCTGAGTGAGGTCTTTAGCAATGATGTGCTTTTCCCAAGTGGGATTCTGGTACCATTGAATAGTTTTCTTGTCGGCGAGAACAATGTCAGTGAGCCCGTCACCATCAATATCAGTCAACTGTAGGCCGTAGCCGACTTCGATGGTATCGATTTCGTTGGTAGACCACTGGAACTCGGGGGGAGCAGCCAGGAGAGCGGAAGGCAGCACTGAAAGGCTGAGCAGAAAAAAGGTGGAGAATCTCATGAGGGAAAGATAAGGAGGATAGAGAACGACACGAGGAGGGTCAATCCTTTGAACTCTTCGGGTCGAGCGCGTCTCGCAGTCCATCGCCGAGGAAGTTCAGGCTGAACAAGGTTAGGCCGAAGATGATGGCGGGATAGACGAGTAGCCCCGGGTCGCTGGCCATGCGGTCAGCTCCCTCTTTGATAAGCGATCCCCAACTGGCATCAGGTGGCTGCACTCCCAGGCCGAGGAAACTGAGGATGGCCTCGAGACGCATCACGGCCGGAACGGTGAGGGTGGTGTAGATAATGACGGGTCCGATTGTGTTGGGGATAAGGTGACGGAATATGATCCTCCATTGTGATAATCCGAGACTGCGTGCTGCTTCGACAAATTCTTGATTCTTTAGGGAGATGACCTGACCCCGGACAATTCGAGCCATGGTGAGCCATTCCACGGCACCGATGCAGACGAAGAGTAGCCATAGGTTGTTTCCGAAGTAGGTCGTTAGAATGATCACGATGATCATGAAGGGGAGAGCGTAAAGGATGTCGACGATACGCATCATGAATGCATCTAGTCTGCCTCCTACGTAGCCTGACACAGCTCCGTAGACGATCCCGATTGTGAGTGAAACCGCTGTCGCAATGAAGCCCACCATGAGGGAAACTCGACCACCGAATAGAATGCGGGAAAAGATATCGCGGCCGAGATGATCGCTGCCGAGCAGGTAGAAGGCTTCAGTGCCGTCGACTGAAATTCCAGATGACATGGCGGGCATCGACTGCAGATCGGGATAGGTGATGTTGGGATTGGGGATTCCAGGTATCAGAGGCAGGAGAAAACAGATCAGGGTGACTCCGACAAAAAACCACAGACTCACCATGGCGATATGGTTCTTTTTGAGGCGAAACCACGCGTCACGACCGAGGGAGGATCCCTTTTCGATGGTCTGACCGTTTTTGTGTTGTCCGCTGAGCATGAGTTAGTTCTTCGATTTGGTGCGGGGGTCGAGCCAGGCCTGGAGAATATCGACGAAGAAATTCATCACCAGAATGAGGACAGCAAAAACCATGACGGTGCCATTGATGAGCCAGAAATCGCGGTTGGTGGCGGCTTTGATGAAGTGTTGCCCCAGACCGGGCAGCCCAAAGATAGTTTCGACGACGAAAGAACCACCAATCAATCCGGCCAGTGCTGGTCCGAGATAGGCCACTACCGGAGTGATGCCGCCGCGGAAGGCGTGTTTGAAAAGGACTTTAACGGGACTGACGCCTTTGGCGTGAGCGGTGCGAATAAAATCCTGATTGAGGACATCGAGCATGCTGCCTCGAGTAAGTCGAGCAATGTAGGCTGAATAATAAAGTCCTAGGGTGAGGGCACCTAAGAACCATGCCGAACTGTTCTCCCACATCGCCACATCAAACCATCCCAATTTCAGCGCAAAAATTTCGCCCAGTAACGGAGCGATCACAAATGTCGGCAGACAGATTCCGAGCAGAGCGATCGACATGAGCGAATAGTCGATGAATGTGTTTCGGCGAGCCGCCGCAAACACCCCTACGGGAATGCCAATGAGGAGTGCGATGCCCAAGCCGCTGATGCCAAGCATGAAGGAAACGGGCAGTCCGTCAGCGATGATTTCGTTCACACTGAATCCTTTGTTTCCAAAGGATGGTCCGAGGTCACCTTTTAAGAGACTGCCAAGGTAAAGCGCATACTGAACGGGGAGGGGTTTGTCGAAGCCGTATTTCTGATTCATCTTTTCGATCAGATGTTCCGGCACGGCTTTATCGTCTAGGAAAGGGCCACCGGGAGCGAGGCGTGCGAGAAAAAAGGTGATCGTTATGATGCAGAGCAGTGCAAAAATCGACTGACCGAAGCGCGATAGAATGTAGCGAAGAGTGCTCATTGCTCAGCTGCCTCCGGGGCGACGGTGCGTTTCAGACCTGGGTCGAGATCGATCAATTTGTATGGATGGTTGTCGAGCAATAGTGGATTCCAGTTTTTGACATCGGGATGAATGAGATAGGTGCGAGTGTACCAATAGATGGGAAGGACGGGAACTTCGTCGAGGAGGATGGACTCTGCGTCCCTAAGCAACTGGTAGCGAGCATCAGTGTCGCTGAGTAGATAGCTCTCTGTGAGAAGCCTGTCGTATTCAGCGTTGGACCATCCGGTGTTGTTGTTAGAGTCTCCGGTTTTCCAGATACCCAGAAAGGTAGTGGGATCAACGTAGTCTCCGATCCATCCGGCCCGGGCGACATTGTATTTCTTGTCGATTATGGTTTGCTGATAGACCTTCCATTCCTGGTTTTCGATTTTAACTTTCTCAATGCCGAGCTCTTTTTTCCACATGTCCTGAATGGCCACGGCAATCGATTTGTGGGCTTCATTGGTATTGAGAATGATGGAAAATTCGGGGACGTTAGCTCCGCTTTCGTAGCCTGCTTTTTTCAGATACTCTCGAGCTTTTTCCGGATCATAGGAAATGACATTGGGTGGATGATATCCGGCCTCGGATGGAGGGGTGAAGCCGTAGGCGGGCTGTTGTCCGCCCATGGTGACATATTTGACGATCGTTTCCTGATCGATGGAGTAAGCCAGTGCCCGACGGAAATCGACATTGTCGGTTGGCCTTTCGTTTACGTTGCAGCGGTAAAAGTAACTGCCAGCGTAGGTTTCGATGCGAAGGTTCGGTTCGTTCGCTTCTTCGTATCGAGGGATCAGATTGCTTGGAATGATGTAGGTGTAGTGGAGTAGGTCACCCCGGAAGGCCTTCTCTTCGGTAAAGGTGTTGTCGATGGGGTAAAAGTTAAGTCCGTTGAGTTTTACAGTTTTGGCATCCCAATAGTGCGGATTTCGCCGGACTTTGATGACCGAATTGATTCGCCATTCGGTCAGGGTGTAAGCCCCGTTGCTGACATGGTTGCCGGGTTTTTGCCAATCGGTGAACTCTTCGGTCATGCCGCCGAACTTCTCAATGGTTCCCTGGTGAACCGGTAGCCAGGTCGTGTGCTTGACCACGTCCGGGAAAAAGGGAGTTGGGCTTTTGAGGGTACAGACCAGCTCGTGATCGTTGGCGGCTTTGACTCCGACCTGATCAAAATCAGCGAGGTCGCCGCGATTGAACGCCTCGGCATTCTTGAGAAAGTAGAGCATCGATGAATAGGGCGCTGCCATCTCGGGGTGGAGAATGCGGTGGTAGGAGTATACGAAATCGTGAGCGGTAACCGGATCTCCATTGGACCACTTGGCATCTTTTCGGAGAAAGAATCGCCATTCGGAAAAATCTTCGTTTGATTCCCATCGCTCAGCCACGCCGGGTTCATGGAGCATGTCGCTACTGGGATGGTAGGTGACGAGTCCTTCAAAGATCGCCCGAAGAATGTTGGAATCGCCGACGGCGGAAACAATATGTGGATCGAGCGCTTTGGGCTCGCCCCCATTTCCAAGCAGCAGTATCTTTTCCCGTGTTGCGATGTCGACTTTGCTTTCGCGATTGCAGCCTGACGTCAGAAATACCAAGGCCGCGATACACAGAGCCAACAGGGTTGGATGGGCCAGGTAACCCTGTTGGGTTTTTTCAATTCGATGGCAGATCATACGGCACGGTAGTGTTTGCCAGACAGCGGAGCCATGCAATCCTGAAATCGTCACGATTCACGCTTTGATCTGTTGGCATTTCGATCTAGGCTGGAAACCGATTCCCATGAAAAACTGGCACTACGCAAATTCAGCAGACGATCAAAAACAGGCTCCAGAGAATGAACTTCCTTCTCTGGTGGCGAACGGTTCGATTACTCCTCAAACGAAGGTTTGGAGCAATGGTATGGCTGGCTGGGTAGCGGCGGGCGAAGGTTTGCCTCAACTATTCGGAGGAACGGCTGGCTCAGGTCCACCTCCGGTGCCTGCGGTGCCGGCGAAGGCGACTCAACATTCTCATGAGATTGATTACGAGATTTTCGGCGATGACATGCAGATCGTGGAAGTGGAGCTGGATCCAGGGGAAACTATCATCGCAGAGGCTGGTGCGATGAACTATCTGGAGTCGGAGATTAACTTTGAAGCAAAGATGGGTGATGGCAGTGCGCCGAACGAAGGAGTTATGGGAAAACTCCTTGCTGTGGGCAAGCGTGCTCTGACGGGTGAGTCGATTTTCATGACGCACTTTACTCACACCGGATCATCCGGGAAAAGGCGGGTGGCCTTCGCTGCTCCGTATCCCGGAAAGATCATTCCGTTGAATCTTGCTGACATCGGCGGAGAGATCACGTGTCAGAAAGATGCCTTTCTTTGCGCTGCTCTCGGAACTCAGGTGACGATTGCATTCAATAAGAAGCTCGGCTCCGGGTTTTTCGGGGGAGAGGGATTTATTTTGCAGAAGCTGAAGGGTGACGGGAAAGCGTTTCTTCATGCAGGAGGAACGATCATTGAGAAGGAGCTCAAAGGGGAAACGCTGCGGGTGGATACCGGATGTCTGGTCGCCTTTGCTCCAGGTATTACTTACGACATTGAGCGAGCCGGTAATCTGAAGTCGATGTTCTTCGGTGGAGAAGGCATGTTTTTGGCTACTTTGTCAGGGCATGGGAAAGTTTGGCTGCAGAGCCTACCGTTCTCACGCCTTGCGGACCGGGTCTTGCAGCATGCTCCCTCAGCAGGAGGTCAGGCTAAAGGCGAGGGCAGTGTCCTCGGTGGACTGGGTCGTCTTATCGATGGCGACAACAACTAGTTGGGACAAGCTGCAGCGAGGACACGTGATATTAAATCAGTTTCCTCCGCCTGCAGAGATCGATACGCTGGTGTTGACAACGCCGCCGACGACTCCGATGCCTTCTTGAATTGCCACTGCCTGGCCGGCCGTGATGAGGACGGCTTCAACGTATTCGTTCAGCTTGGTCCATGCGGTGCGCGGAACCCAGACGATATCGCCACCTGCGAGGCGCAAGTCGGGTTCTTTGCCATGCATAATGGCATTAATATTTACGACGGCGACCTCGGGATTGTGCGTACCACCCCTGAGGACCAGTGCTTTGGATCCAATGGCTTCTTTGTCGATACCGCCAGCCGAAGCGACAGCAGAGAGGAGGGATGTCCCTTCTTCAAAGAAAACGGGTCCCGGCGTAATGACTTCACCGAGCACGTAGATGGACTGCTTGGTCAAAGATGGAACAAATATGTAGTCCCCGCCCTGAACATAGACGTTTTGCGACATGTCACCTTCCCGGATCAGCGCTCTGAAATCGACAGGAATCAAGTCGCCGTTCCGAATGAGAATGGCTCGTTCGAGATCTGCTGCCTCCGGGTTTCCAACTTCGTTGGCTTGATCATTGGCGAGCAGGCCGCCTCCCAGAGAGATCGCGTCGATGACCGTGCTGGGCTTTCTGATAGAATAGGCACCCGGTGTGCGGACCTGACCAAGTAGCCAGAATCGCTGACTGTCGGCCTCGGAAACATTGACCGTTATGACTGGATTGACATAGTCGTTCTGGAGTTGGGTAGAGAGTTCGTCGGAGATCTCTTTCAGCGACATTCCTTTTACGTTGATACCTTTTGCTACGTCGTAGTAGAGGTGTCCGTCGGGCATGATCTTGGTGGTCCGTCTCGTATCGATGTTCTCTGCTACTTCGATGTCGAGTGTATCACCTGGTCCCACTCGGTAAGGACCTGAAGGTGGCTGGAGGAGTCGTGGACTCACTTGTTTGTCAAAGTGAAGCTGCTGAAAAGAAGGATCAACCGGAACGCGATTGAGAGCCTGGTCGACTGTGAGCGTTTCTTCTACCGGATTTTCGTAGTCATAGAGAGCTGCACTGGTTTTGAATTCGCGGTCAGCATTCCACAACTGCACACAAGAGGTCATCATCGGTGTGATGACCAGTGCGCCGACTTGGAGAATGACAGTTAATTTGAGTTTCATGAGAGGTGGAAATCAGTTCACGAGAGGACGGTATTCCTGGATGATTGATTCGGATGTTACTGTCTGAAGGAAAGTGAAAATGGCGGTGTCGAGAACTCGCTCAAGCAGTTCGAAGGGGCGTTCGTTGACGAATACGATGTCCCGATTGGTGAGGGTGATATCTGGTTCTTGCCCACTCAGGATTGACTTGATGTTTACGATCTGAGTCTCCGGTTCATGAATGCTCCCACGAATCAGAAGGACTTTTATGCGGTAGGCATACTGGTCAAATCCGCCGGCCTCTGAGATAGCTTGGGCAATGGTGAGCTTGATCGGCATTTTGAAGCGGCCGGGGTTCGCGACGGCACCGAGAACATAGACTTCGTTCTTGAGGGCAGATGCGACATAGATGTAATCGTTGGGTTCCAGAAACGCGTTCTGGCTGAAGTCACCCTGATAGTAGAGTTTTGCCAGGTCGACATCGAGTTTACGACCGTTGCGGGCGACAAAGGAGCGTTCGAAATCGGCCAGTTCAAATGCTGATCCCCGGACGGTGTTTGTTTCGATGCCCTCAGCAAGGGATATGGCTTCGAGAATCGAAGTGGGGCGATCCAGGTTGTAGCTTCCGGGTCTGCGGACGCGTCCGATGATTGAGAACTCTTTACTCGCGATTTGAGTAGGGGTGATGATGAGCTTGACGTTGTTTTGATATTCGGAGAGCGCTTTTTCGATGCGACTCCGAAGTTCATCGAGCGTGATGCCTTCTGCTTGTATTGCGAGGGCCTGGAGATAGCTGATCGTTCCATCCGGTGCGATCTGGACGTTTTCGCGGCTGAGGTCTGGGCGATCATAGATCGAGAAGCTTAGGACATCACCGGCCCCGAGCGTATATCTGGTCTGCCAGGAAGGGAGTCTATTCGGTGTGATTCGGGTTGGCTCCACAGCGCAAACCGGCGTCGCGATAGGTAACTGAGATGCAGGTGGTTCGACCGGGGCAAGGTCTTCCCAGTATTCGGCGGGTTCTGGCACGCCGTTTCCAACGCGGAGGCGCTGCTGCTGTGCGTTTGCTGAGGAACACAGGAGGGCGCCGACGAGAATTGCCGGGAAAAAGTGGATTTTTGTAAGATGTTTCACCAATCTAAAAGGTTAACTAACTAAATTTGTCATAATAATCATAATAATCAAGGTTATTAATTATAAAATTTTCATGACGAGCTGGAGTGGTGAATTTCCTGAGATCCTTCAAGAAATGGACGGTTGAGTGGTTTTTTGAAATATCTTCCGAAGGTGGCTCGAAACATGCTAATATCGAATTGTGCTTCGGATTGTCGGAGCTTTTCACTATGGCGGAACAGCGATTTGACCAGTCCCAGTCGTTGCAGCAACAACAAACTATTGCTCCGCAGATGCAGCAAAGTTTGCAGCTGCTGCAAACGCCTACTTTGGAGTTACGGCATCTTGTGCAGCAGGAGATGGCGGAGAATCCAACTCTTGAAGAAGAGTCGACTGACGTTTCCCTTGATGAGGTTTCCGGTTCATCGGAGGAGGACGATTTTGATAAGGAATTTGCTGAGCTCTCGCAACTTGATGAAGAATGGCGAGAGTATATGGCTCAGGCGAGGGTCTCCGCGCCGCGTCGAGATGATGCTGACGAGAAGCATCAGTTCATGATGGATTCCATCGTTGAGCCGATCACCCTCCAGGAGCATTTGCTCAATCAATTGGGATTTACAGGTGTCACAAATGAGTCACGTGAAATAGCGGCGACCTTGATCGGGAATATTGATGAAAATGGATTTCTTCAAGTTGATATCGAGGAAATGAGTTTTGATCTCGGTATTCCATATGCCGATTTGGAAGATGCTCGGAATTTGGTCCGGTCTTTTGACCCGGTTGGGGTGGGTGCGATTGACTTGAGGGACTGTTTATTGATTCAGCTTGAGCGGCTGGGTAAACATCACAGCCTCGAATATCGTATCGTAGATCACCATTTGGAAGAGCTTGCTCGAAAGCGGTATCCGCAAATAGCGAAACGTCTTAGTGTTTCTCCTGAGCAGATCACGAAAGCGGCTGAATTCATCGCAATGCTCGATCCTCGGCCCGGGAGTCGTTTTGGAAGCGATACGAATTCCTATGTTAATCCGGATGTCACGGTTGAAATGGTGGGTGACGACTGGGTCGTATCGATGAACAGCGACCAGATACCGCGCCTCAGGATCAGCAACGCCTACAAGGATCTCATGGCCAGCGGCAGCGGGCAGGAGGCTCGCGCGTATATCCGTGAAAAAATCAAGGCAGGGAAATTTCTCATCAAGAGTATCCACCAACGCCAGCAGACCATTCAGGCGATTGCGACTGAGCTTGTGAAGCGGCAGCCGGAGTTCCTTGATTCTGGACCTTCTAAGCTGAAGCCAATGAACATGGCGCAAGTTGCCGATGAAGTGGGAGTCCATGAAACGACGGTGAGCCGGGCGGTCGCCGGAAAATACATCGCCACTCCTCATGGGGTGTTTGAAATGCGATATTTCTTTACCACCGGATACGAAACTGAGGATGGAGACTCCCTCAGTAATACAAGCGTGAAGCAGACTTTGGCTGATATGGTCGCCGCCGAGGACCCCAAGAAGCCTCTAAGCGATCAACGTCTCGTAGAGCAGCTTAAGGAAGGTGGAATCAAAATCGCCCGTCGGACTGTGGCAAAATATCGGGATGAACTCAATATCTTGCCCAGTCATATGCGGCGGAGTTATTGAGAGTGGCGCAAACGGGCCCGGAAAAGGTGGCGCGATTGCTGTCATTTCCTCTGTTGAAATATGAGTGGAGCTTTGGCAGGGTTCCCACGATGAATTTCCACCGATTTTCCCCTGTCCTTGGGATTGTGAGTTTTACGATCTCGATTTCCGTTGCCGGCGCACTTCAAGCCGAAGACTGGGCCAATTTCCAAGGACCTGATCGTATTGGGGTTTCCCACGAAAAGGGGCTGAATCTCACGAATTGGGGCGAAGATGGCCCGCTGGTTCTTTGGGAGAAGGAGCTTAATGAGGGATTTGGCGGCGCGGCAATTCAGGGGGAAGAGGTATTTTTGGTGGATCGTGATCTCGGTGAACGGGACCATTTGCTGTGCCTCTCGCTGGACGATGGGTCGGAGCTATGGCGGTATTCTTTCGACTATCTCGGCAAGCTATCGTTTCCAGGAAGCCGAGGCGTGCCCCTAGTTGAGGATGAAGCCGTCTATTATATCAGTGGATTTGGTCAGGTGTTTCGGATCAATCGCGACTCACATGACGAAGACTGGATGGTGTCGATTCAGGATGAATACGGAGCGCCTGCTCCGAAATGGGGGTGGGCTCAGAGTCCCGTGATCGTTGGACAGGTTCTGATCGTTCCCGCCATGAGCGAAGAGGTGGGCCTGGTAGGACTCGACAAAGAGACCGGCAAGGAGCTATGGAGGACAGAAGGGGTTGGCGATTCCCACTCTACTCCGACAGTGATGACTCTTCATGGGGTCGAGCAGGTTGTATTTCTGTCGACGAAGCGAGATGGCGACGCCGGCACAGGCTCTACCATCAGTGTGCTTCCCGAGACTGGTGAAGTCCTCTGGAAGACGGATGTCTATTTCAATAAAATCCCTATTACCTTTCCAGCGAAAGTGACAGAGGAGTTGGTGTTTTTGACAGGTGGTTACGGTAACGGGAGTTGTATGATCAAGGTGAGGAATGATGGAGGAGACTGGAATGTAGAGAAAGTATTCGATCTCATTCAGGGAACTCAGGTCCATCCTCCGTTTGTGATTGGAGATCATTTTTACATGCTTGCCAACGAAAACGATAACCACAAAGGAGAGGCCCGAAAGAACGGCGGTCTAATGTGTCTGGACTTCGATGGCAACATCGTCTGGCATACCGGCGATTCTCCATTCATGGGGCGCGGAAACATGATTCTTGTCGATGGATATTTGCTGATTCAGGATGGAGAGGTGGGTTATCTCAGGCTCGTTAAGCCTTCACCGGATGGATATCAGGAACTGGCACTGGTCGATATGTTCGGAAAAAAATCGGAAGTCGATGAGCAGATTGCGAAGCAGGTAGGGAGAGCGGTAATCAAGATGCCTGATTTCAAATATTGGAGCCCGATGGCTCTGAGCAATGGCCGGCTAATCACTCGAGGGCAGGATCATATGAAATGCCTCGATTTGAGGTAGGGATTGTTGCAACCCCGTTTTCCGAGTCAATCGATTAAAAAGTGAGGATTCGTTAAACGAGGTTTGGAATTCGTCTCATGATGGTTATAGACTGAGCCTATGTTCTGGCTTCGGGCGTTACTGTTTTCCGCGCCTCTTGCGTTGGTGTTTGGAGCGGTCTTGCTCTTCCGGCAGGTCAGTCGCCTCGAATTGTCTAACGAGGTTGACGCCATGACGTGCGTTATCCGTGAGCCGATCGGAGCGCTCAACCCTCTATTCCCCCTCAGTGGGACGACTCGAGAGGTGAAGGGGTTGGTGTTTGAGCCTCTTTTACTGAGGGATGATGACCTCAATCTCCGTCCCAATATCATCAGTGATTGGCAACTGCGGACAATTGTTACAGTGCATTGTGATAGCGAAGAGGCGGCAGGAGATTCGGAGGCTAAAATTCTTTCAGGTGAATATCTTGAGGAAGAAATCGAGCTCTTGGCTGTCGAACGTGAAGGGAGTGTTCTTACGGTCGTGGTGGCGGGGCATGATTCAAGACTTCAACAAAGGCTGATTGGGAGATTCGAACCTGAGAACCTTGGCAATTTTCAACTCGTTCAGTTGAGCTTAAAAGACTCGATTCAGGAATCATTTGAGATGTTCCTGAAAGGATCGGTCGAGAAGAGTCAGATTCAGATGTTGGACTACGAAGGTGATCGGATCGCCAATCTCTTTGTTGAAGGAGAGATCGACCTCTTGCTTCGGGAGCTCCAGCTATACTATGAATCAAATAGTGTTCTTGAACCGTTGATCGAAGAAGTTGGGGTCCGGAGTCACACTAGCTTTCGAGAGGCGTTTGTCGATTTGAGGGAAGACGTGCGATGGCACGATGGTGCGTTACTAACTGCCGACGATATCATTTTCTCCTATGAGGCTTTAACGGGACCGGGATCGCCCATGCCTATGGCGGATTCCTTCTGGTTTGTGGAGCGGATCGAAAAGATTAATGATCATCGGATTCGAATGATATGTCAGGATTCACCGTCGATTATGATGGAGTGCTGGGAAAAGCTTCCCGTGCTCCCTGCTCACCTGCTCAGTAAAGTGATGGATGCCAAGGAGTGGATTTCGTTTTTTGAAATGCCGGTTGGGAATGGTCCATACAAGATTAAAAAGCGGAGACGTGATGGAGGAATTGAGCTGGAAGCGTTTGAAGGCTTTTTCCGATCCGTTCCATCCCAGAAAGATATTGTCTATCGCGAGGTTGATTCACTGGAGTCGAAGTTGCTGGCTTTGAAGTCGGAATTGATTGATACGATTGAACCGGATCAGAGATTTCGCGACTGGACGGATCGAAATCCGGGGGTGATGCGGCAAATGCGATGCCTGCCGAGGTTTCAGAACTTTGTTGCCTGGAACATGGAGCGGTCACCGTTTGATCAGAAAAAAGTTCGCACGGCCATGGCGATGGGAATTGATTTGAATTCGGTATTGGAAGATACGGCGACTGAGTTTCAGGTGGTCTCAAAGAGCCTCTTTTTTCCGGGAATGCCATATAGCGGGGAACCAATGCCGCTTCCGCTTTTTGATCCGAGATCGGCGGAAAGGATGCTGGGAGAAGCCGGGTTTCATTATGATGAAAGGAAGGGCATTCGCGTCGATTCGGAAGGGGACCCTTTTGCGTTCACCCTGATCGTTAATCAGGCGAATCGTGGGCAAGTGCGACTCGCTGATGAGTTAGCCTATCAATGGTCAGCGCTTGGAGTGACTGTGAGTGTGGACGAAGTGCCTTGGAGCCAGGTCATTGCCGGGAGTCTGGCTAATCGCGATTTCGATGCAGTCTTGTTAAGTTGGGAAGTGCCACTGGAGCGGGATAGGTATGCATCGTGGCACTCTGACGGTATCAACTCCGGTGGGGGGAATCTGTGGGGGCTTAGGAATCAGGTTGTCGACCAGTTGGTTGAAAAGCTGCGTTACGCAGAAAAAGTTGATGAAGTTTCTGTGATCGTTTCAAATCTCGAAAACGAAATAGCTGACCTACAGCCATGCTTTTTTGTTTGCGATACCGGGCGTATTATCTGGCACAGGGAAGGGGCGTTGGAAATTGCTCGTCCTCGCGAGAATGGGGAAACTGTTCGCGCTCCTTTGGGCGTGGGAAAGGCGGGATTGGAACGCGTCAGGCCCTGGTGGGTTAGAGTGAATAACGAGGGAGGGGCATCCGCGGTCGAACCGTAAAGTGATGGTGCGATTTATCATACAACGCTGGTTGGTCTACGTGGCACGTGTCTGCGGCGCCGGGATTTTTGCCCTGCTCTTGATTGAGTTGGCTTACTGTGTTTTCGGAGGTTCCGATCGGCATGTTTGGTTGGTCTCTTCTTATGAGGGGGTGCCGGTCCAATTCAGTCGTGAAGCGAATGGATGGTGGACGTTAGCTTGTGGGCGTTTTTGGAATTCGTTTTTTGTCATTCTGATAGCCTACGGGGGAACTCTAATAATTGGATATAGTTGGGGAGTTCTGTCTGCGAGGCTTAGTCGATGGAAAGTGTCCTCACTTTTGAGCCTGCCTTTCAGTGTGTTTGCCTGTGTGCCAGGTTTCTGGTTTGTGATTTCGGTCGCGGTCTATTCGTATTTTGAATGGCAGAGACCTGGGTTTGCAAATGAAGTCGTGGTGGAGACCGGGCCTGATCTAATGAGTTGGTGGTATGCTGGGGTCGTGGCACTCCCGCTTTTGATGACTGCCACTGCCTGGCAAATACGAGCTGTCAGTGAATCGATTGAGCGTGAGGCGGGCAATCCGTTTGTGAAAGGGCTGCATGTTTCAGGATACCGAAATGAAGAAATTTTCTATGCCAATATTATGCGGCAGTCCTGGAAGGAGTTGATAGGCTTGTCCGATAAAATGCTCCCATTTATCATGGGTGGGATACCCTGCTTGGAGTGGGCTTTTGGATATAATGGCTTGGGGAGTTTGTTTATCGACTCTGTGCGCGGCGGTTACTACGAAGGGGTATTGCTTTGCTGTATTTGGGTGTCACTGACTATCGGATTGATAACGATGATCAGAGAACTAGGAGTTCGATTTGGTACAAAGGAATAGATTCATGGGAAATCGTCGAAGTTCAAAAGCACTGGCTGTTTCGATGGCTCTACTCGCCCGAATCTGGAGAATTCGGGTGGTGTTGCTGCTTTCGCTTCCCTACCTTTTTTTGGTGGGCTGGCTGTTCTCTGCGGAGGGCACCTCTGACGTCAGGCCGGCTGAGGTATTTGTGGTTCCTGATCCTCCCCGTTGGGAGGAGCCGGATCATAGTCACCGCTTCGGGACGACCGGAACAGGAGTCGATCTGTATGATCTGAGCCGTGTCGCAATGGCGAACTCAGTTGCAGTCGCAGTTCTTTCAAGCGGAGCTGGTGTCATGCTTGCGTTTCTTTTGGTGATGTTATTTGCCAATGATCCAGGTGAAAACCGGTTTCACCTGATTAAGATGCTGGGGAGGTCTGGGCTACTGCTTCCTCCCTTTATGGTGATGGTCATTTTGACGGGTGGAGCTGGGGGTAGCCTCATTGTCGCGATGGTTTCAATGGCTAGCGTGATAGGGCTCATCCTAGCACCGGTCGTCGCTGAATGGTTTGAAGACGGTGAGGATGGTCGCGATATTCTGGCTGGGTATGCTCTTGGACTGACCAGGCCTCAGATTGTGAGAAGTCGGATTGTTCCCGTGGTGGTTCGGAGATTGCTGGGAGTGTTTGCGCAGTTGGTGCCTGTGGCGGTGCTGGCGGAAATGGCTTTGTCATTCATGGGGCTGACCGGTGATCGGATCAGTTGTGGGGCGATGGTGGCATATGGTCGGGAATTGATTATTGAGGCGCCTTGGATGGCGTTGTATCCAGGAGTGATGGCGTTCTTGGTGGTTGTCGCATTTTCGATCATGGGGACTCTTGTCGGAGCTGCTTTAAGAACAGGTAGATATGCGAGATTTTTGTAGAACGGATTGAATGTTGTATGGAGGAAGATCAAACAGATAGAGCGCCGGCGACTTTGCTAGAGATTGCTGGGCTAACGGTTGAGACGGCAGGGCGCAGTGGCGAAAAAGATATTGGGCTTAGAAATGTGTCTTTGAGTATCTCAAAGAATGAAGTCGTGGCACTGGTTGGGGAATCAGGATGCGGAAATTCGCTGCTGGGACAGTTCATTGTGGGTGTGACGGAGAAGGGGACCCGGGTCCTGAGTGGGAGCGGAAATTTTGTCGAGGTCGATTTGATGAAGTTACGGGGGCGAAAGAGAAGGCAGCTGAGGCGTCATGCGATCAGCCTAATTCCCCGAAATCCAGAGGCGCAATTTAATCCCGATCGGACTGTGCAACAGGTCTTGAGGGAAACGGTACGTTTGATGGGTCGGAACCAGGAAGGGGTTTCGGAGGCTGACTGGAGCGATTGTTTCTATCGCGTTGGAATAGTGGAACCAGAGCGGGTCTTGCCTAAGCAAATCAAAGAACTTCCCTTGCTGATGATTCGAAAGTTGGGTTTGATGCGCGCATTGATTGCAAGGTCTCAGCTTCTTGTTTGCGATCATGTCCTGGCCAGTTTGGATCGAGTTGCTGCGTCGCAATTTATCGAGTTGTTGTGTCAGTTGAGGGAGGAATCAGAAATGGCGGTGCTCATTTTGTCAGGGAGTCTTCGGGGAGTGGATCAATATGCCGACAAAGTCGTGATGCTCTATGAGGGGGGGGTGATCGAAAGGGGCGACGCCTGCGATTTACTCGCAAATCCGAGCCACCTCTATACGAAGGAGTTCTTGTCCTGCCTGCCAAACGTATCGCAACTTCCCCGTGAATTGTCTGGAATTAGTCGAGAGGCGATTCAGGCAGCGGAAGAAACGATTCACCGAAGTGCGGTCGGGCAATAGTCCGCTCAACCGATGGAAAAACGGGTTGTGAGACGATTGTGATGCCTCACTATTGGACTTCTGTTCGTATTAGCCTATCAAACACGGTCCAAAATATTTGAAACATGATAACGGAAAATTCGATTCGAGAAAAGCTGGGGGAGGTCAACTACCCGGGATTCAGCAGGGATATTCTATCATTCGGACTCGTCAAAGGCGTCGAAATTGAAGGCGCTGATGTGACGGTGAAGGTTAGTTTGGCGACTCGTGATGCTAATGTCCCACGGGGGATTCATGAGGGGATTGAAGAGGCTTTGAAGTCGGTTGAGGGAATTGGGAAAATTTCGGTCGATTTTGACATCACCGATCCGCCGGAGCAGGTGGCCGGTGGGGATCCGTCATCGGGTCAGTCGAGTATTCCGGGCGTTAAGAAAATCATCGCTGTTGCGAGTGGAAAAGGTGGTGTTGGAAAGTCGACAGTTTCTACCAATCTGGCCATTGCCCTGAGTCGGACCGGTGCCAAAGTCGGGCTTTGCGACTGCGATCTATATGGGCCGTCCGTTGCGGTGATGTTGGGTGCCAATGACCAGCAGCCGATGGCGAACGATCAGAATGAAATCATTCCGATTGAGGCTCACGGTATCAAGGCGATCTCGATGGGTTTTTTGCTGAGTGATGATTCTCCAGTGATCGTTCGAGGCCCTCTCGCGACGCGTTACACCCAACAATTTTTGCGACAATGTGTCTGGGGGGAGTTGGACTATTTGGTTCTCGATCTGCCACCGGGAACCGGTGACATTCAGTTGACCATTTCACAAACGGTAGCAGTGGACGCGGCTCTGATTGTGACGACTCCTCAAGAAGTCGCCCTGATTGACGCCCGAAAAGCGGCAGGGATGTTTGAAAAGGTCAATGTGCCCATTGCTGGAATTATTGAGAACATGGCTTGGTTTGAATGTGATCACGGAGAGAAATACTACATCTTTGGAGAAGGGGGCGGTAGCAGGGAAGCGGAGCGCCTTGGGGTGCCATTGCTCGCCCAGTTTCCTCTTGATCCACCGACTCGCGAACACGCTGACAGCGGTCAGCCAATCGCGACGCTGGACAAGGAGGAGAGTTCGATCTCGGGTGCTTTTGCTGAGCTGGCAGACAAGGTCAGCAAATTGGGCTGAGCCGCGTTTGCTTTTTGACCGACCTGGTGTTTCCGGGGGATGGTCTACTCTGGGCAGTTGACTGCAAAGCTACGGCGTCTCATCGTTCGTTTATGCGAAATCTTTCTTTTGTCTGGCTTGCGGCGGCATTACTCGCCGAAACTGCCTTTGCCGCCGGTGCAGCGGAGAGAGAAAGTTTTATCAGCGAAGAAACGGCAGTCGTGCCGATTGAAGTCGTTGGCGAAGTGGTAGCCAATTACGGTAGAATTGTTTCAGCCGCTTATGTGGATGCGCAATCGGCCGCTGAAATTCTTAATGAATACTTGAAGGCCTTGGTAGCTGAGCCTTCGAATGAAACGCTGAACTCAGCCAAGGAGGCCTGGCGCCAGGCTAGAAATCCCTATTTACAGACCGAAGCATTTCGATTTTATGCGGGACCTATTGATGATGCCAATGGTCCCGAACCGATGATCAATGGCTGGCCTATTGACGAGTTCCACATCGATTACGTGGAAGGGGTTCCGGATTCCGGGATCATCAATCAGCCCGATCAGTTCCCCGTCATTTCGAAGGAATTGATTGCCGGAATGAACGAGCGGGCTGGGGAGACTGCCATCACCTGCGGGTTTCATGCGATCGAGTTTCTCCTATGGGGGCAGGACAAAAGTGACGCGGGTCCTGGGGAGCGACCGGTTTCCGACTACACTGATGGAAGATCGGCCGAACGCCGCTGTAAATACTTGCTCGTTTGTGGTGAGCTGTTAGTCGATCATCTGACGGAGCTTGTTGATCAATGGGCTCCGGGGGTCGATGAAAATTTTCGGGCTGGATTTGAGAAAGGCTCGGTTCTCGATTCGGCGCAAAGTCTTCTTTATGGTATTCATGTTCTTAGCGGAAAAGAACTGGGAGGGGAGCGCTTGCTGGTGGCATGGGATACGCAGGATCAGGAGGATGAGCACAGTTGCTTCAGCGATCATACACACATGGATGTCCGGTACGATGCGCTGGGAATTGAGAACGTGTATCGCGGAAGGTACCGGAAATCGGATGGAGAACTGATGGAGGGGCCGGGAGTTAGGGCGTTTGTTAGGCAGTTTTTGCCGGATCAGCTGAAGCATTACGATTCAAAAATAGACGAAGTGATGATTGCCGTTCAGGCGATTCAGGGGCCGTTCGATCAGGCGATTCTGGGTGACGATGAATCTCCCGGCCGTGAGACGATTATTCACGCAGTGGAGCAGCTGGAAGACTTCGCTGCGATGTTGTCTGCTCTGGATAGAGCTCTTTTGGAAGCCTTGAGAGAGGACGTATAAATCCGGTTTGGCTAGAATCGGATGTAGGCCACTATTTCCCGGGAAGGTTCCAAATGGGGGAGAATTCCCCTCCTTCATCCAGCATGGCATCGACAACGCGACGCATCAGCTGGAGGCTGGGGCCATCGTTGGGAAGTGCCAACAGAACGTCACCAAGTATGGATGAAGCCCGGCGAAAATTGCGTTCCTCAAATTGGGCGAGTGCTTTTTCGTAGTAGATCGCAAGATCGGCCCAGTCTTCCGGTGCATTGGGAAGTTCCAGCTCAAAAAGATCGACTGGGGCGTTGATGTTTTGAACGCGTACCTGACACAGTCGTCGCGTCCGAATTTCTTTCGGAAGTTTCTCAGCAGTGAATCCGGTGATGAGCAGCGGTGATTTGAGAAATTTGGTGGCTCCCTGAACCCGGCTTGCCAGATTGACGACGGTGCCTAGTGGGCCGTACTTGAATTTTCGGTGGGTGCCGACGTTGCCAACGAGGGCCTCCCCGGTATTGATTCCGATTCCGACTTTGGTTCTGGCTCCGACGAGCGGTTCCCATATTTCATTGAGCGAATCGAGGGAGTTCATGATGCTGGTGGCTGCCCGGCAGGCCAATTCTGCATGATTGGGTTGCTCGTTGGGTGCTCCCCAAAGGGCCATCAGTTCGTCGCCAGTGTAGTCGACCAATACGCCCCCGTGTTCGATGACAATGGTGGAAAATTCGCCCATGACTCCGCTGAGCCAGTCAATCGTCTGGGTCGGCCCGAGTCGTTCACTCACCGTTGAAAACCCCCGGATATCGCAGAAAAGAACGCTGACTTCAGCCTGCCTCGCCTGCATTTTCATAGGGTCCGGATTGCGGGCTAATTCACGGGCCAATTCGGGTGTAAAATGTTGCTCGAAGACTCGTTCGCGGAGGCGTTTTTTCTCCAGGCTGGCATTGAGTCGTGCCATGAGTAATGCTGGACGAATGGGGCGCGAGAGAAAATCTTCGGCACCAATTTCGATGCAGCGCACGGCATCTTGTTCTTCTTGCAGGCCCGTCACCACAATGACGGGAGTGAAGCGCAGGTGCCCAGATTCCCGCAGCTTTGAAAGAACTTCGAATCCGTCCATTTCCGGCATTTGAATGTCGAGCAGGACTGCATCGTAGTCTCCGGCCTCGATCATTTCTATTGCCTCGATTCCGTTGACGGCAAATTCGACGGCAAATCCATGTGGCTTCAAAAGCCGCTCGAGGATGGCGCCGTTTTCGGGGTCATCATCGGCGATGAGGAGAGTGCCACTGCTTCCTGCAGGAATCTCTTCGACCGAAGGGGCAGGCGCTGGCATTGAGGGCTGGGAAGAATCGGTAGACGCCCCGGCAACGGTAGATAGGCAGGTTTCAAGGGCAGCGATCACTTGTGATGATTTGTCAGTTAAGTCATCCGACCCTGAACTCATCTGAATCAATTGAATGATTCCGAAAAGGTGATTGAGGCAGTTGCGTGCTTCGTGGCGGGAGTGCCTCAGAATTTCTTCGAAGGGATCTTTCGTATCGAAAGTTTCGTCGCTGAACCATTCACTGATCCCGTTTTTGAATCGATCGGCTGCTGACTGCAACTTTCCGAGGTCTTTGATTAACTCAGGGTCCTCAGGACCGGGTGTCGAGCCATTGGCTCCTATTTCGGAGATCAATTGGCACAGGTGCCCTGTCGCGGGGATGAGTTCCTCGCGCAGCCGCAAAATTCGTTCCTGCTCGCCGGCGGTTGCCATGAAAACAGTGTCGTCTTTCATCGGCTCGCTGGCCAACCTAAAAATTCCGGATTTATTGGCCCATTGAACGAGAGAGTTTAGGGAGCCGGAATCTTTTTGACCATGATGTAGTCATCCATCTCAAATCCGCCACCGATTTGGAGAATGTCTTCAGATTCGATGGTGAAACCTGACTTTTGGTAAAAGTTGACGGCGGGATGGTTGTGCCGATTGACGCGGAGCGTCAGAGTAGCCATTCTCGTTCGGGTGAGAAGGGGGAATAGAGCTTTCATGGTGGCCGTTCCGTTTCCGCCTCTTTGGTGATTCGGGAGTAGGTAACATTTGTGTAGCATGGATTCGTCAGCGTGTTCCATCGGGCCAAATGCCAGATAGCCAATTCGTTCCCCGGTATTGACGATCCAATAGTAGCGGATGCCGCTTTCCTGAACATCCCAGAGTAGTGCATTCGGAGAATACATCAGATCAAGCATGTAGGCAGTTTGGGCCTCCGTGATGATATCGCGATAGGCGGATGGCCAAATTTCGGCAGCCATTTCACCCACCAGCGGCAATTCACTTTCCTCGACAGGAATGAGTTGGATGGCGGGGAAAGATGGCGGCATCGTTGAAGCGTATCGGAAAATGGAGAATGTGAGTATCTGGAATGAGGCCGCTTTCGTAGAATTAGACTGAACAGGAGGTCAGCAAATGATTGACTTCCGGCAAATTTGGCCTTTTTTCACCGCGGATATGAGCGACCAACACAACGATTCCAAACATCCTGTTCTTTCGATTATCGGAAAGATCTTCATTTTTGCCATTCCGGCAGCATTGATTGTGATGCTGGGCGTGGTTGGATTTGCGTTTCTGAAAGGCTCTGGGGTGAAAGAGGCTCCGGAAAAAGCGAAGACAGAGATGGCTGCAGCACCAGCTCCGGCAGAGTCAGCGGCGCCCGCAACTGGTGCGTCTGATCCGGCTTCGCAAGATACTCCTGCTCCAACTGAGGCAGCGGCTCCTGCAGCCACGCCCGCCTCTGGCGGCGGTGAAATTGATCCAGCGCAGATGCAGCTGGGACAGGCTGCTTTTGCAACGTGCGCTGCTTGCCACGGTCCTGACGGCACAGGGTTGAAAGCCGGTCCGATGTTGATGGCTCCTTCAATGGTTGGATCCGAGTCGCTACTCGGCGATCCCGATGTTCCTTTGTTGATTGTCCTGAAAGGCATTGCGAAAGAAGACATGAAATTTATGGGCATGATGATGCCGCTTGGTGCGGCTCTCAGCGATGAGCAGCTGGCTGGCGTATTGACATTCACCCGTAACTCATGGGGAAACAGCGCCCGCGCTGTCACGGTTGAAGAAGCTGCCGCCGCTCGCGCTAAGTATGCTGATATCAACGCCCCGGCTGGGATTAAGCGTGCGGAGATCCAGGCGACCGTTGACGCGCACAAGTAAATTCCCAATGAGGGTAGCTCGCTTAGTTTTCTGAGCGGCTTCTGAATTGATTGAGGTCGGTTACGTATTGGTATCCGGCCTCTTTTAGTTTCTGGATCAGGGTTTCTTTGTTGAAATCGTGAGTCCGGATAAGGTCTTCCAAATCTTCAGATTCGTTTCTCAACGCAGTATTGAGTAAGCCAACGAGTAGATGCGGGTCCATCGACTGGTAGGTGCTGAGATTCATGGACCTTGGGGTGGAGCTTGTTTGCCTTAGGCCCGTCTCAGGAGGATCGCTTCGGTATCAAAGTCTTGATTGAGAACATCGCTGAGGATGATGACGGGATCGCCAGATTCGACGTGTCCGCCCTTGAGGAGTGTATCGATCGCCTGTCGGATGCTGTCTTCGTGATTACTGGCAAAGTTCATCCTGGACGCAAATACCCCTCGATTCAGGCTCAAGGCACGCACCACTTTTTCGTCGGGAGAAAAAGCGAAGATATTGGCACTAACAGGTCGTTGGTGGGCGGTGTAGTTGGCTAGAACGCCACGGGCTGTGAAGACGATCATATGAGCATCCTCAAGTGAATTGGCGAGTACCACGGCAGACTTGACGGTGTGTTGTTTTTCCGTGCGAAGCTCGATCTCTTTGCAAAATCCGGCGTTAGGTTCGCGCTCCATCCGCCGTGCGATACGGTCCAGCACTTCGATGCATTTGACTGGGTATCGTCCCACTGATGTCTCGCCGCTTACCATGACGGCGTCGGCTTGCTCGAAGATGGCATTGGCCACATCGGTGACTTCGGCCCGTGTTGGGACCGGATTCTCGATCATCGATTCGAGCATGTGAGTGGCCACGATTACCTTGCGGCCGACGCGGGCGGCTTCTTTGAGAATCGTTCGTTGGATGACTGGAAGCTCCTCGATGTGCACTTCGATCCCGAGATCTCCTCGAGCTACCATGACGGCATCGGATTCGATGATGATTTCGGAGAGATTTTTGACTGCTTCCTGGTCTTCGATTTTTGAAACGATGCGGGCGCGACAATCCTTCTCTTCCAGTTTTTCGCGGAGATAGCGGACGTGTCCGGCATCGCGCACGAAACTGATGGCGATGAAATCGACTTGGAGCTCGGCGGCAAGGTCCAGATCCATCAAATCTTTTTTGGTGAGGGCGGGGAGGTTCACCCGAATGCCGGGCAGATTGATGTGCCGGCGCGAGCCCATAAGACCATTGGTCAGGACTTCACAGATGAGGCGTCCTTCATTGATCCTTTTGATTTGAAAATGGATTTCACCGTTGTCGACCAGCATGACATCGTCGACTGACACGTCTTCGTAGAGGCCATCGTAATTGGTTGTTACTGAAATGTCGGTGGAGGGTTGCAGATTGGCATTTCGGAATTCGACCGTGTCGCCGACCTTCAGGTCGAGCTTGCCATCTACGTCGCCAGTTCGGATAGAAGGCCCCTGGAGGTCGATCAGAGTGGCGACGTTTGTCTCGAGTTGCTTCGACTGTTCTTGGATATGGCCAACCACCTCGCGGGTCCAGTCGTGGGAGGCGTGGCTCATATTCAGTCGGAAAACGTTGGCACCGGCCTGAATGAGTTCGCAAATTTTCTCCGGCGACTGCGTGGCAGGGCCGAGGGTGGCGATGATTTTGGTTTTTCTCTTAGTCATCAGAATCTGAACGGCAGTTCAACAGTGATAAAGTTCCAGCGGGATTCGAGCTCTTCTGAAAAACGAGAGGGCAATCGAAAGAAGAGTGGAGTCTCGATGCGATCGCAGATCGAGACAAACAGGGGGGCAATTTCGTCAGCTTCCAGTGAGAACTGGCGCAACAAAACAACTTCTCGCGATTGAACGCGAAGGTATTACTCCCGCAGGAGGAAGCGAAAAGCCGCTACACCTGCGAGAAGGAAAACGACAGCGACTACGATTCCAAGTAAAATGGCCATGGCGGCAGTTTAGAGCACCTCCGGCAACCCTGCAACGGATGATCGGTAAACAATTTAGTGGGAAAATGCGGCTTCGCCGAAAAGTATTGAAAAACGCCCCTGCGGGCTGCGGCCCTTTTCCCGCCTGGCTGTGTTGCTCGTTGGTCGTGGAGCCCGCTCCACTTCTTCCTCGCGCCTTGCCAGACGAAAAAAATGCCCACAGTCCTCCATCGCCTGGTTGCCGGAGGTGCCCTTAAGACAGACTTTTGAGGATTTCCAGCAGGAAAATCAAATTCAGTCCGAAGTCGGTTCAGCCTCTTTCGGCGTGGAATCTTCTCTACGGGCCGATTTTTTGGCTCTTTCGTCGATCCAGGAAAATACACCCATCAGCAGAAAGACTCCCAATACAACCCAGGAAGCATAGAGCGTACCCCAAACCCCTTCGGTGAAGCCGTAAGAGTGAAGGCCAACTCCGAGGTTGTTTACGCCCCACCAGCTGAAGGTTACAATAATACCGAGAACGATAGCGTTCATGTGCACTCCGATCTCGCGGATCCACCCGGCCATGCGTCCGTGGAGAATGACAAGGGTCCAGAGGCAAATCATGAGGGCTCCATTTTCTTTTGGATCCCAGCCCCAGAATCGGCCCCAACTGTAGTTGGCCCAGATACCGCCGAGGACGGTGCCAATCAGTGAAAAGAAGAGGCAGAAACAGATGACGCCGTAGTTAATACGGGTGAGGACTTTGAAAAAGTCTTTTGCTTCCTTTCCGGCGAGGGTAACGAAAAATCGGCCGGCGAGGTAAAGCATGCCTATAAGAGTAGCAACCAGGCCGGCTGCATAGCCGATGTTAATGATCGTAACGTGGGTGGCTAGCCAAAAGTTGGTATCCAGGACTGCGACGAGCTGGGTGATCGTGTCAGTGGCTTCTTTGGCCTCGTACTTCATTGAGAGGAACATGCCCAATACCCCAGCCACAATTGCAATGAGCGTGCCTACGCCGAGTCGGGTGAAGTATTCGATGAGCAATCCGAGAAGAACTGCCGTCCCCGTGATAAACAATACGGTGTCATAGAGGTTAGTGATGGGAGGCCGTTGGCGGATAATACATCGCAGGGTGATACCGTAGACATCAAGTAGAAGCCCTACGAGAGCGATCAGGCTGGCGATCAGGAGCATGATTCGCCCGAACTTGCTTCCAGGGGAGAACCAACTGAATGCCATAATGACGAAAGCAAAAACAAAGGCATACAGGGCATACATGAAATATTTGCCACGGTAGAGTTGAACTTCGAGATGGGAGCGAGTGCCTTCGCCACGTGGTGTCGCTTTTTCTCTCTGGTCATCGGAGAATTGGGTTAGAGCTTTTTGAAAAGTGGCTTCGTCTTCGCCGCTGGCCTCAATCAGTGACTGCAATCCTTTCAGTTGTTCGGTGGCCCAGGGGCGGATTTCTTTGGATTCGAGTCCATTGAGCATGGCGTCGCTGGCTGAAATCCACGTTTCGTCTTCATTATCTTGAGGCGAAATCAAACTAAGTCCACGGGCCGAGTTGGCGTAGAAAAAGAATAAACGCAGTGCGCCGGCGAACATGCGGGAATCTTCATCGCCTGTATCGGGCTGGCGAATCACCTGAACCAATTCGCCAAGTGTCATTTCCGGCATCTTGTCCAGCATCTCAATTGGGTCCAGAGTCGCGGCCAATTTAAGTAGCTCCGGAGGGAGAATGTTTTCGTTTACCAACAACTCGCCTTTTCGGGCGAAGCTGAACTGGCCAAGGAGATATTCGAACGCACTGATGTTGCGTCCGAGTGTTAGGATCATTCCCTCGACTCGTTCGAGTTCGTACTGGGGATCCTTTTCGCTCTCCTGGTGCTTCCTTTGCTTCTCGGCATATTCGGCGCCGAGGTCGGCGAGCTTGGCACGGCCCGCGGCGAGTTCACTGTAGGAATAGCGATCCCTTTTGGACTTGGGTGAAACTCCGATTTGCACGATAACAGCCGAGTCATCGACAACGAAGATAGGGAGTTCTTTGGCAACGTCTCCCCGGAAGAGAACGTCGAGCAGCCATTCGCTGTAGTGAAGTGAATGCTTCTCTCCGTCATTGCTGGCGAACCGAGCGGTCGATTTACCGCTGAACTGCAACAAGGTGAAGCGAGCGTAAGAGTAGATTGGCTTTACCCTGCCGCCGTCTTGGACGAGAAGGTTTTCAAAGCTATGCACGGTGTTCTCGCTCCACGGCTGATAGCTCTCAAGATTGGCCTGAGGAACCTCGCGAGCAGAGGTGATGCCAACGGTGAAGAGAAGGATGGGGAGTAGAAAGAAAGGTCGGATCTTCATGACTTGGCAGGGGCGTGTTTTTTGCGAGAGCGGACGATGAATTGCACTAGCATGGTGAGAAAGTGAATTCCGAGACCACAGCTGGTTACGATGAGCGAGTAGAGCGGCCATTGGTCAGCCGGATTGTTAGCGACGGCAAACTGGGAATACATTCGGTCACCTGGTTGGGAGCCAGCGGGGCCGAAAGACTCCTGAAAGAAAGTGAAGCCTTCGTAGCGCATCGGTTCGTTCATTTTGATCTCGATGGCTTTTTCAGGTTTGCCCTCCTCGAGTCGGGTGACTTTGCTCTCATAACCACGGGCCATGCTGATGCCGGGGTGACGATCGAAGATGAATTCATCAAGGTGAACTTCGAAAGGAACTTTCCAGGATTTCTTGGCGAGGAGAGCTCCGTATTTTTGACCGCCGACTTCGAACTGAAAAGGCATGGGTTTTTCTCCCGGACCAAATCCTGCCGAGTAGGCAGAAATGATTGCTTCGATGGGTTTAGCACCTTCTTCTTTCGGCTGAAATTCGACGTAGCAGCCGGGAAAGTTCGCGGCAGCTTCTTTAGCGGGATCCTGTGGGACTAGTTTGAAACCATCGATCTCCTTGCCTTTGGCGCTTGCCGAGATCGGAGCTGAAAGGGGAACCGGAGTCGCGTTGATAGAGAAGCCGTTGATCACGATGGAAAATGGGAGCGCGTCGGTTTGATAGACTCGCTTTTCATCGGGCCGAATGCTGGAGAGTTCGTCAGAGGGAAGGATCCAGACATTTTCTGCCGATCCGTCATCCTTGAGCGGGACAATTTCGAATTGCCATTTGCGGTAGCTTTCGACCCGGTCTGATTTCATGCCGGGATAGAGCGCCATGTATCCGTCGCTGGCGAAGGCCCAGGTCACGAATCCGCTCGCCAGAAGCATGAGCATTCCAGTGTGTGAGATGAGAAGGCCGGCTCCGCGCCAGCGTTTGCGGGATTTAATGATCGCACCGAACACCATGTTGGTGAAAAGGACGATCATGAGGAGAAGTCCTCCCGGCAGAATCATGGGAATTGTTCCCCAGAAATCGTGGATCACGAAAAAGGAATGAAAGTATAGTTTTTTGGCAGCGAACAGTCCCAGTTCGACCTGCGCCAGAGTTCCGTAGAGCGTGATCAGCGTCATGAAGACGAGAACCACTGTCGCTAGTTTGAACGAAGTGAATAACTGGAACAGGAGTTTGGGCCAGTTTTTTGGAGACCAGTCAATTTTCTTATTGGCCATAGCTTAAAGGATAAAAGGGAAGAGGTGGAGAGAGGTGATCGAATCACTGCGAGATGTCGAGTGAACTCGTAAAGATGTCGAAGTTTTTTTGATTAGCTTTGACCAATTTTTGCGGCCCTGTCATTTTAACAAACACAGCACCGGCGTCGGAGGCGAGGATGAGTCCTAACATTCGGTAGTCTCCCTTACCTTCGCTGGCTCCCATCCCGGCAAAGGCTCCATCCAGAGAGATGAAGGAGGCGGGTTGTCCGAAGAGGGGTTTGGTTGGCAGGGCTTCGGCTTCGGCTTGAGTTAAAGCGTCTGCTCCCATTTGTTGGCGCCAGCGGTTCACGTTGGCAAGCAGGCCTCCGCCCATTCCAGGAAGTCGGGCGACGTAACATTCACCTTCTCCATTTTCTCCGAATCCGAGATTCACGTCGCGCATCGCGGATCCGGCTTTTTCGGACCACCCTTCCGGAGTGGTGTAGGTCAGGCCTGGATTGCCTCCGCCAGTCGGGGCAACTGAAGCACCGGTTTCGCCACCATGAGGATTGCTGGGAGCCGTCTGATAGCGAAAGCGCTCGGCGCTGGTGTCGACCAGGTTGAAGGAGTTATCGGCTTCGGATAACTCGCGCTGGACTAACTCAGGGCCAGTTGCCCCCGAGTCCTGACAGGCGACTGAAAGCAAAGCAGCTGCCAATAGGGTTAAAGGAAGGAAGATCTTTTTCGGGTTCATGAAGGAGGGAAAGTGATGGGTGAAAGAATCACCGGGTAGGATACGAATGACATTGAGGATTGAGCGGGTCAGGCTTGTTTTTTCTCAGCGGGAGTAGCTTTCTGTTTTGCCGGCTGAGTGGATTTGCCTTTTCCTTTAGCGGCAGGCTTTTTGGCGCCTTTTGGCTTGGCCTTGGCTTCGGGCTTGGCTTCGGGCTTGGCTTCGGGCTTGGCTTCGGGCTTGGCTTCGGGCTTGGCT
>CAXBMX010000004.1:0-207785 GCA_963977055.1 uncultured Verrucomicrobiales bacterium
TGGGCAACACTCAATCCTGGTACGAGCAACCCATATTTTCGTTTCACGAAAGGCATTTCGCTTGCAGCTTCCTGCGAGTATTGATCAACCGAGCCCATGAGGATCCAGAGCTACCTAATCTCACAGACGCTCAGATTGAAGCCATGAATTTTCTGGAAGCGTTGGCGGAAGAACCGGAGTCTGCTCTTCACTTCCGACAAGAGCCCGGTGACATTCTACTCCTGAATAATTGGGTCACCCTCCACCGCCGCTCTGCTTTTACTGACCATGAGTCAGTCGAAAACAAACGCCGCATCTTTCGAATCTGGCTCAGCATGCCGAACAGCCGTCCGCTCGATCCAAAATTCAAAGCAAATTTCGGAGCCACCGGGCCCGGAGAAATCCGCGGCGGTTTCCGAACCGCCTGATACTTCATCGCCCTATCTGACGCTGCTATTGCTGACACAATCAGAACCCCTTGCGGTATTCCTATCCACTCCCTCTAAACCTGACATCTACTCATGAACCTGACCGGCCATCAACTTATCGGAAATCTCGAATCTGCTGAATCAGATGAAGTATTTCCCGCGACTAACCCTGCCAACGGAAAAGGTCTCGAGACCATCTTTCACGAAGCCACTGAAAACGAAATCGATAGAGCCGTCGAATTGGCAGACAGCATCTTCGGTGAATTTCGTGACCTCCTCGCCGATACCCGGGCTGATTTTATCGAAGCCATCTGTGAAGAAACACTCGCTCTGGGCGACGAGCTTCTCGAGCGAGCTTCTGCCGAAACTGGCCACCCGCTGGCACGCTGCACCATGGAAAGAGATCGAGCGGTCAACCAGGCCCGTATGTTTGCTGAACTCATTCGGGAAGGCTCGTGGGCAGACGCCCGGATTGACCGTGGAGATCCTGCTCGCAAACCCATGCCAAAACCTGATGTTCGAAGCCTGCTTCAACCCATCGGACCGGTCACTGTTTTTGGAGCGAGCAATTTCCCCATTGCCATCTCAGTGCTTGGCGCAGACACCATTTCTGCCTTTGCTACCGGTTGCCCCGTGATTGTGAAGGCGCACCCAGCCCATCCCGGCACTTGTGAACTCGCCGCTCGCTGCATCCTCAAGGCCGCCGCGCGAACCAACATGCCCGAGGGAGTCTTTTCCATGGTCCACGGGCGAAGCATAGAAGTCGGAACCTGGCTGGTCCAACATCCGAAGATCACTGCCGGTGCCTTCACTGGTTCGCTCGCCGGAGGCAGAGCGCTCATGGATGTCGCTGCGAAACGGCCAGTGCCGATTCCATTCTATGCCGAAATGGGAAGCGTGAATCCCCTATTCATCCTGCCCGGGGCCCTCAAAGAAAGAGGAGAGCAAATCGCTACCGGATTCGTCAACGCCCTCACTCTTGGAGTTGGTCAGTTCTGCACCAACCCAGGGCTAGTCGTCGGTCTAAAATCTGACCAGTGGACCGAGTTCAAATCTCTGACCAAAGAAAAAGTCGCTGACTTCGAACCCGCGACCATGCTTCACGCCGGCATACACGCCGCCTACGATTCCGGGATCAAGTCGCGCAGCGAAAGCGATCAACTTGAACTGCTAGGCCAATCAGCGAATGAACCTGATCCGGACGCAAATGAAGCAGCAGCCTATCTCTTCCAAACCACTCAACAGGGTTTACTCGATGACCCAACCCTGTTGGATGAATTATTCGGTCCGGCTTCCACTCTGGTTGAATGTTCCGATGTCGAAGGTCTCGTTGCGGTCGCTGAAAAACTCGAAGGCACCCTCAGCGCCACCGTTCATGGCACAGAAGAAGACATGATGACGTATCGGCCGCTTCTCAAGGTTCTTCAGCGCAAGGCCGGCCGGCTCATTTTCAACGGCTACCCTGTTGGCATCGAAGTCTGCCACAGCATTCACCACGGTGGCCCCTACCCTGCTGCGTCTCATAGCTATTTCACCAGTGTTGGCACTCGTAGCGTCCAGCGATTCGTGCGACCAGTCTGCTATCAAGACTGGCCCGACTCTCAGCTACCCATGGCCTTGCAGAATGCCAATCCACGCGGCGTCTGGCGCCTCATCGATGGCGAGCGCACTCGTGAGGAAATCGCCCTGACTTAATTTGCGCCGCGATTACGGGTTGGCCGACGAGCCCGATTTCGTCCTATGCTTCGGCATGATAAATCGACGCCGTTTCGTCTCCCAATCCGCTTTGGCGGTTGGGGCTGCTACCATTGCTTCCTCCGTTTCGCCGACCGTTCGTTCAGGAGAAATGACCGGGCGCCTCAAGAAGGCGGTCAAATACACCATGGTCAACGAACCGGATCTCTCCATTTCCGAAAAGTTCTCCATGCTCAAAGAAATCGGTTTCGACGGAGTGGAACTCCGCACCGAACATCGCGAAGACCTTTCCACTTATCTCAAGGCCGTCGATCAATCCGGGCTCAGAGTTCACGGGACCGTCAATTCTGACAATCCCGACCTCGAAACCGCCATCAAATTTTCCAGCGATGTTGGAGGTGACTCCATTCTTATGGTCGCCAGATACGATCGCAAACGGCCACTCATGGAAAGCTGGAATGAAACTCAGGCCATTGTGCGCAAGGGACTTGCCGCAGCCGAAAAGCATCAGGTCAAGATTCTCGTGGAAAACGTCTGGGCCGGCTTTCTCATCAGCCCCCTCGATGTGGAACGCTACGTTGACGAAATCGACAACCCCTGGTTCGGATCCTATTTCGACGTGGGAAATAACGTACGGTGGGGCGTACCTGAGCACTGGATCCAGATTCTCGGCGATCGCATTGGCAAACTGGACATCAAAGAATGGGACGAACGGAAACATGCTCAAGAAGGACTCAGGGCAGGATTCGGATCCGAACTGGGCGAAGGAACCATCGATTGGTCGGCAGTACGAGCGGCATTAAGGGAAATTGACTTCAATGGATGGGCCACCGCTGAGGTAAAAGGCGGAAATCGAGAGCGATTGGCCGATATCGCGACGCGAATGGACCATATATTAGGCCTTTCTTGACCATCATTGTGGCCCCTACAGGGCTCTATTCCGGAGCCATTTTCGCCAAAAGGAGTTGGCTTTTGCGAAAATTAGGGAAGATTGCGGGGTCCATACCCGGTCATTTTGACCCTTCGTTGGGTAAATTGCTTCTGACAGACCGTCTTACAATTTCCTCAACAGGAGCCCTAATCAAGGGGATCAGACGGACCCACTAGTTAAGAATCAATGAAATTGTATATTGGCAATCTGCCCTACGAAACCTCAGAAATCGATCTTCGCGAATTTCTTTCCGCCTACGAACCTATCGTCGACCTGCACATGCCCCTCGATCGGGACACTGGTCGTCCACGTGGATTCGCTTTTGTTACCCTCTCCAGCCGTGAAGCCGGTGAAGGAGCTGTAGAAGCCCTCGACGGAACCGAAATGGATGGTCGGCAGGTCCGAATCCGCGAAGCTGAAGATCGCCCACGCGCTGGTGGCCCTGGTGGCGGCGGCGGTGGCGGTGCCCCTGGTGGCGGAGGAGGCGGTGGAAACCGCGGTGGTGGTGGCGGAGGCTACGACCGTGGCCGAGGCGGTGGTGGCAACGAAGGCTACGATCCAGGTCGGCGCAGTGGTGGTGGTGGTGCACGTCGTGACCGCAGTGGTGGTGGCGGCACCGGCGAACGCCATCGCAGCATCTAATTTCAATTTACTGATGAGGTTCCAATCTAACTTGGAACCTCACCTAGTAGCAGCCGTGCTTTCAAGCTCGGCCAACAAAAACTTTTACCCGCATCACCGCGGGAGATTCCCACTCAACACCCACTGAGTTATGTTTCCAAATATTCCATTTGATCGAGTGAACTGGTTTACCAGCGGATTTCTGGTGTTGACCTTGTTCACCGCCCTGATCGGCACTCCGATCTATTTCATCAATTACGGCTTCGATCCCGTCATTATCGGGATGTTTTTCTTCTTTTTCTTCGCCACAGGAATGAGCATTACCCTTGGCTATCACCGCCTCTTTGCCCACAAGGCATTCAAGGCTGGTAAAACGGTCAAGTTATTCACCCTTCTTTTTGGAGCGGCCGCATTCGAAGATTCCGCTCTCGACTGGTCGTCAGATCACCGCATCCACCATAAGCACGTGGATGAAGAAGCTGATCCCTACGACATCTCAAAAGGCTTCTTTTGGGCACACATGGGGTGGATTTTCTTCAAGCTCTACCCTCGTGAATTGAACAATGTGGGAGACCTCAAAAAAGATCCGCTCGTAGCGTGGCAGAATCGCTATCATCAGATTATCGGTGTCAGTGTCGGACTCGTCCTACCAACCGTGATAGGCGCACTCTACAACGGTTGGGTTGGCGCCCTCGGCGGATTCCTCGTTTCCGGAGTGGCTCGCCTCGTGGCCGTTCAGCACTGCACTTTTCTGATCAACTCACTCTGCCACACGATGGGAAATCGCCCATACGATGTTAACACCAGTGCTAGAGATCACTGGTTCATGGCCGTTTTCACTTTTGGAGAAGGTTACCACAACTATCATCACTCCTTTCAGCACGACTACCGCAACGGCGTGAAGCCATGGCAGTGGGATCCGACTAAGTGGGCCATCTGGACTCTGAGCAAACTAGGCCTCGTTTCTGATCTTCGCCGCGTCTCGGATGAAAAAATCGTTCTTGCCGAACTGCGTGAAATCAAAACTCAGACGGAAGAACAGATTGCTGACAACAGTATCACCTCCCCGACCTGCCAGGAAGCCTATGACAAGCTACTCGAATTGTCGCAGCAACTCAGCGAAGGCTATCGCGAACTGGAAAAAGCAGGCAGTGACCGTATCAAACTCTCTGCTGATAAACTCAAATACTGGCGTGAGCAGACCGCCAAAGCAGCCGAGCAACTGACTATTCTGCGCCACATGCAGGCTAGCGCAGCCTGATCACCCTTTCATTTCCATCGACTACAGGCGGCTTCACTTTTGGTGAGCCGCCTTTTTCGTGCCTCAACTGGCCGAGCCGCCAGAATCGACCCGGAACCCACAAATAATGAAATTCCGAGCCCATTCTAAATAACTTGTCTCAGGGCGGGACCGCTGCCAATGTTCGCACACCAAACCATTCAAAATTATGGCTGAAAGTATCTCTCTCAAAACCAATGTTGAACTGGGCGTTGTTCCCACTCACATCAAATTTGTCGGTGGCCTCGTCCCGGACGACAATGGACGCCTTCCCCGCAATGATGCCGGAGAACTGCGGGTCGTCGCTGAAATGGCCGATCTGACTGCGGCTTCCCCCGTCAAAATCCAGAGCGCTCAAGTCACCGCGTTTCCCGGAGTCGATTCCGGCGACATGGGCGATCTTTTCAGCGGTCTCCGTGCGCTCGATCTTGAAGTGCACATCATCATGATGGTCGGCGGTGCTGACCCCATGAATCCCGACGACGAAGATGCGGTCGTAGAAATGCTCAAATCCGGTATCGAGGTTGCCAAGAGATACGGCATCACTCAGGTCGCCTCTACCTCCATCGAAGAATGGATGAAGCCCGGAGCAACCCCTAAAACCGGAGCCGATTTCGAAGCCGCTGTTGCTCAAAACGCCAAAGTCCACGCCCGAGTCTATCGCGAGTGTGATATCGCCAACAGCAGCGTGAAGCACTGGCATATTGAATTCCTTCGCGGCGGTGAGTTTCAGACTTTCACTGACGTAGCCAAGTGCTGGGAAATTGTCAAAGCCGCCAACGCTGAGCTGGGCACCAAGTTCTTCAAAATCATGATCGATGCGGCTCACTGCGGTGACTCTGATCTTTCCATTTCCGAGAACGAAGCCCTCATCGCCGAGGTCGCCGCGTCCGGCGAAATGGGCATGTTCCACGCTTCGGCAAAAACCACGCGAGGCTGCCTCAGTACCGACGACGGCTGGATCGGAGCGCTCATGGCGGCGGCCGCAAAAACTGGAAAACTTGAGTATGTCTTTGTGGAACTTTTCCATCACGAAGATCCAGCTCTGGAAGGATTGCGCCAACTGGATTCCGGACACGGAATTGACACTACCGATGGGCGCACCTATAGCGAAACCGTTCTCGATGGCGTCGAATGGGCGGCCCGCCGACTCAACAATCTGGTGGCCCGCGGAATTCTAAAAAACTAGCCTTTGCTTGCATAGCCGCCGCGGACCTCACGTCTGCTCCGTGCAAATCCGCAGTTCTAATCGTGCCTAACTTTTGGCCCGGTTTGACTGCGTTTTTCTGTACCCTATGAACCCAATCCAACGATGCTCGTAAAAGTTCTTCTCCCTCTGATTCTCGCCTTCATCATGTTTTCGCTCGGCCTTGGGCTGCGCAAATCGGATTTCGCACGAGTCCTCAAATTCCCCAAGGCTTTCGGCGTTGGCTTGATCAATCAGCTAATCCTCCTGCCTATCATTGCCTTCGGCATTGTGCTGGCTTTCAAACTTTCTCCCGAAATGGCCGTGGGCGTCATGATTCTCTCTTTCTGTCCCGGCGGCGTTACCTCCAACGTGCTCACTCGCCTTGCCGATGGTAATACCCCTCTCTCGATCTCTCTGACGGCGGTGACGAGTCTGCTATCAATTCTCACAGTTCCGCTGCTCGTCGCATTCTCTGTCAATCACTTCATGGGAACCAATGGCCCCGAAGTGAACGTCACTGCACTGGGCTTGAAAATGTTTTTCCTGACTGCCGTGCCCGTAGGCTTGGGGATGCTCTTGACCACCAAGGCTCCTGGCATGGTCCAGATAATTTCGAAAGCGGTTTCCCGAATCGCGATCGTGCTTTTTGTGTTCATCATCATTGCAGCCCTCGTCAAAAATCGCGTCGTATTTTTTGGCAACCTTCCCACTCTCGGGCCGGCGCTCATCCTGCTCAACATTGTCATGCTGGGACTTGGCCTTGCCACGAGCCGGCTCATGAAGTTGGGCACGAAAGACGCGACCACGATCTCTCTGGAATCCGGCGTTCAAAACGGCACACTCGGGATTGCCGTTGGTGCACTGATCGCTGTGAGTAGCACCGAAATACTTCCGCCGACGACAGTGGCATCGGCCGTCTACGGGATCACAATGTATTTTGTTTCGCTGCCATTTATCTTTTGGCGAAAAAAGGTCAGCGCTGAGAGCTAGGCCGAACCTACCGCGAAACCGTTCTTGATCGCATTGAGTGGGCAGCCCGCCGACTCAACAATGTGGTGGCTCGCGGAATCCTGAAGAACTAAGAGCAGTTCCAAACGAGTCACTATTTTGATTCAGCCGCTCCGGCGTTTTGCTGTACTCCGTTGACGATTCCAAACCGATGCCCCGGTTGTAACTGCCGAAAAGATCAAACGCAGCCCTTCTTTCGGCATGAAAGAGCCAACGACTATCATCCTGATTCTAACGGGAGTGATCCTTTTGTTTCCAGTGATGATTTGGGCTCATCGATGTGTGGGCACAGCCCTTCTTGCTACTTTGTTTGCTCCACTTGTCATTGCGCCGCTCGGCGGAATTACGTTTGTCCTCATCACAGGACTTGTTCGAGTGCTGAACGGAGTTCTCGAATTCGCGACAATTGGATTCGAAAAGGACACCGTTCAAGTCATTTCTGGCGTCATTACTTTCCTGCTGGTTTCCACCGTGGTCGAATACTACTACCGCGATCAAAGGCAAGTATCACTGATCAAAACAGGCCCCCGCTGGGGTGGTGCTCGGGCGCCAACGACAGCCGTCTTCAATCAGAAGACACGGTTGAAGTAGCCAGCAGGCCTAACAAAAAGGAGCGGATTTCTCCGCCCCTTTTTTTTGAAAGTTTGATCAAATCCTACGACTCAACAATCTGATTCAACACGTAGGGCAAAATGCCTCCCGCGTTGTAGTAGTCGACCTCAGCCGGCGTATCGAGACGCACCTTAAGCGGTAACTCGATAGTCGTGCCGTCGCTCGCGTGAGCCACCAGCGTTGCAGTCTGCATCGGAGTGAGTTCCCCAGCGATACCGACGATGTCGAAAGTCGCATCAACCAGGCCAGCGACCTTGTCGTAGTCGGCCTCATCCACAAAGTTCAGTGGTAGCACACCCATTCCAATCAGGTTGGATCGGTGGATCCGCTCGAAAGATTTGGTCACCACCGCTTTAACACCGAGAAGACGTGTTCCTTTGGCCGCCCAGTCGCGGGAGCTACCCATGCCGTAATCGGCACCGCCAAACACGACAAGCGTAGTTCCCTGAGCCTGATAGGCCATGGACGCGTTGTAGATGAAGGTAGGCTTCGCACCATCAAAAGCAGCGATGTCCGTATCCGGAGCAGGCACATCAGCTTCACCGAAAAACTGAGTGTAACCTCCTTCGATTCCCGGGCACATCTGGTTTTTGATCCGCACGTTGGCGAAAGTGCCGCGAGTCATGACGCGGTCATTTCCACGACGAGCGCCGTAGGAATTGAAGGACGCCTTTTCCACTCCGTTCTCGATCAAATACTGACCGGCAGGTGAGGTTGGGGTTATCGCTCCAGCAGGAGAAATGTGGTCCGTGGTTACGGAGTCGGCGAAAATACCAAGAGGACGCGCCCCGATGATGTCTTCACTGGCGCCTTCCTTGGTCTCGAAGAACGGAGGAGACTGCACGTAGGTCGAATCCTCGTCCCAAGTGTATAAGGCCCCGGTTGACCCATTGATCTCGCCCCACTTCGGGTTGGCTTCGTCAATGTTGCCGTAAAGTTTGTTGTAGACCTCAGGCTTGAGCGCAGCAGCGAGCTGCTCGCTGACTTCATCCTGGGTTGGCCAGAGATCCGCCATGAATACAGGGTCGCCATTGGAGTCATTGCCAAGCGGTTCTGTCGTCAGGTCGATGTCCACGCGGCCAGCGAGCGCATAGGCAACGACGAGCGGTGGCGACATGAGGAAGTTCGCTTTGATGTTACCGTGAATTCGAGCCTCAAAGTTTCGGTTTCCGGAAAGAACGGACGCACAAATGAGGTTGCCTTCGACAATGGCGCCTTCGATGGCCGGATGAAGTGGACCCGAGTTTCCGATGCATGTTGTGCATCCGTATCCCACGGTCTGGAAACCAAGTTGGTCGAGTTCTTTCTGAAGGTCAGTCGCTTCGAGGTAGTCGGTCACGACTCGAGATCCCGGTCCAAGAGAAGTCTTGATCACCGGATTCACCGTGAGGCCTTTTTCGTTGGCCTTCTTGGCAACCAATCCAGCAGCAAGCATGACGCTTGGGTTGGAAGTGTTCGTGCAGCTCGTGATCGCAGCGATCACGATAGAACCATGACGGAGCGACGTGTCGGTATCGATAGCAGTGATAGTTTCGCCCTCGATCAGCGGATTGTCGAACTCACCTGCAGGTGAGTCGAGGTGAAGCGGAATATTCGCGTCGCGCTGATCAGCACTGAAGCCAAACCCACCGTCGCCGACTGCGGCCGTGAACAGTTCATTAAATCTTTCGCCAAGAGCAGGAACGTCGATTCGGTCCTGAGGACGCTTGGGTCCGGAAACACACGGAACGATCGTAGCGAGATCCAGTTCCAGCAGATCCTTGTAGTCACAATCGCCTTTATCTGGAATACCGAAGAGCCCCTGAGCCTTGTAGTAATTTTCCACCGTGGTGCAGAGTTCGTCAGAACGGCCCGTGCCACGGAGGTAGTTAATCGTTTCGTCATCCACAGGAAAGAATCCCATGGTCGCCCCATATTCGGGAGCCATGTTGGCGATCGTCGCGCGATCGGGCAGCGAAAGAGCCTTAGCCCCAGGGCCGAAGAACTCAACGAACTTGCCCACCACACCATGAGCACGGAGAAGCTCCGTGACACGAAGTGTTAAATCGGTCGCAGTGACGCCCTCGGCGAGATTACCATGAAGATAAACACCCACCACTTCAGGAACGAGAAAAGTAACAGGCTGTCCCAGCATTCCCGCCTCGGCCTCGATACCGCCAACACCCCATCCAACCACGCCAATACCATTGATCATGGTGGTGTGTGAATCGGTGCCAACCAGTGTATCGGGATAATAAACCCCATCTTTGGAAAGCACCCCTTTGGCGAGATACTCAAGATTCACTTGGTGAACGATTCCGATACCCGGAGGCACCACTGAGAATGTCTCAAAAGCCTGCTGCCCCCATTTGAGGAACTCATACCGCTCACGGTTACGGATAAACTCAATCGCCATGTTGCGATCCAAAGCGACCTGAGATCCTGAGAAATCTACTTGAACCGAGTGGTCTACCACCAGGTCTACCGGCACGAGCGGCTCCACTTTTTCTGCAGCCGCACCTCGGGCAACAGCGGCATCGCGCATCGCAGCCACATCAACGAGGAGAGGAACCCCAGTGAAGTCCTGAAGAACGATTCGAGCTACCGTGAAGGGAATTTCGTATTCGCCTGGATTGGAAGCATTGTAAGTAGCCAGATTCTGAACATCCTGCTCTGTCACCTTGCGTCCGTCGCAGTTCCGCAGAACCGACTCAAGGACGATTCTAATGCTCACCGGCAGGCGATTTAGATTGGGAGCCACTCCGGATTCAGCCAGGGCCGGGAGAGAATACATTTTACCTTCGGCTCCAGAGCCGGTGGTGAACGAACGAACGACGTCAAAACTCATTTTTTAGGTCAATTTTCGGTTTAACGACATCGCTCTGAGCAAATGTCGGGCCTCCTCTGGAAGCATTTCAGCTTTTCCCTGTGAAGCGTTGAACCTGTAAAGTACGAACCGCTTTGGTTCAAGGGGGGGATTTACCCCTTTTTGGATCAAATATGGCCCGAATTTGCTCACTGGAGACACAAAAAGGCCCGGTGAGATCCTATCCCCCGGGCTTCCTGTCAAAATTTGATGTTCAATCCACTAGGCAAGCTCACCGAGCTTGGCCTTGATCGCCTCGAAATCTGGCAATTCACCAGGATTATCGTTGCTCTCGGAATATTGGATAACTCCTTCTTTATCAATGATAAAAGCAGAGCGCTTAGGCACTCCGCCCATGAAGAGATTTTTGGCCGGAAGGAAACTATCGTATGCCACATCGTAGGCAACTGCAGCCGTGTGCTCGTAGTCACTGAGCAACGTTAGGCCGATTCCCTCTTTCTCTGCCCAGTTTTTCTGAGCGAAAGGATTGTCGCCACTGATGCCATAAACCGTCGCATTGAGGTCTGAATATTCGGAGAGCTCACTGGTCACGGAACAAAATTCCGTGGTGCAAACGCCGGTGAAAGCCATCGGCACGAAAAGAAGAAGAATATTTTCTTCACCAGTCTTGTCGCTGAGTTTGACCACTTCGGGGCCATTTTCACCAAGAGTGGTGAGTTCGAAATCGGGTGCCTGGGTGCCTACTGAGAGTGCCATTGTTCTATTAGATTTAGTTGATTTAGAGATCAGAGGTTAATAGATCGGTTCTCGGGGTCAAGACGGATTCGCCCGATATCAAAGTCGAAGCCTTCCCTCACCCAGACATCGCACATCGAAATCCGGTGTGACCCGTTGAAGAATCGGGAGTGTTCTGAGTACGTGCAGAGTTCCGATACCGATTACAGTATGATTCGTGGCAAAGGTAGGAGCCCCCTCGAATGATTCTACCCGTTCCAGCCTCAGGCCCTTTCGGGTTCTGGCGCGCGCCTGTCAGCTGCCAGTTCGGGCTAAACCAGTCAGCTGTCCACTCCCACACATTGCCGACATTGTGGTAGAGCCCATAGCCGTTTGCGCGAAAACTTTTCGCAGGGGCAGTACCTGCGTAGCCATCCTCAGCGCTGTCCTCTTTCGGAAAGTCCCCCTGCCAAATATTGCAACGATGTTTTCCCTCGGGCATCAGATCATCGCCCCAGGGATAGATCTTTTGCTCAAGTCCGCCCCGCGAAGCGTATTCCCACTCCGCCTCAGTCGGGAGCCGCTTGCCCATCCAGGAGGCAAAGGCAGTCGCATCATTCCACGAGACATGAACGACGGGATGAGCCCCCAGCTTCTTGATGTTCGTCCCGGTCCCTCCCGGCTTGCGCCAGTCAGCTTTCTCCAGTCGAGCCCACCAGGACGTCCCCTCGACAGACACCAGCTGAACATTCTTCCGATGGCTTTTGGGGATTTGATTATGAAACACAAATGACCAGCCAAATCGTTCGGCTTCGGTCTGATAACCCGTCGCCTCGACGAACTTCTCGAAAGCATCATTGGTCACTGCCGTGGCGTCCATCCAAAATGGATCGAGAGTGACCTCTCTGACAGGACCCTCCCCATCAGCCACCCAAACCTCCGGCCCCTCTGCTCCCATTCTGAAAGCTCCGCCCTCCAGTTGAACCATGCCAACCTTCGAACCAGCATCGAGAGATTGCTCCGTAATTTCGGAGCCTACCTTCTCGACACCATCACTGTCACGACCGCCTGAAGGTGCACAACATGAACGTCCATCCATTAGTTTAGCCCTCCGGCGCAGTTCGGTCTTTTCCTGTTTCGACCACTAACTGGCCATCCTCGACATAAACTGCCGAAATCGAGCTGATGTGCTTTTCGATGTGCTCATTCTCCGGGTCCAGCCGAAAGAAGTCGAGCACTGCGTAGTTCTTGATGAAACCCTCAGGTACTTCCCCTTCACGAGGGCGAATGTCCAACACCTCGAAAGCGACCGTCCTCACTCGTATTTGAGGACGCAGCACAAAAGTCCCGTTCAGGTAACGCATCCCTTTATCAACAATTCCTTTTCGCATCGGCTGGGCCATATCGGCAACAATCCCCTGAGGCGAAATCCGGTCGATGAAAGTATTTCCCCGGAAATCCACCAACACGTCGAGAGAAGCAATTAGGACATTCAAATCGTGAGAAGAAAACAAAACCCGAATCGCTTTTCCTTCCTCAACCGCAGCCTCAATCGTCGTCAACTTGGCGAGAACAACCTCGGTCTCTTTTGCATCGGGCTCGACCAGGGTGACCTCCATGGCCGAGTCCTGAGTGAAGCTATCAATTTTCCGGTTTTGATAGAGCCCTACGACAGTATAAAGAACAACCAGCCCTCCGAACACAAAAAGAATCATCGCAAGAATCAGACACCCTGAAGTCGGCGACGACTGCAGACCCTCAGGATTAACATTTTCTTCATTAGACATGAAACGACTGTGCCTCGCACCAGCCAAAACGCAAAGCGCGAATTCGAATACCGATTCACTGCGTTGACAGAAGGGCGCCCTCTCAGTACAAGCTGAAGTCCTATGAAGCGGATTCTCGGTATCTTTGTTCTGCTGGTAATTGTTTACCTGGCCACCTGGGTAATGAGTGACCTGTTAACCGGGCGCCAGAGTTTCCTTTCGGCCTATAATCAGGAAAACCTTCTCCGCCGAACCGCTCTCTTCGGCATTATTGGTATCGGAGTGGCATTCGTGGTCATCACTGGCGGAATTGACCTCTCTATCGGATCAGTCGTTTGCCTAATAGGAGTCAGTTTTCCCTGGATGGCAGTCAAAATCGGACTGCCTGCATGGCTCGCGCTTTCGATCATTGTGGTCGTCTCACTGGCGATCGGATTCTGCCACGGTCTTCTCGTAACCAAGATGAAACTGCAGCCCTTTGTCGTGACGCTGTGCGGATTATTGCTCTATCGCGGAATCACGAGAGGTTTAACGAACGATCAAACTGCCGGCTTTCAGGGCGAGTTAAAAGGACTTCGCTTGCTTGCCAACGGTGAAATACCGATGACCGACAATTTCGGAATTCCAGTTCCCTGCCTCATCCTTCTCGTCGTCGCCCTGCTCGCAGGATTCTTTCTCAATCGAACAATTTACGGACGTTATCTACTCGCCTTGGGCAACAATGAAGAAGCGGCCCGATTCAGTGGGATCAATACTGACCGGATGACAATTCTCGCCTACGTCATCTGCTCCTTCTTGGCAGGACTGGGGGGATTGTTATTCGTCCTCGATACCAACTCCGCGCAGCCGGTTGATTTTGGAAACTTCTACGAACTCTTTGCGATCGCTGCAGCGGTGCTCGGCGGCTGCAGTCTCCGAGGTGGATCCGGCACCATCATCGGAGTCATCATTGGAACCGCATTAATTCAATTATTGAGGAATATGATTACCTTGGTAGATGAAATTCCACAGAACATCGAATATGCGGTGATCGGCGCAGTGATTCTGATTGGAGCCCTTGGAGATGAGGTCGCCAAACGGATCATCGCTTCGCGACGGCAGGCTTAATTCGAAAATAAAACGCCCCTTCTACGAAACTTCTGACGAAGACCCGGGTTACATGTCCTGAAACCACAGGAGATTACCCATGAAAAATTCCATCTATACTCTAATCGCTGCAGCACTGTCTATCCTGCCACTCAACGCAGAAGACGAGCCAGCAAAAGCGAAACAAAAAGGCCCTCGCGATGGAGCGCCCTCTTTCCTTCAGCTCGATAAGGACGGCGACAAAGCGATTTCAAAAGAAGAAGCCGGCGAGCGCTGGGAGCGCCTCAGCAAACTCGACAAAGACAGCGACGGCAAAGTTTCCGGACAGGAAATGATGGCTGCCCGCAATAAAGGAGGAGATGCCCCCGGCAAAGGCAAAGCGGATGGCAAGAGCAAAGCCGACGGCAAAGGAAAGCCTGGTGGCCCTCCAAGAGGAGAACCAGGTGAAATGTTCAAACGCGCCGACAAAAATGGCGATAAAAAGCTGACCGAGGACGAAGTCCCAGCCGAAATCTGGGCCCGGCTCTCAAAGCTTGATACAGACGAAGACAATGCTGTTTCTGCCGAAGAAGCCAAAGCAGGGGGTCGCCCTGACGGACCACCTAAAGGTGGGCCCAAAGGCAAACCGGGCGAAATGTTCAAGCGTGCCGATAAAAACGAAGATGGGAAAATCTCGCAAGACGAAGTCCCCGCAGAGATCTGGGAACGCATCGGCAGATTCGACACGGATGAGGACGGCGCCGTCACTCAGAAAGAAGTCGCGGCGGGCATGGCAAGCGGCATGCGTCCCGGAGGTGAGGGCAAAGGTGGAGGCCAAAAAGGCACCCCGACAGGAGGTTCCGATGCCGTCATTTCAAAGTTCGACAAGAATGCCGATGACAAGCTAGCCAAAGATGAAGTCCCTGCTGAAATGTGGGACAAAGTTCGCAAAGCTGATACCGATGCCGATGGCTTGGTCAGCAAGAAAGAACTCGAAGAGGTCTACAAAATGCGGAAGCCCTAACCCTCCGGAAAACCTTTCTACAATCTGAATTCAAAGCCCGGCAAAAAGCCGGGCTTTTTTGTGTCCAGCCCCTCGCAACGAGTTACTCGTGTCGAAGCGCCTCAACTGGATTCATCTCCGCCGCACGAATCGCCGGATAAATCCCAAAGAGCACTCCGATCATCACCGAGATAGTAAACGCAAGGGTCGGCGCCCAAAACTGAATGATGGTGACCATCCCGGCGAAGTAGGTCACCGCCATCGGGATTGCCACCCCCACTCCAACGCCCAATATTCCGCCCGCCCCCGAAAGCAAAACGGTCTCGATCAGGAACTGCATCACGATGTCCTTTTTCTTGGCTCCCAGGGCACGCCGGATTCCAATCTCTCGAGTTCTCTCTGTCACGGTCGCCAACATGATATTCATAATGCCGATTCCACCAACGAGCAGCGAAATCGCAGCGATAGATCCCAGCACAATATTAAAGATCTGCTTGGTCCGCTCGGCTCTTCTCAATAAATCCAGAGGAACCGTCATCTTGTAGTCCCCATCCTTGTGATTCCGCTCCAGGAGATGCTGAATTGCCAGCGCTGCAGGCATGACGTTGTCCGCATGATCAATTCTCGCAGTCACCTCATGAAACTCCACCTTTTCGGCTTCAAAACTCCCTGAGCGATATTTGAACAACACCTCGCCAAAATGATCTTCCAAGGTCGAAATCGGAATCATCATTTCCATCCCATCACTGGACTCGGCAGATCTATCGAGCTCCGATTCAGCCGCAGCGACCGACGGATTATCCTCGATCACACCAACGACACGGAAATAACTGGTCTGCATCCGAACTGTTTGGCCAATTGGCTCATCCAGTGGAAACAGGTTTCGTGAGAGACTCTGAGTCAACACACAAACCGGTGATCGCCCCTTCATTTCCATTTCAGTGAAGAATCGGCCACGAATCATTTCGCGGTTCTTCATTTTAGGATACCATGCCACCGTCCCGAATGCGGTCCCGTCAACACTCTGAGATTTGTTCCAGAGGAAGTCTTTTACCTTGCGTGAAGGCACCGTCAATTGAACTCCCGGCACGGTAGCCTGAATCTGAGCCAGATCATTGTAGGTAAGTCCGTACTCCAAAATCAACGATCGTTCCTGTTCGCCCGCCGTCGTCGTGTTAGTCGGCTTTACCGATTCAAGAATGATATTCTGACTACCAAGATCCTTAATCTGTTGTTGCGCCTCATAGCTGGCCCCCTCACCAATTGCTAACATCGAGATCACTGACGCCACGCCGAAAACGATTCCAAGCGCGGTCAACAAGGAACGCAACTTATGCATCCACAGGCTCTTAACGCCAAGAACAACAGAGCGCTTAAGTCGGAACAGAGACATTCCATGAATGAGCTCCATAGATTTCACTGCTCGCTGGTGTAGGTATCAAAAGCGATATCGCCATCTTTTAACCGAATGACCCGCGACGTTCGCTCTGCCATCGCTTCATCGTGAGTGATCATAATCAGCGTTTTACCGTCAGCGTTGAGTTGATCGAAAATCTCCAATATATCCCCACCGGACTTTGAATCCAGGTTACCTGTCGCCTCATCGGCGAGAATCACAGACGGATCGTTCGACAAGGCTCTCGCAATCGCAACGCGCTGCTGCTGGCCACCGGACAGTTCGGTCGGCTTGTGATCCAATCTTGTTCCGAGGCCCACTTTTTCGGCCAAACTCACTGCAATTTCACGACTGTCTTTTTCCGGAACCCCCTGGTAGTAAAGCGGCACCTCAATATTTTCGACCACGGACAACTGCTGGATCAAATTGTAACTCTGAAAAATAAAGCCAAGCTCCTTACCTCTCACTTGGGAAAGATCATCGTCGGTCAGGTTTGAAACATCCTGACCGTTCAACATATACTGTCCGATTGAAGGCTGATCCAAGCAGCCCAAAATATTCAGCATGGTCGACTTCCCGCATCCGGACGGCCCCAAAATCGAAATGTAATCTCCCGGGAAAATCTTGAGATCAATTCCTCGCAGCGCCTTGACCAGAAAGGAGCCCATCTGGTAGTGCTTTTCGACACCACAGAGTTCAATGACAGGGTCACCGCTACCGCCCGAATAGGTGATAGCTCTACTGTCGGCAGTCGCCGCATCAGTCAGAGAATCAGGCATCGTCGGGACTTACTGTTTTCGCAATAACAGGTGACGAAACGGTAGGCTGACGCTTCGCTGACCGCGCTGCCACGTCCAACTCCTCCGGCTCATAGTCACTCGGCATCTTCAAGAACACTTGGTCCCCTTCCTTCACACCTGATTGAATCTCGATGAACTCATTATTGTGAGCGCCCGCAACTACCGAACGCCGCTCATATCCCATGACCGTTTTTTTGAAGACAAAATATTTCTGATTCTCCACAAAGACCGCTTGGACAGGAACATACAAGACATCATCCAACTCACTTACGATGATCTCAGCTTTCGCGCTCATTCCCGGTTTCAAAAACTCATGAGTGCCTTCAATTTCGACCGTCGCCGGGTAGACCTTAAGCGAGGGATTGTATCGCGACGCATTCGAATCCGGCAGCACTGCCACCTTGGAAACCTTTCCGATAAGAGTCATGTCAGGAACAGACTCCGCCGTGATGTAAGCCGTTTGACCAAGCACAATTTTCTTAATGTGTGATTCGTGAATATTCACTTCAACACCGAGCCGAGACATGTTCGGTATTGTGATAATTGGCTGACCAGTCTTTACCGTGGCGCCCTGCGAAATGCCGTCATAGTAGCGCGAGGTATAATAGTTCTCAGCGGCTCCGCCATAAGCAACCAGGCCCTCCAATTCTGCGCGAATGGTACAACTGGCCAACTGTTCTTCAAGATTCTGACGTTTCTTTAGCTCCAGCTCATAGCGACGTTTGGCAGAGCGGAACCGGGCATATATCTGAGACATCCTGGCCATTTTCTCTCTTTTTGTCCGAATGAGAGAGAGAAGAACCTCTTCATAGTTCGAGAGCATTTTTTCTGCCTCTTTGGGGAATTCGTAATCGCGAAACAGATCCAGCTCCGTCTCGGTCCTCTGCAAGGCCAGCTTAGCCTTATCCAAGCCGACCAATTCATTCTCCAAAGTCTGCTTGGTGATAAAATCACGCTTATGAAGACGCTTCGCCCCTTCGACTGATTCCTCAACCACCGACAATTGCGAGGCAGCCACTAATGCTTCGTCAACCATCCGTCGAATGGTCTGCTCCGCCTCACCATCACCCAACTGTTCCCTTTCGAGAAATGCACCGAAATTCACGTTTGAAGCAAGGCTACTATCAGACTCGAGTTCAAAAGGATTCATCCCTTCTTCAGAAAGCGCGCTCTCCGCCAGTCGTTCGGAATCAAAAGACTTCACAATCAATGCAGTCGCTTTCTCTTCGTAGGCTTCCAAAGTGTCATTATCGAATGGCAACTTCAACTTCTTCAAAGTCCCGCCTGCTGCATCAATGCCGACAAATTTTTGGAAATCCAAAAGCGCAAACCGCAACCGTTGCCGTTCAGATTTAATTTCGCTAAGCGCCTCGCTTTCTTCAATTTCGATATTCTGCTTGGCCTCAGCATAGAGTGCTTCCGTCTGCTGAAAATCTACGTCGTGGTCCACGATATTTTCTTCTAAAGTCGATTCATCAAGCTTAACCAGAATCTTACGCGCCTTCACGTCCTCCTCTGTGACCATGTAACCTTCGTCAACGATTTCGAGAATTTTGACCCCCGCCGACAACTTCACTTCGTTGCGAAACTCAAGGAAATTGAGGGCCTGAATATTGCCCCCCTCCAGCACATCAATCACCAGATCTCCTCGCTGAACCGTAGAAGACGGCAACACTTCGTCACTGTCTCCAGGCCCACCTTTGCCATTGAAGATGTAATACCCCGTCCCTGCGAGTGCACCAACAACCGCTATCGTTACCCATTTCTTCATAAATTAGTGAGCCTCGTTCTCGAGTCGTGTGACCCAAGAACCATCTTCACTAATATACAAGATACCCATGTCTCTCCAAAGGCGCATCCGCGCTAAGGTATGATCAACCACAGTTGAAGTGCGCTGATTCTGTGCATTAACCAAATCGTTCTGTGCATCAACGAGGTCTCTTGCCTCTCCCTTTCCTAGCTCAGCCAACAATCGTTGCTCTTCCAATCGCCGACTGGCAAGGGCCACGGCTTGCTCCGCGATCGTAAAATTGAGTTTTGACTCTTCCAATGCTCTCCATGAGTCAAATATCTCCAATCTCGCCTCATCACGAGCCAACTCATCGGCCCTTTTGGCTCTATCAACAAAAACAAGAGTCGCACGATAGATGTTTCGCTCCGCCTTTCGATCGAGAGGCAGATCCAAATCAAGGGTCCCCTCCCATCGACGTCGGTCCCAGTTAATCGCTGGAGTCGTATCCCCCGGGTCGCTTCTCGGATTGTAATCGAGGGATACATCGAGACCCGGAAGCAAACCATTCTCCGCTACTTTGACCTGCCTTTCGGCATCAACGACCCGATCAGCTGACGTAGCCAGATCAGGGCGGGTCACGATAGCAATTTCAACGGCCTGCTCACGAGAAATGCGTGGATCATCAATTCGAAGCTTATTCAGATCATCTTCATCGAGAACAATTTTTGTCTCCACCGGAATTCCAAGAGTGATTTTTAGATTATCCAACTGAGTCTGATAACTTCTGATCGCATTGACCCAGCGACTTTCAGATTGAAGCGCTGCCTGACGCAATTGCCCCAATTGGGTTTGTGTGCTCCGCTCCTCCTCAGCGAGAGCTTCCTCACGCTCGACACTTTTGAGAAAGCCTATATACGCCACGTAATTGTTTTTCACCCGATCGCGTGCCTGCAGGACGCCATAATATGAGCTGACAATATCGACCACAAAAAATCGGCGGAAATCAGCGAAACCCCGCAGGTCATACAACAAGTTCCGCTCTTCCTGCGTCAATGCCTCAAGCGTCACGGTTGAGCCAGCCCCCTGCAGCAGAGGCTGAACAATGGACACGGCAATATCAGAGCTATTGATAGATCGATTGCCAGTGGTGAATCGCAAAAAATCCCTCGTAAAGTCTGTCGAAACGCGAGCGCCAGTTTTTAGTAGCCAGTTAAATCCTGCTGACCCTGAGCGAGAAAAAGTATTCGTAGAAACCAGTTCAGTCACCCCTTGCTGCACCGCGGCTGTCCGAGAATCCGTCGCCCAGCCCAGCGAGCCCTGGGTAAAAGGCATGGGCTCAAGTCTGTAACGAGCAAGAGTCAGGTCGAGCGCTGACAGAAAAACCGTTTCCTTCTCATTCAGATAGGACCGTCCGTAGGTAACCCCAGTTTCCAAAGAATCAGCCAAGGTCAGTACTTTGGCCCCCCTCTCCTGAGCTGCCATCACTCCAAGGTATTCAGATCCGCTTCCTCCGTTAGGGAACCGAGACATGTCCACCTCTCCGGGCAGACCGATGTCCACATCTTCGAAGTCGACGTTTTCAACCTCAGGAGTTTTCTGAAATAGAATCGAGAAAGTCTCTTTGTCCGCCCTGGTTTGATACATCTGCGGAGAACAGGAGCTGGAAAAAACGAGAATTACAGCGCCGAGAAAGCATACTCCGATACCTGATCGAAGATTTTGTTTCCTTGTCCGGGTCTGCACTGCTGTACGAACCCCTAGCCTGTCGTGATCGACACTTTCCATTCCGTGTCCGCCTTACTCCGATATTCCTGAAGCTTTATCAAGGGCGATAACAGGCCAATTGCGCTCAAAATATGCTCGACCTGACAGGGTTAAACCACTGAGCCAACCCTGTCAGGCCTATGAAAAGCATAAAAGTGAAACAGGCCACCGTAAGCCGGATTTTGTTCGTCGGGCCGTAATCGGCGTCGACGGACGATCATTTATCTAACTAGAGGCCCCATAATAGGACCTCCGCTCCCCGAATTACCAGGGTGCGACTATTACCCAGGCACATTCACAGCCGAAGCTGCGAACCGGACCGGCTGCCCGTTTGCCCTGTTATGTCTTGCACCGCATAGGGTTTTTCCTGCCCCCTCCGTTACCTTCGGGGCGGTGAGCTCTTACCTCGCCATTTCACCCTTACCCTTCTTCGCCGAGGCTCCGAAGGGCGGTCTATTTTCTGCGACACTTTCCGTCACCCCGCCATTACAACGGGGTTCCCCGGCTTTCACCGGGTATGCTGCCGTATGGTGTCCGGACTTTCCTCTGAACCCCGAAGGACCCAGCGATCATCTCCGGCCTGTTTCGTAGTTACTTTAAGTCAATATCGCCAGCATGCCACGAAGGAATCAGATGCTCCTCTAGCGACTGGACGCAAAAGTCTTCGCGGCGTTCGCCCCCGTCCTGATTCGCCACTCTAACAATGCCTCCCTCAATTCTATGCGAATATCAGTATGCCCATCGTCATTCCAGAGGTTTTTTAATTCGAGCGGATCGTTCTCCAAGTCGAACAACAAACCTTCACGTCCCTCAGCAGCATCGTCGGCGCCGTAAATCTCCACCAGCTTCCACCGACGGGAGCGAACCATCACCTGATAATCCGCGGTCGTAAAATTGCCATCACGAGGGTGCTCCGCAAAAACATAATCTCGCCCCTTCCAATCCGGGTCTCCTTCTAAAGCCGGCATGAGCGACCGAGCCGAGAAATGCTCAGGCACTTCGCATCCTGCCATCTCCAAAACCGTTGCGCCGATATCAAAAAGTGACACCAACTCGTCGACCTGCCGCCCCTTTCCGTAGCGTCCATCTGCCGACCACACAATCAGCGGCACTTTCATGACCTGTTCAAACATCGTCCATTTCTGAGAGTGCCCATGATCCGTCAAACAGTCTCCATGGTCGCTCGTAAAAACGATGATCGAATTCTCCAAATACCCCTGCTCATCCAATTGTTCCATGATCGCACCGACCTGCTCATCGATCATGGTCACGTTTGCGCAGTAGTGGCGCCGCTGATTCAGACGCTGCTCCTCAGTCGGGTCCAAAGGAAGAATCACAGAGTCATGATCCACTTCGTTATTATGCACCCGCATTCCCTGGTAAGCGGTGGGTTGACCATCGAGATCCTCCACAGTCAATGGATCCAGAGGGATGTCTTTCTCCGCGTATAATTCCAGCGCTTCCGGAGTGGGGTCATAGGGAGGATGCGGTCCAGGAAATCCAACCTGCAAAAATAGAGGCTCAGTTTTCGGATAGGTTTTCGTCCACCACTGGGCAAGCCCCCCGACAAAGTTATCAGACTGCATATCCGCCGGCAGATCCCAGGTGAAACTTCCAATCACATCCTCGTAATCAGGGCGTTGCCGGTAGAGTTCCCGCTGCTGCTTCACCAACCCTCGAGCCGCGAGAGCCTTATCCCACTCATCAAAGAAATATCGGCCTTCCAAATAGCGGTCCTTGTTTTCGACCACGTAGCGCTCATGAAATCCACATGGGGTTGTCATCGGCCAAGTGTGCATCTTACCTACGTTTACACTGTGGTATCCAGCCTCACTGAGATCCCCTACCCAGCTCTGAGTCCATTCGTCTGCATTCTTCAATATCCCCGTCGTATGCGGATACTGTCCGGTGAACAGACTCGCCCGTGATGGTGCACAGCTCGGGGCGGTAATATGACATTGATTGAATGACACCCCCTCATTGACGAGCCGGTCCAAGTTCGGCGTTTCCATGTGAGGATAACCCAGTGCGGCAATCGTATCGAACCTCTGCTGGTCCGTGATTATGAAAATAATATTTGGGCGTGCGTCACTCATACTTAAAGGCTATAAGACCTGCTCACGATTGATCCAACTATGAATTTGCACCGATTCCTCATAATTTTCTCCCTCATTTCGGGAAACCTCCTTTTTGGGGCACCTGCCGATGAGGCCCAGCAGATTCGTGTCACTCACGGGCCTATCCTTGGTCGCCCCGGCACAGACTCGATGAGCATCTGGGCTCGCACCAACGAACCTGGTGATGTGACTATTTTCTATGGCAGAGCCGAAGAGACGCTGGACATGGTGTCACCCGTTCTCAAAACCGAGCTCAACCATGACAATACCGGTGTCGTCACTCTGAGTGGATTGGAGCCGAATACCCGATATTACTACCGAATCGAAGACCATCAATTGAGCGGCTCGTTCCAAACCCTTCCCGATCCATCCCAATTCAAGAATGAAGAAGGAAATCCGGAAGGTCTTTTTAACTTCAGCTTCGAATTTGCCTGCGGTAGCAATCAGGCCGGAGGAGGCGACAGCAACGGACCGACCTTGCCTGTCTTTGACGTTTTGAACCGCGACTGGAGAGATAAAATCCATTTCGCAATCCTCAACGGCGACTGGCTCTACGAAGATCGCAGGGAATATCAAGCCTCTAAATGGATGCATCAGGTAGGGATCAATCCAGACCAGGCTCCTCCCATTATTCAAAAAGCACCGACCATCACTGGTGTCTGGGAAAACTACAAAATCTACCTCGAGCGAGGCCGCAACCTCAGCGAGTGGCACCGCCACGTGCCTACGTTTTACACCGCTGACGACCACGAACTCCTCAATGATATTTTTGGTACCGCGGAAGCAGGTTACGTTAACCGTCGGGCCGTATTTCGTGATATCGCTACGCAAGCTTGGTTCGATTATCTCGCCTGGGCCAATCCCGTGGAATTCAGCAATAAAGCTTGGTTCAGCACAGGTGATTTCAAAGCCGGCAGCGACATCATCGAAGATCCCGACGCCGATTTCACCAAGCTCAACCTTGAGGAAATGGCCAACCTGCACGTTCACTGGGGCACCCCAACCGCTGGTGTTAAGGACGCCGAACTCGATTCCCAACCAGGTGATCCAAATTCCGCCGTCTACGACATCGTTGAAGTTATCAGCCCAACTCAGATCCGGGTTTCACCGGCTGCAAAAGCAGATGGCAGCGCGGCATACTCCATCGGCCGTCGAGTCTATGGCAAATTCTCCGTCTCCAATTGCGAGTTCTTCCTAGTCGATACTCGCTCACACCGCGATCTACACGATGTCGACACACCCGCCAAACCCGGCCGATCAATGCTCGGAAAACAGCAGATGAAGTGGCTCAAGAATGGCATCAGCAACAGCAAAGCAGACTTCATTTTCGTCGTATCATCAGTGAACTTTATGGTTCCTCACGTCGGCAGCGGAGGAGGTGATGACAAACAGCTCACCATCAAAAAAGATGACGCCTGGACCGTTTTCCTGGATGAGCGAGAGGAACTCATCGAATTCTGGGACAAACTGGATCAGCCCGTTTTTGTGCTGACCGGTGACTTACACAACTCGTTTGCGATCAAGATCACAGACAACGTTTATGAGTTTGCCAGTGGCCCCCACAACTCCATCAACCACATGCCCAACGTCGACGAAGGCGGACGCCCCGTGAATGGCAAATTCAAATACGGCCCCCGCGAGTGCGATATCCGTTGGTCCAGTTACGCAATGGAAGACATCCCTCGCGCCAACAGAACGTTTCCCCACTTTTGCGTGGTGCGAATCAACAACGTCTTTAACAACCCGATCGAAAAAGATGGAAATCGCTGGTTCGCATTTCCTCATCCTCAGGTCGTTTTCCAATTCTACGATGCATTAACGGGCGATTTCCGGTATTCTGAAACAATTATCAAAGGGCTACCTTAAAGTGATATTCAAGCTTGCCGAGAGCGCTTGAAAACCCTTTTATTACCGCACCGTGAAAGCCAACCTGAAACGCATCGAATCCGGAGAGGAGCTCGAGTTGCAATCCGTATCTATTGTTGGACGCAGCCCTGAGTGTCAGGTTGTGGTAGCAGATCCGCGGGTATCTCGCAGGCATGCCATGATCAGGAAACAGGACGGTGGGTTTTACCTGTTCGACTTGGGTAGCTTCAACGGCAGTTACCTCAATGGCTCCCGCGTCACAGCAACCCGGAAACTGAATCACGGGGATATCGTGACTTTCGCTGAACACGAATTCCAGTATGAGCAACTCGGCGAACAGCAAGCCGAAGTGGATCTCGATTCCATGGGCGGATCGACCATTGCGCTGATTCGCTCTACCCCGGTCATTATTCTCGTCAGCGATGTTAAAGGGTTCACTCGGCTTTCCGAGGAAATCGAAGCCGACGATCTCGCTCAAGTCATTGGCCGGTGGTATTCGGACTGCGAAGAAATCATCGGCTCAGAAGGTGGTACTGTTGACAAATTCATCGGAGACAGCGTCCTCGCCTATTGGACAAAAATCGACGAGAACTCCCTCATGTCTGCCATGAGGACCGCGCAAAAACTCAGGGCCAGTTGCGATCAAATTTATCAGGATAGACCCGACATTTTTGAGCAGTGCAATCGTCGTTTTGAAATCGGTGTGGCTATGCACACGGGCAAAGTTGCATACGGCGGTATGAGCCAGGGAGAGTTCACTCTGGTTGGTGATCCCGTTAACCTCACTTTCCGCCTTGAAACACTAACCCGAGAACTGAATCACGACGTTCTCATGAGCGGAGACTTTGCCCGCAGCCTTCCTAACAGTCAGGCCTACGCCGAGAACCTAGGCGTCCACAAAGTGAAGGGCCGGGCTCAAGGAGTCGAGGTTCTCGCCGTCACTAGATTCCCTGAGGCTTAGGGCATTTTGGCAGGGAATTTTACCCGCCAACTAGGGTACCGCCGCCCCTTCGGAGGGCCTCGGCAAATTAGCCGAATCGCCCCGAGATATACTCTTCGGTCTTTTTCTGTGACGGATTGGAAAAAATCTTAATGGTCTCATCCATTTCGATAAGCTCCCCCAGATAAAAATACGCCGTCCGGTCCGAAACCCGAGTCGCCTGCTGCATATTATGCGTCACGATCACGATTGTGAATTCATCTTTCAACTGAGTGATGAGATCTTCGATGATTGCGGTAGAAATTGGATCGAGTGCTGAACAGGGCTCATCCATCAAAATGATTTTCGGTTCTACTGCGATGGTCCTGGCGATACAAAGCCGCTGTTGCTGCCCCCCGGAAAGCCCAAGACCACTGGCATCGAGACGATCCTTCACCTCATCCCAGAGGCCGGCCAGCTTCAGACTGTTCTCCACCGCCTCATCGAGAACAGACTTTCGATTAACCCCCTGAATACGCAGACCGTAGGCCACGTTTTCATAGATGCTCTTCGGAAACGGATTGTATTTCTGAAACACCATCCCGACGTGCTTTCGTAACTCGATCACATCGACCAAAGGATCATAAATATCAGTCCCCAGGATTCGGATTTCGCCATTGGTCAAACCTGCTTTCGGAATGAGGTCATTCATTCGGTTCAAGCAGCGTAACAACGTGGATTTACCACAACCGGAGGGCCCAATAAACGCGGTCACTTCCCCCTTGTTAATGTTCATCGAAATATTCCGAAGCACATCAACGCCTGAAACATATTCAAAATTAACATCATCAATCTCAATGACCGCACGATGAGCAGCCACCTGATGCGCTTCTCTGTCCGAGGTCCCATCTCCCCGGGGGGGCAGGGTCACTTGCTCTTTTTGATCCGACATGTAGGTATTCATTTTTGAGCTAATAAATTGAGGTTACCGCATCGGTTTTCCCAAATCGGCTCAGGGCAATTTCTTATCACCATTTGAGCTTCTTCCGATAGCGAATTCTGAGGAAAATCGAGAGTGCGGCGAACGACATCACCACCACCATAAAAACAAAGACCGACCCATACTGCATGGGCTTGGTGTATTCCGACTGGGGAATTCGAGCCGCCACCGTGTAAATGTGGTAGGGCATCGCCTGGACGGACTGCGAGAAAAAACCGCCTATCGAACCCGCAGACTCCCATGGCAGCTCATCCTTGTGAGCCAACGCAGCCGTGAACATAATCGGCGCCGTCTCACCTGCTACCCGTGTGATCCCGAGAATTGAAGCCGTCAACATACCGGGGAACGCATAGGGAAGAACCGACTTCTTGATAGTCTGCCACTTCGTCGCCCCTAATGCCAGTGACGCCTCACGAAAGCCCATCGGAATCGCTTTCAACGATTCTTCACATGCAGTAATCACCACCGGTAAAATCATGACGGCGAGGGTGAACCCACCAGCAAGCATGCAGGTCCCCCACCCTTCAAAGGACAAGTAATTATCGGTAAAAATGATTGGAACCGTGAACAGCGCACGGTCCATAGGGGTATCGGTGATGACCGGTGCCACCATACAAAACAATCCCAATCCAAATAGACCGAACACAATCGAAGGCACCCCGGCCAAGTTCATGATAGCCAATCGAACCGTGTCCATGAACCGCCCTTTCGTCGCATATTCATTCAAGAAAATGGCCGTCGTCAGTCCCACTGCCAGCGCCACAACAATACAGATAGCCGTCAATAAAGCAGTTCCCACGAGCGGCCCGAAAATACCACCACCGGAATAAGCATGCGAGTGCTCATCAACAATATTCACCTCAGGATTATCCCGCTTGAACTGCGAATAATCGCTAAAGTTCATTTTGAAAAAATCCCCTTCCTCAGTCTCGAAGGTCATCAAGGTCTCCGGGCTCTTGGTGAAAAACTCAACATTCACGAAGGGCGCCTCTGTCTGAAATACGACCGGAATTCCCTTCAAAGCGATATCCAGGAAAATGTAGGCCGTGCACACGAGGATAAAATAGGTCGCCACGCCTAGAAGAATCGAAACCGTCTTGTCTCGTCGCTTCAGGGAATGAGCCTTCGCAGCAAAGGGATTCTCCCCTTGCTCAGGTGGCGGATTTTTGGCTTCGTTAGGCATCGAATTCAATCACACTTTCTGAAACCGCTTCAGGGTTCTCTGAGCGGCAAAGTTTACAAGCAGCGAAATAATAAACAGGACCATTCCCACCATAAATAGCGCCCGCCAATGAAGCGAACCGTTATCCACCTCGCCCAACTCCTGGGCAATAATTCCCGTCATGGTATGGGCAGGCTGAGCAACGACACCCAGTCCTTCGGTAAAGTCTGGAATTTTGATCTTATTCCCCGCTACTAGCAAAACGACCATCGTCTCACCGATAATCCGGCCGAAGCCGAGCAGAATGGCGGCAATCACACCCGAAACGGCAGTAGGAACAATCACCCTGAACACGGTTTGCAGTTGGGTAGCTCCCATGGCGATTGAATTCTCCGTGAAAGCCTTGGGCACGTTATCCAGCGCATCCTCTGTCAGGGTGAAAATCGTTGGCACTGCCATGAATGCGAGCAGCAATCCCGCATTGAGAATCGTGAGCCGCTCCGCCATGGGAAATCCCGGAACCCACTCCAGCCAGCTGATCTGACTGACGGCCCTTAAGGCCTCACCAAAAACCAAAATCCCGAAGAATCCCAACACAACCGACGGAATCGCTCCGATAAACTCAATCGCGGGCTTGATGAATTGTTGCTGCCGTGGACCAGCCAACTGATTCACGTAGATTGCCGCTGCAATTGAAAAAGGTACCGCGACAACAAGAGCAATAATCGAGATGAGAAACGAACCCGTAAAGAGAGGCAACAATCCGTAAAAATCATGCCATGAACTGTTCGTGATCCAGTTCCGACCCAGAACGAAAGCAGAAGTCGACCCAACAATTGAAAGCGAGTCGTCATGGTGCCAAACGAGCATCTCAGCCCGGGCGAGATTCAGCTTGTCTTGAAACCGCCTGTAGAACACCTCAGCACGCCCCAACGACACTTTCGCACTTTCAGTTTCAACCGAATCAGGAAGTTCCTGAAATAACCTCCCCATTTCCACTTCCAGAGTTGCGACCAACTCCTGATGTTTCGGCACCAGAGCATAGAGAGGCTCATTCAGTTTTACGTAGTCAGGTTCGACAATCTCCACTTCGTCTGCCCGGACCAGAAGCCTTGCTTTCTCTTCAGGATCCCCTGTCTTTTCCGCTCCAGCCATTAAGGCCGCGCGACGGGCTGGCGCTGTTGAGAACTTGTCGATTTCGCGGCGGTTCTCGCTCGCGATGGCAATCATTTCAGATTGCAGAGACTTCAACGGACGAACCGCATCCTGCATCGCTTTTACGGTAGCCTTGAATTCAACCAGGCCTTCAGCTGCAGTAGCCTTTTTCTCCCGGCTCACCCGCTTCAGTTCCTGAATAGACTCATGCTCATCTTCTGCATCCGGATAAGCCTCAAAAAGAACCGCTTCGCGCAGCATGGATCGCTCTTGCACAGACAGCCGAGGAATACCGACGCCTACCCAGATAGGATCCAATTCCACGGCGGATAGCACCTGACCTTTCAGATCCGATCTTAGCGATTCGACCCATTTCTCCAATCCGACAAGCTTCCGCTCGAGTTTAGTTTTTTCGTTGAGCTCACCTTCGTCGTCCGCGACGAGGTCTTCGATATCATCGACAAGATCCTCAGCGGCATCGATTTTGCGATCGAGACGGTCCCATGTCTTATTGGTCACCTGCTCCACTCCCGCCAATCCCGAGCGGTAAGCCCTCAGCAAACCATCTTCTTTTTCCGACGTCCGGTTGACCTCGGCGAAGTAAGCGATGTTCGCGTTACTGTAGAATTTCGTGTGCGCATCGACCTCTTCGATGACGTAGCCCACCAGTTCCTGCCCTCCTTTGCGATACGACTTCAGACCAGCGTGATGATCAGGAAAGAACATGATAGCCTCGCGGGCGAGAAAGATGCAGATCAATATGAGAATGACGATCGCCAGACTTGCGTTTCCGCCGAAGAAGTAGCGGATCACATCCTGCCGCCCAAGCCCGAAGAGCTGAAACCCTTTGCGCTTGAAGATCTCTTTGCCGGTTTTCTCACCACCAGCTTGCTGATCTGCCTCTGTTTGACTCATGTGCGTTTCGTATTCACAGCCGCCGTATTAAACGACACCACTAAGGAGAATCAAGATAGAGATAATTCCCGACTTTATTGGTGACAATTCGGTCACCTTTTTCTTTAATTCCGACCTAATAGTCTCAAAACAGGGAAAGCCCGGCAGAAAATTCCACCGGGCTCGATTTGTACCAAGGGAGTCAACCTCACGGCTGTCTCTAAAAATTTAGATAAAGATTAATCTGCAGGAATAAACCCTACACGCTCAACAACTTCTGCCGCAGCCTTGTCAGTGGTCGCCCAGACGAGGAATTTGATGGCAGGCTCCGAAAGCTGTCCGTTCACTGTGTAGTAGTGAAGGCTACGAGCGATCGGGTAGTCCTTAGCGTTCTCAGGCTTAAGTTCAATCCCGTCGACCAAAACCGACTTGATTCCATCTTTGGAAGTGTAGGCAAGTCCGACGTATCCGATTCCGTTTCCGTTCTTTGCTACTTCTTCAGCAATCTGCTCGTTTCCAGCCATCTTCTGCGTATCAGCACCGTAGTCACGCTTCTGCATCGCCATCTCCTGAAATGATTTGTAGGTGCCGGAAGAAGTGTTTCGGGTGTATACCGAGATAGGACCAGCGTCGCCGCCAACCTCAGACCAGTCAGTGATATCCCCTGTGAAGATTCCTTCGACCTGCTCGAGAGAAAGCTCCTCAACGCCGCTCTTCTCGTTCACGATCACACCGATCATGTCGTAAGCGGCAGTCCAGCCTTTGATCTCCATTCCCTTTGCGGTGAATGCCTCAGTTTCTGAGTCCTTGATGTTTCGGCTCGACATTCCGACGTCAGAAGGAGATGCCTGAAGGTGAGTGAAGGCAGTCGAAGAACCTTCAGCTGCGATTTCGAACGAAATTTCGTTTCCAGCTTCCTTGTATGCCTCAGCGAGCTGAGGCACCATCTTGGCGCCAAGAGTATCGGATCCTTTGATCACGATCTTGTCTCCCGCAATAGCTCCGGCAGCGATAGCAGACAGAGCAATGGTAGTAAGTAATTTTTTCATCGATTATTTATTTCAGAGTTGGTTTTGTGTCGTGGATCGGGTTTCCGAATCCAAAGAACACTGGCCGACACGTTCAAAATCCACAAACACAGCACGGTATCAATCCTGTCACATTCAACGAATCGCGCCTGCGCAGCCAAGTCCGTTGCCCTGAGGGCTGGATCATGCCACCTTTCCCCTATGCAGGTCTTTCTGTTCATTTTCATGATTGCCCTGGCGATCACCATGTGGGGCCGCGCCCGCTACCTCAAGATCTACGGTCAGGAGGTGGGATTCTCACTCCCTTCCCAAATCACCGGATCCGAATTAGCTGAGCGCATCCTCAAAAGCCGGGGAGTCGAGAATGTATCCGTAACGAAGAGTCGGGGATTAATTGATGATTTCTACTCGCCTGAAAAGCACCAGATCTCCTTGTCACCCCATCATTTCAACGGCACCAACTTTCCCTCTCTCGCCCTGGCTGCTCAGCAGGCAGGAAAAGCGATCCAACACTTCGAAGGGCATCGCCCTCTTCTCTGGAGAGCCACCTCAATTCGTTGGACCGTTTATCTCAGTATCCCGCTGATGATCATCGGATTGGCTACTCTTGGAATGGGCATGACGAAAACCCTTTTCCCCCTCACCCTCCTGGTTTGGTCGCTGATCGCATTCTGGAACTTGGCAACAGTTCCCACAGAGCTCGATGCGGGAGAAAGAGCCAAGAAAGAACTCGAAAAAATTAAGGCGTTTCGAAATCTCGATGAACGCGTCGGAGTCGAACGAGTCATGGGTGCGTCGAGCACTGCCTACCTCGACGGCCTGTCGACGGTCGGATCATGGGCAGCCAGAACCCTGCTTCCCTGGGCCAAAAAGCAGGTCACGCCAAAAGAGTAGCCCTCCCCACCTGAAGATTGATCCGCGGCACCCCTAGTCCAACGACGTCATCATAACGTCCTTGAACCACACCACCTGACCGTGATTCTGAAGTCCGATGTATCCACGGCGAGGCTTGTCTTTGATCGCCACCTTGAACTTATTTTCGGTGCCGTCCGGATTCTTGCCAACTTCGGGCCAGTCATTCACATCAACGTCGAACACCTCAACCCCGTTGATGTAACAGGTGATCTTCGGCCCTTCGGCGCGCAGAGTCATGGTATCCCACTGCCCCACAGGATTGGCCGGATTAGAAGAGGGAGCCTGCCCCTCATAAAAGGATCCATGAAGCTTGCGAACATCTTTCTCACCGTGCGTTTTTTGAAACCCCACATTGTCCATCAGCTGAATCTCATGCCCGCCATGAACAGAATCCTCCCTCGAAGAACGGTAGAACACCCCACTGTTAGCTCCTTCTGACAGTTTGTAGGAAAGCGACAATTCGAAATCTCCGTATTCCTCTTTGGTCCAGATGTAGCCCATTCCTGAAACCTTCTTCTCACCACCCTTGGTGATCACCTCTTTCATGTTACAGGTCAGAGCTCCGTCTCCGTCAATTTCCCAGGCGCCTTCGTCAAAATCCCAGGCTCCCAGAGAGCTGCCATCAAACAATACTTCAGCTTCAGAGGTCTCCGAAACGTCAGAGGAACAACTGGAAAACAGCAGCAGCGATAAAAAAGGAACAAGAAATTTCATAGTTCCTAAACGTGGCAGAGCTCTCCCCTTCCACCAAGGAGTATGAATTACCGTATCCGCGGAATCGCGCTGAGCAGCGTCTTCGTGACCTCAGACTGGGGCGATTCGAACAAAGCATCCGCCTCCCTGACTTCCACGATCTTGCCTTCCTCCATCACCGCTATTCGATCAGCGATATATCGAACCACCGACAAATCATGAGAAATGAAAATCATGGTCAACTCCAATTCATCACGGAGTTGCTTCAGTAAATTTAAGATCTGCGATTGAATCGAAACATCGAGAGCCGAGACCGGCTCATCTGCCAAAATCAGCTTTGGCTCCGGCCCGATTGCTCTCGCTATCGCGATTCGCTGCCTCTGCCCCCCTGAAAACTCATGGGGATACTTACGAATGTATCGGGGATCGAGCCCGACCCTTTCCATTAACTCCGATACCGCTTTCTCAAGATCAGCGCGGCTGCCTTTCAAAACAGGATGCCGTGTCAGAATTGCTTCTGCCAAGGTACTGAAGATCGTCATTCTCGGATTCAGCGACGCATAGGGGTCCTGAAAGATCATTTGAAAATTCCGTCGCCGACTTCGAATCTCATCAGGCGGCAAATCAGCAAGTCGCTCCCCTTCCAGAACGACACTCCCCGAAGTCGGCCGCAAGAGCTGCATCACGAGCCGGGACAAAGTCGACTTTCCACATCCGCTTTCGCCGACAAGGCCAAGAATCTCACCTTTCTCAATCGAGAGAGATACCCCATCAACCGCCTTGATCGTCGTTATCCGCGGTTTAAAAACGCCTTCCTTCTTGGTGAAGTAACGGGTCAGTTGTTCCAGTTCCAGATATGACACGGCAGGCTCGGGTTAAAGATTCACAGCTAAACAACCAGGACAATTTTGCACCCAGTGAGACGGTTCGACCTCAACAAGAGGCGGACGAAAATCAGCATGAGCCGGAACAGCAGCGTCCAACTCGCAGCGAGGCCCAAACGAACACCCCGAAACTTCTTCCGCCAGATTGGGAGGCAACCCGGGAATCGTGTAAAGCACCTCTCCTTTTGGCTGCAAGGCAGGAATGGAACGCTGCAACGCCCTCGTATAGGCGTGGCGAGGTCCGCTGAAAAGAGTTTTCACATCCGCCCGCTCCACGAATCGCCCCGCATACATGACATTAACGTAATCACAGACTTCCGACACCACCGCGAGATCGTGCGTGATAAAAATCACCGCCGTCCCTAGTTCCTCCTGCCGCTCCTTAATCAAATCCAGCACCTGCCTTTGAATCGTCACATCGAGAGCAGTGGTCGGCTCGTCTGCGATCAATATTTCAGGACGAGTAATTAATGCCATCGCGATCATGACCCGCTGTCGCATACCCCCGGAAAATTCATGAGGGTAACTATGAATGCGACTCCTTGGATCCGGTATCCCCACCGCATCAAGCTCCGCCACCGCCCGCTCTAGGGCCTCTGACTTCGAAAGCCCCTCGTGAATCAAAAGAGGTTCGATCAATTGAGTCGAAATCCTCAAATAAGGATTCAACGAAGTCATGGGATCTTGAAAAATAAGCCCAACCCGTTTTCCCCTGACTTTTCGCATCTCCGGCTCGGACAATGCCAATAAATCCAAATCGCCGAAACGGGCCGATCCTCCTTCAATTTTTCCTGGAGGCTGAGGAATCAAATTCAGCAACGAATAACAAGTAACCGATTTTCCAGACCCTGACTCTCCCACAATTCCCACGGTCTGACCTGCTTCAACATCAAAGGAAACGCCGTCAACTGCACGGACCACACCATCTCGGGTGTGGAAGTAAGTTTTGAGATCTCTAACCTCTAGCAATGCCATGATACGTTCCGAAAATTCAACCGGTCTAGCTCGCCAAAACCTTCCAGCCAACGATCTTACATCGCCCCATATCGTAGGGGGAATACTCTACCGCAACTTCACAACTCAGCGGATCCGCGTCCGCAGGAATCCGTGGCCCCTTTCTCTCCAGAATCCCATAGGCACGATAACCATTTGGCATTTCGACTTGGAAGAGCCTGCCTTCCTCGAGAACTTGCGTGATTCGGCCAGTGGCCTGAATGGGAGGTCTTTCCGCCATGGGCTTCAGTGTGTCAGAGATTTATGACTTGGCAATAATAGAGCGAATCAATTCGTAGATCTGGCGTTCCCTCGATTCTCTGACCGGCATCGTGGTGCTCGCTTGCAAGAAATAGAGCCCCGTTCCCGTGTCGAATATCAGAATATAGAACTTCATTTCGAATTCCTTCTCCTCTTTGGTAAACTTGCCTTCAGCAACGGAAAAGACAGCTGGCCACTTTTTCTCGGGACCCTCCACCTGTCCCGTTTTAGATTCATCCACCTTTGTCATCTCGAAGGTCTTGTCGAAATTTTCAATTATACCGTTGATCAGATCCTGCATCGTTCCGTTCGAAGCAGGGTCAAGTGCCTGGAGAAAAACCGACGTCCGGTTGTCCTGTGTCGCATACCCGGCCAGCACCTTATCCGCATTCAACTCGGATTCCTCCCAACCACTGGGAATTTCGATCGACACCTTGCCATCTGCGATCAAAACACGATTTCCAGCTTCAATTGGCACAACTCCCCACCCGATCATTGCCACACCAAGTGCAATAAAATGGGTCCATCTGAGAGAAATCCGTTGCTCAATCGTCATGTAACCAGAAGATAATCGAAATTCTGACATCATGGCACGTATTAACGACAATTTCCTCAAACTCAAAGCCGGCTACCTTTTCCCTGAAATCGCCCGCCGCGTCACCGTCTACACCGAAGAAAACCCCGAAGGAGCAGCCAAGCTGATCCGCTGTGGAATCGGAGATGTCACTGAGCCCCTTCCCGAAGCCTGCCGCAAGGCCATGCACGACGCGGTTGACGAACAAGGAAGCCCCGAGACTTTCCGCGGCTACGGTCCCGAGCAAGGTTACGACTTTCTTCGTGACGCGATCGTTGAGAATCAATTCGCGGATCTTGGAATCAGCGCCGACGAGGTTTTTATCTCAGATGGCTCCAAATGTGACTCCGGCAACATTCTCGACATCTTTGGTCCTGGAAACAAAATTGCGATCACTGATCCGGTTTATCCCGTTTACGTCGACACCAACGTCATGGCAGGCAACACCGGCGAAGCAGACGAAAATGGCACCTTCGAAGGTCTTGTCTACCTGCCCTGCACCGCAGAGAACGACTTCGTTCCCGCCATCCCCAAGGAAAAGGTCGACCTCATTTATCTATGCTACCCCAACAACCCCACTGGCGGCACTGCCACCCGTGAGCAGTTGGAAGCCTGGGTCGCCTACGCCCGTGAGAACAAGGCCATCATCCTCTACGATGCTGCCTACGAAGCCTTCATTCAGGAAGACGGCGTCCCTCACTCCATTTTTGAAATCGAAGGAGCCAAAGAGTGCGCCATCGAATTCCGTAGCTTCTCCAAAAACGGAGGCTTCACCGGAACCCGTTGCGCCTACGTCGTGATTCCGAAAGAACTGAAAGGTTACACCGAAGACGGACAGGAGCAGGCCATCCACCCGCTCTGGTCCCGTCGTCACAGCACCAAGTTTAACGGAGCCAGCTACCCCGTCCAACGCGGCGCAGCTGCCGTCTTTTCCGAAGAAGGCAAGAAGCAGGTCGCCGCGCTCGTCGAAGGCTACATGGGCAATGCCAAACTGCTCCGTGAAGCGTGTCTAAAACTTGGACTTTCTGTCTACGGCGGCGTCAACGCCCCCTACGTCTGGGTCAACTGCCCCGAAGGCGTCAGTTCCTGGGATATGTTTGACCGCATGCTCGAACAGGCCAACGTCGTCATCACTCCCGGCGCCGGATTCGGTGCCGCTGGTGAAGGCTACTTCCGCATCTCGGCGTTCAACAGCCGTGAGAATGTGGAAGAGGTCTGCCGACGAATTGAGGAAAATCTCGGCTGAGTTCCAAGTGATTAGTCTTTGGTTGTTGGTTTTTAGTGGCGACTTCGCCGCCGAACCAATAATCAATCACTAACAACCAACTACTCGTTCACCGAGCTCCGCTCAATAAACTCAGCCACATCCCTGTTCCACTGGGCGTTCGACTCTTCGATCGTGTACATCATGTGCCCACCTTCGTAGAAAGTGTATTCGATATTATCGAGCAGGGACGGATCCAAATCGAGGTGATCGAGGCTGTGTTTAATGGCCGCGTAGGGAGTCGCGAGATCCTGATACCCGCAGTTCACCATGATTTTCAAAGCAGGGTTTTCAGAAAGAGCTGAAGCGAGTTGCGGGGTGACGGTGACAGTCTCACCCACGAACTCTTCACCGTATTTCCATGGATGAACCCGGCGACTTAGGATCTCGTAGATCAGATCACTTTCGAACTCGAGTTCCCGTCGCACGTAATCATTTAGCGTGGCTGAAAACGGCCCGTAAACCGCCGCATAACTCGGATCGAACTCCGGTGACGTTCCGGCAAGACTGCCGTCCTTGCCTGTCACCCTCGCATCAAAGCGACCGATAATGAGCCCTTCGTCCTTCAGGATTTCTTCACGGAAATAAGATGAAGGAATCCGAAGTCGATATTTTTTCACTGCCTCAACATCGATCCCGGTATACCGGGAAACCTGAGTGGCGATCGCTTCACTCTCCACTGCCTCAATCCGACCGCCTTTCATCAAGGCTGCTGCATAATCCCCTTTGGCAAAAGCAGTCACCTCTGCGCGGCGACCATCGGCATCATCGATCAAAGCCTGATCCAGCTTTCCGTGATGAGCCGCCACCTCGCTCATCGCTTCCAAAAATATGACGTCCGCCAAGTCAGTGCCCCACAAGGTATCAAAACTCAAAACCCCTGATACAAGCACGACGCCATTTAGGTAGAGACCGAAATCTTTATGCAATACACTGGAGAGTCCCGCTGCCCGGAAAGCCCCATAACTCTCCCCCGCCAAAAACTTCGGAGAAAGCCACCGCTCGTTTCGAGTCGTGTAGAGGCGAATGAACTCGGCCATGGAATCGAGGTCCCCTTTGAATCCATGAAACTCCCCTGCCTTTTCTTTATCATCGGATCGGCTGAAACCTGTACTGACCGGATCGATAAAAACCAAATCCGCCACTCGCAGGATCGACTCCGGGTTTACCGCGAGACGAAAAGGAGGATTCGGCATGGAGCCGTCAGGATTCATCTGCACCCGCTTCGGGCCGAATCCACCCAAGTGCAGCCAAACCGCCGATGATCCCGGCCCTCCATTGAAGCAATAAACGATAGGCCGCTTGGCCAGATCTTTGACGCCGCTCTTCGTGTAGGCGACATAGAACATTGACGCCTTAGGATCCTTCTCCTTCTTCGAAATCACCATCGTGCCCGCCGTCGCGGTGTAATCGATCTCCTCGCCGCCGAAAGTGCCTGTGTGTGTGGTGACAGAGGTCTCTTCCTCAGTGTCATCCTTCGGCTTCTCTTTTACCTCCTCCGACTTCTCTTTCCCCTCCTTATCAGCAGATTCAGCGTTACTATCCGTTTTCTCTGCCAAACAGAACGAACAGGAAAGAATGATAGCGAAGAGAAAAAGAGGGAGGATTTTCATCAGGGCTAGATAACCGCCACGGCAGCCAAATGGCAAGTATTCCCACCTACCTATTCCGAAATCCGGTCAAAAAGAGCCCCACCGCCACCACGAGAGCTTGTGAAATTTTTCACAAACGGGTTGATCGAGCATTTGGCAGACGTAACATCTCCTGAATTCAGGCTTTTCAACGATGTCCGAAGCAACCACGCAACACGCCGCCTACGATTCCAAGATCGAGGGCAATATCATTTTTACTCAGGTCGACGCCGCCATCAACTGGATGCGCAGCAACTCGCTCTGGCCCATGCCTATGGGACTGGCCTGCTGTGGTATCGAACTCATGGCGACCGGCGCTTCCCGTTTTGATATCTCCCGATTCGGCGCCGAGGTGATGCGCTTTTCCCCCCGCCAGGCCGACGTCATGATCGTAGCCGGCACTGTCACTTACAAAATGGCCCTCGCCGTGAAACGAGTCTGGGACCAAATGCCCGAGCCAAAGTGGTGCATCGCCATGGGTGCCTGCGCCTCATCCGGCGGCATGTATCGCAGCTACGCAACCCTGCAGGGAATCGACCATCTTATCCCCGTCGATGTTTACGTTTCCGGTTGCCCTCCGCGCCCGGAAGCCCTTCTCGAAGGTCTCATGAAGCTGCAGGAAAAAGTGAGTCAGGAACAGTCTTCCCAGACTCAATTTCAAGCCGACAGCGCTCGCACCATTGAGCCAGCCAAAGCCTGATCCGCCAATTTGGACACCAAACGATGAGCACTCCTGTTTCCTCTCTCCAAGAAAAGTTCGGCGACTCTATTCTCGACACCATTGAGTTCCGTGGTGAAAACACGGTCATCATTGAAAAGGCCAAAACTCTCGAGATTTTCCGGTTCTGCCGGGATGAGCTCGGCTTCGACTATCTCGTCGACATCAGCAGCCTCGACCACCTTGGGGAAGAGCCTCGCTTTGAAATGGTCTACGAGCTCTATGCCCTCGGCAATGGTGCCCGCCACTACCTGCGCATCAAATTCAAAGTCGCGGAAGATGACAAAGTCGACTCGATCACCGGACTCTGGCCCACTGCCAACTGGCACGAGCGCGAGGTCTACGACATGATGGGCATCGAGTTCAACGGACTCGCCGATCACCGCCGCATCCTGATGTGGGAAGGCTACCCCTACCACCCGCTGCGCAAAGATTTCCCACTCGCGGGACGTCCCACCGATATGCCCGATGTCGCATTCACTGAAAAGGCCCCTCTTGCAGGTGGACCCTTCGTGACGTCTCCGACCTCGAGCAGCACCGTGCATCGCGAGCCCCGTTCTCGGGAAATCGATTGATCCGACGCTAACTCCACCGGACCGTAATCGATGGAGTGGTTTCAGGAAATTTGGTCCGTCAGCTGGGCTTTCATCAAAGAACGCGACACGCTCTTTGCCTGGATCGGCGCCTTGTCACTCGTCACCCTGATCGTCAGCGCCATCGTCGTTCCGATCGTGATTCGGCGCATGCCGAGCGACTACTTCCTCGAAAAAAGTGACGAAACTGACGCGATCCGGAGCCAGCACCCCGTCCTCAGGCTTCTCTTTCATCTGCTGAAAAACCTCATTGGTGGCATCCTCGTGATCGGAGGTCTCATCATGTTTTTGACCCCCGGCCAGGGCCTACTCACCGTCGTCATTGGGCTCGTTTTGATGGATTTTCCCGGAAAAAAAGCCCTCGAAGTCAAGCTGGTCCGCTTCAAGCCGCTCAACCGGGCCATCAACTGGATCCGGCGCCGAGCGGACCAGGATCCGCTGGAATTACCCGATTAATAGTGGCCGAAGGCACCTTCGCACCTTTCACCTTCACACTTTTTACGACCCGAAGGGTCATTTTCGGTTTGTGATTTCGCGAACGGCGTTCTTATTGCGCCAACTATGAGCGATCACATCAGACTGCACATCCCGGGCCCGGTTGAAATTTCAGCGGGAACCTACGAAGCCATGGCGACCCCAATGATCGGGCACCGATCCAAGGACTTCGTGGCCCTCTACGATGATATTCATCCTCGCCTCCAGGAAATGATGGGCACCAAGCAGCCTGTTTTCCTTTCCACTTCCTCAGCCTGGGGCGTCATGGAAGGCTCCTTGCGAAATCTCGCAGCCAAAAAAACACTCTGCTGCTGTTCCGGTGCATTCTCAGACAAGTGGGTCGATGTGGCTCGTCGCTGCGGCAAAGAAGCCGAAGCACTTCAGTATGACTGGGGCACTCCCGTGGATCCTGCAGACATCGACGCCAAACTCGCCACCGGCGAATTTGATCTCGTGACCTTCATCCACAACGAAACCTCTACCGGCGTCATGAACCCGCTCGCCGAGGTCGCCGCTGTGGTGAACAAATACGACGATGTCCTGCTCGTGACCGACACCGTCTCCAGCTTCTCCGTCGTTCCAATCGAGGTCGACAAACTCGGCATCGATGTGCTGCTCACCGGTAGTCAGAAAGCGCTCGCCCTGCCTCCAGGTCTCGGCATCTTCACTGTCTCCGACGCCGCTTTCGAGCGCGCTGCGACGATGAATGATCGCGGATACTACTTTGACTTCCTTGAGTTCAAAAAGAACCAGGAGAAGTCCATGACTCCGAGCACCCCGTGCATCGCAACCATCTACGGACTGCGTCATCAGCTCGACGTTATTTTCGAAGAAGGCATCGAAAACCGCTTCGCCCGTCACGAAAAGCTCAACAATATCGTGGCCGACTGGGTCACCGCCAATGGCTTCGAATTCTTCGCTCCTGAAGGCTTCCGTTCCAAGTCGCTCACCGCGATCAAGAACAACAGGGACATCGACGTGGCCAAGCTCGGTCAGATCATGCGCGCAGATCACAAGAAGCAGCTCGACGGCGGCTACGGTAAGATCAAAGGCAAGACCTTCCGTCTCTCCAACATGGGTGACGAGACTGAAGAGACCATCGCCGGCCTGCTCAGCGCACTCGACGACTCGCTTGCTAAGCTGTAAGGTTTCCGACCGAAGCGGTCACGCGGGAGCGTGACCCTCCAGCTTCGCTTCAACTTTGACCGTGGAGGGTCAGGCTCCTGCCTGACCGCCGAATCACTACGGACGCCCTAATGACTCAACCTGTCCCATCGCTCTTCCCTCCCAACCTCGGGCGAGTTGCGGTCAAAATTTGCGGCATCCGCACTGGAGCCCAGGCCGAAGCCATCATCGAAGCTGGCGCCGATGCACTCGGCATCAATTTCTGGCCTAAGTCCAAACGTTTCATCGAACTCGATGAAGCCCTGCCGTGGTTGAATGAAATCGCCGGCACCGTCCCACGCGTCGCGGTCACCGTGAACGCGACCGACGACGAGCTACACCGTCTCCACGAGTCCGGAGGACTCGACTGGCTACAACTGCACGGAGACGAATCACCCGACAGGGTTGAGTCACTCATTCAACAGGGTTTGCCCGTGTTCCGAGCCATGGGAGTGAAGGACAGCGCCATGCTCGAATCCGCGGCCACCTATCCCGGCACCAATTTGCTACTCGATGCCTACGCCCCCATCGAATACGGAGGCAGTGGCGAAACAATGGACTGGACCCTTGGCGCCAAGGCGGTCCAGCAATGGCCCGAACGCCAAATCATTCTGGCCGGGGGACTTGTCCCCGGCAACGTCGCCGCAGCGGTGAAACAAGTTCGACCCGCCGCCGTCGATGTCGCCAGTGGCGTCGAATCCGAACCGGGCGTGAAAGACCTCGGATTGGTGAAGGCGTTTATTGAAGCAGCCCGCACAACCTTGTAGCCGAGGTCTTCGACCCCGGACCGGACGTCGTTTGATATCCGAACACGTCTCCCCGGCCTCAAAGAGGCCAGCTACACAGCGAAATCATCGCTCATTCTACACAACCTTGTAGCTGGGGTCTTCGACCCCGGACCGGAAGTCGTTTGATATCCGAACACGTCCCCCCGACTTCACAGAGGTCAGCTACTCAGCGAAATCATCGCTCATTCTACACAACCTTGTAGCTGGGGTCTTCGACCCCGGACCGGAAGTCGTTTGATATCCGAACACGTCCCCCCGACTTCACAGAGGTCAGCTACTCAGCGAAATCATCGTTCACTCTACACAACCTTGTAGCCGGGGTCTTCGACCCCGGACCGGACGCCGTTTGACATCCAAACACGTCTCCCCCGTCTCACAGAGGCCAACTACACAGCGAATTCATCGCTCATTCCGAAGTAGCTAGAGTTCCTTCCACCACACCAAGTCGAGAATCGACCTGTAACCGAGAAAACATTGCCTCGCCTCCATCCCCGCCGCTAAGAAGGTTCTGATAAGCCCGTATGGTGTTCGCCGTTTCCTCAGCATTCTCCTTCAACAACTCCACCCGAAAACGGCGAAGACCCACTTCTTTCATTTCGCTGAAAAACCGGGCCCCGGATTGAGCGCGTCCATTGAAGAGCGTATTGCGACAGCCCACATCCGCAGTCAAGGGATGCAACTGCCCCACACGATCGCGAAGCTGCACTTCGTGGGTATCACAGGGGCGGCCGCAGTTGGTGACGTCAGTTCCTTCGGAGAGGAAGGCACAAAAGACGCAGTGCTCCATATGAAACATCGGCATGTGCTGATGCAAAGTTAGCTCGAACCAGTCAGGCGAAGCGGAATCGAGAAGCCCAAGCACTTGCTCAATATTCAGATCATACGACACCGTCAGATTTTCCATCTGCTGCTCCATCAATCGCATCGCACTGATTGGATTCGCAACGTTCAGCGAAAAATCACCCACCATTTTCAAATCCGGGTGATTCCGAAAATGTTTTACCCCGCCTAGATTTCGGACCAACACCCCATCCGGCGCTGCATTTTCCACGACTCGAAAAAGACCGCTCTCTCCCGCCTTCTGAATTCGGGGCGTCGCCAGAAATAGCTCTGTGTCAGGATTGTCCTCCCGAACCTGACTGACTAAATTCTTGTAGCGACGAACATCTTCAAAATCGGCGTAGATTCTTTTTACTCCGGAATCAATCACCGCGCTGACCTGCTCTTCCGTTCGGCAGAGAACCCGAAGCTCACAATCGACGGATGCCGCATCTTCCTTCGGGGGCAGCATTTCAACCACTGTCACACCGGTGACCCGGCGATTCCGATAGGGCTCTTCGCGCGCCAGATCGAGTTTCTCCACCATGGCACGGCGCATCCGATTCAGTTCACTCACTGGTGCCATCACCTCTCCGTCAAGATTCACAGAAAGGGATTCCAATTCATAAACCGTATTCCCCAGTCGACTGAATTGCTTCTCCAATACCTCCTTCGAGAGCGGACGATTCTGCGCCTGCTCCAACGGACCCGACGAAGTGACCTCGATCCTGTGCTTTTCATCACGAAGTTTGAGAGGCTCGCCAACCGATCCCTCAGCTGACCAATTCACCGGCTCCTTTCGCGATGGCAAATTCTCGCGCTTCCAGGTGCTCTGCAGCTCAGAGTTTAGCGCCGGGTCATCTGTCTTCCAGATCCGGTCACCAGATTTGATTCGATTAAAATCAATCTTACCACGCTTCATGAAGAGGCGTGTTCCATCCACCTCATAGACTCGACCGCCCTGCTCGTGATCAGTGTTGCCGCCCGTTTCAAATACGATGCCATCGCCATTCTTCACGTTAGAGGGTCCATCCACTTCGACCCAGTCTTTGCCGACCTGCCTCACCTTTCCGACGAAGGCGCCCCGCTTTTTCCCGAAGCGCGCATGGACCAACTTCTGATTATCGATTCCATTGAGCCAACCCGTTGAGAGCCCTCTCGAGAATGCCATCTCCAGCTCGTAGTGATCGTCTTCGCTGGAAACCTGATCTTCTCCGATCATCGCAGCATCGATCGCCTTGCGATAGGCGCGCGTCACCGCCGCGACATACTCCGGCGTTTTAAGTCGGCCTTCAATTTTAAAGCTCACCACACCGAGACGAATCAATTCAGGAATCTGATCAATCCCTGCAAGATCCTGCGGCGAAAGCAGATACTTTTTATCACCCAAGTCCCGGGTGACCCCATCTACCACCAGCTCATAAGGCATCCGGCAAGCTTGCGCGCATTCGCCGCGATTGGCACTCCTCTGCCCCAGCGACTCACTGGTCAGACATTGTCCGGAATAAGCCACGCAGAGTGCTCCGTGCACAAACGTTTCCAACTCCGTCACGCCCGGGTCTGCGGCATGAAAAAGGCGGATCTCCTTCAGCGAATTCTCCCGGGCGATCACGGCCCGATCCAGGTCGAACAACTCATTCGCAAAGGCGAGGGCCTCCGGCGATGTGATCGTCATCTGAGTCGACGCATGAACGTGCAAATCAGGCACCATCGCCCGAGCCATCGTAGCGAGCCCAAGATCCTGGACAATGATTGCATCCACCCCCGCCCTGCTGAGCAGATGGAGCTGACTCGCCGCTGCCTCGAGTTCCGATGGGAAAATGAGCGTATTGAAAGCAACGAACCCACGCACGCCGTGGTCGTGCAAAAAGGCCATTAGCTCCGGCAAATCTTCGGGCGTGAAATTATCCGCCCGAATCCGCGCATTGAATTGCGGCATTCCGAAATAGATCGCATCGGCTCCATTGGCCACCGCCGCGCGGGCACACTCCCAGTTACCCGCGGGAGCGAGCAGTTCGGTGCTAGGGATGGCTGGAGGATGGTCCATTCGGCGAATGGTAACACAGCAAGCGAAGGCGGGTTTGGAAAAAGAATAAGATTAAGACTGCTATGGCCCCGCAGTAGAGGGACATCCAAAAGAGACGAGCGAGGCGATGCCTTTTTTCTTAATCCTTTTCTTTTTCTTTTTCCCTCAGTATCAGTGCCCCATGACTCAGCTTCTCGTCGCCACCCACAACGCTCACAAAACCGGTGAAATGCGGACTATTCTGGCCGACCACTTCGACGAGATTACCGACCTGACTTCACTCCCTGACATGGAAGAGCCAGAAGAAAATGGCAGTTCATTCGAGGAGAACTCAGCCATCAAAGCTCTCGCTGCCAGCAACGCTCTCCCCGGCGCCTTTGTCCTAGCCGATGACTCCGGCCTGGAAGTCGATGCTCTCGATGGAGCCCCTGGCATCTATTCTTCCAGATTCTCAGGGGAAAACGCCACCGACGCCACCAATCGCGACAAACTGCTCGCCGACCTCGCTCTGCCCGAACACGCAGGCAAATCCCGCACCGCGCGTTTCCGCTGTGTCGTCACCATCGCTCAAGGCGGGAAGGTGTTAGCAGTCTTCGCCGGAGCCGTCGAAGGCCGCATCGCTGACAGCATGACCGGCGAAGGCGGTTTTGGCTATGACCCGCTCTTCATCCCCGAAGGCCACGACGAATCCTTCGGCACTCTCCCGGATTCAGTCAAAAACGGCATGAGCCACCGCGGACGAGCACTGGAACAGTTCGCGGCGTGGCTGACCAAATGACTTCACCCTATCTCCAACTGCACCGGGCAGTGATCTGAGCCCAATACTTCCGGTAAAATGATGGACGAATTCACGCGATCCATCAGTCCCGCGGACACGCAGAAGTAATCCAGCCGCCACCCGACGTTCTTAGCCCGGGCTCCGCCGCGGTAACTCCACCAACTGTAGTGATCCGGCTCATCAGGATGAAAGTGTCGGAACGTATCCACAAATCCGGCAGCCAGGATATCATCGAACCCGGCTCGCTCTTCGTCTGAGAAGCCCGCACTCTTTCGATTTGCCTTGGGCCTCGCGAGATCGATCTCCTGATGCGCCACATTAAGATCGCCGGTGAAGATGACCGGCTTGGATTTTTCTAATCCCTTCACGTGGTCCAGGAAGGCAGCATTCCAGTCCATTCGATACGGCAGTCGTCGAAGCTCGTTCTGAGAGTTTGGGGTGTAGACCCCCACCACGTAAAAATCTTCAAACTCAAGAGTAAGGACGCGCCCCTCCTGATCGTGCTCCTCCACTCCAATTCCGGCAGACACTGAAATCGGCTTCTCACGGCTCAATGCCGCCACCCCCGAATACCCCTTTTTGACGGCATGATTCCAGCTGACATGCCAGCCACTTCCTTCAAAATCTTGCTCGACCTGATCCCGCTCTGCCTTCACTTCCTGGAGCAGCAATACATCGGGCTGATGCTCATCCAAAAATTCGAGAAAGTTCTTCTTCAAGACAGCTCGTATTCCATTCACGTTCCAACTGATCAGCTTCATAATTTTATTCCCGCGGCTAACTATCGCGATGACGGGATTTACATTGTCATTTTTTCCTTGCGAATATCAATTCTGCGAGGAAATACAAAGGGTGCAACCCCCAAGGGGCAGAAATTGATTCTCTCCTTCTTTGCGCTTTTTTCCAAACAAATCGGCACGGAAGTGTCGCTTTAAAGCCTAGATCAACCTCATATCAGTAATGATAGAAGTCGAAAACCTTCATAAACACTTCGGAACCAAGGTCGCCGTGGATGGCGTGTCCTTCACCGTGAAAAAAGGAGAAGTCCTTGGATTTCTCGGGCCTAACGGAGCTGGCAAATCAACCACCATGCGAATGGTTACCGGCTACTTGCCACCCACCCAGGGCAAAGTCAGCATCGGCGGAGCCGATATCGAAGAAGACGAGATCGCTGCCAAATCCAAAATCGGCTACCTGCCTGAGGCCGCGCCACTCTACTCCGACATGACGGTGGAAGGCTTCCTTCGTTTCGCCGGTGAAATGAGAGGAGTTCCATCGCAGGAACTCAGCGCCGCCGTCGACAAAGTCATCGCGACCACCTCACTCGAACCAGTCCGCCATCAGAGTGTTGACACTCTCTCCAAAGGTTACCGTCACCGCACCTGCTTCGCGCAATCCATCATTCACGATCCCGAGGTTTTGATTCTGGATGAGCCGACCGATGGACTCGACCCGAATCAGAAACACGAGATTCGCCAACTGATTCGTCGCATGGGCGAAAACAAAGCGATTCTGTTTTCGACTCACATCCTCGAGGAGGTCGAAGCCTCCTGCACTCGTGCCATCATCATCGATCGTGGCCGCGTCATTGCTGACGGAACTCCTGAGGAACTGAAAGCCAGATCCACCAATGCCGGTTCAATCATCCTGAAGGTGACTGGACTAGCCGGCTCCGGCATTCAGTCAGAGCTGGAGAAGCTCGCTGCCTCCCGCGAAGTCGTGGTCATCGAATCCAACGACGAAGGCCTCCACGCCCGCATTCTCCCGGCCAAGGGGAAATCCGGCGACCTCGGGACGGAAGTCTCCAAGATCTGCAAGGACAAAAACCTCACCGTTGAAGAGTTGCACGTCGAAGAAGGAAGACTCGACGAGCTGTTCCGTGAAATCACCAAAACCGATTCCGAAGACTAATTCGCCCGGATCGAAAACTCTATTTTAATCCTATCCGATTAAAGACATCATGGATGCATTCATCACCCTACTTACCGACTTCGCCATTCCGACAGTTATTGTCTCAGCGATCTTTGTCGCCATCGTTAAATTCGCTCTTCCCCGGGAAGTTCGAACCATTTTTAAGCGAGAGCTGACCAGCTACTTCACCTCGCCGGTCGCCTACGTGCTCTTCGTCGTGTTCCTCGGCATCTCCGGTGCTCTCTCCTTTTTCTTCACTGGAGTGCTGGAAGGCGGAGAAGCTGACTTGTTCCTTCCTTACTTCCAATACCTCCCCTGGTATCTGGTCCTGATCGCTCCGGCAGTCGGCATGCGCCTCTGGTCGGAGGAGCAACGTCTCGGCACCATGGAACTCATCCTAACAATGCCCCTCGCTCCCTGGCACGCTATCCTCGGAAAATTTCTTGCCGCTGCCGTCGTTCTTTTCGGCATGCTGGTTCTATCGTTTCCAATCGTATGGACGATCAATTATCTGGGAGATCCCGACAACGGTGTCATCATGTCAGGCTTCGTAGCAACGTTTCTTGTCGCACTTTGCTTTCTCTCCGTGACCTGCGTCGTCTCAGCCATGACCCGCAGTCAGATGGTAGCACTGCTCGTCTCGGTCGCCATCTGCATGATGCTCTGGCTTAGCGGGCTGCCCCACATCAGTGAGTTCCTCATGAATATGAAGGGTGGATGGCTCGTGCTTTGGCCTTTCATCAAGCTAGTCAACGTCCTCGGAGTCATGCCTCACTTCACCGAACTCGCCAAAGGCGTTCTCGGCATTCGCGACATCGTCTTTTTCCTATCCTTCATCGCCTTCTGCCTCTTCGCGACCTCCATCGTGATCCGCCTGAAGAGAGCTTAATCTTAACTTTTGAAATCCTCTGACCCAAAACTTTAGCCATGAGTGATTCGAAGAAATCAAAATCATCTAATCTCAATCGCACCAGCGTTGCGATCATCGGGCTCTTTGTAGCCTTCGTCATCGCCCTCTTGATTAATCTGTTAGTCGGCACTTCCGGCCTTCGATTTGATCTAACAGAGTACAAGACCTACACCCTGTCAGACGGCACCGAAAACATCCTTAACCGCCTCGATACTCCAGTGACCATTCGCTACTACGTCACTGACGACAGTAGTGTGATGAGTCCAAATGAACGAACCAGAGCCCGTCGGGTGGAGGATCTGCTCAAAGAATTCGTCCGCAACGCACCCAAGAAAGAGATCGAACTGGTCAATGACGAAGGTGAATTCGAAACGACGAAGATTCGCATGCTCAAAGTCGAAAAGCTAAATCCCGAACCCAACACTGATGCCGAAGATGGAGCGATCAGCGACGGTCTTCGAGCGGGCGTTTCCGGCGAGACCAACAACGAACTGTTTTTCGGCATCGCCATTGAATGCATCGACGCCAAAGAGACCATCCCATTCGTGCCTGCGCGACCTGAGACCCTTTTGGAATACGACCTCGCCCGCGCCATCTCCAACGTTCACGACGGCAAAGACAAAAAGCTCGTTGTCATGACAAGCATGCAAGTTGGCGGTGGATTCGGTGGTAATTTTCAAGCCCCTCCCCAACAGGCCTGGATGTTCTACGAACAACTTGGACAGGACTATGAGATTAGTTCAATCCCTCCAAGCAGCGCCGAGATCCCTGAAGGAACTTCAACCCTGATCGTTCTCCACCCTTTTGACATCACCGACGAAGCCCAGTTCGCGATCGACCAATATCTTCTGGCTGGCGGAAACGTGGTCGTTATGGTCGACCCGAACTTCTTCTACGCCCGGGCTCTTGCTCAGGGCCAACCACAAATGCCGGGCATGCCGCCTCAAGGTGGCCCAGCGCCAACTTCCAATCTCGATAAGCTTTTCGCTGCCTGGGGAGTGAAGTTCGACTCCAACCAAGTTCTAGCGGATCTTGATTTCGGATCAGAAATCATCACGAGAGGGAACTTCTCTCCTACTTTCCTCACTCTTGATCGAGGCTCACTAGGTTCCGGCGATGATCCGGGCTTAACCGATCCCATGACTCGCATGTTGAATCACCTCAATATGCTGACACCCGGCGCGTTTGAAGTAACTCCTCCGGAAGGCGTCCAAGCCGATAATCTGATCGTCTCATCCAACAACAACCAACTGATCGGTTCAGCCGACGCCGACCCGACTGCTGAAGGCGGCGGAGACCGAATCCGGGAAGGCTTTGAGGCCTTCGGTAAACCCAGGGCCCTCGTGACACGACTCTCGGGCACCTTTAAGACCGCCTTCCCCGAAGGAGATCCTTCAGCCCCTGCGAAAGATGCCGTCGAAGAGGAATCAAAAGAAGGGGCCTCTGATGAAAAGTCAAAACTAACCAAAGATGACTCCATCAAGGAATCCACAGCACCAGGGCGCGTGCTCCTAATCGCCGATGCTGATTTCATCTACGACGCCAATGTCGTGCGAAGAAATCAAATTCCCGGCCTCGGAATCGTCATTCCGGAGATGCTCAATGAGAACCTGACACTACTACAGAATGCGGTGGAGCAAATGTCCGGTGATCCTGATCTCATCAATGTGAGGAGTCGAGCCTCTGTCGCCCGACCATTCACTCGCCAAAGCGAATGGTATCGCGAGGCCAATGACAAATATGCTGATGAAGTGGAAAAATTCTCAGCTCAACGAGTCGAGGTCGAAACCCGCCTGACCACGCTTCTTTCCCAAACCCCTGAGAATATTGATCAAGCGCTTCTTTCACCCGAGGTGCAAAATGAACTCAAGACCCTTCAAGAGCAGGAAATCGAATTCCGACGGAAGGAACGTGAACTTCAGAAAGAAGTGAGCCGTGAATTTCGACGCAAGCTGGCGACCTACAAATTTGGTAACGCCCTGTTCATGCCGATTCTGATCATTCTTTTCGGAATCGGGCTGGCCATCTATCGCAAAGCCAGAACTGCTGCACGTTAACCTTTTAAGGAATACACTGTTTTTAACCAATAGCTGATAGCACCATGGGAACCAAAACACTTATTCGACTGCTGATATCCCTCGCCATCGTTGGCGGAATCGCGACTGTCCTGCACTACACAGGTTCAGGGGGTATTTCCGAAGTCACCTCATCCACTACCAAGAAGAAAGTGTTCACTGACTTTCCTATCAATGAAGTGGCTTCCATTGAAATCCTTGAAAAGGATAGATCAGTTACGCTGACAAAAGGAAAAGCAACTTGGGAAGTTTCAGAACGAGACGGCTATCCTGCGAATGCCGCCCCCATTAACAAGCTGCTTCTAGAATTGTGGGACCTGAACATCGTTCAGCCAGTCACGATCGGTCGCTCTCAGTTCAGCCGCCTTAGCCTAATTGGTCCAGATGAGGCCAAGAGCGCTGACGAAGCAGCAACGATCCTCCGATTCAAAGATGCTGAGGGAAATGAACTCGACACAATTTGGCTCGGAAAGGTTTACGAGCGCTCTGAAAACCGCCCCAACCCAATGGGTGGCGGCATGGCAACAACCGAGGCCGGACGCTACATCAAACCCGGTGGCACCAATTCCGTCTACCTCGTTGGCAATACCTTTGGCGGCGCCCAAGCCGAAGCGGCCGATTGGCTCAGCAAAGATTTTTTCAAGGCGGTTGATATCAGATCAATCGAAATTCAAACCGGCGAAAAAGCTAATGATTGGAAATTGGTCCGCGAAGACCCAAGCGGAGATCTTGCTTTTGCCAAGGCTGGAAAAGACGAACTCCTCGATCAAACAAAAGTATCCAGCATGAAGAGTGCTTTTAATAACAGCCAGTTTGAAGATGTCTTCACTGCCGAAGAAGCAAAAGAAATCCAAGCGGGTAAAACAGCCTTTAAAATTGCCACTTTTGATGGATTCAACTACGTGGTTTCAGTAGGAGAAAAGAACGACCTTAATGAACTACCGCTCACCTTAAAAGTCTCTGCAAAGCTACAAGATAAAAGGAAACCGGGCGAAGATGAAAGTGACGAGGACAAAGAGCGCCTGAACAAAGAGTTCGAGACCAATCTCAATGAACTCAAAACCAAGCTCGCTAACGAAAAGAAGTTGGAAGGCAAAACCTTCAAAATCCGCAGTTTCCTTGTGGATTCGATCACCAAGGCGAGAACAGATCTTTTGAAGGAAGATGAAGCAGCCTTACCTAAACCAGGAACGGAAATCGCACCGGGTGTATCTATTCCCGGCTTGCCTCCGGGTCTTCTTCAAGGCGGGGGAAACTGACCCCTTCTATCGAACGCTACCTTTCGAAATCGCAGAGCCGGGGACGTTCCCCGGCTTTTTTGTGCCCATTGTTCAATTCATAAGAATTTGGCACCATATCCTCAATTTCAGAGAAAATTGATTCACATCTTGCGAAAATATTGATAAATGCTATAATTGTAATAAGATTTAGAATTTCGCATTTCTTGAGTAATCGATCCACATCACCCAAGAGTCTCGCCATCACTCCTCCTTCAGAGGCGGGTTTGATATTGTCTCGCGATGATATCGACAATGAGCTTCTCGCCCCTCCCGCAACCGCCCATGATCGCTCTGGAGAATTCAGTGAAGTGCAAAAGCTGGTCGCTATAGCAGACAACTGGAACCATCGAGCGGGCTGGCATTCCTTCGTAAATCAAGTGCGTCAGGCGCTCAATGCAGAGGCGTTACTAATTGTCGAACTGGGCGGAGAGTCCGGACCGATCGGTATGATTGCGCAATCGCTTTCAGATGCCTGCAGCGTCTACTACCCCCCAATGGAAATACCTGATTTCCTCGTCGAAATTGACGCACTTAATAGCCCTTCCGCTGCTAACAAAGAGTTTGAGGAATGCTTCGACGAATCATTCCTGCCCTTTCGTCAGCTCAAAGGAGAGATTTTATTTGATCGAAAACAAAAGCCTATAGCGGCTTTGATCGCAGGATACAATGATCCCGAGTTTTTGGCAGATACGTCGACAAAGGGTATTTTCACCCTGGTTGCTTCGCTGACCACTACCCAAATCGGTTACGAAAGGGAGGTCGCCGCACGTAGGGAATTTGAGAGCAAACTCAGACAGACTCAAAACTTAACCAGCGTTGGTCGGCTAACGACTGGAATTGCACATGACTTCAACAATCTGCTTACCGTCATAAAGGGACACACAGCCATTTTGGAGGCTTCCGTCAAAGAGACGGACAAGCCAAAAGAGATGGAGTCTATCGCCCTAATTAAGAGTGCATCCCAGCAGGCCGTAGAACTCACCAAGCAACTTCTCTTATTCAGCCGACAGCAGGCGGTCACTTTAGAACGTTGCGAATTGAACAAAGTTGTCTCTGAATTCGTGAAAATGATGAGGCGCATGGTCGAAGAGACCATCGATCTCAAAGTCGTTCTTGGAGATTATCTCGGCCAGATCGAAGCAGACCGTTCAATGCTTGGACAGGTAATGATGAATCTCATCGTTAACGCACGCGACGCCATGCCTGACGGAGGGACAATTTCGATCGAAACGAAATCGGTAGTGCTTAGCCAAAAAGATGGAAGCCTTTCGCCTGGTAGATATGTTTCTCTGATTGTTCGGGACAACGGATCAGGAGTGCCCGCCGAGATGCTTCCGAAAATCTTCGACCCATTTTTTACTACCAAAGAAAAGGGTAAAGGAACCGGTCTTGGACTTGCCAACGTGGCCGCTACAGTCCGGAAACACGGTGGCAGAATCGACGCCTCAAGTGTGGCTGGCGAAGGCACCTGCTTCGAAGTCCTGCTCCCCACAATTAAGAGAGTTGCCTCGGCACCAACCCCGATCGACTCAGGACTCGAAGAAGAAAGTATTCGCGGTGCTACGGTCCTCCTCGTCGAAGACGAATCAGCAGTCAGAAAACTCGTCCGCAAGCTTTTGGAAATGCATGGATGTAATGTGATCGAAGCACCCTCTGGCAAGCAGGCCCTGGATATGTGGCCTGAAATTTCCGACCAAGTTTCTGTCGTGGTTACTGACATCGTGATGCCCGAAGGTGTGTCGGGATGGGATCTCGCCCGGAAATTACATGCAAGTCACCCTGATCTCGGAGTGCTTCTAACTAGCGGATACAACGAGCGCCCTGAGGACCATGGGCTCGGCGATGAAAAGCAGATCGCTTTTCTGCAAAAGCCTTACGAATCGAAGAACCTGAAACACACCCTCTTTGAATTACTCCAGGCGAAGTCGGCGATCGACTAGACATCTGCCGGGATAGCCCAAATTCACTTCGCCGGATTCCGGCCGATCATTGGGTGCTGTTCGATATCGAGGACTGATCCACTAACGGGTCCCGACTCGTCACTAAGAAAATAGATCACTGCTGCCGCGATCTCAGCAGGCTCAAAAATCCGTCCGCTGGGCGCAAACATTTTGTCAATATTAGCAGACCAGTCCGCCGGCATCCCCTGCTCCTGCTTTCTGAGTTGCTCATTCTCGCTCATGATCCAACCAGGATTGACCTGATTAACCCTGACGCCGTATTCGCGATGAAGGGTATCGCCCAAGTTGCGTGTCAAGGTCATCAGAGCTCCTTTCGAAATCGAATACGGCAATAAGTCAGGCTCCCCGCAATAGGCATTCACCGATCCAATATTCACCACTGATCCGCGGTTAATCTGGAGGTCATCCAATAAGGTCTTGATCAAAAATAGCGGCGCTTTGGCGTTCACATCAATAAAGCGGCTAAAGGTTTCAGGATCAGTTGAAATGATGTCCCCAGTTCCAACAAGGGCTGCGTTATTGACCAATCCATCGACCTTCCCAAAACGTTTCAGAACCGTTTCTCTGATTCGCCGTGGCGATTCTGGATCCGCTAAATCAGCGACAATTGCATCACTTCGTGACCGGTCGGGATCCAGCTCTTGCCATGTCGATTCAGCAAGATCTGGCTCCAGCCCATGGATCAGAACTGAAGCCCCTTCATCGAGGCACATACGCGCAATCGCTTTACCGATCCCGGTAGTCGATCCTGTGACAACAATAACTTTGTCTTTCAGCCTCAAATAAATTCCGCTGCTTAAAACAGTTCAAAATTGATCAAATCGTCTCCAACCGCAGGTTTCGCGGCCGTATCGATATCCTGATCATTCGTTTCTATATCCTGATCATTCGTTACTAACACCGCAATCGACTGATTTGGCTGTACTTCATCGACTTTGACCCAACCCAAAATATCGCTGCCACGGCGCACCGCAAATCGCTTACCTTTTTCAACTCCCTGACCAGCCCCGGCATTGAACGTCACAATACCCCAGTCTTTATCATAGCCAGTCACTTGTGCCAGCGCGGGAGCAGAGCTCACTTTTTTCCTCCTCTGGGCCAACTCCGCCTCGATGGAGGGGTTTCCACCCGGGGGATTGGCAACTGCCTCCCGGAGAAATGCCGGCAACTCTGAAGTGATCGGCTCTTCTGCCGCCGTCGCAGCTCTGACACGGTCTTCAACCTCTCCGGCCAATTCGCTATACTGTTGTTCAGTCCTTTGGGTTTGCTGCCTGACTTGATCCAGTGAGGTTTGAAAAGCATTGATCTCAGGATCAACCGGTTGAGGCAGAGATGATTCGATCCTTCTGCTGGCGGCCTGATTCGCAACATTGGCCTGATTCGCTGCAATGTTTTGAGCGATCTGCTGATTTTGGGTACTTTGCGTTGGTGCCGGTTGGGGCGCGACATTCTGAGGCGCAGGCTGATACGTGCCCGGCTGAACGGCAACCCCATCTGCTGTATAAAGCTGCTGATTGGCCAATCCTGCCTGCCCCTGAATCACAGGAACCTGATAGCCATGACGAATCAACAACTGCCGTTCCTTCTCGGCATATTCCTTTTCCAAACTGGAACGTACAAAATCGCGATAGCTCAACGCCCCCACAATCAACAGCAAAACCGCCGCAATCGTCAGTGCGATCGTTGGCGTGTGGTTCACTTGCCGTCTTTCTCCTATTTCATCAGGCGCCATCATAAGTCAGGCCATTATACAACATGCTGGCGATTCGGCCAATCCCCACTTCTAGCTTCTGCTGCATGGCAATTCTCAGTAATATAGCCGCGATCGAATGGGCGATCGATTAAGGGAGTGAATTCCCCATGGTCTTGAAATCAATCCCGAGGAGTGGAGTAAATCCTGAATCGCCAGCTCCCTCCAGTAAGGAGTCACAAAGGCATGCGCTGGACGATGGCCAAACAAACAAGCCCGCCCTGCCGAAAAGTCATACCCCGAACCGACATATGAATTCGGCCACGAATAGGAAGTGAGCCAATTCGCAGGAAATGTGAAGCGCCTTCGCAATGTGACCTGCAAATCTTGAGAAGAATACTCGTCTTCGTCCCCGGATACCTGAAAACCGTCAAACTTAGTGTCCGCAATTAGATTCTCAGGAGACGGAATGGGGGCGTAGGCGTCTTTTAACTGAGGGGGAAGCCAGGCGTAATCGATCTTTGAAATGCCATCTTGATGCCGAAATATCAGGCCGTATTGATCCCCTTTGATGACAATAACCTCGCGATAGACGTCACCTTTGGTGGTCGCCAACCAATCGAAATCGGGCTGCGGCCCATCACCCCTGACACTTCCAGCGAATAAAAGCAGGCCTAGAATAGCAGCAAAATTGAGAAATCTCATAACAACGACAGTCATATATGAGATTTTGCCATGGTGAAAGCAAATTTTGGACAGAATTCCTAGGATCTCCGATCACCCGTAAGCTTCAGGTGCAAGACGCGTCAGCCCAATTAAATTGCTTCGACTTTGGTTCAAAGCAGGAGAATGCTTTATCACCCACCACTCCAATTTCAGATGAAAGAATCCGAACAAGAACTCCGCGAACGACTCACAGACACTCAATTTCGTGTCGCCTGCCAATGCGGCACTGAGCCCCCTTTTGACAACGAATTCTGGGACAACAAAGAGCCGGGAACTTATGTGGACGTCATTTCGGGCAAACCTCTATTTTCATCCCAGGCAAAATTCGACAGCGGTACTGGTTGGCCCAGTTTTTTTGAGCCGATCGATTCTGACGAAGTGGTCGAAGTAGAAGACGTCGCCCACGGGATGCGCCGCGTTGAGGTCCGTTCAAAAACCGGCGACGCCCACCTTGGACACGTCTTTCCTGACGGCCCTGATCCAACCGGCCTTCGCTATTGTATCAATTCAGCATCGCTTCGTTTCATCCCAGATCCCGAATCGGATTCCAAGGAGTAAGGCCAACCAATGGGTGCTTCGGCGCGGGAAAGTTGTCGCTGCAGGTCGACGCAAACAGCCCTATCAAATGCCCTTCTTATTCGATTCGGTGTAGGCCGAAATAATATCATGCCGCCGAAGAACCCCGGCAATTTCCCTAGGGCTCTCACGGCGCACCACAGGGATACGTCCAACCTCGTCGGCTCCAATCTGAATGAGCGCACTGCGTAAAGTCTGATCTGGATAGGCCGTCACCAACGAGCGAGAAGCAATGTCACCGGCAGTGACGGCCTCACTATCATTACGCAAGGCGTTTTCAACATCTGAAACCGTAACGACGCCTTCCAACTCTCCATTGTCGTCAATAACAAGCAGCCCTCGTTGTCCCGCTGCCTTGAAAGCATTTTCCAATTCCTGAATCGGTTTTGTATCGGGCACACTTTGGAAATCTTTCGACATCACATCACCAACGATGACCGACTCCAGAGCGTCAAAGGACTCTTGCCCTGGTGGCTCGACACCCTTTCGGCGCATCTTCTTAGTATAAATACTCTCCTTATAAAGTAGTTGAGATACGATGGTGCTAACCACGACACACATCATCAAAGGCAGGATGATCTGATAGTCCCTCGTCAGCTCAAAAAGAATCACTACCGCCGTAATCGGAGCGCGCGCAGTAGAAGAAAACATCGCTGCCATACCCACGATGGCATAAGCCCCTACGGGTCCGGCGATATCTGGAAATAATTGATTAACCAGGATCCCAAATGCAGATCCTAACATGCCACCGAGAAATAGTGATGGAGCGAACACTCCTCCACTTCCGCCACTGCCAATCGTAACCGAGGTTGCCAATACTTTTAGGCCCATCAGGATCAGCGCCGAAACCAAAAGAACCTCACCTCGGGCAGCCCGTTCGAGGGCGCCATATCCGACCCCGAACAAATCGGTCGAATACAAGCCGAGCCCACCAACGATCAATCCACCCAAAACGGGCTTACCCCATTCGGGAAACTTTATCCGATCGAAGCCATCCTCGAATGCGTAGAGCACAATGATAAACAACACCCCAAAAGCCCCGGCCAACGCTCCCAGCACTCCGTATAGCGGAATCTCCATCGCGTGTTTGAGCCCATACTCCGGCACGGCCAGGTTCGCAATGTCTGGAAGGAATCCGTGTGAGACAACAGCCGCCACCACCGAACTCACCACAACGACACTGAAGTAACGTGTCGCGAAACTGCCAAGGATAACCTCCAAGGCAAAAAACACCCCTGCAATGGGTGCATTAAATGTCGCCGAAATGCCGCCTGCTGCACCGCAGGCAACAAGGGTCCGGATCCAGTTTTCAGGGAGCTTGAGCCTTTGCCCAATTGCTGACCCAAAGGTCGCCCCGATTTGAACAATCGGCCCTTCCCGCCCAACCGAACCACCCGTTCCGATAGTTATTGCGGAAGCGAGAATTTTCACCAATGCAACTCGAGGCCGAATCCGCCCACCATTTTTCGCCACCGCAATCATCACCTCCGGGACGCCATGACCTTTCGCTTCGCGAGCAAAAAAGTAGACCAGAGGCCCGACGATCAATCCCCCAATGGCCGGTATCACCACGATATAGTAGTCACCCAATCCACTCAGTAAGGACTTTCCGTGTCCGAATCCAGCTACCTCAATCCAACCGATCAACGATCGAAATAGGACCGCACCAAGTCCCGCAATCACTCCGACAAAAACAGCGATGCCCATGCCCCTCATCACGTCGCCGTTGTGCAATGGCCCGTTCGAGGGCAACAGAAGTCGACATAGCTTTTCGAAAACAGTTTTCATTTTTTGGCCCGAATCAAATTACGCCCTTCTCTTCCCTGATACCCATGACGCGATTCAAATCGGATGCGTGAGAGCGTGACAATGACACGGAGCGAGCGGTTGTCGCGGACCCAAGCTGCGACGATGGTGGTGACTTTAAGCTTTGTCTACTAAAAGCACCTAAGCTCTGGAAGAGCCTATCTGACAACAGGTCGCAGCAAAAACAGCCCTCTCCACATCAAGCCCGGGGATGAGCTTTTTGATATACCTGCTTCATGCGCTCAATCGACACATGTGTGTATATCTGGGTGGTTGAAAGACTGGCATGTCCGAGCAAGGCCTGCACGCTTCGCAGATCAGCACCATGATCGAGCAGGTGAGTCGCAAAGCTGTGCCTTAATTTGTGCGGACTGATATTCACAGGAATATTGGAAAGTGCGTGATATTTTTTGAAGATGTTAGAGACAGCTCGGGTCGTCATCCGCCTCCGGAGTTTGCTGAGAAAGAGCGCTCCCTTCATTACCTCCGCCGCATTGCGATAGACATGAATAGCATTGGAAGCAGGCGTTCCGACCGGGCAGATTCTTTCTTTGCTCCCTTTACCAAACACCCTGACACACTCGTTATGAAAATCGAAGTCCTCCACATTGAGGGACGTCAACTCCGCCAGTCGAATGCCTGAACTATAGAATAGCTCAAGGATGGCAGCATCGCGCTGCGCAGTCCACAGGGCAGCCTGCTTAGGCTGATCGACCTTAAAAGGAAGTTCCAACAACTCTGTGACCTGTTGCTGATTAAGAACAACAGGCAATCGTTTCTCAGCCTTGGGCAGTTCCACTTCGATCAGTGGATTATGCGACATGCCCCCTCTTCGAGTTTGAAATTTGTAAAAACTCCGAAGAGCAGAAAAATGAAGCCGAATCGTGGATCGTGCCCACCCGCCTTTCATACAATCGAAGAGATAATCCCGAAAGTGCTCCGCATCCAATTGCTCCCAGCCGAGAAAGGAATTATGCGAATCCTTGAATACATTCAAGGCGTGTTCGTAGTTTGTTAGGGTCCGGTCAGAACTATTTTTCTCAACAGAGAGATATTCAAGAAATGACTCAACCCTGGAATCAGATTGATCGATATTCGAAACCACAACAGGAAGCTTGTTGGAACCTTTGGGCTATTAGTTCACTGAAGAACCATAACCTTTCGGCCAGAAGTGAGCACCGCGAAAGCTGAGCGAACTGCTCATCGCTCCGAGGGAGGATTTCGGATAATCCGGCAGTCTAACCGTCTGCTCAAAAATGGAGCGGAACCCGTTCACGTCTGACCATCCGAGCGCAACGGTGTATTCCCGGTCATCAGCCATCAGAGGAACAATAAAATGCCCCGACTCGCGATGAAGAATGATCATTTCCTCGGCGTCGGATTCGATTCCGTTAATCTGGAGACAAAGACGAACCTTTGAATGAAATGGCTGGCGCTCGCTGGTGAGATTCCAATAGACGACTGCGGTGTCGCAATTTCGCGGTATCACCGCAAATGAATCATCAAAAAAGAGCTCAGAATCGGTTGATTGGGTGTTCGCGAGGGCTTGCATGGCAACGAGACAAAATATATCTAAGAAAAGTTAACCATTAATCGTTCTTAATTACCAGAACTTTTATGAAAATTATTTAAATTTTTTTCAGTGACCTTTCGCACGGCCAAATCCAGCTGCTATGGTGCCCCATGCTGACCAAGCGAATTATCCCTTGTCTTGACGTGACGGACGGTCGTGTCGTCAAAGGCACGAATTTTGTAAATCTTCGAGATGCAGGCGATCCGGTGGACTGTGCGGTGGAGTATAATCGGCAAGGAGCGGACGAACTCGTCTTTCTCGATATCACGGCTTCATCGGATAAGCGCAAGACCATGGTGGATGTCGTCAGAAAGACTGCTGAGCAGTGTTTCATGCCAGTTACCGTAGGCGGTGGGATCCGCACGGTAGAGGACATGCGGGAAATGCTAATGGCCGGAGCGGACAAAGTTGGTATCAATACAGCCGCGGTGAACAATCCGGATCTCATCTCGGCCGGGTCCAAAGCATTTGGATCTCAGTGCATCGTCGTCGCGATCGATGCCAAGCGTCTTCCTCGGGATCCTTCCGATTGCACTTCGGCGCCACGCTGGGAAGTATTCACCCACGGCGGCCGAACTCCGACCGGGCGTGACGCCATCGAGTGGGCCCGCGAAGTTCACCAACGCGGAGCCGGAGAGATTCTCCTGACCAGCATGGACTCCGATGGCACCAAGGCAGGGTATGATTTGGAACTCACCGCAGCCATCAGCGAAGCGGTGTCCATCCCGGTGATCGCCAGCGGAGGAGCCGGCAATCTCGACCACATGGTGGATGTGTTGGATCGCGGAAAAGCAGACGCTGTCCTCGCAGCCAGTATCTTTCACTTTGGCGACTACACTGTCAGCGACGTGAAAGCCTACCTCGGTCAACACGGCGTGCCAGTGCGACCGGCCTCTTCGTAACCGGTAGGCCGGTCACTCCACTTTTCAGCAGGAGAAGGAATCTGACGCAGGGCCATCTCCATCCGCACGCGAACAGAATCCGGCTGCTGCCAAATGATTCAAGCAGTGATAGACAGGCTCTTCATCTCCTTCCCCCAGATTCGATGCCATCGCTTCTGCTGTCACGCCTGAAGAACCTGTCTCAGAGAGATGGTTTTTGACTCGTGCCAGCAAGTCGAGGAAATCGCCTGCCGCTTTCTTACCCGCCTCAACGCCTGGTTGATGGTAAGCATTGACGTTCACCAAACTGGCATAAAACGATACGGCCCGCTCATAAAGCGCGATCAAGGCACCCAGTGAAAAGGCGTCCAGCGTATCCAGGGAAATGGTGACCGACTGACGACCGTTCTCGTAGAGTGCACTGCGAGTTCCTCTGAGAAAACCTTGCAGGTAGTCACCCGAAGTCGAACCCATCTCGTCCATCTCCATCGACTTAACTGACCGAGTGGAACGGACTTCAATGAAGGTCGCAAAAAAGTTTACCAATCCATCTCGCAATTGCTGAACATAGGCGTGCTGATCAGTGGAGCCTTTGTTTCCATACACCGCGAGGCCCTGATTCACTTTATTGCCATCGAGATCCAGCTCCTTGCCAATGGATTCCATCACCAGTTGCTGAAGGTACTTGCTCATCAGATCAAGGCGGTCGCAGTAGGGTAGAATCACCATGTCCTTCTTACCCTGCCCGTCGCCGGCATGATGCCACATCAGAGCCAGGGCCATCGAGGCATTGTTGGCTGCGTCATCAACGCGAGTTCTTTCGTCCATTGCCGCTGCACCCGCGAGAAATCGATCGATGTCGAGACCCAGCAAAGCGGCAGGCAAAAGGCCCACCGCACTCATCACGGAAGTTCGACCACCAATCCAATCCGACATCGGCACCCGAGCAATCCATCCCTCTGACTGAGCGTGCTGATCCAGCCTGCTCCCCTCTCCAGTCACTGCGACGGCGTATTTTGAAAAGTCGAGTCCACGCGCCTGATAGGCCGCTTCGGTCTCCAACATTCCATTGCGAGTCTCGGCAGTTCCACCCGACTTTGAAATCACGATGACCAACGTTTCAGCAAGACCGTCTCCGAGGCCCGCGAACATATCATCCATTCCACCGGGATCGGTGTTGTCCAAAAAGTGCAGATCGACTGGAGCATTGGGAGCCAACAACGCTTTCGAAACCAACTGTGGTCCCAGGGCGGATCCACCAATCCCGACCAAAAGTACATGGCGGAATGATCGGTCGGAAGGGGCCTTAATTTCCCCTTTGAGAACCTGAGTTGCCAGATCCTTAACCTGCTGCGTCACCTCCCGAATCCACTTTCCCTCCTCTGCCGGAGCAAGATCAGGATTACGCAGCCAATAATGGCCCACAGCACGCCCTTCGTCAGGATTCATGATCTCGCCAGCTTCGGTCGCGGCACGATCTTTGAATGCCCGGCTAATCTTTCCCTGGAGCGCATCAGGCCACTCGGCAGGAGCGTCCATTCGGCTGGTATCGAGCACAAAGCCCAGTTCAGGATAGCGAATAACAGATTTCTGGTAAGTGTCCCAATTGCTCATGTATGATTTTATGTTCGACAGAATGAGCGGTTTCGCAAAGAGTTTCCCCATGAAACTTCTTCATTTTGTCGCCCTAATTTTTTCAATGGCCCTCGGAACTTCACTCGCACGGGCGGATCACCACGATGAATCCCTGTTTCGTCACGCCGTATTTTTCAAGTTTAACGACACCGCCACTGACAACGATATTCAGCGCATCGTAGACGAATTCATGATGCTGAAGGAAAAAATCGATACCATTGTCAGGATCGAATGGGGACTTTCGGAAAGCGTTGAAGGCCTCAATGATGCATTCACCCATTGCTTCTTCGTGACCTTCAAAGACCTGGCAGGCCTCGAAGCCTACATCCCTCATCCTGCTCATGAGGCTTTCGTGTCCATCCTCAAACCGCATCTGGATAAGGTGTTCGTGTTTGATTACACACCCCGCGATTAACCCTAGGGAAAAGCCGCCTATATCACCCAATCGGCGTCATCGGTATCAGCAACCAGCTCGGAGAGCTTGATCTCCCGACAACTCTCCAGCATCGCTTCGCTCACCCGCACCCACGCAGAATGAACATTGGCGGCCGACATCCCACCGTTACCCGGGCTGCTTTCGATCACTGATCCGCCTTCCATCGCTATTGCGATATCTGCCAGCGTGATTTCGTCCGGATGTTTCGCCAAAAGGTAACCGCCATTCTTGCCTCGTCGACTAATCACGATGCCAGCCTGGCGCAGTGCCGTCAGAATTTGAACCGAATAGTTTGGCGACAATCCCTCTGCCGAAGCAAGGTCCTCGACTTGCCTCACTTCTCCGGAAGAATAAGTGAGAGCCAATTGCGCCAGAACCTGACACGCATATTCTGTCTTTAAGGGGAGACGCATGATAAAAACCGCTTGCGAATAGGGTGGTACAATACATTAGTAAACGACGCAACTTTAAAACTTTCCTATTTTTCCTCTCAATTTTACCATGAAACCTCTGGGCAAATCAGTCAACGAAGGCATCAAAGACGCGAGCCAATACCTTCGCGGGACGATTCTGGAAGGGCTGGCCAACACTGCCACAGGTTCGCTTGCAAAGGACGATCAACAGCTCACCAAGTTCCACGGTATTTATCAGCAGGATGATCGCGACATTCGCAAGGAACGTCGCAAAAAGAAGCTGGAGCCAGCTCATTCATTTATGATTCGGGTTCGTGTTCCCGGTGGCGTATCAAGTCCGCAGCAGTGGATCGATATGGCTCGGATTGCTCACGAGCACGCCAACGGCGCCATCAAACTCACCACACGTCAGGCGTTTCAATTTCACGGGATCATCAAGAGCAATCTCAAAAAGTCCGTTGCCGAAATCAACGAAGCTCTCTTCGATACTCTCGCTGCCTGCGGAGACGTCAATCGCAACGTGATGTGCAACCCCAACCCGAACCAATCCAAGGTTCACGGGGAAATCCTCAAGCTTGCCACTGATATCTCCGATCACCTCAGCCCACGGACCGGAGCTTACTACGATATCTGGATCGACGACGGAACCGGTGAGAAAGTAAAGGTGACCTACGATGCGCCCAAGATTGACGACATCGCCGACCCCGAAGAGCCTATCTACGGCAAGCATTACCTTCCCCGGAAATTCAAAACCGTCATCGCCGTGCCTCCGAGCAACGACGTTGATATCTACGCCCACGACCTCGGCTACATCGCTATTCTCGAAGGCGATGACAAAATCGTCGGATACAACGTAACCGTTGGTGGCGGCATGGGCATGACCCATGGCAACGAAGAAACCTTTCCTCGCCTCGCCGACATGCTCGGATACTGCACCCCCGATCAGGCAGTGATTATCGGTGAAGCAGTGGTTCGCGTTCAGCGTGACAACGGCAACCGTGATGTCCGCACCAACGCTCGTCTCAAATACACAATTGAGCGCATGGGCATCGATGCCTTCCGTGACGAAGTCGAAAAACTGTGTGGGTTCAAATTGGGCGAACCGCGCGAATTCAAGTTTGACCACAACGGCGACCGCTTCGGCTGGATCGAAGACCACACCGGTAGCTTCCACTTCACCATGTTCGTGGAAAATGGCCGAGTCTATGACACGGAAGACTATCAGATGATGACCGGTCTCCTTGAGATTGCCAAGATACACGACGGCGATTTCAGGCTAACTGCGAATCAGAACCTCATCATTGCGAACATTTCTGCGAAGAACAAAGCTGCCGTCACCAAGCTCCTTGAGGAATACAAAATGATCGATTGTTATGAGCGGTCAGCCCTGCGCCTAAACTCCATGGCCTGCGTCGCCCTCCCTACCTGCGGTTTGGCTCTTGCGGAATCACAGCGTTACCTGCCTGACCTGATTTCTGAAATCGACGAAGTCCTTGAAAGCTCAGGACTGCGCCAGGATGCGATCACTATTCGCATGACCGGTTGCCCTAACGGATGTGCTCGCCCTTACATTTCCGAAATCGGTTTTGTTGGCCGCGGCCCGGGCAAATATAATCTCTACCTCGGTGGTGGATTTCACGGAGAGCGTCTCAGCAAGCTTTACGCACCATCCGTGAAAGGCACCGACGCCAAAGAAATCCTCAAACCGATCATTGAGGACTACGCGAAGAACCGTGAAGACGGCGAGCACTTCGGCGATTTCACCATTCGCGCCGGCTATGTCAAAGCGACTGAGAACGGTCGCGATTTTCACAAAGACTTTGTCGAGCCTGAGCTCAGCGTCTAAAGCAACCGAGCCCACCTAAACTGATTCCCAAAGCTATCCGCTACATTGCTACCAGCTCCACAGCTACCTCATGAGTTCTCAGAATTCCTCTCCGCTGCAACCCGAACAGCAACAACTCGCCCAACAACTCGCCGCTGGTCTCGGTCCTGATCAGGCCAGCTGGCTTTCCGGATTTTTTGCCGGCATCGGATTCGCTGGAGGAGGCGCCGTTGCTCCAGCCAGTGCAACCGCTGCGACCAAGTTACCGCTCACCGTTCTTTATGGATCTGAGTCAGGTAATGCGGAGCAACTCGCGGGAACCATTCAGAAAGCAGCCGAGAAAAAGAACTTCAAGGTCAAGGTCGTCAGCATGGGTGACGTCAAAGCAGCTGACCTCAAAAAATCCGAGAACCTGCTCGTCGTGGTAAGCACTTGGGGTGAAGGCGATCCGCCCGATGCAGCGACCGACTATTGCGAAGAATTCATGGCTGACGGCATGCCCAAGCTGGATGGCCTCAAATTCTCTGTCTGCGCCTTAGGCGACACCAGCTACGAACATTTCTGCAAAATAGGAAAGGACTTCGATACCCGTCTCGCTGCGCTCGGTGGAGAACGCATTTTCGACCGCGTAGACTGCGACGTCGATTTTCAGGCTAACTTCGATACCTGGCTCGCCGGAGCCGTCGGGGCGCTCCCTCAAGCCAGTGCACCCATTGCCGCATCGACCACTGCGGTAGCACTCGCTGCCTCACCTGCCTACGACAAAACCAATCCTTACGAAGCAGAGATTCTTGAAAAAATCCTCCTCAATGGAACGGGAACAGCCAAGGAAACTCTCCATATCGAACTGTCCCTCGAGGACTCCGGCCTGACCTATCAACCCGGAGATGCCCTGGGAATCTGCCCTGAAAACAGGGACAGTGATATCGAAGCCGTCCTTTCCGCTGCTGGCCTCAAAGCCGACGAAAAACTCGGAGACAAGACGCTGGGAGAAGCACTCACCACAGACTTCGACATCACCACTCTCAGTCCGGCAATCGCACTGAAATACAACGGTATCGTCAGCAACAAAACGCTCGAAGCCGCCCTTGCCGCAGATAAAAAAGCCGAGTTCAAAGACTGGATCTGGGGACGTCAGTTGGTGGAATTGTTAGAGACCTATCCCCACAAAGGATGGACCGCCGAAAGCTTCACTGCCATTCTCCGGAAACTCAGCCCAAGACTGTATTCCATCGCTTCAAGCTTGAAGAAACACGACGGTCAGGTCGACCTCACCATCGCAGCGGTACGCTACAACAGCCACGATCGCGACCGCGTCGGTGTCTGTTCCTGCTACATCACCGATGACGTAGAAATCGGCGACAAGGTCAAAGTCTACTTCCATTCCAATAACAACTTCCGTCTGCCCGATAGCAATGACACCCCTGTGATCATGGTTGGACCAGGAACGGGAATTGCTCCGTTTCGCGCATTCGTCGAAGAGCGTTCCGCTACCGAGGCGAAAGGGAAAAGCTGGCTCTTCTTCGGCGACCAGCACTTCTCCTACGACTTCCTTTATCAGCTCGAATGGTTGGACTACCTTGAAGACGGTAGCTTGACCGAACTGACCACCGCGTTCTCCCGTGATCAGAAAGAGAAAATTTATGTCCAGCACCGACTGATGGAGAACGGCGCGGAGATATGGAAATGGCTCGAAGATGGCGCTCACTTCTACGTCTGCGGAGACGCTTCACGCATGGCAAAAGACGTCCACCAGGCACTCATGGATATCGCCGTGGAGCATGGAGGCAAAACCGCCGCCGAAGCCAAAGACTGGCTCTCTGCTCTTCGCAAAGCCAAGCGTTACCAGCGCGACGTCTACTAGCACAGCCTGGAACTACTGGATCACTAATTCAACAGGGTTAAATCGATGACTTAACCCTGTTTGTTTTCGGTCAATCGAGTTACTCGGCCCGCTGGAACCAATCGCCGTACGACTCGTAGTCGTGGAAAGGAACCGCTTTCTTCTTCCAGGCTTTCACCTCGCCATCGTAGCTCTTTCTCATCTCCTCGAGCTTCGATTGATTCTCAGGGTTCTTGACCAAATTCGTCAACTCAAGAGGATCTTTGCCTATGTGATAGAGCTCCTCAGTTTTTTCGAATCCGTCTTTTTCATCATAAGGCCAGTAGACATACTTCCAGTCCTTGGTCACGACGCCGAGGCTCTGGACGGCCTCAGGTCCCCACACATTAATCAAAGGCAATTGATCGTGCGTTTCTGAGTCAGGATCATCGTAAAGCGGCAGCAAGCTTTTCCCGTCGATTCCTTTGGGAACTTCGACCCCAGCCAACTCCAACAATGTCGGATGGAAATCCACGTTGCCCGTCAGGGACCCACAGCGCAAACCTTTGCCGGAGTTTTCATGTCCGGGAAGATACATGATCATCGGAACATTGGACGATTCTTCGTAGGGAAGAACTTTTGATCCGTAACCGTGAGAGCCACAGAGAAAGCCATTATCTGACGTGAAGATGATTACCGTGTTGTCAGCAACCCCCGCGTCTTCAATCGCTTCACGGATCATTCCGATCGCCACATCGACTCCGTATATCTGCTGATGATAAGTCGCCATGACCTCGTCGTAATTATCCTTGTAACCCCAACTTTCGAATCGATCGAATTGTCGCCCCGCCTGACTTTGCTTAGAAAAATGTGCCCCATCTTCCCTGCCATAGTTAGCCGGCTTCTTAAAAGTTTTTCCCGCGTAGACATCATCAAATTGCGGATCCGGACTAGCGGGCTTGTGCGGAGCTTTGAAACTGATCGAAAGGCAGAACGGAGCATCCCCCTTGGCTGACTCTTTGATGAAATCCCGGCCAAAGGCACCATAAGAAACACTCGAATGCGGGTATTCCTCCGCATACTTCGCCATGGATGCGTTCTTCGCAGTGGCATAATTCGTCTGGCCCGGACCTGCACCCCACACGTCAAAATCGTCTTCCGGTAGGTAACCTTTTTTGCTGTCCGGCACATCGGTCACTTCTACGCCAATCTTACCGGCGATCGCAGTTCGGTAGCCTGCTTCACGAAGCAGGACGGGATAGCTCTTTTCCCAATTCTCTTTTACGAGATGCCCATGATCAAAGTTACAACCAGACCGATACTCAAGCAGACCGGTAAAAATCGTGGCCCGGCTCGCCATGCAGATCGCAGTGGTATCGTAATGGCGATCAAAAATCATTCCATCAGCGGCGAGTTGATCCATGTTAGGAGTCTTCACATCTTCGTTCCCATAACAACCGAGAGAGTAGATCGTCTGATCATCGGTTAGTAGAAAGATCAGGTTCACCGGTTGCTCGGCCGAGAGCCTCAGGATTGAAAGCAGGCCAATAGCCAGAATTAGTAGAGATCGAGTTTTCATGATTTGAATGGCCACTGCTTACCATGTTGACCGGCTTCTTCGCAATGGCGAATATCCGATGAGATATTGCGTTAGAATCAGGCAAGCTCTACGATAGACCTACTATTGAAATGCCTCAGGAGACCCTATCCGTAGAATCATTGCTAAAACAATGCTCAGAAGCTGGCCTGCGAAAGACCGGCGCCCTGCTTTCATGCCTGCGCGTGCTGGACTCGGCAAGCCAGCCAATGACTCTGCAGAAAATTGCTGACTCTCCTCTCTTTGATCTGTCTTGTGATCCGGCTACTATATACCGCCTTATCACCAAACTCGAAGAGCACCGCTTGGTTCGTCGAATCGGCTTTCACAGTAGAGCGGCGCACTACTGCCTTCGCGACGGACATCATCAGGACTACTTGATTTGCCGCGATTGCGGTTCGATCGAAGTTCTCGACATCGCCTGCCCCGTCGAACATCTCGAGGAAAAGATCGCAGTCGATAGCGGCTACGCTGACTTAGAACACGAGCTTGAGTTCTACGGGCGTTGCGGCGCCTGCCAATAAGGCGCTTGGAGCCTACGTTCTAGGGTTCGCCAAAGCATCTGCGGGAGATTGGGATCCGCCGATAGCTGGCCGCCCTTAAATCATCTCATTCTTGAGAAAGCGAAATAACACCCCTAAAAATGGAATTTACAGTTGTTAGAAAACGCAGATTTGATATAGTTCTCGAATCCGCTTCGCTTCTTTGCGAATCGGATTCGTATTATGAATTTCTCAGCAAATCGTCTTGTTTTCATTATTGGTGCCTTCCTACTCGCACTCATGGCGATCGATGGGCTGATTCAACTAAATCGTGAAGCCCTCTCCAGCTTCGGCTTTGGAAGCAGTCCATGGGTCAATGCGGACAGCGCTGCGGCAATGCTTCTTGTTGGACTAGTGGCGGGAATGATAATCGGTATCGGGCTTTTCTTTGGTTACCTCATGTGGCGTGAAAAGCAGATTGCTCAATCCCCTGACGAAATCGAAACCTTACTCGCCGAAATTGCGCGGGATGAAGAGAGCCAAAATCCTCTGTTCGTGGAAGAGAATTCGATGGAGGAGACAATGGATACTCTCGATCCCTGGGAGCGTCCCGCCGACTGGTGGAAGCGCAGCAACGAAGATTGATTCTTCGTAAGAATTCCTCGGAAGAATTCTTCGAAAAACGCGAAGCCAAACAAGAGCTTCCTTTTCCCTCATCAACCTCGGGGATGAAATCGGCGATGAATATCGCGAAGATGCTTCTGATCCACGTGCGTGTAGATTTGCGTCGTTGAAATATCAGCGTGCCCCAGCAGCTCTTGAATCACTCTGAGATCCGCTCCATTTCCAAGCAGATGCGTTGCGAAAGAATGACGCAATAAGTGGGGATACACATTCTGCTCGATGCCGGCCAGCTTGGCCCGTTCTTTGACAATTTGCCAAATGCGGGTCGTCGTCAGCTTTTTGCCCCATTTTGACAGAAAAATTTCACTCCCGCTGTGGCGACTGACCAAGCTGGGGCGCTCCCCTTCCATATAGCTGGTCAACGCTTGCGCTGCTGCCGAACCTACCGGTACGATTCGAGTTTTGTTCCCTTTGCCAGTCACCCTAATCGCATTCTCTTCGAGGGAGAGGTTTTCCAAGCGGGCACCGGTCAACTCCGACACGCGCAAGCCGCTCGAATAAAGAAGCTCTAATATTGCCTTATCCCGTCTCGCCAACTGCCTCGTATCTGCGTCCACCGATTCAAGCAGCTGCTTCACCGCAGGCTCATTCAATGTTTCAGGCAGATACTTCTCAACTTTCGGGGAATCAATTGCATCCGCGACGTCTTCACTAAGCTGCCCTTTGGCCACCAGATGACGAAAGAAGATTTTTAAAGCAATCAGATTAACCCTCAGACTGGATGCCGCGAGCCCATCCTTCATCCGTCGATGTCCAAGGTAGTCAGTCAGATGCTTAATCGTAACCTGACCGACCTCCTTCACCTGCGCGTCGTCAGCGACCCAGTTGGCAAATGCTTCGAGTGCCCGTCGTACCGAAAGCTGATAATTCTCTGACAGTCCTTTTTCTACCGCCAGGTACCGGATAAAACGATCAATCTCCGGCTCCATATTGGTATCAACGGAACCATCCCTCCGTCAGATAGTCAGTCACGACAAGATGCCTGATCCCATGTGGAAAAGCCTTTTCCTCCAGGGTCACAATGACGGCAAGTGGCTCATCGCTCAGCCCAACTACAGACTCCAATTGTCCAGCCAGAGAAGAATTTTTCTTAACAAAAGCATAAGTAGAAAACTCGTTCAGATCTCCATAAGGTGGATTAATCTGATAAACGAAGTAATCGCTCAGATCACTGAATCCTTCCCTGTCTGGGCCGAAGTAATCGGAAACTCTTTCAACCACAACGCGGAGAGTTCGAGGGCTGGCGATGGCACCTTCCTGAAATTTCACGAAATGCTTATCATGAAACTCGGAAAAGATTTCCCAGTCCACTTTCAGAAATCCATTTTCTTCGCGAATAATGATGGGATACCCCTGATCAAGATCACTTGTCGAAACCAGATAGACCCAGTATGGGCCACCCAGGGCAACATCTTGCTCCATTTGGAAAAGCTGTATAGAAAAGTGATCCGTTGTCGAGTCTGGCCACTTCTGATAATATTCCCTGATCGCAGGGCGCAGACTTTCACCGTTATAGATGTACTTGATGCGTGATTCCCAATCCGGCGCTCTCAAAAATGCATCGAGCAAATCGTGAGTCTTTCCGAGTGGTGCATCACTAGGTCCAGGCGCTTTGAAACTTTCCGGTGGATTGTAATTCTCTGGACCAGTTAGCGGTTTCGCTCTGCGATCATTCGCTCCGCGGTCATATGGCTCGATTGGATTTACTTTGCTGGGAAATGCCGGATTAGCGAGTCCTGTGGAAAATTCTCCGACCGTCGGTTCTACGATAGCACTTGGAGTAATTGATTCGACTGCGGGACTCAGATTTGAAGAAGTATCGGACGATCCGCCTGTTCCGTTAACAATACTCTGCACCCGCTCGTCAAAAGACAGCGCTGGCTTTTCGTTTTTCTGCGCATCCAAAGTCTCCATTACGCTTTGCCCCCCAACCACGGGTTCTGCAGGAACGGTGGGATCACTATTGGCATTCACTGGAGTCACGAAAGCTTGATTCGAAATTCCGGATTTTGTCACTTCCTGCTCGATTAGATCAGTATTGATCACAGCAGGAGTCGCGTCTCCATTCAAAGTAGCACTTTCGATTGGAGAAATATTCCGCTGCTCAGGCGGATTCTCACTCATCCTGGGAGGCGGAGTCACGGTATCTTCATCCACCTGCTCAACTGTCCAACCGCCGCCAAAACCGTTGACTGCCAGAATCATTGCCGAGGTCGCAAGAATGGCCACAGCACCAATAATCGAAATTAACACCATCGTAGATCTCTGAGGGTCGCCTTCTTTCTTAAAGGGAGATGAAGCAAAAAAATCTCCCAAAAATCCAGTTTTCCCTCTCACCGGAGGGCTGTCCGGCTTGACCTCTCTTTTTTCAACCTGTGCAAATTCTTCGGGAAAGGCGTCTTCTTGGGATGATTCCTCTTTCGCAGGAGAATTCAATTTTCTGAAATTCTTTGGTGCCTTGTTACCTTGATCAATCGCTTCCGAAGTCAGCGTCTGTTCAGACAGTAATGTTTCAAAAGAACCCTCGCTCAAAGTAGCCGTGTCCGGCTCAATTTCAGGAACGACTTTCTGATCCGCCTCAGCAAAGATGTTAAGTATAGAGTCTTCGTGAGCTTTCGGTGCCCCAACAGATGCGTTTGAGATTTCCTCCAAAGGGAAGACTTCTTCAAGTTCTACATTTGGCAATACCGAATCGAACAACTCATCAAGGGACTCACCAATTTCCGATGAATCAGCAAGAGGCTCCTCATCATCCAGCAATGGAGTCGTGAGCTCTTCAGTCCCGACTTCGCCCGGCTCAGAAATCGCTTCAGGCTCTATCTCGTCCACCGCAGAAACTGACTCAAGTTCCTCTTCGAGTTTCACAAAATCCAAACCAAGATCGGCAGCCAAATCCAACGGGATCGTTTTCGGCTCTGTCGTCGCTTCCTGAACCACCAATTCTTCAGTTTCAAGAGGCAAGATCGGCTCCGTAGGGTCTGAATTTTTGTCGCCGGAATGGGACTCCTCAATAGCAAAATCGATCCGCGGTTCGGGCGGTACCATCGGCAAAGGATCAGAAATTGGATCGATCGCAAATTCTGGAAGGCTTTCATCAGCTGCTCCGGCAGGAACAATAAAATCTCCCGGAGAGAATGCCTGAGTGGCTTCACCTGGCTGAGGAAGTTGAACTTTCGTCCGGCCCTGCCCGGCACCCGAATCAACGGATAGTGACTCCGACGAGTGGCCAGTTTCATTCCCTGCCAATCCAATATCCAGCCGAGGCAGCTCGCCAGGAGTAGAGGTATTTTCCTCACGAACCGGAGGCAAACTGCTTGGACGCGGGTTTATCCTGATCGGCTGAGTTTTTGCGACTGCCGGTGGCTCTTCAATCGCCAAGTGCGCCTCCGACTTAACCCCCTCAGAGGCGGGCACGGGAGCCTGCATAATCGGTTGAGGCAAGGGGGCCTGCGCTGGAGCCGAAGATACCGACTTTGACTCCACAATAATTTCTCCCGTCGAATAATCAGCAGCCGGAATTATATTCGGAGAAGGCAATTTCTGCGTAGGAGTCGCTGGCGGAACCGAAAATGAACTGGATCTAACCGGAGCCACCGGAGCTGCGCTTGCCGACCGGCCCGAAATCCGAGGTTCAGTGGATACAGCCACGGCGTCTCTGGTCGCTACAAGTGATGCCCCTGATTGGGCTCCCCTGTGAAATCGCGACGAGCCACCGCTACTCGATTTCGGAACTTCTTCTACAAAATTTTCGATGTCAGTCGGAGCAGTTGTCTTCGCGCCACACTTCGGACACGGCGCGGTAACGCCGGCGAGATGAGTTGGCACACGAAGTTTTGCCAGACAGTTGGAACAGGTGAACTTAATTTTTTTCACTTTGCTAGGCCTCTTGGGGGGTTATCACAAGTCGGCTCCGCTGCCAGTCTGTTGTCGAAACAATAAACGGGTAAAAAGGCAGCCTGATTAGACACAATTGAGAGTTGAGGTCAAAGAATCGTATAACGATCCCCAAAAATCTTAACATTGAATCGCAAATTCGCAAATTTTAGTTAAGAAAGTTTTAAAATAAGGGAAAACTTACTCTCAATATTGCGAAAATAGTGCATGTCTTTATAGATATTTATGGATATCCACAGCATTTCGCGGTCACAGATGCCTCCAGCTACGGTAATTGGGCTATCAGGACTCCACTCGACACGGCACCATGATGGCATCACTCATTCCGTGTAAGATTTTCTTGTCCGAAGGGCAAATCGTCGCCAGAACGCCCCCAAGTCGCACTTCACGATCGGAAGCGCCAACAAAGTAGTAGGGGCACAAACGCACCCGTCCCTCCATCATCTCGATCTTCCCTGTATCCGGATTGAGCCAAGGATGTTGCACGAGTTTACCACTGTGAAAACGCTGCAACACATACGGAGCCTGATCGAAAGACTCGATCGCCGTATCCACTGCCCCAGACCATTCGGACTGCGATACGTCCTGGCCGATGGTAACGCTGCGGCTTCCCCATGCCTTCTCATTGAAGCCACTCAGCTTCATCACCAGGTCGCGATCCGTCTGAGAGAAGTCCTTCATTTCAGAAAACCGCTGAATCCCCAGTTCAGGGATCACCGCCTGATGAGGCATCTCCGCCGGATCGATAATCCAACTCATGGGAAACAGGTTCTGAAGGCGGCGCCAATTTCCGTCCCGCAACTCCCTCCTCCAAACTTCTTTCAAGGGGTGTGACCAAAATAGGGCCGACCACATTTTTTCTTCCAACCAGGGCTTAAAGGGACTGGTCATATCAATCCTACCTTCCGCCGCAGCCTTACCTGCGGCCATCCCCCCTTTTACGTTTGGCAAGTCAAAGAGCTCGAAGAACCGGTAGACGTCGCGATCTTCTGGCTGATACGATTCCGCGTCCAAGACGCTCCAGTCTCCCTCCAATCGTTCACATAGCCACTCCATCTCCGGGCGATAATCTGAGGACTCCTCAGAAACCAGAATATCGGCCTTCCCTTTCGCAGAGATAGTAGAGAACCCATGAAGCATTCCATCCGCCCCACCCACCAGATCGTGATCGGGATTTGCATCGGCATAGACTTCTCCAAGCCATGCGGTCAACCCTATCCCTCCCGGCACTGAATCAAGTTCCGTGGCCGTAAATCCGTCGGCTGTCAGAATCAGATCCGGCCGGATCACACGCGGAGTCGACTCTAGCAATGGCGCCGACAGCCCCATCTCAAGCAATGCTTCTGGCTTGCCACGATCCAGATAATCGGCCACCCAACCGGGCAATGTTCCTTTCCGGCTGCGGCGGTAAATCAAATCGCAAGTCTGCTGAAAGCGAAGCAACAGCGGGCCAAGCTTTTCGAGGGTTTTGACTTCTTTTTTAGAAAGAGGAAATGGCTCAGGTGAAATTCTCCACTCCTTCTCAGCAAAGAGCCCTCCCTCCGGTATGGCATCTTTGATGCGACTAGCTCGATTAGCTAATTCATCATGCGCGGCTATGGACGGATCGGATATCATCCCTGTAGTAGTCGCAGAGCAGCCCGTAACATTTCATCTGACTGCGACAATTCTGCGGGCAACCGGTCAATCGCTTTCTGCGAATCGGCTTGTTTGTATCCCAGGGAGATCAGTGCCAACAGCGTATCATTCTTCGCCACATCCTCCGGAGCAAGATTGGACCCCAGTGATTGATTCTGCCATGCCTCCTTCACTCCTACCTTATCTCCCAGTTCGAGAACAATCCGTTCCGCGGTCTTTTTCCCAAGCCCTTTGATCTTCGAAATGGTCACAATATCGCCCGTAACCACTGCCTGCTTAAAATCGCTAGTCGCCATTCCGCTCAATACGGACATGGCTACTTTGGGGCCCACACCCGTTACCCGATCAATAAGAAGGCGAAAGACATCGCGTGACGCCGAATCAGGAAATCCGTATAATGTCTGCTCCTGCTCACGAATATGATGATGCGTCAGCACCTTCGCAACTTCCCCTATCTGGCCAAAATCTCCTTCACAGAGGGATGGAACAGTCACTTCGTAGCCTACTCCTCCGGCGTTAATAACGAGCCGGCCGGGCCAGCTTTCTTCGAGCGTTCCTTGTAGAAATGTAATCATCGGTGATATGTTTCCACCACCCAACCTCTTCCACGCCGTATGGCAAACGGATTTCAGATGCAGAAACTTCAATTTTTAGCCGCCATTCTCGTATTATCGGGAGCCACCCTCATCGGAACTTCAGGCCTCAAGGCAGAGGATGAACCCGCCGCGCGCAGGGTTTGCCTGCTATTTGAAGGGCTTTTTGAATCACCGGAAGTCGCCCAGCCGCTTCAGGGAGCAAAGCTAACTCAACTCGTTCCCTTCTATGAATGGGATTATGGGATCCGATCGTTTGACGAAGATTACTGGACCGAAAATCAATTCACCTGGGAGCGAATCACTGCAATCAGCAAAAGAGTTGCCGACGGACTCCTCGAAAAGATTCGACCTGACGTGATTCGTGACGAACGAGGCATCGTGGACTACGTCATCATCCACGACAAAGACCCATTCCTCACTAGCATTTTGCTTTCTGATAAATTGTTAGAGAAATTCAAGGACACCCTCGGAGATCAAATTTACGCCATCTGTATCGACCGGAATCTTGTCTACCTCTTCCCGGGAACAGGTGGACGGCTCGACGAATACGGGCCGTCGCTGGTGGATGAGTTTCGACAAACCCCTCTCCCCGTCAGTCTCGAAATCTTCCTGATTGATTCAGACGGCTACCGCGTTTTCGGCGAACTGGAGCGCGATCCGGCTGGTTAATTATTCCCAACGCTCCAACACAACGCGCTCGGTCACCGGCCACCAATCTCGAATCTCTTTGGCCAAGTCTTTGACGACATCAGGATTTTCTGATGCGAGATTTTTATTCTCGTTAGGATCCTCTAGGAGGTCAAATAGTTGAGGTCGCTTCTCCGTTCTCGGATGCGAACTGGCATAGGAATTCACCACACCATCGTAGGTTAATAGAAGCTTCCACTGATCTTTCACAATCCAACGATAGATCAATGAATCTTCAGGCTTTTCGACGTTTTGAATATCGTGAGCAAAACCTTCACCCAACACCTCCTGACGCGAAGTCGGCTCTCCACTCTTTAGAATTGGCATCAAATCAATCCCAGGCAATCCATCCGGCGCTTCCACGCCTGCCGCTGCCAACATTGTCGGCACGATATCAATACTGGAAGACAATTGATTTCCACGGTCTCCTTCTTTGATTACTCCAGGCCAACTATACATTGTCGGCTGTCGAGTGCCGCCTTCGTTGGCAGACTGCTTGGAGCGTGGGGCATACTTCTTACTGTCTATACTCTGAATCCAACCATTGTCGCAAATGTAGACAAATAAGGTGTTTTCGGTTTCTCCTTTTTGGTCGATGTAATCGACCAGCTGGCCGCATGTCTGATCAAACCATTCGCACATCGCGTAGTATCGAGCAACGTGATCTGAATCAACTTGAGCACGATATTTCTGGAACAATTCTTGCGGCGGATTGTGAGGCGTGTGCGGAAGGAAGGGCGCATACCAAAGATAAAAGGGTTTCTCCTGTTCCACCGCATGATCCACAAACTCAAAAACCGGCTCCATGCCTTCCCGACCGATTTTTAATCCGTCATCTCCGTGACGACCTCCGGGTTCTGGAAAGCCACGAGTCATGCCGTGAGTAAATCCGCCTCGTTCAAAACTCCCTTCCCACCATTTCCCGGACTGATGGGTCAGGTAACCTGCCTCGGAAAGGAGTCGCGAGATCGTAGGTAGACGGTCCACGTTTGATATTAGCTGCTCGCGCATAGCATCGTGCACGGGGCCCGCCTTCTTCCCGTCAGTCAATGCAGGCGAAGGATCATTTCCAGAGACCATGTGTTGATGGGTGTACATCCCCGTCGCTAGAGTCATCAGAGAGGGGCGGCACAAGGCTGTAGGAACGTATCCTCTCCTGAACAGCGCACTTTTTTTCGAGAGCTTGTCGAGATGAGGCGTTTCAATATGCTCGTGCCCCATGAAGCCGTAGTCAGTCCAGGACTGATCATCGGAAAGAATCAATACAATATTGGGCCGCTGCTCTTCTGCAAAAAGAAGGCCAACGCTAAAAATACTCACTAAGAAAAATATTTTCCAATCCATCTGCTAACAACCACCCGTGGATTTGAACTGTCAACGCGACATGCCTCACCTCATGCAACGCGATGAGGGCGATTTGTATCGACTCCTGACGAAGCTGTTACTGATCATGCAAAACTGGGAGTAGCACCTAGCTCAGCCGCGCCTCGATGAACATCAATCCTACCTTGACTCCTCTTGGCCGTGCGCCTTATTGATGCAATCAATTTGCAACAACAACTCATGACTCTACTTTTCCGAACGATCGCCGCGTCCTTTTTAGTGGCGGGATTTGCCGTCCTTACAAGCTGTGACGGACCATCCCTGCCCGATGACGGAAAGCCGCGCATCTATGTTCCTGTACCTCCCTACGCAGGTATCATCGAAGAGTTAGCGGGAGATTTTGTTCATGTGGAATCATTGATATCCGAGCAGGACGACCCGCACTCATATTCACCGACCCCTAAAGAGCTCACTCGACTCTCCTCGGCAGCGCTCTACTTCACTGCAGATCTTCCATTCGAGAATAATTTGGTCGAAAAACTAGGGAGCGGCGGCTCAAATATCAAGATAGTCAGTCTCGTCGATCAACTCGAAAGACGCTCTTTCGAGGAGGGTGAACATGATCATGGCGGGCATGACGACGATCACGGGCATGACGATCACGGGCATGACGATCACGGGCATGACGATCACGGGCATGACGATCCCGGGCATGATGACCACGGGCATGACGATCACGGGCATGACGATCATTCGTCAGACGAACTAGATCCTCACGTTTGGCTTGCCCCCAACCTTTTGATCGAACAAGTGAAGTTGCTGAAATCTCAGCTCGCGCCAATTCTGGCTACGGACGAAGAAAAGAAAACACTGGAAACCAATGCTTCCGACCTCATTCAGAAAATTAGGGAAACCGACAAAGAACTCGCCGTCACACTGACACCCCTTCGAGGAAAGGCATTTTACGTTTATCACGGAGCCTTTGGCTATTTTGCCGATGCCTACGGCCTCAAACAAGTCGCGGTTGAGCTCAATGGTAGGAGCCCGGAACCGCGACAGATCGCCAACATGATCGACCGGGCACGCGCCGAAGGAGTCACTGTCATCTTTGTTCAACCTCAGTTCGACCAGACCAGCGCAACAGCTCTGGCAGAATCGATTGGCGGAACCGTTCTCGCTATTGATCCGCTGGCCAAAGATGTTCTCGCAAATCTCCGGGAAATCGCCTCAAAACTTACTTCGCCGGAATCCTGATCTTCTCGTTTTCAGAGCCTACGCTCCCTCGACATGACTGAACCCCCTCACGCAATCAAACTTGGCGGCGTGACCCATCGTTATGGAAAGACCTTGGCGCTGGACGATGTTGATATTTCTATCCGTGAAAATGAACATCTCTGTGTGATCGGACCTAACGGAGGGGGCAAATCCACCCTCCTGAAGTTGATTCTCGGTCTGGTCGAACCAACAGAAGGTACTGTCCAAGTTTTCGGGAATTCGGCCAAAAAAGCCTGTCGCGATATCGGCTATGTGCCGCAATCAATCCAATTTGACCCGCTTTTCCCGATTTCGGCTTTGGAAATCGTATTGATGGGTAGGCTGGACCACCTATGGCTGGGAAACTACTCGAAAAAATGTCGCGAGATTGCCAGAGATTCCCTGAGTCGCGTCGGCCTGGAAGACATCGACAACAAACCCTTCGCCGACCTATCGGGCGGTCAGCGCCAGCGGGTATTGATCGCTCGCGCCCTGGCCTGCGCCCCTAAAATAATGATGCTGGATGAGCCAACTGCCAGCATCGATCTATCAGTCGAAGAGAAGTTTCTCGATATTCTAAAAGAGCTTCGGAAATCGGTAACGGTCCTCCTGGTCACTCACGATCTCGATGTGATTTCCACCGTAGGCGATTCCGTCCTCTGCGTGAATCGCCGTGTTCATCGTCACTCCCTGCCAATGAAGCCGGAGACGATTGCAGAAATTTTCAGCGGAAGCCACCGCATCGAACATGACCGGGAAACCCGGCACTCTCACGGAGATCATTCGACCTGCGAACATGACTGATTTCATCCATGCACTGCAAACATTCCCGCTGCTTCGATACGCACTGTTAGCGGGCATTTTTTCCAGTGTCGCCTTTGGAGTTGTGGGAAGTTTTGTCGTCACCCGCAGAATTGGCTACATCGCCGCTGCGATTGCCCACAGCATCCTTGGAGGGATAGGCGCTTCGATTTATTTCAGCAGAACCTATGATTTGAACTGGTTAACTCCGATGGTGGGCGCCCTCGTTTCCGCGCTAGCTGCGGCCTTGATTATCGGCCTGATTAGTCTGCGAAACAAGGAGCGAGAAGACACCATCATAGGAGCAATCTGGGCCATTGGAATGGCCACTGGACTTTTATTTATGCACTACGCCCCCGGCCCGGGAGTGAACCTCGAGAGCTTTATTTTCGGAAACATTCTGCTGACTTCCCTCTCCGATGTCTACGCCACAGCCGTTCTCAGCATCGCAGTTGTCGGGATTACGATTATGTTTTACCCAAAGCTTCTGGCAGTGTGCTTCGATGAGGAGTTTTCTCGTCTCAGGGGGATCAAATCAGGCATCTATTTCCTTCTCTTGCTCTGCCTTCTCGCTGTCAGCATTGTTCTTCTAGTCAGGCTAACGGGCATTATCCTGGCAATTGCGCTGATTGTTTTGCCTGCGGCGACAGCCTCCAAAATGGCACAGAGGCTTTGGAAAATCATGGTGATTGCCGTGGTGATTTCTCTTTTTTGCACCGTCTCAGGCCTCATCGTAAGCTACGTCGGCGAAACCCCAACAGGGCCGGTCATCGTGCTCATTGCCGCCGTGGGATATAGCCTCATTCAGGTGTGGCAACGCTGCTTTTCCCGGTCCTAGAAGCAGATCAGGTGAAAAATTCACAACACAGGAAAAATCAACCCCTTGCATTTTATTGTAATTATGGTTAATATTAAACTTATATGATACCTCATGGGAACCTCCCATCTATGGCTGCCTCATCTCACGCGACACCGGTGATGCCACCGATGGTTGTACAGGACGTTATTCCAGACGATCCTGCAGCATTGCCGGCACTGCCTGCTGTTCAGGTTTCGCCATCAGAGGCAACTCTGCAGCAACTTGAGAAAGTTGTCTCGGAGTTCATGATCAAATACCCAACTCACACGCAGAGAATCCCCTCTATTAGACCGGGAGAACACCCCCTAATTGCTTTCGTACGGTCCATGGCCGCTTCCATGTCCTCCAAACAAGAAGAACTCGAGCGACTAAACGTCGAAGTTCACGAAGCAACGCAGGAAAAAGAACGTTTCCTTGCCAACATGAGTCACGAAGTTCGGACTCCGATGAACGGCATTTTCGGAATGGTGAACCTCCTTCTCGAAATGGATCTTGCCGGCGATCAGCGTGAGTATCTGGAAACCATTCAGAGCTCTAGCGAATCACTGCTCAATATTCTCGATGACATCCTCGACTACTCGAAGCTGAACTCGAATCAAATGCAACTCAGGCCGAGGGCATTTGATCTCAATAAGCTGATCCGCGATGTCCTTTGGGTCTACAAGCCAACCACAGACGGCAAGGGAGTATCTCTTTCAGCAACGATCAGTGACTCCCTTCCCAATCACTATGTTGCCGATGACCTTCGCCTCAAGCAGATCGTTTCCAATTTGGTGAGCAATGCGATCAAATTCACAGACAAAGGGGCTGTCACTGTAACTATTCAAGGCATCGAAAAAGGCGGTCGAAATCAATTACTCGTCTCAATCCAAGATACCGGCATCGGGATCGAACAGGAAAGCGGCAAGTCTCTATTCTCTCCTTTCCGTCAGATCGACTCAGAGGATGAACGCCGCTATGATGGCACCGGACTTGGGCTGGCTATTTCAAAAAATCTCGTTGAACTCATGGGTGGGCGCGTCTGGTTCGAAAGCGAAGTGGGGACTGGCACCACTTTTTTCTTCACAATCGACTATGAGCTACCTTCTGAAGAGGTCTCAGATCATACTCAGATCGTCCATCGTGGAAAATTAGCTTCTCCAACTGAGTCATCGAAGACGAAAGACAAATTCAGAGTGCTGCTTGTCGAAGACAACAAGGTAAATCAAAAGGTTGCCAGTTTGACCCTCCAAAAACTTGGGTGCGATGTCACGATCGCAAACAATGGACAGGAAGCCATCGATCTCGCTGATGGCCCCTTGAATTTTGATCTGATCTGCATGGATGTTAACATGCCTGTAATGAATGGTCTCGATTCGACCAAAGCAATCCGTCAGCTAAACCACGACAACGCCTCCACTCGGATACTCGCCATGACAGGAATGGCATTCGAAGAAGACAAGGAAAACTGCCTCGCCGCAGGAATGGACGAGGTCATAACCAAGCCTTTCGATATTGGTGATCTCCGCAGTCGTATCGAAGAACTGAGGTCGGGCGTCCCCGAAATTGTCGCATTGCCCTCCTAAATCATCGCCCTCCTAAATGATAGGTCTCCGCCTACCTTCAGGAATATCTTTGGCCGCCACGACATTTTACTAGCGTTTTGCAACGTTTTCGCGAGGATGAAAGCGCATGGCACTCGACCTTAGTATCCTCAGTGGAACCGCTCACCCGGAATTGGCAGAAGACATCTCCATTTACCTCGGAGTGAGTCGGGGAAATGCAACTGTAACTCAGTTTCCCGACGGTGAGACATTCGTAAAGATCAACGAAAACGTCCGCGGCAAAGACCTGTTCATCATTCAGCCGACCTGCCCGCCAACCAACGAGAACCTGATGGAGCTTCTCATCATGGTCGATGCGGCAAAACGAGCCAGCGCATCTCGTATCACCGCGGTGATTCCGTTCTTCGGCTATGCTCGCCAAGATCGCAAAGACCAGCCCCGCGTTCCGATTACAGCCAAGCTCGTCGCTAACCTGCTTACTGCTGCCGGGGTCAATCGAGTGTTGACCATGGATTTGCACGCCGGTCAAATTCAGGGCTTCTTCGACATTCCCGTGGATCACCTTTATGCCAAACCTGTCCTGCTCCGCTATCTACGCGAAAAAGGCATGACCGATAATCTTGTCGTCGTATCCCCGGATGTCGGCGGCATGAAGATGGCTCATTCCTATTCCAAGGCGCTTGAGTGTCCCCTCGCAATTGTCGCCAAGAATCGCGTCAGCGCGACCGAAGTGGAAGCCATCAGCCTCATTGGCGAAGTCGATGGCTGCAATGTGCTGCTAGTTGACGATATTTCAGAAACCGCAGGAACTCTCACTTCGGCTGCCAAACTATTGAGGGCCAACGGTGCCAAACGCATTTTCGCGGGCGTCTCCCATGCCGTTCTGAACGATCAAGGGAAACAACGAATAGCGGATTCGGAAATCGAAGAACTCATTTCAACCAACAGCACACCTTATGCCGTGGGCGAAAAAGTCACCTCAGTAAGCGTGGCCGAGCTTCTAGGCGAAGCAATACGTCGAATCCACCTGGAAGAGTCAGTCACATCTCTCTTTGACATTCCATAAGTGATAACGTAGATTTCGCGCCCTCTCAGGGAGGGGGTTGAAAACCCAACGAATTTACTCAAAACAGACTGTTCATCATGGCTAATCAAGAAACACTGCAGGCCGAAAAACGCGACGTCAAAGGCACAACCGCAGCTAAGCGACTTCGGCGCGATGGCATTGTCCCCGCTGTGATCTATGGATCAAAGCAGCGTGAATACATGATTCAGCTGAACTCGAAATCGTTCTTCGATATCGCTAAGAAGCAAGGAAGCCAAAACTTCATCGTAAACATCGAAATCGAAGGAGCTGAGGAAAAGACCAAGCTGGCAATTGTCCAAGACATCCAGCGTGATCCCCTTAACGGCAAGCTCATCCACATCGACTTCCGTGCTGTTAACGAAAACGAAACGATCCACGCTACGGTTCCAATTCAACTTTTCGGCGAGCCTCTCGGTGTCAAAGAAGGTGGCCTTCTCGAACAAATGCTTCGTGAAATCGAAGTGTTCTGTCGTCCAAACGATCTTCCAGATTTCATCTCTAATGATGTCGAGGGCCTCGATATCGGAGACTCTCTCAAAATTAGCGAGCTCAACCTGCCTGATGGTGTCACTGCCAAGATGGAAGGCGATGTCCTAGTGGCCCTAGTCGCTCAAACACGTGCCGCAGCCTCCGAAGAAGGCGAAGGTGGTGGTGAAGAAGGCGCTGAAGGTGAAGCAGGTGAAGAAACCGCCGAAGGTGAAGAGGGCAGTGAAGAGGCAGCCGCTAAATAGGCAACTGACATTTCAACTACTGATTTTATGATCAAGAGCCCCGGTTAACCCCCGGGGCTTTTTTGTGCCATGGCATCTATCCCCGTTTCCATAGTGATGCCCTTGCGGGACGCCGGGAATACTCTTTCCGCCGCGATCGAAAGCCTCCTGGCCCAAACCTACCCAAGTATTGAAATTGTCTTAATCGACCACCTATCGGTTGATCACTCCCCCGATATCATTCGCGAGTTCATGGCTAAAGATCAGAGAATCCGGGCGCTGACCCACTCCGGCTCGTTCGTCGAAGCCGCGAACCTCGCTTGGCAGAAATCGTCGGGGGATCTCATTGCCCGAATGGATTGCGATGATATCGCCCATCCGGATCGGATCGCAGAACAGGTCAACTTTCTATCCCAGAATCCCGAGGTCGCTGCCTGCGGTACCCAAGTGCGGATATTGAAGCGCATCGAGGGAGGAGCCTCCCCTCCCGATCCCGGCTACCAGCGCTACGAAAAATGGGTCAACTCAGTCATCTCCAGCGAAGACATTCGCAATCAGCGCTTCGTTGACAGCCCTATTCCGAATCCAACTTCGATGATTCGAAGAGAGGTCATGGAAGCACTCGGCGGATACCAGGATCCCGAATGGGCGGAAGACTACGACTTTTGGCTGCGACTCATCGAAGCTGGTTATCGGCTAGGAAAGGTCGAACGCAAACTTCTCGACTGGTTCGACAGTGAGGGCCGTTCCACTCGAACTCAGGAACGCTACGCCTTACCCCTATTTCAGGCTGCCAAGGCCACCTTTCTGTCGCGTCTCCCGGCTATCCAGCAGCTCGGTGTGGTAATTTGTGGTGCGGGACCTATCGGGAAAGAAATGGCCACCCTGTTGCGATCCCACGGGATCCATATTCATGCATTTCTCGAGGTCAATCATCGACAAATTGGAAATCGTATCGCGGGCATCCCGGTTCTCGACTCGGAAGAATTCAGCAAATTTCCTGACAATTCCGTGGCACTTAGCGCAGTCGGACAGGACGGCGCCCGTGAAAGAATTCGAAAACTAGCAATCGAATGCGGATTTAGTGAGGGAAAAGATTTTTTCTGCGTCGCATAATGACCACTTTGGGCTAATTTTTCCGCGCCCCCCATGGTTAGAAGAACAAGATTTCGCCCCTGCATCGACCTTCATGAAGGTAAGGTGAAACAAATCGTTGGCGGCACCCTCGACTCTTCGTCCGAGTCCCTCAAAGTCAATTTCACGAGCGATCGCAGCGCAGATTGGTATGCGGAGCGCTACGCGTCCGATCAACTTGAGGGAGGTCATATCATCAAACTGGGTCCCGGAAACGACGAATCAGCCAAGCTCGCCCTTGCCGCCTATCCAAATGGACTGCAAATCGGCGGCGGGATCACTACCGAAAATGCGGCCAGCTGGCTAAATGCGGGCGCATCGCACGTGATTGCGACCTCATTTCTTTTTGATGAAAAATTCCAGTTCAGGCAAGATCGACTGGACCAAATGATCGCCGAAATTGGAAAAGATCGGCTCGTGATCGATCTCAGCTGTCGTCGCGATGGCGAAGAATGGATCGTGGCCATGAACCGCTGGCAGACCAAGACGAATCTTTTCCTCAATGAATCGACCCTCGATACCCTGTCACAACAATGCGCCGAATTCCTCATTCACGCTGCTGATGTCGAAGGCCGCTGCCAAGGCATCGATAGCGATCTCGTTTCCTCGCTTGGGGTATGGGCTAAGAAGCCACTTACCTATGCCGGAGGAGCCAAATCCCTGGAAGACCTTAACACCGTGAATCAACTCAGCGCCGGCTTGGTTGATCTCACCATCGGCAGCGCGCTCGATATCTTTGGCGGCAGCGGCGTCAAATACGCCGAGTGCGTTAAATACAATTCAAATTCAACGGAATAGACCTATCATTTCACTTCTTCAAACAAACCTCGTCCTGCAAAACGCTTTAAATACAATGACTCCGCAATTCAAACTCGTCGCCATTGCCGTCTATCTATCGATTTCGGTGATGCCACTTCACTCAGAGGATGACAAAATCGATCCCATCCCGCTTCCTCAAGAGAACAGTGATATAACATCAGATCCGGCCGTGAAATGGGGGGTGCTGGAAAACGGTCTTCGCTACGCGATCCTTCCAAACGCAGAGCCGCCCAACCGAGTCAGCTTGCGCCTGTTTGTTGATGCGGGCTCCCTCATGGAAGCGGACAATCAACAAGGGTTGGCCCATTTCCTGGAGCACATGGCCTTTAACGGAACAAGTAACTACCCCGCCGGTGAAATGGTTGAGTATTTTCAGCGCCTCGGAATGGGATTCGGAAATCACACCAACGCCCACACTTCTTTCAATGAAACTGTCTACAAGCTGGAGTTGCCAAATACCGACAGTGAAATGATCACCGAAGGCATGGGGCTGCTTCGTGACTATGCAGAAGGCATGCTCCTCCTTCCCGATGAAATCGAAAACGAGCGTGGAATCATCCTCAGCGAAAAGCGCACCCGCGATTCAGTTGGTTGGCGCACCTTTGTCGAACAGATGAAATTTGCTTTCCCAGAGCATCGGATTAGTTCCCGCATGCCGATCGGAACCGAAGAAGTTATCAACGGGGCCCCCCGCGAACGATTCGTCGAGTTCTATGAAAATTGGTACACTCCAAGCCGCATGGCGGTAATCGTTGTGGGAGACATCGAAGCCGATTCAATTGAGGAAATGATAGGGGAGAATTTCGGCGCCATATCTCCTCGTGAAAAGCGCAGCGCTCCTCCTATGGGTAAAGTGGCAGGCAGGGAATTCGCAACTCACTACCACTTCGAAAATGAAGCAGGCGAAACATCAGTTTCAATCGAGGCACTCAAATCACGTCTCGACCCGCCCGACAACAGCGAACGCAGAGCCGACGACCTTCAGCGAATGATCGCAGGGCGAATCATCAATCGCCGCCTCGAAAGGCTAGCCAAAGAAGAAAGCTCACCCATTAGCTCGGCCAGCATGCATGTCGGAGATTTCTTCGATCTCGGCTTTGCCCTCTACTCCTCAATCGACGCTGACTGCAAAGCAGAGGACTGGGAAGAAGCAATCGGGCTGATCGAGCAGGAGCTGAGGCGCGCTCTGGAATACGGGTTCACTGAATCAGAGATCACCGAAACAAAAGCCGTCATCGCCCGGCTATACGAAGATTCCGCCAAACAAATGGGGACGCGTAAATCCCGGAATCTCGCCGATGAAATCGCCCGAAGACTGGGCTCACGTCGTATTTTCACTAGTCCGGCTGACGACCTCCCTAGAGTGTTGAAATCTCTTGAGTTGATCACGGTTGAGTCCTGCCGTCAGGCGCTGGTAGATCTTTGGACAACGGCCGATGAAACCCTCGTTCTGGTTTCCGGGAACGCGGAAATTGAAGACGCTCTCACCTCAATCCAATCGGCCTACCATAGCAGTCAGGAAGTCGCCGTGATCGCACCTGAAAACAAGGAAATCGCCACCTTCGCCTACGATGAACTGCCCGCACCTGGCGCTATCAGCCAGCGCACTGAGATCGAAGATCTTGAAGTCACCCAGTTAACGTATTCCAACAATATCAGGGTCAATCTAAAGGTCACTGATTTCGAAGATGATACCATTTACGTTAAAGCAAAAATCGGCTCGGGGCGCCTTACTGAACCAAGCCCCGGCATGGCATTCTTCGCTTCCAGTGTTTTTAACAAAGGCGGATTGGAAGCCCATAGCCACGACGAATTGAAGCAGCTATTTGCCGCCGAATCAGTCAGCACATCGTTCGGCATCGCTGATGACGCCTTCGTCCTTTCCGGCCAAACCACTCCGAAAGACCTTGAGGCCCAGCTCAAGCTGATGCGCGCCTACGTGACTAGCGCGGGATTTCGCGAAGAAGCCGGCTTGGAATTCACCAAGGCCCTCGACTATGTCTACCAGCAACTTGAACACACCCCGGGCGGATTCGCTCAGAACGAAGTGGCCAAATTCCTTCACTCCGGCGACGACCGATTTGGATTTCCAGAACGAAAATTGCTCGAAGAACTAACCACCTCGCAGGCCCGGGAGTGGTTGGCTCCCGAGCTTGCTAAAGGCTATTGTGAAATCACCGTCGTCGGCAGCTTCGATATCGAGACCACGATCGACCTTATCTCATCTACTTTTGGAAATCTCACGGAGAGGACCGCAAAAAAACCAGACTACTCACAAGAGCGTCTGGTTTCGTTCCCTGCTGGAGGAGGAAAAGCTTTCGAGTTTGAATCCGAAATCCCGAAGGCAATGGCCGTGGTTCATTGGCCAACAGCAGACATTTACGACATCAAACAATCTCGACGCCTAAGTATGCTGGCTGCCATTCTTGATGATCGACTCAGGATCAAAATCCGTGAAGAACTCGGTGATGCCTACAGCCCCGTCGCCCACAACCTGCCAAGCGACACGTGGACCGACTACGGCTATTTGTTTGCCTCAGTCACCATCGCTCCAGATCAGGCACAAGCCGTCACCCAGGTCATCTCGCAGATTGCTGATGATCTTGCGGAGGGAAATGCCATCACAGAAGACGAGCTGGACCGTGCCAAGAAGCCACAAATCACCCAGATCGAAGAGATGCGACGTACCAATCGCTACTGGATGGGGAGCGTTCTTGAGTCTAGCCAGGAACATCCTGAACGACTCGATTGGTCACGCTCTTTTGTTGATGACTACAAAAATATCACCGTTAAGGAAGTGAACATGCTAGCGAAAGAATTCCTTCAATCAGACAAGCAAGTTGCTATCACAATCCTCCCTCAGACTGGAGAATAGTCACCGGCCACTCTGAACCGTCTTTCTGATTTCTGGCTCGCCATAATGGTGCGCCAGAAAAATATGCTCTGACTTTTTACTAAGACTCAGCAAGTCAAAATGACCTTATGACCTCGATTCCAATCGAGCCCGTGTTGCAAGACCTACTGCTCAGTCCATCAGGAGTGACCCTGAAATATGTTCGTGAGCCAGAAGCCTGATATCTTCTCCCACTCCTGCATCGATCGTCTTGAGCACCGCCTCGATATCCCAATCGGAGATCTCAGAATCCGACTTTTCAACAACCCAAATCCGGTCGTTTTCAGTCCTCACGACATCCTCCCCATCCGTCAGAAGCTCCTCGAATTCTTTTTCCCCCTTTTTGAGCCCCACGTATTCAATCTTGATATCTTCGCCTGGAACAAATCCTGACAGCTCGATCATTCGCTTCGCAAGAGAATCGATCTTTACCGGATCCCCCATTTCCAACACAAGAATCTCGCGATCCTCACCTACGGAACCCGCTGCCAAAACTAGCTCAACCGCTTCTGGGATCGTCATAAAATAGCGAGTCACTTTTGCACTTGTCACCGTGACGGGCCCGCCCTTCTTAATCTGATCCTTGAAAATTGGCACCACACTTCCACTACTACCAAGGACATTCCCAAACCTCACTGCTTTATATTCAGTCTCTCCCTTCGGTCTTTCAATAATTGACCTTTCGGCCAATCTTTTGCTCGCACCCATCAAACTGGTTGGCCTGACTGCCTTGTCAGAAGAAATAAGCACAAACTGACCCACCGATTCCTCCGCAGCAATCGTAGCCGCCACATGGGTCCCTCCTACATTATTCTGGAAGCACGTCGCCGGATTACGCTCCATCAGACCGACATGTTTGTATGCCGCTGCGTGATAAATGGTATCAACTCCTGAAGCCTGTCTAATCGCACCCCGCATATCATTGGACTTACGGACATCCCCAACAACACCAATAATAGACGTTTCAGCCGCCTCATCACTACTCGCAAATTCGCGCTCAATCTGAAACAAATTATACTCAGAAATCTCGAACAAAACCAAAGCTCTAGGCCGCAACCTCAGCACTTGCCTGCAAATTTCAGACCCAATACTTCCACCCGCACCCGTCACCAGAATACTTTTACCTTCAATGGAATTGCGCATTCTTTCATTGTCGATTTCGTACGGCTTACGATGAAGCAGATCCTCAATTGCAACTCGCCGAATGCTTGTCACATCAACCCTGCCCGAGGTGATATCGTCAATTGATGGAATCACACGATATTCACATTTCGCCTTATGCTCAGAAACGGACTTCATCACTTCCTTGAAATATCGAGGAGCCGTAAAAGGAGGAAGGAATAATAACATCGAAATACCGAGATCCGATACAATGGCCCCTGCATTTTCCACACCGCACCTGATCGGAACCCCGTGAATTTCACCACCTTTATGCTTTTTAGCCTCGGTAATAATACAAACGAGCCGGCCAAAATCGGAAGATTGCTTAGCCATAGACCGAATCAGCGCATCGGCCTCTTCGGGAGCCCCAATGATAGCAATATTTCTCCGATCCTTGCCCTTTCCTCTCGCAGAGGTCACTCGCCATTCGCGGATTATCCGAACAATACTTCTGCCTCCGACTTCCCACCCCAATATGAGTAGGTAATTAATGACAAGAACCGATCTAGGGAATCCCTCAAAAGAGAATGATCGGGTCAAATAGATCAAAACCGCTAGCGCCAACGAACCGACAGCAAACGCCAGTGCAGTGGTCAGGCAATCGCGAAACGAAAAGAACATCCACAATCCGACATAGAGTCGAAATATCACGATGCTCGCTAGAAAGCTGAAAATCGCAATCGGCAGAGTATCGAGAACGGACGGATAGAATTCAGCCGGAACATCGAAGTCAAACCGAATTTGAAACGCCGCTGCGTAACACAGCACGATCCCCACCAAGTGCCACAAAAAGCCTAAGGTCCGTCGGCACCAAAGGTTCTCACGAAAGTATTGAAGTAACTTCATTTCTGATCACAACCCGCCGCGGCTTCAGCACCTCGGAATCGACTGTCACAATAAACAAAAAAGCCCAACCACAGCATCATCACAAAGACTAATCCGCATGAAAACAACGCGCTTTCGCGTTTGAAGACAATAACCAGAACTAATAGAGCCACAATCTGAATTATGCCTTCGGCAACAGTTACAAATACATGGCTCTTCCCGGATCGAAGCAAACGCTGATAAAAGTGCTCACGATGGGCCTCAGTCAATTTTTGCTTCAACATGGCGCGCCTCATAAAAGTCAGGCATGTATCAAGAAGGAAATTCAACTGTGTCGCCACAATCATCAGCCCTCCTCTCCAGCCGTAGTCCACCCATACAGCTAGAGCAACGGCCCCAATCAAAAGACCAAAACTCACGCTTCCCACATCGCCAAGGAATAGGCGCGCTCTCGGGAAGTTGTGAGGCAAAAATCCAATGGCAGCCCCCACCGTCCCACAAGCGAATATGAAAAGTGGATCTCCAGTTGCATTCAAAAGGAAGAGAACCGTAATCACACCAATGAAGCTCATCGCCAACTGAAGCGTGGCTATGCCATTGATTCCGTCCATAAAGTTGTAGGCATTGAGATAACCAACCAGCAGAACAAACACCGACAGACCAAGTAGGCTATTCACGACAACGCTTCCCTCAGGCAAACCCATCGAAAATTGAAAAACAATAGCTCCGACACATAAAAAATGGACAAGCAGCCTGACTCGGACTCCTAGATTTGCCAAATCGTCCCGGGCAGAGATACAAGCGACTACAAATATCGCAGTCGCGCCAAGCCACCCATTCGGAAAATATCCCGCCAGACCAGCTGTCACAAGAATCACAACGAGCACCCCAACTCCCCCTCCCCTCACAATTCTACTGGAGTGCGAAGACCTTTCATTTGGCTCATCCCAACTGCCAAATTTTCGAAGTGCCCTGTACACCAAAAAGCCGAGAAGCCAGGACAGAATTCCAGCCACCAAAACAATCCCGCTACCTTGAACAATATCGTCCTTCATGAATCCAACTCACCCAATCCGATTCTCTGCTTTTGGATCAATGTTACAAGCGACTTCGAAAATGGATTGATAGAGCATCGCAAACTCTCCAAAAATAATCACTTCAGAGAACTCCGCGTTCATTCTGATCCAGTTTCTCGTTCCCATCTCCACCCTACGATCCCGGTCCCCAGCCAGAGATGCCATAGCATCCGCCAGCGATGCAAAATCACGTGGAGCAACTAACAGGCCATTTAATTGATCAACCACAACCTCTCTGCAACCCTCAACATTCGCGGCAATCACGGGCCGGCCCAACGAACCCGCTTCCAACAGCACCTTAGGGAGTCCTTCCCTATATGATGGAAGAACAATCACATCAGATTGTCTCATCCGATTTAACACATCATCCCGACGCCCGGAAAAATTGATCCATGGCAGTTCGTTGAAGGCATCCACTTCCTGCTTCGTAAAACTATTTGGGTTGGCGAAATCCGCTTCGCCGACAAACTCCACCTCGTGAGAGACGCCGTCTAGATTCAGCTTCCGCGACGCAGCCATCAATTCCGCGACGCCCTTATCTCGAAGTAAACGTCCCGCAAAAAGAAATTTGATAGGATCTTCCTTTTGTTCGTCTCTCGAGTCATCTCTTACCGCCTCCACGAGGACTCCCACCCCTCGAATCAGTACTGCCTGAGTGCCCTCACACCAATTCCTTGCTTTAGCCATTTCGAAATCGTCTAGATTCTGAAAAACAGCCCACCTATTTCTGCTCCCAAAAATGAAGGGAAGAAGCTTCACTACGAACCCTCTTACCAATCGGTATTTCACCCCTAGATTAACACCCGAAAACAAAGTTCCCATCCCCGCAATAGCATTGATCACCGGAACCTTCCTGCGGAAGAATAGCAATGAGGCCCAAGCAACGACGATCAACTGGAGACCAACCACGTGAATCAAATCAGGCTTAATCTCTTTTACAATCCTGCGAAATCCGCTGCAGCTTCGCAAGATTGCCCCAAAACCAGTTTTGCCACGAGAGGTTGCCAGGGGAACTACCCTAATCCCCAACGCCTCGATTTCGGTAGATTTCGCTCCTGAGCGACACGCAACGTAGACCTGAACTCCGTTCTCAACCAACCAAACTCCGAATCGAAGTCGGTGAGTGGCGAATGCCCAATCTTCCGTGATCAAAAACAGAACTGTCTTTCCCTTCAAAAACGAGAAACGAAGATCGGGAAGACTCGGAGATGTATTACCCTCTGACATACAATCAATTCTCAGGCAGCCGCAGCTAAACCCAACTATAGCATGGCAAACTTCAGGCTCACTGGCGACAAGCCCTTTCTCCGCCGCTATGCCAGTTCAGTCGAGGTCGACATTCAAGACCCACTCACGATTTTCCCGATACCAGTCAACACACCTTTCCAGTCCTTGTTGAAGAGAAATTTGCGGCTTCCAGCCCAGGATTGATTCGGCCTTTTCGATGGTAGCACGCGTCGAATCGATATCGGCAGGATGCCTTTCACGAAAATCCAATTCCGCTTTCTTCCCTAACAAATCCTCCAAAGTCTTAATCACCGCCATCAATGAAACCGGTTCCATTCCTCCACCTAGGTTGATAATCTCGTATCCCACTGGTCGAATTGCGGCACAGGTGCCTCGGGCAATGTCGTCGACATACGTAAAATCACGATTCTGCTCTCCATCGCCAAAAATCACGATTGGGACTCCCTCATCAATCCAACGAATAAACCTAAAAATACACATGTCCGGACGACCCGCCGGCCCATAGACAGTGAAATACCTGAGGATCGTCACATCAATATCATAGAGATGATGAAATGAGTGGCAAAGGGACTCAGCTGCCTTTTTTGATGCCGCATAGGAAGAGAGTGGACGATTGACCGACATTTCCTCATCGAACGGAATCGGATGGCCAGCATAAAGAGAGGAGGTAGACGCCAGGACCATCTTTTCCACACCTTTATCAACCATCTCTTCGAGTAGATTAAGCGTCCCCTGAGCATTCGTCTGCAGATAGACAGACGGATTATCCATACTATAGCGAACCCCGGCCCGAGCCGCTAGATTTACCACCGCATCAAATTTGTTCTCACTAAATAATTTTTCTAGAAACGCACGGTCCTCGATATTGCCTTTCTCAAATTGAATATTTTGAACTCCTTCAAGTTTCTCCAATCGATGCTCCTTGATCCTGGGATCATAAGCATCATTCACTGAATCGATCCCCACAACCGACTGCCCATCTTTGGCCAGCATCCGGGCTGTCGTGTTCCCAATAAATCCCGCAACTCCTGTTACTAAAATATTTGCCATTCTAATTTAAATTCAGTTCTTCATCTCCCGCATCATCATATTGACGCGGCGGACTCAAGATTTTCAAAAACATTCCACTCGCACACACTCCCACAAAAAACCAAAATGTCCTTTGATAGAACATCTCATGAGGAATGCCTGAAACAAAGAACACGACGACAAGAAAAATCAACGCAGTCCCGAAATCGAATTCATACCGTTGCCTTGTCTTAAATTTTTTCATGAGCTCCAAACCATGCTTGATAAGGAGCACTAGCCCGATGACGAATACGGCGCTGCCCACCAATCCAAACTCAGCCAGTATCCAAATTGGAGTCGAGTGAATTACGAAAGGGTCACCATCTATTCCGCTCTGCAAATAATAGGCCCCCAATCCTGCCCCGAATACCGGATTATCCAAAAACATCTGAAATCCACCAGCTAAGGTCTGCCACCGGAAAGAATCGGCATTGCCTGACATCACATGGTTGCTGAGATGGTCTAAACTCCATATGTAATACTTGCCCACCCAAGCCTCGATCCACGGAATACTCATCAATGAGTCAAGGTACGACAGCCCCCAATCAAGGAAAGCAGCCGGGAAATTCAAAACCACTGCAAATCCTATTCCGCCGAGCAAGGGAATAATTGGGCGACTAAGTTTAAGGCAAGGCAAGGCAAGGCCTATCGCGATAATCACCAACATGGCTGCTCTAGAAGTAGATTCGTGAATTCCCAGGAAGATAAACCCTGCCGCAAGCAACCACCAAATGCCCATTCTCAACTTGGAATTCATAAATCCGACCAAAAGAGCCAAAGCAACACATAGCTGAAATCCAAACGCATTTGGATTTTTAGAAAAACCCTCCATTCGCCCCGGCAGCTCCAGAAATAATGTTGGGGCAAGCACCCGTCCGATGCTCCACAGCGAAACTGTTCCGACAACAACAGCTACCGAAATAATATAGACGCGAGGAATAATAACTCCGGATGAAAACCCCCTCCCAATGCTAGTCGCGTAAATCCCGCACAAACAGTAGCCAATCAAAAGTAGAATCCCGACGGCCTTATTTACAAAGGCCCAGTCAGTGTAGCCAAAGCGGGAATATCCGAGCATGAGGCCCAATATAAATATGCCGAGTCCTACTGCCAGAGCATACAAAGGAGCCTTGTTGATTTGAATTTCACCATCTCGATATTTTTGGAGTAGTACAAGAATAGAAACGACACTCGAAAATATAATTATGGGATCGGCGAGGTTCACCATCACAAACCCATCACCGACAGGCAGTCTGATTTGAAAGATTATCAGTACAGCCACGGCGCACCCCACAGCGAGGGCAAAAAATCCCCGCGGAATCAACGGGCCTCTTCCCGCCGCTATTGCGTCATCAGGCAGTTCGTTCGGAATATTTTTGTCCGTAATAACACGACGCCAGGTAGCCAATGAGTATATCAACAGAGCAATGAGAGAAGTGATCCCTACAGCAACTGAAACCGCGACGGATTCCGAAACCTCAAGCCCAATAAGCCCGAAGACAAAAGCTGCGCTCAATTCGCGGATTCCCCATCCCGAAAAGCTAATCGGAATTGAAGCCGCAAACATGACGATCAATGAGACTGAAACTTCCGCCCGCAGATCCCCCGTAGACTCTAGCGGGGCAAGAAAAATCAGAAAGGTCAACAGGGTTAAGCCATGCATCGCAACGGTTACCAATGCCGCTTTGGCGCCTGCGCGGCCTATCGTATTGGCTAATTCTCGGAGCCCCAACTCCAGAAGCGCAGGCTTCAAAAGTTTAACAACAATGACTGAAATAGTTGCGGCAGCAACGGCAAGCATCAATAACTCCCCCCTTAGAAACACCTCGCCGGGCATTATATCCGAGATGAGAAAAGATCCGGCAAATGCCGTTAAAATCAGCAGCACCAATAGACCTGTTGCTCGCTCGATCAGTGAAATAATTAACACGTCCTCAGGAGTGATCCCATGACGCTTCATCAGAGCAGACCTCACTGCGGTTTGCCCGTAAAACTGAAAAAAGGCGAGCCCGCCCAGCGCGCTTGAAGCAAAGATTGTATTGGCATTTCTAAAACTAATTTTATGACCTACGTCATTTACTAGTAACCAGTAGCGGGCCGAGCCTAAAGCCGTGATGAGGCAGCTTAGAGCAATTGCCAGAAGAAACCTTGTCAGCCCGAACGACTTCAAGGTTGCAGAGAATCCAGCCAAATTATCTTCACTTACCGCCAGCCAGACAATGGCGCCTATCAAAAGCACCACGGTCACGATGAGTCCAATTTTTCTTTTCATCCGATCCCCATACTTCAATGTTCCATCCCTTTGCTTTCGTTCAGCCAAGAAAGTCCTTCTTTCATTCCGTTACATGGAAATAACGTTCAGATAAAAAAGATCATACCTTTCGCAAACAATTTCCGATCTGTAACGCTCCCTTATCCTCTCCCCCAACGCATTTCCGACTCTTTCCCTTTCCTTGGCTTCGGCCCCAAGCCATCTTCCCAAAACCCGTTGAATATCTTTCTCGTCGCCAGGTTCAAATAGATACGAATCATTGCCTAGCATATTCGCCACCTCTCCAACAGAGGAGCCCAAGCAAAACCGCTCGCATGCCATAGCTTCACCAAGCGCATTCGGAAACCCCTCGCTCAACGAAGGAAGAATAAAGATATCGATGGTCGACAACCATTCAATGACATCAGTTCTTTCCCCCAACAATATGACTCGATCTTCAGAAAGCCCCTCCTCCTTTAGGCGTTTAGCCAACTCCATATTGTCTAGAGACAAACCTTTCCCAATCAAAAGAAGTCTCAACTGGGGGTTTTCAAAGGCGAGCGATGCAAAGGCTTGGATAAGAAAATTATAGCCCTTAACAGGATGCCGGCGGCCTACTGCTCCAACGACTATTTCATCATTAGACAATGAAAGCTTGGCTCTGAGCTTCTCCCGATTATGCGAAGAAAACTTGATCCGCCCCACTGCGAAACCGTTTGGAATCACCTCTACGCATGCAGCCGAATAACCGATGTTCTCATGTTGCTGCTGGCCGGAATTTGAATTGTAGGCAATCCCATCTGACAGCCATCTTGATAGTTTCCCACAAATCCATATTACAAACCGTGTCGACGATTTATCGGTCTTCGGCTCGTGCAATCCCTGCCTCACCGCCCAGGCCACTTTCAGTCCTCTCAATCTCTTCGTTAATCGAACCACGCATCCGCCAACAATCATGGCGTGGTACATCCAGCAGTGCAGAATGTCAGGCCTTTGATCGATCAATATTTTTCTTAAATCCTGAAAGGCATGGCAAATATCTTCGATTGTAGAATCTCTGCCCAAACCCAAAACGGTCACGTCGATCCCAGCATCCTTTAGAGTATCGGCATGATGAGTGTCTCTCGACAACGATACCACCATCACATGACTCGCCTTGCAATGCGAGTCACCGCAGAGGCGTGCCAGCGCTGTCTCCGCACCACCATTCCCTAACCCGCTGATAAGATGAACTACGCGCATGAACGTTTAATCAGTTTTCCCTATTCCATGCCTGAAACATCAACACATTCCATAGCACATACTGCCAATCCATTTCGCCAGCCAAGTGTTCTTCCCAGAGTTTTCGAACCTCTCCAGCATTAAATATCCCACCGTCTTCCAATGACTTCTTATCAAGAAGGTCCTCTGCCCAATCCCTCAATTCGTTGCGAAGCCATTTTTCGACTGGGACCGCAAATCCCATCTTCGGTCGTTCGATTAGATTTTTAGGCACATACCGATCAAGCACCTGGCGCAGCGCCCACTTTGTCTGCCCATCACGAATTTTGTATTCCATCGGAAGTGTCCAGGCAAACTCAACCAACCTATGATCAATCAAAGGCACCCTGGCCTCAAGACTCACCGCCATACTGGCCCGGTCAACTTTGGTCAGAATATCCTCAGGCAAGTATCCCACAAGATCATGGAACATCATTTTCTCGACGAAGCTGATACCCTCACCGCCCTCTCCTGAGGGAGATCGATCATTTGCCTCCAACTCATGGATTCCATCTGCCATCAGGCTTTCCGGATCAGGGTATTGCGAGACGAGAGCCTTGTACATATCCGAAGGGTCAGAAATATTGAGCATCGCGGCAAGGCGATGCGCCCGATACCCGGGCATTCGAACTCGATACCCAGTCGGAACAGCCCATTCAAAGGTTCGATAAATACTATCCCACCGTTCACGCTTGATCCCTGACAAAGTTCGTTGAATAAGCACCCTGCCCAGTTTCGGCATCTTCTGAGCCATCCTCCAAACAGCATAGCCCATACCATAACGATTATACCCCGCGAACAATTCATCCCCTCCATCTCCGGAAAGTGAAACAGTGACATTTTCGCGGGCAAGGCGGGAAACCAAGAAAGTCGGAATCTGTGAAGAGTCACCAAATGGCTCATCATACATTTTAGGAATCTCCGGCACTACATTTAGCGCGTCATTGCTGTCTATGTATAACTCCGTGTGATTCGTTCCCAAATGACGGGCAATCTCTTTGGCATGAATTGCCTCATTATATTCTTTTTCCCCCAGGCCAATCGAAAATGTATTCACAGGCTTGTCTGACAACTGCTGCATGATCGAAACGACAGTCGCAGAATCAATTCCTCCTGAAAGAAAGGCACCCAAGGGAACATCCGAAATCATCCGACACGAAATGGCTTCGCGCAGCTTCTCGTCCAGCGCCTCCACGGCTTCTTCCGCCGATCCTTGGAACGCATTTTTTCCCCTTCCCGCTTCAACTGCATCTTCAGCCCTCCAGTATTGGACCATCCGCTCCCCCGTTCCGGAACTAATGGCTCTTTCATCGAACTGAACAAGATGTCCAGGGGCCAACTTCTTCACCCCTTGATAGATCGAATTGGGACTCGGCACATAGCCGTACCGGATGAATGACGCGACAGCCGATTTATCGATTTCCAATCGAACCGATCCCATCGCTTTAATGGGCGACAATTCAGAAGCAAAAAACAACATTTCATTCTGAACCCCGTAATAGAGGGGCTTGATCCCAATTCTATCGCGACACAGCGTAATCCTCTTCTCCTTACGATCCCAAAGAGAAAAGGCGAACATTCCGACAAATCGCCCAATGGCTCTTTCGACACCCCACTCTCCAATGGCGGCAAGAATCACCTCAGTATCTGAGTCGCCCCGAAATTGGCGACCCAATTCACGGAGCTCTTCACGCAATTCGAGATAATTGTAGACCTCCCCGTTGTAGCTTATCGCATAGCGCCCACAACTCGACTCCATCGGCTGGTGCCCTAGAGGGCTCAAATCCAAAATTGAAAGCCTCGAGTGAGCAAACCCAACACAACCTGCTTCGTCATCGATCCATACACCTTTAGAATCCGGGCCTCGCTGCCGAATACTACCAATCATATTCAGCAACGTTTGTTCGCCATCCGATATGGGATGACTTGAAAAATACCCAGCTATACCACACATCACATCGATCTCTCTATGGGCCCTCTTAAGGACCCCAATTCAACTTTTTCAATCCACGTCATGAAGGATTTTCGTTACTTTGGTTCCTTACACCATTTTTCACCTAGGCCAAAAGAACCTCTTTCCAGAGATTCAGTACCACTTCTTCACTGAACCGATCGGCAACCCTTCTTTTCCCCGTCTTCCCAAACTCTGACCGGCCTTCCTCGCTTTCAAGCAACTCAGCAAGCTTTTGCGCAAAACATTCCTTGTCACCATGCTTCGAAAGCAATCCCGACTCTCCATCTTCGATTAAGTCGTCCACGCCGCTAACATCCGAAAAAGCCACGCAAGACAACCCTGACGCCATTGCCTCTGCCAGAGCATTTGGAAAACCTTCATACAATGAAGGAAATGCGAAAACCGAGTAGTTTACCAATCTGGCCTCGATATCCGAACAAGCCCCACAGAGTCGGACTCTTTCATGCAGATCATTCAATTGAATCAACTTGCTCAAAGACTCTCGCGAGCCGCCTTCCCCATAAATATCGATACTCCAATCCGGAAACTGCTTCGCGATCTTGGCAAAACTCTCGATCAGAACATCAAACCCCTTTTGTTCAGCTAAGCGCCCAACAGCAACTATTCTCTTCGTTGCATAGTCGCACTGGTTTGATAAAAATCTGGCAGTCACTGGATTGGGAATGATTTTTGTTTGGCCAAATCCCCTGCCCAAAAAATACTGATTTACTCGGTCGCTCTGGACGGCAATCGCGGCAGCCCTCCGGTACAACACAGCCCTCATGATCTTTGCAATCCAAGGAAAGCTCTGTTGACTAGGGTCAATTCGTTCTGACACAACCACTCTGACTTGTTTCCCGAGAGTCGACAGAATTACCACGAGATTATTGCTGTCCAGAAAGGACAAAACAACATTGGGTCGAAGCCGCGTCACACAGTTCCTGATGCATTGAATCCGCCGCCACAAATTTCCTAATTTCCGAAGACTCCATCCACTTCCATCCATGCCTTCTCGATAGAGCGTTACTCTCGCTGAAAGTGGAAACGATGGCTCCCTTTCAGGTAGAGTGAACGTGAGTAAGTGCACATCCCACCCCCTCTTCTCAGCCAACTCGTTGCAGAGCCAGGTCATCGCCCGCTCCGCCCCTCCTCTTTCCAGGCTTGGTATCACTGCCAAAAGGCGTTTCGATGAAGATTTTTCGATCAATGCTGTTCGTATTCTAGCCCAACTCGACTGAAATCGCGTGGGACTCTTTAATATTGTTCCAATCGATTCAAACGCTCAACAGCATCTTAAACCGCTCGGTAAACTGCTCTCCAGATTCCGATGAATCCACTGCATTCCGATAGATTTCCTGTCCAAACGCTGCGCGATCCGCCGCCTCACCCGGATTCTCGGAAATCCTCCCGATGATTTCGTCCAGATTGGAAAAATCCCAATTCAGATCATAATAGCTCTCTCCCTCCCTCCATAGATTGGGCCAAGTCCTGCAATGATCCATGCGTTGCTTTATCGAAACAGCGCCGGCACGCACGAGTTCAAAATCTCGATAGCAGACTTCACCGAAACCAAAAGGAGAAAAGACACCGGTTGCCTCCTGCATTTCCCGGTAATACTGACGATAACCAACCGGCTCCATGTCCCCCAAAACATCGGCCTCCTTCAACAACCTCATTAATTCGCGCCGCGATTCCTGGACAGATTTCTGAGAGTGGGTGGTTCCTACTCTTGCCACAAGAAGGCGAGAACGCTCATCCGCCGGATTCGTGAATCCTTGGCGATACTCGGGAAGCTTTTTGCCCGCCATCTTCCTTAGTCGCGCTTGCTGCCAGGCAAACGGCCCAAAATAGGCGAACCCCTGATTCCATGATAGCTTCACCTTTTCGTCGAACTCGGATCGCTCGGGCACATGATTCAGATGGGGCGGATCGCCCACTGGATCTCCGATCTGGTATCGCAACGAGTAGAAGTCCGTGTGCAGTCGGCATCCACGATATCTCACGGCGTAGTCATCATAACTATTCAGCAAAGACATCTTCCAATATTCGTCCACATGCGGCAGCACCTGAAACTGCGTTGTCCCGGTACTGTCAGTCACGTCACACCAAATCAGCTTACCAGTTCTCTCCCGAAGCTGGTCCAGTGTCCCAAACAGCTGTTCGCGACGATCTGCTGCCCATTCTTTCGCAAAACTTCGGCTACCCAACAACAAGAAATCAGAGTCAGCGGGCAGAGAGGTCAGGTCATGCACACGCCGGATCCTGTATCCCGCTGCGCGCAATTCACTTTTGTACTTCCATACAGGTAGCCAAAAGAAGTCTTCGTTGTCAGTACAGAGACGAGGCTGATAGACGACTACATTAATATCTTTACTCATCTCAACTAAGGAACATTCCGAACTCAACCCGCTGAACAGTCAAAACCGCTATAAGAGGCACTCGCGTGAATCCTTCTCTGGCCGGCCGACGAGGCTCTCGGCCGAAATTCAGCCACTTCTCAAACTGGCCCTTACCTTTCTCGTCCAAGTGAATTGGTCAGCAATACTCCCAGAATCACCAACGATGCGGGAGCCGGACAGAATCGCCACATTGGAGTGACCCTTTCTTAACTCAGCGTTCGATTCATTAATCCAAGAGCTTTACTTGATCACCATGCGTTCCAGATGGAACCGCCTACACCGATCTGAAAAGAATTAGTTCTAACCATTTTTTTCCAGCAGGAAGAAAAGGTGGTAGGGGAATAGTGGATTGTGAATTTTTTCGATCAACTTCAAGTCACAATTTTCGAATAGCTTTTCAACATCCTTCTCTGTACGGTCCTTGTCTCCCACTTCCCACCAATGTGGATTGTATTTGTCAGGACGCTTGCGAAACTCTTCCACCGGACGGACAAGGCGTCTCAACCTCGACCAGGTCCAGTGAAACGTTTTTCGAAACTGAATCCTGGGTAGATTAGCATTTAGGCTAATCGAAAAGAACCTCCCGGAACAGGGGATCGAAAGATAAACATATTTGGTTGAGAAACTCGCCATTTTCCGCACCAGTCCCTCGATCTCCTCGAAAGGATTGTGCTCAAGAACCTCAAATGCGCACACCACGTCATAGGTTTCCTCGGATTCAAACCCATCAATGGTCGCGACTACATCCGGTGAAAATATTTCGCCATTAACTTCAACCGCTGTGTGATGAATCCCGTAGTTTTCAACCAGAAGCTTTAAGATATTACGGGCACTGCCGAACTCAAGAACACGATGGATGTCGGGTCGCCTGATAATCTCTCTGGCCTGCAGCCAAACTGAAGTCCACGGAATCATCCTTCCGTCGGAGAAGTCCCATGAGAACTGCTGGAACCTCTCGGAATTTTTATCTACTTGTTCTTTTTTCATTACACGAAATTCGTCTTTCTCTTTGAACTCACAGAACGTCGCCCTCGGCGCCCCCATCTCTGATATTGGCTCATACAGAATTGGCCGCAGCCGATTGATCATTGTCGTCGTTCAGATTGATCATCCAGTCAGAATACTGATTAAAAACATCTTCGTGGGTCACCACAACAATCCCAATATCTTTTTTCAAGACCGAAACCGTTGAAGCAAATAAGCGTGAAGCTTCTGGGTCTAGCGCAGAGGTGGGCTCGTCGAAAAATAGTATCTCAGGCTCTCTAATCAATGCTCTCGCGATAGCAATTCGCTGTCGCTGCCCCCCGGAAAAACGATCTCCCCGTTCGCCCACCTCACTATCCAGTCCGTCAGGAGTAGATTCGATCAGGGATTTCAAATCAACTTTCGCCAGCGCTTTCCAGATCATCTCGTCATCAAAATCATCAGAGAAGAGCGCGACATTATCACGGACGGTCCCGCCAAGAAGAAATGGATCCTGAGGTACATACCCTATGCGTTTTCTCCACGAATCGAGATCGGCTTCTACCAGAGAAACATCCCCGACTCGAATGACTCCCTCTGCCGGATATCGCAACCCCATCAACAAATCCATCAAGGTCGTTTTGCCCGTGCCGGAAGCGCCTCGAAGTACAGTCAATCCATGACGAGGGACCACGGCCGAGTAGTTCTCAAGCACCTGTTGTCGCCCGTGTGAAAAGGCAACACAATCGACTTCAATTTCCTCCCAGTCTGACGGGACCAAAACCGCCCCGGATTCTTCAACCACTTCATCGAGTTGTTTGACCTTTGCTTCTAGATTCTCAATGACCGGCGCATAAGAGTTGAGAAGCTGGAAACTGGTAACCGCTGAGCTTGAATAAGCCATTAACCGTTGGAAGACGACTCCCATCAGCAGCACCTCATCGATCGACTTGCCCATTACGGTCAACAGAACAATGAGACCAACAAGCGCAATAAAGACAAAGACGGGCTCTGTGACTAATTGACCCAGGGCTTTCGCAACCACCTCCTTCTTAGTCATTTCAAAAATGTCTCCAGCACGGTTTTGCACGATCTTTCCCACATCCCTTCCGCTACTCATCGCTTTCAAGCCCTTCATCCCTACCATCATGTACTGAACCCAGCTTGATAGCCCCTTCCTCAACTCCACCTGCCTTATCGCAATCGAACGCTGCCACGCCGCCACTTTTCTGATAACCAGGAAGACTAATACGCCGCCGACTCCCGCAGCAATAGTAGCCTCAATCGAAAGAAATAATGAAATCCCCAGGAAGATGAGACACTGAATCCCGGACGCGACTAACCGGGCCGTCCCACGAAATACCATCGCCGCCTTCTCCGGCTCTGCCACGATCAAATTAACCGACTCTCCGACTGGCTGGCTAACGAAAAAGCTCCACTTCGCATCAAGTAACCCCTCGATCATACGATTGCGTAAGTCGTTGGCAATATTTGCCGTGCCCACTCCAGCAAACCAAAAGCCTGACACAGTCAATAGTGTTTTGGCAATGACCGCGGCCATAATGCCCAGGGCAAGCAGCCAAGGCCCATAATCGCTCACCATGAACTCATCCCGATCTCCCATCAAGCCGGAAAAAAGCTTTCCTGCAATTAGGATCCCCCCCCCTTCGAAAAGAGCGGCCAAAGCGAAGAGCAGAACTACGATGGAAAGTGACTTTCCGTAGCTCCTGAGCAAAAAGTGAACGACCACACTAATATTCATATCTTTTTTCTCTCAACCGTAATGCTGAATTTGCCCACTCACTAGACGTGACACTATCAGTCAACTTAGGAATAGAGCCGATTTGCCACAGCTACTAACTCATCACCTTCGACGGTGAATCGCCCACTTTCGTCGATTCCCCCTTCAACCGCCCCCAATACATTTGGGAAGGTCAAAAAGGTAGAGAAGTCATACTCCAAAAACGGGAAATTAACCTGAATCATCGGAAATCCGGACTCCGCGCTCGTCACGCTGGAAGAGGATGAAGGGCATAAGTTAACTGCGAAATCGTGCCGCTCCATTTCATCTTCAAAACTCTCGCTACTCACCGATACCCCTTCGGTTTCAAGCCATTTATATTTCCAGTCTCCCCCGGCAGCCGGGTGCGGTTTGATCGTAACTTCATACCCAGCGTCCACTAATATATCTCTTACATCTTTCACGAGATAGATGTCGCAAATATCTGGAGGCAGCACCACTAGCCTAACTCTCTGCCCGCTAACGCCAGTCGGCAGAATCATTACCTTACGCTTTCGACCAACTGGACTCTCAAGTTGTTTCCACGGTTTGTAGCCCACTCCTGCGGGAGCGGTGAACTCCCTGGGCTTTTTGCAGAAATCAGGGAAATGTTCGTCCGATACCCCTATCAACCTTTCTCTGCTCTCTTCATCAATCGGCACGTAATTGTCGCAATGAAAGAAACTCATCCTGATGACATCCTTGCTGAAAAATCGCCCAACTCCGCAGCCATGATCGTAGCCAACCACCGTGCCCCCTCTCCGCTGAACCTCCCTTCTGAGCATGCGATCATGTATGTTGCCACAGCCGATTGCATGAAAGGTGTCAGGCACATACTCTAACACCTCCAGATTGAGAAGACGTGCCTTCACATATTCTAGCATGTCCCTGAACACGGAGGCACACTTCGCTTCGAACTCTTGAGCATGCCTTAAATCCAGCCCCGCTTTCTCCATGTTCTCTGCCGCCGTCGAGAGCCATTGATGTATCCCTTCTAAGTCTTGTTTGTCGCAATCAGCAGGATAGTCTACAGGGAAAAACCAATCACTATCCCATACCACGGCTCTGGCGTTCTTTGCCTTCAGATAGCACTCCAGGGTGGATGTCACTCCCGAAGCAATCGCTAATCCCTTCTTCTTCGCTATTGCCAATGGCCACCTTTTTATCGGCGAGTTCAGCGATCGAAAATACCTCGGAATCCACTTCCACCCTCCTTTTGATGGCGTCAAATGCAGGGCGTCCCACATGGCTCTGGGATCACTTCCACCCTTCTCCAAGTGCTTCTCCAGATTCCCTTCATCTACCGGGTGAAGCATCCCCTGTTCTGCTAGTTCACGGTAAAGCGATGTCTGCGCAATACTGTAGACCGAAACAATCCAATAGTGTCTGACCACTTCAAATATTTCCTTATCGAAAGCAGATCCAGCCAGATACTCAATCTCGCCCAGGCTCGTCACCCATTGCTGCATTTTCCTGGAAGGAAACGGACACCGGAAATCTGAATCTCTAACTTTCATTGCTATCGAACAAAGCGAAACACACCGGTTCCAATTTTTTTATTCGTACCTGAATCTGGAAAAGCGTTTTCCAATTTGGTGAACACCTATCTGAGAAATAGGCAACTTTCGCGTCCCAATCGGCGCATTAATTGGACTGAAACCAAAACGCACTTCGAACGCAAAATCCATTAAACCCAAATCAAGCAGGCGCTAATGTTTCCCATAGATCAACCATGACCTCGTGCATGAAATGCACCTTGCCTGACCCCCTGCCAATTACATCTACATTTGAAAACTCTGCTTTCACTTCGTCGTAAAGGCGCTCGGAATTCTGCTTGTATGAAACAGTTGGAATCGGAAAACCTTTTTTCGAAGAGAAAATCTTCTCGTGCACAATCTGGTGCTCCGGTGCAATAATCCCCATCGTCACGAGTTCGCCCAAAACACGCTCTCTAACTCTCGCCTCATCAAGGAAAACCTCTTCGTCGGCCATTACCTCAACCGTGCAGTTATAAGGGGGTTCTTCGCCCTCTGGCAATTCGCGAAGATTCGGATACAAGGTAATTCGAAACGAAAGCATGTCCGGATCATTGCAATACAAGAAATATAAGTCCGTTAAAAAAGGAGCGTCGAATTCGAAGTTCAGCAGAATCGAACTGCGAAACAAAGGTGGATCAGCTTGGAATTCCACCCCTGCATTCCTGAAAAGCAACGAGGTCGGCAAAGTCCAGATGAGACGATCCACCTCGATGGCATCGCCACTGGACAAATTCACCTGATTAACCTTCGTGTTGCAATGCTCAATCTTATCAATGGACGTGCCTGTCAATATGGTAACCCCAGCTTCCTCAGCCTGCCTTAAAAGCTGCTTAATCCATAGCTCTATCCCTTCAGCAACGGGATAGAAATTCATCTGACTTGATAGACCTTCGTCCCAGGTCGCGTGCCCGAACTTTCGATCATACATTTCGGATTTCTTGATCTCAATCGTCTGATGCCTATCCAAAGCGATGACCCTTCCATATCCCACCAGGCTCAGCGCCGAAACATCAAGATCGGCCAGGTCTTGTCCAAAAAGCTTTGCCATTAGCGGCTTCCATAGCTCCTCGGTTAGCGTGGGGCCGTAGAAGCTCTTTGCATATTCCTCAAGATTACCTGTCGAGATTTCCTCCCCCAGTGAGATGTATTCCACGAGTGCCTTATCGAACGACCCGCTCGGCAACTTACGTATGTCGATGAATTGACTGGTCGGATAGATGTCACCTCCAAAATAGTTCCCCACTCGCAATCGATCCAAATTCTGCCACTTCTCTGGTTCGAGCTTACCAAACACCAGGTCATCAACCATCTGATGTCCCGTTTCCTTCAGTATATGGGTCCCATAATCGTATTCAGTGCCATTTGGGGCTTGATAGCTGCGCAGCAGTCCTCCGCAAGATTCACCACTTTCGACCAAGGTAACTGAATCCCCTTTCTCCGCCAATATGATGGATCCGATGATTCCTGCAATTCCGCCTCCTGCGATTACTACTTTCATATTATTCACTAATTAAAATCTCAAATCCTCTGTGCTTTACCGCACAACACCGATCACCTTCCAAACGGCTGCTTTAGACTCTGAACGCTCTTCTTCTAAGGTCTGATGATACAACGCCGCTAGATCAAAATGCTCTGAGAATATCTCATCAATATCGCTCCTATCCGCAAAAAACGTCCGGGACATGTTTTGGAAATACCCGCCACTAAAACTCTTATAACTGCCGTCATCGCCGTCCAATCCGAATTGAACATCTGAGTGATCCCTGCTGAAAAGTTCAGAAACGAACCAACCTCCTGGCCTGAGCGCTTGAGCTACTTTCGCTACGGTGCGCTTGATTACCGACCGTGTATTGTGGGTGAGAGCAGCGCGATCGATAACGAGATCGTATTCTTGATCATTCCAAATCTCGTCGTTGAGAAAATCTCCCCTCACAAATTTGATTTCGCAGCCTTCCTGATCGGCCAGGGTTCTCGCGCTCTTTAGAGCAGTCTCGGAACCGTCAACTCCCAAAACCTTAAAGCCACACTTGGCAAGAAACACTGAATTGTTTCCAGCCCCACAACCGAGGTCCAACGCCAACAATTCACGATCACTCGCGCCAAGACCTGCCAGATAACGATAAGCACCCGTCACCACAAACTCTGATGGCCATCGATTCAGCTGCTGCCCCTGACAATAGACATTCTCTTCCCACTGCTCATCAAAACTTGATCGGCTCATGATCCCTTTTCTTCGACTAACTCTTCGATTGCCTTCACCGTTTGATAACGCCTCACAGTGTCGTCGTCTATACTGATTCCAAATCGCTTTTCGAGTTCCATCATCACGTTTAAGTGCCCGAAGCTGTCCCAGCCCGGCGTGTTTCCAATGCCACCTGACTCGTGGATTTCTTCGCTGCTACATCCCAGCGCGTCTGCCAACCAGATCTTGATGCTCTCTCTAATCTCCATATTCCTCGACCAATTTTTTGAGGTCAATCTTATCGTTTTGATTTCGGGGAAAAGCTGCGATTTCGTGGAATACCTCAGGAACCGCATACGATTCGCTGCAACTCTGTAGCTGCGCCGTGAGATTTTCCAGTTCAAGAGGCTCCCCTCTATTTTCCACAAAACAACATAGCCGTCCGTTTATCAAAACAACCTTGGCAGTCAGATTCGTCAATTTCATCACCCGTGCCGCTATCGCACCGAGTTCGATCCTGTATCCATTAACCTTCACCTGATTGTCGAGACGCTCCAAAAAGTACAACTGACCATCGATTTCCTCCGCCAGATCACCCGTCCGGTACCACCTCTCTCCCTTGTCCTCAACAAACAGTTTTTGCGTTTCCTCATCCCTCTTCAAATACCCTTTAGAGAGTTGATCGCCAGCCAACCAAATTTCCCCTTGGCTACCATTTCCTCTACCATCTAGACGCAGCTTCATTCCGACGATGGGGTCTCCTAAGGCAACCGTATCCCGGCAAAACTGAGTAAAATTCGATACGGTTAGCGTTACGAGCGTACAGGAAACGGTCGCCTCAGTGGGTCCATAGGTATTATGAACAATGAGATTCTCATTTGCCTCGAACAACCATTCCAGATGCCGTGGATACAACGCCTCGCCACAAAAGGTAGCGAGCCTCAGAGAGCCGAGGTGATCTTGATTGAGCTGAGACGCCCTGTTCAATAGATCCAGGACACTCGGGACCGAATTCCAAATCGTCAACCGCTCGCGTTTAATCAGCCTCGCTGGCATCAACCTGTCGGCAGGAGAAGTAATCGGAAATAGAGTAGCGCCGCCACAGAGAGCGCCATAAACATCCAAAACACTCAAATCGAATCCTAGATTCGGATGTTGCGACCAGCGATCCGCCGTAGAAATCTTCATCGCATCAACCGCCCAGTCCACGTAGCAGTTCAATGAGTGGCGGAAAATCTGAACCCCTTTGGGGCGGCCCGTCGATCCGGAAGTAAAAATGGTGTACCCTATACTTTCATCGAAATCTAAATCGACTTCATCGACCAATTCAGCAGTCGTGTCTACCTCTTCCCAAATCCGCTCCAAATCCAGAGCAATACATTTATCGGAAGTGAGGTTGGCACCAGCACCCTTTGCCAGAACAACGCTAGACTCGGAAATCTCTATGATTTCCTTTTTAAGAAGCGGTGGATGCCCGGGGTTAATTGGAACGTATCCTCTACCAGCCATCAAAGCTCCTAACATCGCCCCGTAACCCAGCTCGTTCTGCTCTGCCACAATTGCAATGGAACCGCCTTTAGGAGAATGCTCCAGCACTCGTGCGCGGACTGTCGCAGCAAACCTCAGCAAGGCTGAATAAGTACAAGTCCCGCGTTCGGTCGTAACAACCGCAGCATGCTCCGGGTGAGCTCGCGCGATTTCACAAAACCGACTAACAACGTCACGTTTCATTCTAAGGTCTTTTTAACAAGCGCATACGGATCGCGCGCCAACTGTGCAGAGAGGCAAGCGCCGAGATCCTTCATGCGCATCGACATGCTTTTTCCCAACCAGCAATTTTCTTCTATCAAAACCCCTTCGGCGCGCATCCAGCTTTCGCAGACATCAAACGACTCCTCCCACTCGTTTTCCTTGCGAGCAAAATATCGGACATTCTGATCCTCCACGTGACCGTCTTTCTTTACCTTACGTCGCAAAGTGATCCATTCCCGGTAAGGGACTTCGCAGACTGCTTCCATATGATGAGCAAAGGTTGCACCGTCAGAAAATCGGCATCCTAAGAGAAGAAGCTTTGCGTCAGCATTCTCGAATGCTTCAAAATCCGAACCCCGCCCAAGAGAGACACTTCCATCAACCGCATTCATCAAGTCCACTCGTCTTCCGAAGGCCGCATGATTATGAATCGGGCAGTGACTACGAACGGTATCAGGGAGGTTCACAAAATACTCAGGAAATGGCCCGACTCCGAGCGGAGGAGAAGCGGCACGATCAAACACATCGCCCGCCTCACTTCCAAGCTGGTATGCCGGCACAATAAGCGTTCCGTCAGGACCGATCACCTCCGTCAGTGCGTCAAAAACCGATGACATTCCTCCTTGAATTTTGCCAAAGGAGATGAGTCGACTGGCCATCATTACGAGGTCTCCTTGTTGAAGACCCAAGGCCTCAAGGTGGCCGACGAGGTCAGATTTTGTCGTGATCGGAACCGTCATTTCTCGAGTTCTTCTAATAAGCCTTCCTCTACGAGTCTCTCAGCAACAGGCCAAAGATCGGACACGGGGTTTCCAATGATGTTACTGATCCCAATCAGATCATTACTTCCGTCAGCGTATGCCAGAAGATCGATCAGCATCTTGGCGAATGGTTCGTGCCCCTTGGTGCTGAGACTAGGATACAAGCCCCTCTTCCCTAACTGCGGTTCCCCATAACACGTCGCTTGATAGGTGCGGTTTTTTTCAAGAACTTCCAGGCACTCGGAGACCAGATCAAAACCACCGCTCAATCCGTCGGGAGTGACCACATCCAAATTGTCCAGTGAGGTATGATACTCTGAGTACTCCCCAAATCGAGTTCTGCACAAAGTGACAAGAGGAAGATCAACCCCCGGGCTGCAGTATTGCCTTTCATCACTTCCTCGCTCTAGAAAAGAATATTTCTTATAGCCCGGATGATGAGACTTCAAGACATTCTGAGCCACCCTATCCGCCATCGTAGATTCATACCGGGAAGCGAGATATGAATAGTTTCGATCATCGCCGATACACGACAAGTTGAATCCCGCCACCACTCGCTCGCGAAGAAGTTCACGGTATCGGCTTAAATAGACGATCGATCCGATCGTCTCAGGCACGAAAACAATCCTGTAGGTATATCTTCTGGGTTGAGTGGCGAGCCACTTCGCAATCCACGTTGCTACCACAGGGCCTGACAATTCGTTATTTGCCATTGAGGGGTGACAAATATAGGAAGAGATAAATACTTCTTCCTCCGTTTCACCGGGGAGAATCCACTCTCCATAAGTAAGATGGCCGTCCTTGAGCTCACTATCAATGAAGACCCGATAGTTTCCCTCTTTGAGTTTTACTCGTTCCGAGTGAGCCAGGCAAAAACCCCAGTGCTCCTTATAATAGGAAGTCACGAATGGGATCGCGTCTGGTTGGTCCTCAAGACTATACAACCGCTCCTGAAGTTCCTGAAGAGTCACCCAACTGTCTACTGGAACGGAATAACCGACGATGTGTAGATTGTGTTGAGCAAAATCAACAATCCGATTTCCATTCTCGTCCTCAATCCACGCTTCACGAATTGCCCACTCTTTAGGCACGTTCCAATCGAATGCGGCCGTTCCAGAAGGAACCTCTTCGATATTCATTGGCGTCGGCAGATTCTCAGAAAGGATTCCAAGAGTTTCCCTAACCCCTTCCCCAGTGATGCTCCGACAAATGGGAAGAAGTCGCCGCACGAGGTCGTGCATTTCATTTCCCAAATTACAGTTTTTCATTCAAATGGCTTGGTACCTTTAACCCGGGGATTACCTGATTAGGAGTTTCCGGCAAAAATTTAATTCACACCAATCTTCGCAACTAAGCACTTAATGGGCGGACCCATCGCTTATCTCTGCCGCCCAAATAACGGCGATGTCCGGCTCGCGCCAAGAAATTGGCATCAGTAACCTCAGGGCAGCTCGTAGTGTTCAGGAGGTTCAAATTCTTCGCTGCGTCGTCTAGTTCTCGTAAACTCATCCTTCGGTGGATTACAACGAAACCCCAGAAGGTCTTTCTGCGAATCGGTCAAACCGTTCCAGATGTTGTCCGGCATATTTTTTGAAAAATCGAAAGAAGGCTTCATCCACCATCTTCCATAAGTAAGGATGACCCCCCAACGAGACCCCTCAAGAACCTTTTTCCCGCCGCCATGCCACAGACTTCCATCAAACACAATGACGGTGCCCGCTTCTCCCGGAACCGATATCTCTTCTTCGTACTTTTTACCGTTCTCGGGATACGAAAGATTTCGATGACTGCCAGGGACCACTCTTGTCGCACCGTTTTCGATCGAGAAATCGTCTAACATGATAATCACGACAACCATCAGGGGAAATGGTGGTCCCGGATAACTTGAATCAATGTGAAGCTGTTGAGGAGGACTGTTGGGTAAAGGGCTGCGGGCTGAATTTCCAAGTATACAGAAGGGTTCCGCACCTTGATAGGAGCCTTCCTTTAAGGCGGCCCCGACAAGATCAATCACTCCTGGTAACTCGAAGAGGTCGTAAAATGCTAAGTCCTTGTTGTGCAGATTCACCACGACATCTTCATTCGCCTTGTTTTCGAGCCCATGTTTCGAAGCCTCTTTCGAACCGGCGTATTGATCACTATATCTCTCAACGACTGAATCCAATCGCGCCTTATGTGCTTCGCATTCTTCTTTGGAAAGAACTCCCTCGATCTTCACAAATCCGTGTTCTTTCAATTGGCTCAATTGTATCGCATTCATTTTCTCGAAGTGTTTTTGATTTGTTATCGTCGGATAGCACACCGCTTATTCAGCGATTGAAGCGCTTTTGCAATGCTTCCATTCCAAGGGGGTTCCTCGAGGGATGTCCTCCAGAGCCAGCAAGCCCTTTACATCCTCCAAATGCTTCGGGGGCAGCCCACCACCGGGTCGGATCGACCTGACATTTTCATCAGTGATGACTGAACCTAGCGGAATATCCTGAACCGCATAAAGAGAACGCCGGAAAGCCAGGCCTGATTTTTCTTTTTCGGTCAGTTCATAATCGACACACCCAACGGCCTGTTCCGCCATCCGCACGGCCTCAATCATCATTCTGAATTCCGCGGGCTCTAACGAAAAGCTACTGTCCGGCCCCGGAATTTCTCGGGATAGAGTAAAGTGTTTCTCGATGATACAGGCCCCTAATGCGACTGCGGCCACCGGCACGCTGATCCCCATGGTGTGGTCGGAGAGTCCCGCTGGCACCTTGAACCTTTCTGCCAAATGCTCAATCGTGCGCAAGTTCGCTTCGTCGGCCGGGGCCGGATACGCACTCGTACATTTCAGAAGAGCCAATTCCTCACAGCCATGATCTCGCAGCACTGCAACAGCCTCATCAATCTCTGACAAGCTCGCCATTCCGGTCGACAAAATCACAGGCTTTCCGGTTTCCGCTACCTTAGCTAAAAGCCCATGATCAATTAATTCAAACGAAGCAATTTTGTAGGCGGGCACCTCCATCTTCTCAAGAAACTCCACGGAAGTCGGATCGAACGGCGAAGAAAAAAGAATGATGCCGAGATCATCAGCGATCCGTTTCAGCTTAGGCTGCCACTCCCAAGGCATGTATGCCTCTCCATACAATTCATGAAGAGTTTTCCCTTCCCAAATGGTTCCTTTCCCGATCTGGAAACACTCATTTTTACAATCCAACGTAATAGTGTCAGGAGTGTACGTCTGCAATTTGACAGCATCTGCGCCCACCTCACTGGCCAACTCGACTAACTTGACGGCATCTTCGTAGACGTGATTGTGATTCGCCGAAATCTCAGCAATCACAAAGGCAGGGTAACTTTCCCCGATTTTTCTGTCTCCAATTTTGATCATCTCTAAGTTTCTGTAATACGCTTAACAAACGTCATTGATGTCTCACTTCTACGCCAACCCAGCATTTTTAAGCAACTGAGTTCGTTGGGCAAGCCAATCGTGATCGGTCTGAACAAACAGGATCGAGTCAACCATCTCGCCATTTCCTCTCGGAACTGACAGTTCCTTCACTTCTCGAAATCCCAGCTTGCGATTAAATCGGTAACTCACATCATTCGATTTAATCATTTCACCAATTACGATGCCCATTTTCATCTCTTCGAAAAACTGCTGCATCGCAAACAAGCCCATCTTGGTTCCTAATCCCGGCACAACTCCTGGATCACCCAAATAGCACCCCCATATCCAGGTGTTGGTTTCCTCGAGACGTTGGCTTGCATTCACCACCCCCCTTGGTTCGCCATCCTCTTCGAAGATAAAGCAGACGCGATCATCCATCGAAGTGACCCGTTCAAACCAACCTTGGTGATCCTCCTGCGAAATGATGTCGTCGTTATACATCATTGCCCTCACTTGGTCTAAGTTCCTCCACTGAAGAATAAGATCAGAGTCCGCTTTTTCTGCCTGCCTAAGGGAATACATATATTTCTTATCGGAGTTAAGGTTGAACTTTCATAGTTGAAACAGACGTCTAATAATTCTTTCGGATCCAAGACCGTCAATCAGAGAAGATCCGGCAACTGACATTTCACGCATACGGGTCGGATCCATCAGCTGCGTAACCGTATCAGCCAAGCTGAGGCGGCTTCCCATGGGGGTCGCGATGGCCCCCTTTCCCTCTAGATATTTGATCAACATTGTCTGGTTCTCAGCGATCGGAAGAGCGATGCAGGGCACTCCCAAACAGGCTAATTGCAGCGAGGTTGAGCCACCCCCACAGATGGCAAAATCCGAATCGATCATTATCTCGACAATATGGTCGGAGAAAGCTCTTTTTTCGATGGAAAGATTGGGAATATATCCGGCAATTTTTTCATCGGTAGCGGTAAATTTTCCCATGACAAGCACATTGCCCTTCACTCCGGCATCGACCAATGCATCCAAGGCCTCGATAACAACGGCATCTGATTGTGTGCCTCCAAATGTGATGAGAATCTTGGGAGAATCGTTAGTCTGCGTTGCCGCCCGTTTTCTGGAAGCGGCGAACTCTGGAGAAAGAGGAGAATATTCTGAACCGGTAAACAGCAAGACCTCCTCGTGATAGTCTGGGTAGTGGCTCTCGTTCGCATAGGGGTTGCCGTTCAATACAACATCTACCGGTAGCACCCCTCGATCAAAACAATCATCAATCGCCAGCACCATGAAATGAGAACCTTCTTTCAGCTTCGTAAAATAGTCCCCATCAAAATCGTAACCATCAACTACAATCCAATCCGCTTGGTGTGAATTTGCAAAAGAAGCCGTCTCTTCGGCATCGACTAATGGGTCAATCCACCTGACCTGAAATCCACTATCCCGAACAAGCGCCGACCAGTTTTCATCTGTTTCCCCAAGCAAGAACTCAGATTCAACATTTAGATCTCGGGCCGCTTTTGCTAATGCTAGACAGCGCATTAAATGTCCGGCTCCAATCGTTTGATTGGCATCCGCTCGAAAGGCAATCTTCGATTGCGAATCCTCAGCGGAGAAATCATTAGAATGATCCATCAATTTAGGCACGCACTCGAAATAGTTGCTCGATGGGTTCCCCCTGAAGGTATTGCATAGGGTTTGCATCCGTCAGCCAATCAGCCAATAGTTTAAATGTCGACGCATAGGCTTCTAGTGCCTTCTCGACATCCCGCTGAGTATGAGCAGCACACATGTTGTGAGTCGTAAGAATCAAAATCCCCCGCTTAACAACTTCCTGCTGGAAGAGGCTCCGACTCAGCATGCAGTTTTCCCCCTCATCATCCGTAAACTGTATCATTGACCATGAGGGTCGACCGACAGCACGAATGCGATTTTCCAAACCTGCCTCTTTGGCCAAGGTGTTGACACCATCTAACAAAGTCCTACCGAGCCCATCCATTCGCTGGAGACAATCAGTGTTTTCCAAAATTTCGAGCACTTTTGAAGTCGCCGCCATCGAAGCCACTTCGCCCCCGAACGTAAAACTGAAGAAGACATCTTCACAGATCTTCATCACGTCGCTTCGCCCTACTACTGCAGAAAGCGGAAATCCATTTGCCATTGCTTTTCCAAAACAGGCTAAATCAGGAATCACCCCAAACATCTTCTGGGCGCCTCCAAGACCAAAGTGAAAGCCACTGCATATTTCATCAAAGATAAGCAGGACTCCTTCCTTGTGAGCCAAAGCCTTCACCTCGGCGAGATAACCCGGGTGAGGTTCAACGAAGTTGAACGGCTCCATGATCACCGCAGCGAATTCACCAGGATGCTTATCCAGCAGAGATCTTAATGCTGAAATGTCATTGTAGGGGAACGGGTGGGTTAACTCTTGAACCGCAGTTGGAACGCCCGCATTAAGCGAAGTGCTTCCGATGAACCAATCCTGCCACCCGTGATAACCACAACACGCAATTCTATCGCGCCCAGTGAACGCACGGGCCATTCGCACAGCGCCGGAAGTGGCATCGGAACCATTTTTACCAAACCTCACCATTTCAGCACAGGGAATCAACGAACACAAGCGCTCGGACAATTCCACCTCTACAGGATGTGGAAGAGAAAAACTGTGCCCCTCGCTCAATTGCTTACTGAAAGCGGCGTTAACTTCTTCGTTCCCGTATCCAAGAATATTCGGGAGAAATCCTTGGATATAATCTACGTATTCATTCCCATCGGCATCCCACACCCGACTACCCTTCCCCTTCGTTAGAAACAGAGGAGACACCCCTCTGATATGCTGCAGGTGGCTTTTACTAAATGTCTGAGCGCACCCTGGTATCACCTTTTTTGCTCGAGCGAACCATTCCTCTGATTTTTCAACAGGCAGCAACGGCGCACTAATTTTAACCGCTTCGTCAAAGATAGATTTGTAGAATCCCTCATTCGCCACATGCGCCTCACTAGGCGGTCGAGGCAGCGCCTCTGGACGGCTTCGAATCAATGATTCGATCTCCTCGAACCCTACATCCCAACGCGAACCCAACTCGACATAAATGGCCCGGACATATTCGAGATCATCGGCATGATCTACAGTCAATCGCCACTTCCGTATCTCGGGGTCCTTTGGGCCAATAACATTGTGACAACGAAATTCACGTCTCATATAGGGAGTGACGTGTTCCCTGTCAGAAGCGCTCGTTGCCTCTTTCCAGGCACGTTCCAACCCTTCAAAATCAAATACCTCAACATCAAACCCGTCGGGCCACGAATAGGGCATCGTATTCGTTACGTATTCGGCTTCACCACTGTCAAATTCAGCTAATACACAATCCAATATATCAGGATCAGAAAACGGGCAGTCCGCAGTGATTCTAACTACCCGCTCCGCTTTTGCTTCCTTCGCCGCCACGTAGTATCGATCCAACACATCCGTTTCACTTCCCCTGACACATAATATCCCGCTCTCCTTACACCACACATCAATCGGGTCATCAATCGAACTTATCGTTGTCGCCACTACCACTTGATCTACCCGCTCAGACTCACCAACGCGTTTGGTTACATGCCACAACATGGGCTCCGGCCCGATAGGCTCCAATACTTTCCCCGGAAAACGCGAAGCACCCATACGAGCCTGAATAATGGCGACTGTTTTACCTGACCGTTTCATTATCGTATTCAAATTGGATTCTAAATTGAGCAATTCACTCACGTAATCGAAGCGAACTCAGGTTAAGCACCTACCTAGGAATTAGTCCCGATCTTCAACTCAAGTTTCATCTGAGACTGCCCCCCGAATCCTCTTTTGAATTTCATGATGGAAAGAAGTTTCGGATCTGCTGCCTCATGTCCTCCCCAGGCTGACTCGCCAAAATAGAACCATCTCGCGCCCTGCGCTTTCGCGCGCAAAATGGCACGCCATACCAGGGAATGATTCACCGGATTGTTAAAGAGCTCCCGCTTTGCTGCTGAAACGCTGTAGTCCCAGGTCGAGCCATGAATATCAAACAGCGAGGCAGCAACCAGCCCCCCCTCGTCTCGAGCCTCCATAATCCACGATATACCTGATTTCACCCGATCCCATTGATACTCCCATGAAGCGCTTGAGCGAGTGATGCGACCTGCGGCCTCTTGATGCAGCTGCATAAATTCATCAAATCGACTCCGTTCAGATTCACTGCCGCTGTATTCGCCGATTTGCCACGTTCGCTCCCCCGCATTCACCAAGTTCCGGTAGCTCTTACGCAATCCCTGACGCAGCTCGACTTCAGAATCCCCAAGGTCAAGGACATCTTCAATCCTTGGTGTTACCGCCACTTTAAAGTCCGTATCATTTGTAAGGAAAGTCATCGCTAACGGGCTGATAACCCCGCCAAACATGGCATCCCACAATACAATATTGTGATTGGACGAGTGCGTCCTAAATCGCCCAACGAACTCCTTCTGAAACGCCTTTGAAAGAGCGAATCCAGGTTGGCAAACAATAAGAACCGGCGCCCCCCAATTTGAAAGAGTTACCAATCCATCCCGATCGATATCTCGGCTCACCAGCGCCAGGCAGAATTTCCCGTTCGCATCGATCAGCCCGAATGACAAATCAGAAAATTCGGTTTCATCACAATAGAGCTCTTGATAAACTCGGTATTCCTTCGAAAGCCAAACTGAAAAATAGGAAAGGTCTATCCGTTCCGCAGAAAGAAATTCGTCGATTTCGACCACACCTGTAAGCTGGTTACTCATTAATTATTATCGACCGGGCCATCCTCATGCATCCTGCCGCTACTGAAAGACTTTTCCTCTACCAACCGTTTCCATATACGGCGCATCTGTGGAATCATGTGGTGATCACCACTTGCCCGGCCAATAAGCAACAGGTTTGAATAGCGATTCTCAATCGCATTGCGCTGCTTATCCAGTGAGTCGAAGAATTCAGGGATCTGAACTGGCCAAGCATGTGGAATAACTTGAACTTCCTGATGAGTCGCCTTCGCCGCCTCAGGCACCAAGCCCATCTTTATCTGTTCCTCCCATATCTGCGGGAGCAACGCCTCCGCATCTTCATCTTTGTCATTAAGGAACACTTCGACTGTTAAGTGATGGGGTGGACCACAAACCGGATCGAGCGTCAGATTTGGAAAGATCGAAGTGCGATAGGACCTCCATTCAGGCTCATAACAGTAGATGTAATGCCCATCTGTAAGTGAAGCTTGATCATATACGAAGTGATATAGCGCCACGGATCGGAATGGAAGTGGCCCAAATTGGGAACAATCCATACCAAGCGTTTTCATGAAAAATATCGGCGGCGCTGTCCAAATAATATAATCCGACTCAATGACTTCTCCGCTCTTCAGGCGAATGCTCTTGACTGTGCCATTTTCACCCTCTTCTCCGGATACCACCGCCTCATCGACAGTTATCTCAACGCCCAGATTCTCCAACTGCTTGACTAGCTCATCAGTAAACTTTCCACAGCCTCCGGATTTCGGATAATACTTCCAAGTATCCGACTCCCTTACCCTAGCGTTTGTATCAGCAATCCTATCGTCAAAGAAGGGGATCGACTTAAGTTTCCTGGTAATAAAGTCGTTAAAAAGAATCGATCGTTGAAGACCAAAGAAAGGAAGCGCGTTGGGGGCCAACTCACTAAGGTCCCACCCCGCGATCTTCTTCAGCACTGGTCTCAATATCTCATTCGTTAGAGCCTCACCATAGTTCCCTATCATATGGCTCTCCAGATTCTCATACCCATTCTCATCGGGGCTCAGATTCATCGTCTGAAGAACAATTCGGTCGTATAGATCTTTTTTGACACCCCTAACATCAAGACATTGGCTTTTGTCGTTCAAGGCCCCATTGAAATATCCATACTCCTTCAAGGTAGAATTGAAGGCCCACCAATCACTTTCTGGCAAATTCCCGAAGACCATTTCATCCAACTCTTCAATTCCGCTCGACAGGGGAATATGAGAACCAAAATCAAACGCAAGCCCGTCAACGGTCCGAGCGGTTCGATACAATCCGCCAACCTCGCTTCCAGCCTCAATGATCCGAACCTCATGCCCTTTTTTACTCAGCACGAGACCTGAAATCAGGCCAGCAATCCCACTACCAACAATGGTGAATTTCATCATATTTTGATCAACAAACGGTTCTCAAGCTATCTTTTTTCTGGCCGCTCCCCTTTTGTCTTTTTTGCTCGGATCAATAAATACTCAACGCTTACTTTTTGACCGTCGTAGCTTCTAATCTCACGATCGATCTCACCAGGCTCCAATCCGCAATCCATCAATAGTCGACGCGCCTCATTCGCTGACAGGAAACTCATTTGACCATTATTTGATAGAGGCAACCCATCGGCCACATTCGGAACCGTGCAGTGATCCACCCTCTCTTCAGTTGCCAGAAACGATATTGAATTCTCACTAACATGATAAGAAAAGAATTCCCCCCCATCCTTCAAAATGCGCTCCACTTCACTTAGAGCCACCTTGTGTTGCTCAAAGTCCAGATGCTGCATCGCCATAATTTCGAACACATAATCGAAGGAATTATCTTCGAATGGAAGACTCATCATATCAGCGTGTACCAAGTGAGCTTTTACCCCCCAGTGATCCATCGTTTCCTCACAATACTTTAATCCCTCGCTGGAAAAATCGGATCCAGTTGTATCGAATCCCTCGCGCGCAACCATCCATAGATTGGCTCCAGAACCACAACCTATTTCCAAGATGCGAATCTCCGACCGCTCTTTGGGCGATTTCCTGAAAAACCGAATCGCCAGTTCTCGAATTAGGGCATCATTGGGGTAACTTCTCTGTGCGCCTGACCCATAGGTTCGGTACTGCGTATCAAAGACTTCTTCCTGTGAGCTTTCTTTGTCGGTCATAACATTTCCTGGCATTTATCTCTCGCGCCTACCAAAATCAACTTTCAGGGTTTTGGCCAGCTTCTCGGATCAATCAACTTCTCGGAAAATTCGTCGGTATTTTCTGAGTCCCAGGCAATCAGTGCGTCCTGATATATCGCAGTGTCCTGGCAAGAACGCCTCAAATTTTCCGTGACCTGTGCTGGTGAATCGCATCCGATTACCGGAGTCCCTCCAAATTTTATTTTTACGAAATATTGGGCGAAAGCAGCGGCCTCCACCCCTAGTCGACAACAAAACTCATGCCAACCCGATATCGCTGGCCGCAAAGACTCAAGATGGTCTGGCACTTGATCAGCTTCCACAAGCAGGAGCCCCTGCAAAAATACACTTCTCACAAAAATTTTGGTATTTGTGCTGCTTGCTTCCTCAATAAATCCGGACTCGTCGAACCTCCGATCAAGAACATTTCCAGGCAGTTGAATCACGGATACCAAGTCATCCTTGATCGCCGAATGCGCCTCTTCAGGGTCGTAAACGGACACTCCGAAATGTTTGATATTTCCATTCTCAAGGAGAGTCGAAATCCCATCCCGTGCCGACTCGCTCATCTGAGAATACGACTCAAAGTGGTGGGCATACAACGTATCCACTACCGGCACTTTCAGCGTGTCCAACGCCTGCTGAAACAAAACCTCAATTTGCGAAGCGAAGTCGATCTTTTCAAAACTCCATTTCGTATGGATTTTGACTGAGCCCTCAATGTGCAATTCTTGAAAAATGCGCCCGAGAACCGCTTCGCTTTCTCCATAACCTTGAGCGGTATCGAATTGACGCACCCCGCCTTGCCAGGCTGCCGATACGATCTCGCAAGCAGATTCAAACTCAGGTTTCCCAGCACGATTCACAACTCCGTAATCGAACCCGAGCTGGGCTGTCCCCAACACAAAAGGTTCAGAACATGAATCACTCACCATGCGCATGTGAAATCGAATTCCTAAACACTCCCCGTGGCGACCAATTCATCGATCAATATTGATATCACTTTATCAACATCCGCATCAGTCATGGATGGATACAATGGCAAGCTAAGCGCCGCCTTAGATACTGCGTCGGCGTTATCAAGTCCATTGCTTGGAAAGTAAGTCGCATACCAGGGTTGTAAATACACTGGAAGATAGTGCACTTGCGTTCCAACTCCCGCCGCTCTCAATCGCTTTATTAATTCGGGACGGGATATACCCAATCCCGCCCAGTCAAACCGAAGGACATACAGGTGCCATGACAGCCGGTGACAATCACTGCCTTCATTCTCTAGCCAGCTGCCAAGTCGGGGGATCTCTACACCTTCAAGACTTGAGAAGGCATCATTATATTGGTTCACAATCTCCTGACGACGTGTCACAAAAGATGACAAACGCTTCAATTGGCTAATCCCCAACGCCGCATGAATGTCACTGAGCCGGTAGTTAAACCCAGGCTCCTGCATTTCATAGAGTTGACCCACCTGCTCTTCTGCGATTGCGGTGCCGCTTTGTCCGAATGATACGAAATCTTGCTGGTCTTTCACCATACCGTGGCACCGGAGTAGCCGAAGGCGTTCGGCCAATTCACTATTGTTAGTAACTACCATCCCCCCTTCACCTGTGGTCAGGGTCTTGACTGGATGAAAGCTGAACACCGTCATATCCGCCCACTCATGCCCTCCGACGGTATGCTCCACTCCCTGATATCGAAATTTCCCTCCAACCGCATGACACGCATCCTCAATCACAAGCGCCCCTCTCTCCCGGGCCACTGTTGAAATGGCCTGCATATCCGCTGGTTGGCCAGCAAAATCGACGGCCACCACAGCCTTTGTTCCGTCCCTCCATCTCTCTGCCAATGATTCCGGACATAGACAGCTACTCACTGGATCGACATCAGCAAAATCAACTTTTGCCCCTACATAGACAGCGCAATTTGCTGAGGCAAGAAAAGTGATTGGCGTGGTAACAACCCGATCACCAGCCCCTATCTTTGCTGCCAGCATGGCCAAATGAAGAGCTGCTGTACCATTGGCACACGAAACAGCATACTTGGCTCCGCACATCCGAGCGAAACCTTCCTCAAATTCGTCAACCTTTGGTCCACATGTCAAGAAGTCCGATCTCAACACTTCGACTACCGCCGCAATGTCAGACTCATCAATTGACTGTTTACCGTAGGGGATCATTTATTCTCTCAATACGGCTTTACAATGACTAAATCTTCTCGGGTATGTCCAAAAGGTAAGGAGATAGGTTGCGGCACCAAATAGCTGTGAAACCCCTGCTGCCTTGCAGCACCTAGAAGACGAAGAATTAGATCGTCACACCAAACCGTCGAAGTTTCATGCCGTGAAACTTGATCGAGTTCATCCCCCTCCTGTGATTTGTTTTCATCCCATTCCTTTGAGAACAGGCGACCAGCCTCACTGTTCTGAAAACGTTTTTTTCTATCCACATTTACCAAGTCCCCGATCAATAGCACCCCGCCTGCGTTCAATAGCCCTAGAGCTCGATTCATGAACTCAATTACTTCGCCCTCGCTCCGCAGGCAATGTATCACGCTGTATATCAATATCTTGTCAACCTGAGGCAATTGATCCAAATCAACCTCGAGAAAATCACCAGGCACAGGAACGAAGTTGTCCAGTTTTGCCCGCTCCATTAACAACTTTATTAAATCAGGATGATCGACCCCAATAACCTTCTCCACATGAAAGGAAAGAGGGATCAGTAATTGACCTGAATTACATCCAATCTCGAGCAGCGTGTCACTGGCTTTCAGATCCAGTTTATCAATCACGTTAGAAACAATCTCCCTTTGCCCTAGCTCCTGGCACTTGTACCGCCCCGCAACTGTCGTTATCCCAGCCCCCCGCTTAGCCAAGTCTCCATAGATATCAATCGCTTTCATCTCTGTGCAAAAATCCAATAGTGACGTTAATTCAGATCACGTCGCAAAACTCGAGTCAACATGAGCAATGATCAACTCACGAATCTCCTCTACGCTCAGCCACTCACTATTTGTTCCTGAATTATAGCGAAACCCCGGTGGAACCAGCTTTCCATCCAATTTCGAAACATAACCGGCCATCAGCGTCTCCCTTGCCGCCGGTAAAATCACATAGCCATCACCCAAATCAACAGTGGCGCAGGCATCGGCATCCGTGATCATTTCCTCGTGAATCTTCTCTCCCGGACGAACGCCAACGACCGGCTTCTCACACTCCGGACCAATTGCCTCTGCCACATCGGTAATCCGGTAGGAGGGTATTTTCGGAACAAATATCTCACCTCCCAATGAGTGCTCCATCGCTTTCGTCACAAGCCTCACCCCATCTTTAAGGGTAATATTGAAACGAGTCATCTCTGGATCAGTGATCGGAAGCACTCCACTCTTCTTCTCTTTGAGAAAAAATGGGATCACTGATCCCCTCGAACCCATCACGTTACCGTATCTTACCACGGAAAATGTAATCCCATACCCCCCGGCATAGTTGTTCGCAGCAACAAACAACTTGTCCGAGCATAATTTGGTAGCGCCATAAAGATTCACCGGCGCGCAGGCTTTGTCTGTAGACAAGGCAACAACCTTCTTAACACCGGCATCGATGGCTGCTTCTATCACGTTCTCTGCTCCCAGCACATTCGTTTTGATAAACTCCATGGGATTGTATTCCGCGGCAGGAACCTGTTTCAATGCGGCGGCATGAATCACGACATCGATCCCCTGAAGAGCCCTGACTAGGCGATCACGATCACGAACATCTCCAAGGAAAAACCTGACACACCTATGCTTTTCCCCTGAGAACACCTGAGCCATCTCATACTGCTTGAGTTCATCTCTGGAGAAAATGACAAGGCGTTCCAGATCAGGGTATCGCTCGAGAAGATCAGCAACTAGCTGATGCCCTAGTGATCCGGTACCTCCCGTAATCAAAATCGATCTTGGCTTGAATCCTATTTCCATAATCTCAAATTTGTCAGTCTTAACCCCACTCTTTAGAGCTCATTCCAAGCATATCAAACGGCTCTCGATCTTCTTCTTTATACACGCTCTAAAGCCACTTGCGATCTTCCTCTTTCATCGCTTCATATCCGGCAGAATTCGGGAAGTAAGACTTCCTCCACGCTTTTACTGCATCCGCCACATACACTTCAGGATGTTCATGCAGACAATCGTGCAAACACGTAATCGCTGACTGCTATGTCCCAATCCCTGCAAAATATGGAGTCTCCATCTAATTCCGATCAACAAAGAGTCACATCCTGAACAAGCCCCCAACACTTGGCAACTTCATCAAACACTAATTACAGTAAAACGGAGTGGGCCCATCTATCTCCGCAGCGCCGCTATTTCCGTAACGGGTATCGCTTGCCCCATCGCTTTTGCAAGTCGCTGCAGGTGGTCGGTGGTGAAAAATGATACAGGATTTCGAATGGCATTCCGATGTTCTCGGTAGACTCCAAATCCATAATATGAATATTGGTAGTTCAGATCAGAGTAATAATACAGGAGCTTGAAAGCCTCATTTTTTTTACCCACAAGCCTTGCGAGAGATGCCAACCCAAGAGCCACCCACCGATAATTCATCCACGGATTGTATGGCTTTCTACCATCATCAAAAAGACCGAGCGGATTCCATTCTTTCAACAGATTCAAATAGAGGCTTTGATCGCGATGACACTCAACCGGCGCCTCTTGAAAAAACTCAATCAAATCGGCATCCCAAAGAGGTAACTCCCATTTGATCCCCAGATAGTCGTAGGCTCTTTGCTGATTCACCACATAGCGACTCTGGCGCTCTTGCCATTCAAACGTGAGATAATCTCGGACGTCAGCATCAAAAGGTTTGGGGTCATTAAACTGCCCACTTCCCCCGTAGATACTTTTCCATTTGTCCCAAAGCGATGGAATGTCGAGGGCACTTACCTCACCTTTCAATAAGCCGTAGTGCTTACTTTCGATGAATGAAACAAGGGCTCGTTCAGTGTCTACCTTTGGCAAATGGCCGCCGGTCAAAAAATCACCGCTCTGGCCATTGACAACGATATCATCGGCTTTAATTCGATCCAATCTACTTAGATGACGCAAAGCTGCGTATTCAGTTAAACATGGGGTGGTCCCAATTCCCCCTGCATACAGAAAATAGTCGGTTCCCTCTTCGCCGTGAAAATCACTAGACGACCAGGCACGTTTTGATTCGCAGAACTCCCAGGGAACCCCTGCCTTAGTAGCAATCTCTTCGGCTACTTTCGCCTCCATATTATGAGCATTCCCGTAACTAAAACAGCGGATGTTATCGTAACCCTGATCCAGTAAACCGGCCAGTACCGCGCGGGAATCGTATCCAGCACTCAGCGGAATCCAAATAGTATTGCCATTCGCTCGCTCAATCACCCGGCGGATAGATTGTTTCAACAGGGCCAATAGCTCTCCACTCCAATTACGGGAATCCATATTCGAATCACTCCCAAGCTGCGGACGATACGAATAATATCTATCTTTTGTCAGATCAAAAGAGTCGTGGGAATAGCAAACAATCTCTCCTGGGAGAACTCGGTATGTCCCGGTCACGAGAGTGGCGTCTCCGATGCAGTAGCCCGAGGCCAGGTATGCAGGAACTTGTTCAATCTCGATGGCCCCACTTTCACGCTCGCCAATCCAACGACGAGGGTCCGTTCCTATTTCGATTCCACCTTCTTGGTTGGGCTTATAAAATACTGGATACCCAGCCACCCGGTCCGTAGCAATGATGACCCATTCAGGAGTCGTACTAATGAGCCCTATACATCTACGCTGAGCGACAATCCAATTTCGAATCGCCGCCTGATCGCGTTTTCCGACTGCATCACGAAGCGCCTCCAAATTGTCCGGGTGACCTGCAATGTACAATTGCACATCACTATCCTGAATCGAAACCCTCTTCCACGGGTATGCCCACGATACACTGACGTTGAGGTGCTGCTCAGTCTCGAAACCAGCAGCGGCGTTCTCCCGTTTACTTTGAATTGCCAACTTCTTCCGTCCTTTCATTAATGGAGTCACCGCGCATCTTTAACTGCAGAAAAAAGCCGCGACTCTTGTCTCCAACGTCTCCTCGGAATAGTGATCCAGCCAAGATTGCTGAATCCCTTCCCTATTCAGCGGGGCCATGGTCATGCGCAACTGCTGACAATTCCATCCCGCGCGCTCGAGGAGGCTTTGAACATCCGAGGCGCGCAGGCAGTTGATATGCGCTGAGGCTTTGGATTGAACTTCTGATCGACTCCGATCGTACATCTCTAGAAAGGGCTTATCCTTTGATAAATGGTTTCCGAAATCTACCGCATGAATCTGCCTAACGGCAGAGTCTTTGCAGACCTCGCGTAGTCTCTCAATCGAGTCCGACAGATTCGGAATGTGCTCAAGACAAGATAGAGACCAGCAAATATCCGGAGCCATCGAAAATGAAGCGGAATCCATTCCTCCTGCGTGGACTTCGGTGTCTTTCACCAATCGGTTCATCCAGGCTTCAAAGGACATCCTCTCTCCGTAGACCATGGTCAGCATGTTCCACATAGGGCGAAAATAATTTATTCCCAACTCACTTGACTCAAATGCCCCTTCCCGCCACAGCGGCTCCACAAGCAGTGCTTTGCGAGCGCCTCGGAACAAGGCAACAGGCGCCAACCCACCTGCCAGTCCACTTCCGACTTCGAGAAAGACACTGTTTTCAAAATCGAACGGTTTCCACGAAGGGTATCGATGCCGCGCCATCTCTTCGATTTTGAGGAAATTTCGATGGTGTCGCTCCCAACTCAGCGCGTTCGGAACGAGCTTGAAATAGTCCTCAATACTCAACTTATCAACCCCACCATTCCGGGCTTGAAAGCGCAGCCTGAGTCGCTTGCTAATCTCCTCCGGAGAGAGTCCCCAAAGCTGCTTCAATCGGCCTTTCATTACTGATTCCTTCCTTGGTAAACTTCCAGGTAGCGCCCTACTATCTCACTCCAATCGAAATCCTGGCTTCTGACTTCAGAGCATTTTTTTAGTCGCTCTATTTCACTTGGCGAATGGCGGACCGAAGACAGCGAACTCAACAAACCGTCGACTGATCCATCGTAGAGAATTCCAAATTTGCTTCCTTCCAGAATATCTCGACTCCCTGGAGCATCGGCAGCAATCACCGGCAATCCCATCGCCATCGCTTCCACCGTCACAATTCCAAATGTTTCAATGAGCGAAGGCATCAAAAAAACATCTCCAGCAGAATACCATTCCAACACCTGATCCGAGGGAAACTGCGGAACGTATCCGATAGAGGGATCCTGACTCGAATCAGGCTCGATCGTTTTGACAATCCCATTCAGCCCACGGGACTCAATCATTTCGTTCAGCGTTCCGACACCTTTCCCCCCAATCAAGAATCGAATGCCTGAGGTTTCTCCCTCCTCTTTTTTAATGGCTTCGGCCGCATCCAAAATTTGATGGAAATTCTTTTTAGGATGAAATCGCCCGACACAAACACAGACGAAATCGTCTCCGGAAAATCCCAACTTCTCTCGAATCGACTTCTTGTTTTGATCAAAATGAGAAAACCTCGAAAGCTCCACTCCATTGGGAATCATCGCAATCTTGTCATCGGAGATCCCGATGGCTTCGTATTCCTTCTTCACCGTTTCGGTTGTTGCCACCAGAACCTGTGAATCGTTCAACCCCTCGCAGATTCTTCGGTCAATGCGTGGATCAAGTCGCATTCCATAACCAATTGATTCGTCCTGCTGAATATCTTCGCCCACGCATCTGACAAGATGAGGGATCTGCCTCTTTCTGCAAAACTTAACGGACACAATCCCAACTGGATAACCAAAAGTCGCATGCCAGAAATCGAATTGATGTCGCGACTGAACCCATCGGAAGAACCACTCCAGCAGACAGGTGCCCATTTTCGGAAAACGATCATACCAGTGAAGTAATCTCGGAGGGATCGATAATACCGGGTAGGGAAGCTCCCAACCTTTTCTCTTAAGACCTTGGACATGTGAGAATGGCGCTAACACCGTCGGTTCATGCCCCTTTTTCAACAACTGCACCGCAATATTGTGCAAACCAATCTCTGCGCCCCCCAGCGAAGGAAGAAACGACGATGTTATCAGAAGAATTCTCATTGCCACAATTCCGACCAAAGCCGCAGGATCGCGCTACCTACGAAGCGTTATCTAGCAATCCTCTGAGTTGATCGACCTCCCAGTCCATCCGCTCCTCCCATGTTTGCATGAGAGCCCCTTTCGCTGCTGTTTCGTCTTGGACCCTCTTCAACTCGGAAGGATTCTCATAGAAGTTCATCAACACCTTGCTGAACGACACACTCAGGGACCTTCGCTCGATCCAAGCCACGATATTCTCGTCGAGGCCAGCCTCCTTCGCAGCCTCGTCATCGCCTTTCGATTCCGCCAATATGATAGCCAATCCAGAGCGAAGTGCTTCCAGATTGGTATTCGTTAGTTGAGCACCCTCATTGAATGACACGTAGATATCAAAGTTGTTCAGAATCGATAGAACGTCTCTTTGCTGGACCGCCCCTGAAAATTGAATGCATTCAGTGAGATTTTTCTCTTCAACCAATTCCTTTAGGTGCCCGCTCAATGCGCCCTCACCAACGATGACAAGGTTTCCAACGCCTCCGGAATCGATGAAGCATTCCCAAGCATGAATCAACTCCACACAGCACTTCGACTCTTCGAGCCTGCCCACTGTGACCACTTGCAGAGGTGCCTCGCCTGACCGACTCCGCCTTCCCGAATCGACTTGGCGGTCGATCCCGTTTGTGACGATCTCATACTCAAGATCGGGATTCATTAACTGTTCGCACAATTGCCTGACTGATGAACCATCATTGGTTCCTATGACCAGAGAAAATGGAGAGTTAAACGCCCAGCGACCCAGGGTTCCGCCATTCATCTTTTTGACTTGCTCAAAAAGCGGCGGAGGAAATCCCAGCAATCGGAGGACGCATCGAGAGATTCCCATTCGCTGAACAAACGCAGCGCCGACTACATTCGATCTATCGGTGTAGAACAGCTTAGCGGAATATCTAATGCTAAAAAATACTGATGCGATCCCTAGGAAAATGGCCTGAATTCGATCCGACAGGCTGCAGCGTATGGAGATGACCTTAACTGGCTTTTTGAGCCCCTCTATCTCCACATAGCGCTTTCCCCGTATGGCATCTGGGAGGCGTTCATAAGAATAGAACACAAATTGATAGGGAAGCCCAGATCGCTCAACTGCCTCGATCATCCGAACAATGGTCGGCACGCCCGAAGGGTTCCAGACCCCAGATTCCACGCTATCCCTCAGGCCAGAGTACAATCGTAAATAGAACAACACCATAAGACCACCATCCCTAGCTCGGCGTAAGATAAACGGTTCGCCCTCCGCCGATATCCGTTAGAATTTTGATCAAATCATCAGAATCAATATTCTCAAAAATCTCGCGAACAACCCCGTCAGATTTTACCTCTGAAATTGAACTATATCCCAAACCACTGATCCGGTCGGATCCTTTCTTCTCATTGGAAGAGAGATACCTGGCCTGATAACCTAAATCGAACAGTTCTTTTAGAACTGGCGCAAAATCGTGCTCCTCGTTGTAGCATGACAAATGGGGCTCAAAACAGATGGCCGGTTGATATTTCCCGGCACGGATACCGTCTAACATTCCCCGAACAATCTCAACCTCGTGCCCTTCGACGTCCATCCTGATCAGATCCGGCGCACCGAACTTATCGACAAGTTCATCCATGGTATAGGTTCTGACCTTCACAACCTCGCCAGATAATGTTGATGCTGCCGAACCAAATTCATGAAAGGTGTTTAGATTAGACTGTTTCGATAGGAAGAAATCAAATTCGCCTTCTTTGTCGGAAACCGCTCCCTGAATCACTTCCATGCCCTCATAACCATTCAGTTCCAGATTCCTTTTCAAGAGCGAAATATTGGTAGGTGATGGCTCAATTACAATGATCTCACCACTAGCGCCGATGACTAACTTCTCCATCAGCACGTAATACCCGATATTAGCACCAATATCGAAAATCCTCATGCCGGGCTTCAGAACTTTCTCGAGTATGATTTTGTGATCCACCTCCCGTGTTCCAAAGAGAATCAATGATCTAGAAATCCCTCGATCTTGAGTATCCAGCAACATTTTGTACTCATTCACTTTTCGCTGAACGAAGCGCTTGCCAAGTAAGGCCGACAATTGTGCCGCAGCCAGACTGAATGTTGCACGGACCATGGTGAAAAATCCCCTGGCACGAATGGTTGAAAATCCGCTATTGATCTTACTCATTTTCCAAATTTTTTGGGGTCATAATATATTCGTCGAGACAGAATTCCGAAACAGCCTTTCCATCAACATCTTTCACTTCGTATTCGAAATCTGAGATCAATTGCCTTAGATCATCCATCGAAAGCCCGAGCTTCTCAATATGAGTCGGATGGACACTAAGGAAGATTTTCGGTTTAAACGCTGCCAAGGTCTTTTCGGCACCCTGCAAAACTCCAATCTCTGCACCTTCTACATCGATCTTAATCAGGTCAGGCCCTATCCCATTTGCGTCGCAATAGCTGTCTATCGTCGTTTGCCTGACTAAGGTTTGTTCGAATTCTCCCTTGTTCTCCAAATGCAATATTGAATTAGTGCCCGCAGCGCCCACTTGCGCATAGAACGCGACCTCATCATCATCTTTTGCCCCAAGTAGGAAACTTTCGACTTCAACGTTGGCTATCTTGTTCGCCTCTAAGTGATAGTTGAGAAACTGCCTGTTTCCATCTGCGGGCTCAAATGCGTAAACCTTACCGCCCTCACCAATCACCTCACTGGCAGGCAGAGTCACCAACCCAATGTGCGCACCCACATCAAACACAACCATCTTGCCCACGCACGCATCGATACACTGTTGAAACCCTCTATTGTGATTTCCGCCCCATTTCCCAAAATCACTAAATCCAAAGTGAGCGTGCATCTTGAACGGACCGTATTTCCCGATGCGTTGTTTCGTAGACAAGTTGATATTTAGAACCTTCAGGGTTCCTCGATAAAATTTTCCCGCCGCAATCCACAGTGGATCAAAGCACTTCAAAGGGCCATGCCTCAGTTTTTTGAGAGATTTAATCATTTGAGGTGAATCATTCTTACGATGAGTTCAAATTCACTCAGCAAAAAATTCAATTAGTTTGTCCCGCTCGGTCTGCCGAATTAGGACTCTTCCAAATCTTTAGAGAGTTCTTACCCCAATCGACGAGGGTTTCACGCGAACTGAGCGTTAATCATCTTTGCAATTCAGTTAGTCCAGACCGTTTCCCACTAAACTCACAACCTACTGAATCAACCCATTTCAGGGGCCGCAGATGTGGCAGCCATCTTTTTAGAGCCGCTCATCGACAGGATGCGTGAGGCTCGACTTCACATCGTAAGTGACGGCATTTTCTGAGCCCAGGCCAGAAATATTCAGCTCCTGAAATTCGTGGTGTGCCACCGCATGAATTACCGCCGAGTAGGCACCGGTAGATTCCTGTAATTCGTCTTCATTCAGCAATTTGACTCCATATTCCTCCGCAACTTCATCTGCGCCTGCCCACGGATCGAACACATCCACTTCAATACCAAACTCCTGCAACTCTCGGATCACATCAATAACGCGCGAATTTCTAATATCAGGACAATTCTCTTTAAAGGTGATCCCGAGAACGAGCGCCCGAGCGCCCCGAATCCTGAAATCTTTGGCAATTAGAAGTTTGATTACCCGACTGGCGATATGCTGGCCCATTTCGTCATTAATTCGCCGTCCCGAAAGAATAACCTGGGGATGGTAACCGATCGACTCTGCCTTATGCGTCAAATAGTAAGGGTCGACTCCGATACAGTGCCCCCCAACTAATCCTGGCCGAAATGGCAGAAAGTTCCATTTCGTACCTGCTGCCTCCAGTACAGAAGAAGTATCAATGCCAAGCCGCTGAAAGATAATCGCCAACTCATTCACAAAAGCAATATTGATATCTCGCTGGCAGTTTTCGATCACCTTTGCTGCCTCAGCTGTTTTAATCGAAGCAGCAGCGTATACCCCTGCCGTCACAACACTCCCGTATATTTTTTCTACGATTGCCGTTGTCTCTTCAGTATCGCCCGAAACAACTTTCTTTATCTTATCGACGGTATGTTCCTTATCGCCCGGATTAATCCGCTCTGGTGAATATCCGACATTGAAATCCTGCTTCCATTTTAAACCGCTTTCGCTTTCCAAAATTGGGATGCATACCTCTTCGGTTGCTCCAGGGTAGACAGTCGATTCATATACAACAATCGCCCCCTTCTTCAAGTTCGCTCCAACCGTCCTGGAAGCACTCCGCAGTGGGCCCAAATCTGGCCTCTTATCTGCGTCAATGGGTGTAGGCACGGTAATGATGACAAAATCAGCCGCTTTGAGACACTGTGGGTCAGTCGAAAATTCCAAACCTGACTTTTCCAGATCCGATTCGTCGATCTCCCGAGTTCTATCATAATTTTTTGCCAACTCCTCAATCCGAGTAGAACTGACATCGAAACCTACCGAGCGAAATGCCCGCGATAAACACACCAGAAGGGGTAACCCAACATACCCGAGACCAATGACAGCGATCTTAGGGTCTTCCATTTTAAATTTCATGACATTTTGGTGAGCAGACCTCGCAGAAGGCATTGACACAAATCTTCAAAACTAGCATTCAATAGAACAACCTTTTGCCTCAGTGTGAAAACTTCACGAGATCGATCTAATAACCTGACCAATTTTATCCTGGTCTTCCAATTTTACATACGGACTCATGGGAAGACTCAAACAAGTATCCGCAATTTTTTCCGTCACAGGAAAATCGCCTGCTTGATACCCGAGCAGAGCAAAAACGGGCTGAAGATGCAAAGGGACGGCATAGTATGGAACGGATGGGATGTCATTTTCCCGGAGAGCGGCTTGAACAGAGTCACGATCCTCACAAAGAATGGTATATTGCGCGTAGACGGAAGTATTACCCTCGCCTATCACCGGCAATACGAATCCTGAGCCGGATAGCCTATCTTCATAGGCCTTTGCTACTGCCACTCGCATCTGCACTTCACTATCAAAAATCCCCATTTTCGATAGAACAATTGCGGCCTGAATCGTATCGAGCCGGCCATTGAGTCCAACGATCGGATGGTGATGCCTCCCCGCCTGCCCATGAACACGGATCCATCTCATGCGTTCGGCCAATTCATCATCATCCGTAAAAATAGCACCTCCGTCACCATATCCTCCGAGCGGCTTTGACGGGAAAAAGGAAGTGCTCCCGATACTTGAAAGCCCCCCTGATTGCTTACCATGATGGGTCGATCCAAAACTTTGCGCGGCGTCCTCAATCACTGGAATCCCCCCGGCATCTTCAGCAATCGCATTGATTGCCGTCATGTCGCTGGTTTGCCCATATATCCCAACCGGCATAATTGCCTTAGTTGACTCCGTGATCGCTGCCCTCAACAAATCTGGATCCATGTTCCAAGTTGCAGGATCAATATCAACAAACACTGGAGTCGCCCCCAAGAGGCTGATTACCTCGGCGGTTGATATCCATGTGTAGGGAACGGTGATGACTTCATCCCCAGGCCCAATCTCAAGAGCCATGAGAGCGATCAACAAGGAATCAGTTCCTGACGAAACACCTATGGTGTGCTTTACACCAACATAGCTTGAAAGAGTTTCTTCCAGTTCAGTCAACTCAGGCCCCATGACATACTGACCATGATCAAGAACGGCTGCAATCCTCCGATCAATATCAGCCCTGATCCGCTGTTGCTGTGAGCGTAAGTCGATAAAATCCATTTTTCCTTTAGTGCCGCCTCTATGGCGAATTGAAATCTATACCCAAAAAACCTTCGGACTCTTTATGTTAAAAATTGCTACCGATAATTCGGACCAGCAGCTCCGCTATAACCGACTCAAGTAATCGCGATAGGATGCCCTTAAGCCTTCATCAAGCTCCACGGTGGGACTCCACCCTAAAGAACGCATCAACGATGAATCCATTAATTTGCGAGGCGTTCCATCAGGCTTTTCCGGATCGGTTACGATCTCTCCTTCGAATCCAACCGTTTTTGCCACTTCCCTGGCAAGCTCAAGAATCGTAAGGTCTTCCCCTGCGCCGATGTTCACCAGTGAAGGCGGCTCAACCTCATTCAACAAATGAAGGCAGGCATTTGCCAAGTCATCAGCATATAGAAACTCTCGCCTAGGAGTTCCGCTCCCCCAGATCACGACACGCTCGGCACAAGACTTCATCGCATCGTTAAATCTCCGTATCAGGGCTGGAATCACGTGTGAATTTTCAGGATGATAATTGTCCCCGACCCCATAGAGGTTGCACGGCATGGCTGAGTGATACAAAACTCCATACTGCTTCCTATAAAATTCACACAGCTTGAGCCCTGCAATCTTGGCAATCGCATAAGCCTCATTGGTTGGCTCTAGGCTACCGCTCAAAAGTGAATCCTCAGATATGGGCTGATCTGCATACTTTGGATAAATACAAGAACTGCCCAGGAAAAGTAACCGCTCTACTCCGCTTCGGTAGGCGGCATCGATCAGATTGGCCGAAATCATCAGATTGTCGTAGATGAATTCAGCCGGATAATTATCGTTCGCATGGATACCCCCAACTTTTGCCGCCGAAACGATCACAATGTCAGGGCGTTTCTCAGAGAGAAAGCCTCTAGCCTCCAATTGCTCCCTTAGATCCACCTCTTTGCTCGAGGCCGTCACGATATCTTTACACTCCGAGTCTTCGAGCGATCGAATCAATGCCTGACCAACCATCCCGCGATGACCGGCCACATAAACTCGTTTATCTGCAAACACACATTCCATCTCAAAAAGCTAGAAAGAAACCTTCACCGCTTGAGCCATTTCATAATCCACGGCACCAGCGATCTTCCACGGTTCTGCCACTTCTGCAATGCCCGTATCCGCATCAAAACATCAGACGAATCGACTTCACTTCCTTCAGCGTTCATCTCAGCCAGTTGTACCATTCGGGAAATTCGCTGCTCGCCATTTTCCAATCGCGGCTGCAGACGATTTTCGACAAAGTGGTTCACGATCCTCGATACGTTGAAGTCGGCTTCGTATCGCTCCTGTCGCTCTCCGGGAAGGCCGCATGCCTTTACCGCACCCAAAGTCTTCAATAGAGAGAGCCCCTGACTCGCGCTACCCTTGCTGATGCCCAAACTGGTCACGACATCTCCCATGGAAAGCGGACGAGTCGCGACGAAGAGCAACCCGTAGATCTGCCCTATCGATTTCGGCAACCCCAACATCTGCACAAATGAGACAAAGTACTCGATAGCCTCTTCGTTGAGGTTCGAACATCCCTCACTTTCCTGGACGGAGATCTCTCTCATTTCTGGGACTAAAACACTGTACACTAGGGATCAGGCACGCTGCCGCCCTTGGTTATCCCGCCTCAACGACGGCTATGACAACCTGTTCCCATACTGCTTTCTTTATCGAGGCGCCACATCAGCGGTTATGTCTCGCAGGCCAAACTTACCTCGCTGATTTACTTTGTTCAAATTAAAATGAACAAAGTATCTGATCCCGATTTTGAGGGCCCAAAGCGCTGGAACCAGGTCAGGCTAGACAATTGAGCGCGCGGGCTAAAGCCTCCAGCATTCGAGTCCTTCCGGAGAAATCCAAGCTCTCCATATCTTGCCCTTGCGGAGACAAATCCAGAAGAAGGCGGACGCTCTCATCCCAGCTGATTGGCTCCCTTTCCTGCAAACCGCTCCGAATTGCCCAGTTAAACCGCTGCCAGTCAAGCATCCACCCAAACAAAGTAGGGAAAAATTGATCCTTCTGGGAATCAAAAATCGATTTCCAGGAGCAATGCCTTTTGTTTACCAAAAAATGCTCACACGGGAGTTCGACCCTAATCTTTACCTCCCATGTCGGCCACTGGCAGACATTCTGCTCAAGAAGCCGCGCCCAATCTTCCTCTTCGAGAATCGACTCAGGGTGAAGTTCAATCTGCCATGGCGAACTCAGTATCAATTCTAATTCTGCACCCTCGAACTGAGCAAGAGCTCTACTAACTTTCTCCGCAATACTAAGAACCTCCCTAGGCTCGATTCCCCTTCGAATAGCAAACAGTATCGGGAGAGGCAACCCCCTGGCCACATCACCACCAACCAACAAGGTGTAGCCCTCCTCGCAGAACACCGAGCGTGTCCTGATCCCGTTGTGATGGGCCCTTAAGTAGGGGTGCGCCATTTTCCGATTAACAGGTTGGATCAAAGACTCCGCGAACCACCCTTCCGGAGGGAGCAGATAAAGCATCCGGCGATCACCCGAATCAGGCTGCTCTTCTTCAAAGACAAACGATGAAAACAATGATCGCCGACAATTCGAAACCTCCCAATCTCCGCCAGAGCTCCATGTGGCAGAAAACCTACTCAGTATTGAGTTGCCAACAACCCCAAACGGCACGTGAGCAGCGCCCACTAATCGGCACTTGGCTCCTTTTGAACGAATGCCGGACAGCTCTTTCTTCAAAAGGTTCTCAACATCAGTCAATCGTTCGAAAAGCGGTTTTTCAGCTCCCGAACTCAGCTCCTTCAACAATCCTCGAAACGGCTTTACATCAGATGGATTAATCGACCCCGGCTCTCTCTTCCAGCCACTCTTCATCGCCCCGAAAAGCCCAGCCAAAAGACTGATCCACTTCCGAGCTATTTGAAAATCGCTTTTTGGCTCCTCATCACGAATAACTGCAAAGCAAAGTACTGGACTAGCCTCGAGACGAGCCCCATCACGACGAGTAATAAAAAAATCCTCCAATTCGAGGCACGACAGTACGCGAGTAACGATCGAGAGCCGCTTCAGATGCTCGACCAAATCGACTAGAACCTGCAGAGAATCAAATTCAGCTACCGTATCCACTCGCGAGAAATACTGAAGAAAAGGCTCCCCCTCGATCAGATCAGAAACGAGGGAAACCTTTTGGTCGGCATCCCAATTGAAATCCATTAGCGAAGCACGCTGATCTTCACTGTTGTTGATGAGGCCCACCCTTTGCCGCACCGAATTCAAATAGGGGCGATCCGTTTCTCCGCTTTGACGATAATTGAATACCAAAACTAACTCGTCACTGTCACTTCGCCGACCTACCTCCGGAACCCAAGGAGAAGAGACACTCCCAAACCACTGTTCCAAATGGTCAAGCCCGCCGAGAGACACAATTGATGATGACGACCGAAACCCCATTTCTCCGTCATTCCAGCGTACACCAAAATAACGAAATTTCTAGGGAAGTCATAAAATCAAAACAGAACAAGACATTCAGTTGGACTGCCAATTCGTTATGTGTCGAGCCTGATCCTCTTCATTGCTTGGATCGGCATCCACTATCGACCAAAGGTCGTAAGTCGGATTGTAGGTCTCTCGCTCACTAGATTTGATATTGGGCGGTTCAGCGAGATATCGAATGGGGTTTCCGTAGGCATCAACAATATAGTAGTCATCCGCTATTTTCTCAGATCTCGGATCTTTCGAGTCCTTATTCTGAAAGTAACTCAGCTTTGGCACATAGATTGTCTCTTCGTCATCCACTTCTCCATCGGGCGATTCGCCAGGCCCCCAGTCACCTGAGAGGTACCGATAGAGAACTTTCGACCCCTCCACCCCAATTGAGTCCCGGTCCCCTCCATTGGGCGGATTCTGAGGATAGATTCCATGCTCCAGCTGATATTTAGATAAGCCGGATTTCAATTCAGCCATTAAAGTTTCGACTTTACCCCTGTTCACTTTGGCTTGGATTCCGGGCAACGCTCCTATGAGAATGCCAGCAAGAACGATCATGATCGAAATCACCGTCATCAGTTCGATCATGCTGAAACCACGTTCAGCACTAGTTCGAGGGAAAATTTTCATGCCAACAGCTTAGCAGGACGGGCTAATCGATGTCAATACATTGTAAAACATTGCTTGCGCAATAAGTTTGACCAGATCAACCCGATCCTCATCAGGTAGCCTCGTTCATTTTGGTAATGATAGTGATCATCGGCATGAAAAGCGCGATCACAATGGTTCCGACAATTACTGCCAGAAAAACGATCATGATGGGCTCAATCATCGACGTCATCGCATCGACGGCATTATCCACTTCGTCGTCATAGACATCAGCAATCTTCAAAAGCATATCCGGCAATTGCCCAGTCTCTTCACCCACGTCGACCATACTGATCACCATGGGAGGAAAGATTCTACTGGCCTCAAGCGGTGCAACAACTGACTCACCTTCCCGAACGGCTGCGTGCACCTTTTCGATTGCATCAGCCATGACCACGTTCCCTGCTGTATCACGAGTGATGTTAAGAGCCTGGAGAATCGGAACACCACTGGTAACCAGCGTTCCCAGAGTACGAGTGAATCGAGAGATACCACTCTTCAATTGGACGGGACCAAAAACGGGAATAAAAAGTTTCCATCGGTCAATGATCATCCGCCCGCCCTTAGTCATCGCAAACGCCTTCCAAGCGGCGTAGAGGACCGCGCCGCCAATGATAACAATCAATAGATTATCCTGCACAAACCGACTGATAGCGATCACCACCTGAGTGATCGGTGGCAAAGGCTCATTGCCGAGCATCTCTTCGAAGATTTTCTCGAATCGAGGGACAATCACTGCCATCAGGAAGATCAAAATAGCAACGGCGATAACGATAACGATGATCGGATAGACCATCGCCGCCACAATACGGTTCTTCAACTTCTGAGCCTTTTCCTGATATTCGGCCAGACGAACCAAGACCAACTCCAACACACCGCCAAGCTCACCAGCCTTGACCATATTGATGTATAGCTTGTCAAAAATTCTCGGGTGCTGCCCAAGGCTTTCAGAAAACGTTGAACCACCGGCCACGGCATCGGCCAAGTGATTGATTGTTCCCGCCATCACCTTGCTCTTTTCCTGCTTAGCAAGCACTGAAAGGCCACGAAGAAGAGGGAGCCCTGAATCCACCAACGTCGCCAACTGCCGGGTAAAAATCATCAATACCTTACCTTTGACGCGACCGCCAACGACGCTTCCTTTTTTGCCTTTGGCCTTTTGGCCTTTCTTAGCGCGACTTTTTGCCGCTCCGGTCACTCCGCCCTTTCCTGCTGCTACAACCTGTGTCGGGTATAGACCGCTTTTACGAAGCTGAGTGATCGCATCGGCCTCATTACTTGCCGAGATGGATCCAGTCGTTTCCTCACCCTTTGCGTCCAGGGCAATATATTCAAAATTCGCCATAGTGATTGGTTATCTAATTTCGTTCGTTACGTTATGATTTCAGATTAGCCTCATCTTTCCGATTCTGTCGATGGAAAAGCTAACTTCAAATTTGATCAGGTGTATTTCAGCACCTCTTCGATCGTGGTAATTCCTTGGAAGATGTTCCGCAAACCATCTTCGCGCAAAGTCTTCATTCCAAGCTCCTGTGCTTTTTGCTTTAGAACGACCGTCGCTGCCCGCTGCGCAACCAATTCACGAATCGGATCTGACATATCCAGCAACTCAAAAAGCCCCTGTCGCCCCCGATATCCCGTGTCATTACAGACATCGCAGCCCTGACCGGTGTAAAATTCTCGACCACCTGTATCGGCATCACTTAATCCTAATTGAGCCAAAACAGCAGCGGTCGGCTTATACGCCACCTTACATTCCGAACAGATCCTGCGCAGTAGTCGCTGGCCTAACACGCCCTCCAATGTGGCCGCAACGAGGAAAGGCTCACACCCCATATCAACTAATCGAGTGACCGCCCCTGGAGCATCATTTGTGTGAAGAGTGGACAGAACCAAGTGACCGGTCAACGATGCTTGAATTGCAATTTGTGCGGTCTCAAGGTCACGCATCTCACCCACCAGAATACGATCGGGATCCTGACGAAGGAACGCCCGCAGCACGCGACCAAAGGTCAAACCAATATTCTCATTCACCGGCACTTGAATAATGCCATTAATATCATACTCGACCGGATCCTCTGCCGTAAGAAGCTTGGTGTCCTCTGTGTTAATTTTTCGCAGGCAAGCGTATAAAGTTGTCGTCTTTCCAGCACCGGTCGGTCCAGTACAGATAAAAATTCCATTAGGTTTTACGATTGTGTCAGTGACATATTCGTAGACATCCGGCTCAAGGTTTAATGTCTCGAGATCCAAATTCACATTAGAACGGTCCAGAACTCGCAGAACAACACTTTCCCCAAAGACAGTCGGCAGAGTCGAAACCCGCATATCCACCGGCTTACCGTTAATCTCCTTCGTGATTCGGCCATCCTGAGGCAATCGTGTTTCCGCAATATTCAATGCGGACATCACCTTGATACGGGAAATAATCGCCTGCTTCAGGTGCTGAGGCGGCGGCGCCATTTCATAGAGAGCTCCATCGACCCGATACCGGATTTTGAAATCCCCCTCAAAAGGCTCAAAGTGAATATCGGAAGCTTTCTCTTTGATCGCCTGATAAAGCACCAAATCAACATACCTAATAATCGGTGCCGAGTTCGACTCCTCTTCCAGATCCTCATCAGAAAGAGCAGCAACCTCTGCCTGAATCGCTGCGAGCGCATCACTTTGACCACCGCCCTCCGAGCCACCTTCACCAGCTTCTCCCTCTTCTTCTCCCGCTCCACCACCGTAATAACATCGCTCAATCAATGCCGCGATCTGCTCCGGCGGAGCTACGGCAGGAACGATCGTCTGGTTCAACGAAAAGCCCAATTCCTCTAGGTTCTGAGGGTCCAGCGGATTAGCAATAGCGACCTGTAGACCTGCATCAGTAATCTGAATGGGAATTGCCTGATACAATTTCGCCGTTCCCGCAGGGACCGCCTTCAGCAGGTGTGGCGCCGGCTCAAAATCGCTAAGATCATAATATTCCCCGCCAATATCCTGTGCCACCAGCTGAAACAGCTGATCGCGCTGAATCACGCCCATTTCCTCAACAGCGTAGGTGATGTCACGCTCACTAGCATTGGCAGCAGCGATGTAATCATCGCGCTGCGAATCATCAATCAGCCCCCTTGAAATCAATAGATCGATTACACTCTCAACCGTCATAGTCTTATCAAAAAAATTATCGTCTTTGTGACCCTGGCAATCAGTCAGAATCAGACATCGTTACCCGAACCACTTCGGAGGCCGTTGTGGTCCCCGCAAGCACTTTGCGAACACCATCTTCTCGCAAAGTTCGCATCCCTAACTCTCGAGCTCGCTTGCGTAATCCAGAACTGGATTCGTCTCCATTAATGAGAAGTCTCACTTCTTCGACAATATTAAAGATCTCAAACAATCCCATCCGGCCGCGATACCCTGTCATTCGACAGTTGCGACAACCACCCCCCTGTTTCATTTCGGCCTTAGACAACTGCTCTGAAGTCAGATTTAGGACCCGGATTTCTTTCTCCGTGATCTCGCCTGGAGCTTCGCAGTCCGCACAAATCTTCCTAACAAGACGCTGAGCCATGATTGATCTCACGGCGCTGGCGATCAGGAATTTCTTAACCCCGATATCAGCAAGACGAGCCACCGCAGAGGGCGCATCGTTAGTGTGGAGCGTACTGAACACCAGGTGACCCGTGAGACTGGCATTGATCGCAATGGAAGCAGTTTCGATATCACGGATCTCACCAATCATGATAATGTTTGGCGCCTGACGAAGAATCGCCCTCAACGCTGCCGCGAAAGTCATGCCAATGTCTTCTTTCACTTGGACCTGGTTAATCCCAGACAGCAGGTATTCCACTGGGTCCTCCACCGTAATAATCTTTCGATCCGATTTATTAATCGAATTCAAACACGCATAGAGAGTGGTCGTTTTTCCAGAACCCGTCGGTCCTGTTACCAGAAGAATGCCGTCGGGCAACCTGATTAACTCGTTAAAATTCGCTTCATCATCACTGAAAAATCCCAGCTGAGGCAGACCAATCGATAGCGAACTACGATCAAGAATTCGCATGACGACGCTTTCCCCACAACTGGTGGGGATTGTCGAGACACGTAAATCGAGATCACCGCTGCCAAACTTGGCCTGAATCCGGCCATCTTGCGGTACTCGCTTCTCTGCGATCGCCATCGTACCTGTCATGATCTTGATCCGGCTGATCACAGACGGCAGGAGACGAATCGGATGGGATTGCACTTTGTGCAAAGAACCGTCGATGCGATAGCGCACCCGCAATTCATCCTCGAGAGGCTCGATATGAATATCGGAAGCTCGATTCTGGTAAGCTTCCTGCAAGATTTGATACACCATCTTGATGATGGGAGCATCGCCTCCATCTGCCTCGCTCGTCTCAGTCAGAGAGATGGCGTCAGCATCCAGCTTTTTGATCTGTTCTGAATCTAGTTCCGCGGCGTAAAAATCTAACTGGCGCTGCTTGATGGCAGAGTCGGAAGCAACCACAAACTCAGGTTCCACTGAAAGCACGTGCCTAACTGAATCCAAGGCATCGAAATCGAGCGGATCCGTCACCGCGACAACCAGATTACCCCCGCCTTCCGCGATAGGAACAATTTTAAACCGAACCGCGACATCGGCAGGCACCTGGGCCCCTACTGTTGGATCAATCTCAAGCTTTCCGAGATCGACGTAGTCCATTCCAGCATTGCTGGCCAGAACTTCAGCGACATTTTCATCGGAGACAATGTTTTGCGCCAGCAGACCTTCCAAAGTCGACTCTTCAGCCTTCTTTTTATGCTTAACATCCTCGAGAGCGGCTGCATCAAACAGGTTCGCTTCTTGCAAGAGTTCGACGAGATAGGGTTCGTTCGCGTACAATGGTATAAAGGTGGTGGGGAGTTTCTCGGTAACGTATTTTGCCGATCAGATGCGCCTTGATCAATCAATTTAATTTCCAGCGCTCAAAATCAGTGATCGATGCTCGACGAGCACCGATTCCTACAGAGGACGCAACCTAGAGAAATTGACGGGGCACGGGAAGAAAAAAAACGTCTAAAATCAAAATTTCGTGTTCACGGGAATCGGAAAACGTATTCACCGCCCCCAATCGACACATCCGGCGGGAAATTTGCATTTTCAAAGAAGTCATATCCCTCCTTCAAATTGACCCAGAAATCAATCCAATCAGGCTGACTCTCCCACTCTTGATTCATCCTCCGATCAGTCATTCGAAACGGAAATATATTCACCCGAAAAAGACGCTGCCCTCCTCTCAAGGCAGATTCTGCCAGCGAATGGATTTCGGTCATATCGTGAGGATTGAGGACAAAGGCTCCAGAACCACCACCACCACCGTGAATCATCAGATCGCTCCCCGACCGCCCGTGAAACTGATCGTATTCATTCGGGAATCCCAAATCCATCCCAAGGTGATGCTTCGTATCGGGGCGCATCCGGGAAGAACTAATATAATAGAAGCCTTCGGGCATTTGCCTGTCCCCTTCTTTGATCTTAGGCCCCAACGAACCAGACCAACCGTTAATCCGATACACCTTAAACAAGGTGAAATGAGAATCCCCATCACCCTGCATCCAAACCTCTAACTCACCCTCCTCCTTAAATACCCTGAGAAATACCGGATCACCTACCGCGAGGCCCAATCCCTCGACCCCGGTGCTCAACGAAGCTAGTCCCGAGGCGCTCAGATTCCTCGGATATTCCGCCTCAGAAACGTCCGCACCAGAAAATGATGTATTTAGAATTCGCCTAGCGTCCTCGCCTGACGGCAAAAAACCCTGAAGCATCCGGAAAGTTTGCGACGCAAGCGGGTAGGGCTCAGCACTCAACTCGCTTTCTTCACCATCCAGCACTCCTATCACTTCCCGCCCGGGCGAATCTTCACCCCCCCCGGCAAATCGGTCCCTCAAGTTAGACGGAAACTCCCCCAATTTTCGATAAATGCCCCCCGGCGGTGTACCACTCTCCCGCCACGCCAGCCAGTCACTGACCAGCCAAGGCGATGCAATCCCGACACCAATCAGGAGGGCAGAGGTAATAAAGCGACCAAACATTTTAAAAATTTAGTAAAGATTTATTAAATTTCAAGCATTACTAATAAGATTATTCGTAGACAGCCCACCAAAGATTTCCGACTTGGTTTGAAGCTATTCTCCCACTATCTTGCCGCCCTCATGAGTATCGATCCCAATAGCACCGCCTCCATCGGCGTCATCGGCGGCTCCGGCCTGTATGAAATTGAAGGACTGACTGAGGTTGAAGAGATTGTCGTCGATACCCCCTTTGGCCCTCCTTCCGATGCCATCATCAGGGGTAAAATGAAAAACCGAACCGTATGCTTCCTTCCTCGCCACGGGCGGGGTCACCGCATCCTACCTTCCGAGTTGAATCACCGTGCCAATATCTGGGCTCTTCGCTCCTTGAATGTCCGGTGGATTGTTGCCGTCACTGCGGTCGGCTCATTGAAGGAAGAATACCAACCTAGAGATATTGTTTTGCCTGATCAGTTCTATGACAGAACGAGCCAGAGAGCAGGCCACACCTTCTTTGGGCGCGGTATCGTCGCCCACATCGGCTTCAGCGACCCCATTTCCCCCGATCTCAGAAAATTGCTTTTTGAGGCGGCGGACGAGGCCGGAAATCAAGTCCACAACGGAGGCACCTACGTTAACATGGACGGCCCAGCCTTCTCGACTAGAGCCGAATCCGAGACCAATCGAAAACTAGGATTCGATCTCATTGGAATGACGAATCTGCCCGAAGCCAAACTAGCCAGGGAAGCGGAAATCGCCCTCGCTACTCTGGGAATGATCACTGACTACGACTGCTGGAAAGTCGAAGAAGATGCCGTGAATGCCCACTCCGTCATTGAACACGTCCAGGCAAACGCGACCTCAGCGAAAAACATCCTCCAGGCCGTCATCCCAAGAATCCCTGAGGTGCCAGACTGGCCTGAACACCGGGCACTCGATCCTGCTCTGATGACCGCAAAAGAGAATTGGCCGGACGAAACCATCACCGAACTTCGCCCTATCCTGCAGCGATTTTTATAAAATTTAAGGTAATCCGCAATTCTGCGTTGCATTATTATAAAACTTTCTTAAATTGTTGCCCTAAGTCAACACAACCCGTTCCCTTCAGTTGAAAGCCTCCATCACCCAAATCTTTGGCACGGTCATCGTGCTAACTGCCTCATGCATCTCAGTAAGTTGCAAGACCCCCGCCGGTGGCAAGAATGGCAAAGACAACCCTCTCGCCAAAGTGGACACCGAGGGGGCGTTACCCGGCCAAGCCTGGAATGAAGCCGGAAGTCGAAATTATCCCGCCTCAGCTGGCAATAAGGACAGCTATTCCAAAGTCGATACCAGCCTGCCCTTCATCGCTCTGACATTTGATGATGGCCCCCATCCCACGAATACCCCTCGATTACTTGATATCCTCAAAGCAAGAAATGTGAGAGCGACCTTCTATGTCGTGGGTACTAACGCACGAGCACATCCCGAGATTATGCGCCGCATCGTCGCCGAAGGCCACGAAATCGGAAACCATACAGTGACTCACGGGAATCTGAAAAATATGTCCAAGGCTGCGGTGAAAAAGGAACTCAGTGATGCACGCGATTCCATCGTTTCAGCAACTGGAGTCGCTCCCCGGACAATGCGACCGCCCTATGGCTCCATCACCTCCGAACAAAAACGATGGATTCGAGAAGAATTTGGCTACCCTGCCATCTTGTGGTCGGTCGATCCTGAGGACTGGAAGAAACCCGGCTCATCAGTCGTCGCCTCAAGACTCGTCTCAGGTACCCGACCGGGTGGCATCTTGTTGGTCCACGACATTCACGCCCCGTCCATCGACGCCGTACCATTGGCGGTCGATGAACTGCTCCTCAAAGGATATCAATTCGTTACCGTCACGCAACTGATCGCGATGGACGGAAAGGGATAATTCCCTCGCACGGTTCACCCGGTTGAATTTCACGCACCGGCTGGTGCAAGATCACCGGGGAAATCGTCTTCGTGATTTTTTTCCTCTTCGACTGGACTCTTGCTCTCCTCAACAACTTCAGGAAGATCAGGCGGTGTTGAAGTAGACGGCGGATTCTGAATCTTACCGTGGTCCATGATCTCTTGAACATGGATCCCATCGAGAGTCTCAAATTCGAGTAAGGCCTGAGCGATGGCTTCCAACTTGTCACGATTTTCAGTCAAAAGCTTTGTTGCTTCAGCATATGCATTCTCAGTCAAAGCTCTCACTTCATCATCAATTTTTTGCGCAGTAGCTTCCGAATAGTTTCGCGGTGAAGAAATATCACGGGCGAGAAAAACTTCTCCCTGGCCTTCACCATACTCAATCATTCCGAGCTTTTCGCTCATACCCCAATTGCACACCATCTTGCGCGCAATCTCACTCGCCTGCCGAATGTCACCCGCAGCTCCATTCGTAACATCGCCAAAGACCAATTCCTCAGCGACTCGGCCTCCCATGATCAGAATCAATCGATCGAGCAGATACTGCTTCTTGTAACTGTGCTTATCTTCGACAGGCAAGTACATCGTCACTCCAAGCGCCGGCCCCCGGGGGATGATCGACACCTTATGAACCGGGTCAGTATCCTTCACTAACATTCCGAGAAGAGCGTGCCCTGCTTCGTGGTAAGCCGTGAGCTGTTTTTCATCTTCACTCAAAGCAAGACTGCGCCGCTCCTTACCCCAACGAACCTTATCACGAGCCTCTTCTAATTCTGCAGTTGTGATAGCCTTAAGCCCTTTACGTGCCGCCAAGAGCGCCGCTTCATTGATCACATTGGCCAATTCAGCACCAGAGTATCCAGGGGTACCTCGCGCGATGATTCCCATTTTAACACCTTCAGCAAGCTTCACATTCTTGGCGTGAACAGCGAGAATTTCTTCACGTCCCTTCACATCCGGAAGGCTCACGGTAATTTCTCGATCAAATCTTCCCGGACGCAACAGCGCTGGATCAAGAACATCCGGACGGTTAGTTGCGGCAATGATGATGACTCCTTCTTGAGTTTCAAAACCATCCATTTCCACCAACAGCGCATTGAGTGTTTGTTCGCGTTCATCGTGCCCGCCGCCCATACCATGTCCCCGGTGACGTCCGACGGCATCGATCTCATCGATAAAGATCAGACAAGGCGCACTCTTTTTCCCCTGCTCGAACATGTCTCGAACCCGAGACGCGCCAACTCCGACAAACATTTCCACGAAATCGGAGCCACTGATTGAGAAAAACGGAACGTCGGCCTCTCCGGCAATAGCCCGGGCCAACAGAGTCTTTCCTGTTCCCGGCGCACCTACCATCAAAACACCCTTTGGAATATGACCACCAAGACGCTGAAACTTTTTCGGATCACGGAGATACTCAACGATTTCCCATACTTCTTCCTTCGCTTCAGCGATCCCAGCCACATCTTTAAAAGTGACCTTTTTCTTATCCATGGCCATTAGCTTGGCTTTGCTCTTGCCAAAACCCATTGCGCCTTTGCCTGCAGCCTTGATCTGATGGCGGAAAAGAAAATACAGCAAAATCAACAGAAAGAAGACCGGGAGATAAAAGGACATCAGCATCATGCCAAGGCCATCGGAGTCTGTCGGTAAATCAGAGATCTCCAGGTTCTTTTCAGCAAGCAATGATTTCAAATCATCGCCCACGTATTCAAGAATAACGGGAGTCGTGAATTGCTTATACTTCTCATCGTCATTTTCACCAAGAGTTTCGACTTCGTACCAACCGCTAACATACTGCTTGGAACTGCCATCCCTCTGAACCAAACGCAAAAGCTTGGCCGGTTTTGAATTCGGATCTAGATGAATCCGGTCCTCCGCGACAAGCTGCTTGAATTCAGAATAAGTCAGAGTCTTGGAGGATTCCGAAAAACTCTTGGACCAGATCGCGAGCCCAAACAAGCCCATTGCCACGAACAGCAGGATCAACCCTTTCCAGTTGAATCCATTTTCGCCACCGTTCTGGCGTTGGTCGTTTTTGTCAGGCTCGTCGTTTTGCATTGAAATGGTCGAAGTTAAAAAGTTAAAGGGGTCGGACGGTGCCGACCGGCGAAACTAACACAGTGGATCGTCCCACGCAATCGCCTCCTACTGGCCCTTTTTAGACTCCTGTCGGGTCAATCCGTTGAAACCAAAATTCGTCGTATCTTAACTTTCCACGATCGGATGAAGCAGCGCCCCTAATCTTACATGATATTTTATAAGAAACTCTTATTTCGTTTAAAATTGATAATTATTTTACCTAAAATAAGCTTAGATCATAATGAGCAAGCTACACTTAGAGAAACCCGCCTACGACGATGCCGCTGATGCCACACTCCTTTGTGACATTGCCAATGGGAACCGTCTCAGCTTTCGAAATCTCTACCAGCGCTATGACGGATTACTTTTCACCACGATCAATCAGGTTTTGAACGACCGCCACGATGCCGAAGAAGTCCTCCAGGAAGTGATGGGTTCTCTTTGGCGAAAAGCCCATCTCTACCACCCGGGCCGTGGTCGCCCCATCACTTGGCTCGCGTCGATGGCAAGAAACCGAGCCATCGACCGACTCAGATCGAAACAGCGCCAGGCCAAACTCAGAAAAGCCTACACCAACGAAATTGAAGCGGTGCCACGAGGAGCCGCCGGCGTGACTGGTCCAGAAGCGGCCACAAGGAGGGATACCTGTCAGGCAGTCCGCACCGCCATCATGGAGCTAACCCCGGTGCAGAGAGAGGCGATCGAAAAAGTGTATTTCGAAGGGCTGACCCAGCAACAAATTGCCGACGAACTCGGCAAACCGCTCGGAACCGTCAAAGCACGGGTCCGTCGCGGGCTGACCAAATTGCGTAAGACGATCAATCCTAACTGAGCTCCGCCGGAGGCAGAGATCCTTTTCAGACCAACCGAGTCAACAATTCAACGTTGGCGGTCGGATCAAAAGACTCCAATGCCTCCTTCTGGCGCTCAGCAATTTCAGAAACGCCTTTTTTGCTATATCTCAGCATTTCCAGCATCTCCTCCTCGGAAAACGTCGATTCTTCGCCAGTTCCCTGCATCTCGATTAATTCAAGATCCGAAGTCATCGCAAAGTTAAAATCGACGCTGGCGTCTTTGTCTTCGTGATAATTCAAGTCGAGGCAACAACCACCATTCCAGATTCCCGCGCTCACCGCAGAGGCATAACGATCCATCGGAGAAGCCTCCATCTTATTTGCCGCAATAAAACGTTGGAAAGCCATTTCCACTGCGACAGAGGCACCGGTAATTGAAGCAGTCCGGGTTCCACCGTCCGCTCTTAGGACATCACAGTCGATCCACAAGGTCCGCTGCCCTAGCTTCTTGAGATCAACCACCGCTCTCAAGCTTCGCCCGATCAACCGTTGAATCTCGGAGCTGCGACCATCCAGTTTTCCACGCGAAATATCACGCGATTTCCGCTGCAGCGTCGAATACGGCAGCATGCTGTATTCAGCAGTCAGCCAACCTCCCTTAACGTTCTGCTGCATCATCCAGCGCGGCACGCCTTTCTCCAGCATCGCGCTACAAATCACCTGGGTCTCGCCGAAGCTGACTAGGACACTGCCGTGAGCCAGGGGTGCAATATCCAACTGAAAACTCACATCCCTCATCTGGTCTGGTGCTCGACGGTCAATTCTGTTCATGAATAGCAAATCCTCTAAGACTGCGTGAATTGCAACCGTTCACATTCACAGTTGCTTCTCAAAGCAATTTGACGACCATTGTCCGCCCACTCCAATTTCCGTCTATGCGGCAAACCACCGAAAAGCTCGAGCAGTTCGCCATCGACGTCATTCTTGACCGCCGAAAGGGCGTCCGTGCCGCTATTCTTCGCACCTTTCTCGCCAGTATGTCGGGCCTATACGGAGGAGTTGTCAGCCTCAGGCTTTGGCTCTACCGCAACCGCATACTCCGCGAACGAAATCTCGGATGCCTCGTCGTCAGTATTGGCAATCTGACTGTCGGCGGAACCGGAAAGACTCCCGTGGTTGAAAAATTCGCTCGCTCTCTTCAAGATGGGGGTCGCCGGGTCGCTATTCTGAGCCGTGGCTACAAATCGGTGAAACAACCTTTCCTCAAACGACTTGTTGGAAAGATCCAAGGAAAGAACGAGATCGATCCACCTCGAGTTGTCAGCGACGGGAAATCTCTCCTTCTCGACTCCATGACAGCAGGTGACGAGCCCTACATGCTCGCGGCGAACCTCAAAGATATCCCGGTGGTGGTAGACAAAGACAGAGTCAAGAGCGGCAAGCACGCCATCAGCGAACTCAATTGCGATACCTTAATTCTCGATGACGGGATGCAGTATCTTCGCCTCAAGCATCGACTCGACATCGTATTGATCGATCGATGGCACCCTTTTGGTACTGATCGGCTTCTCCCGCGAGGAACTCTCAGAGAGCCCCCGAGAAATTTGAAGCGAGCTTCCTATATCTTCATCACAAAGTGTAACGGCGATTCCAACGAAGAACTGATTCAGCGCATTCGTCTCTACAATCGCACCGCCGAAATCATCGAATGCGAGCACAGACCACGCTATCTTCAGCATATCGAAACTCGCGAAAGCAGTCCCCTTGAGACACTTAAGGGTGCCAAAGTTGGCACCGTCAGCGCGATTGCCGTCCCCGAAAGTTTCGAAGATGGAGTAAAAAAACTAGGAGCCACCGTCGAGGCCACCTGTCGCTTCATGGATCACCACCGGTTTACCGAACAGGAAATCATCACGTTCATCAACTGCTGCGTCGAGTCCGGTGTCGACATGATCATCACCACCGAAAAGGATGCAGTTCGGTTTCCGCGTTTAGCCCGAATGGATGTTCCTATTTATTTCCTTCGGGTGGAAATCGGCATTCTAAGCAACGAAGAAAGCTTCGAGCAATGCATCACTCGAATCTGCAAGCCACGCACTCAGGCATCCGCGCGTCGGTTCTTTTGAAAAGAGCGGCTGCTCTTTTCGCCCCCTTTCACATCCCTTCGACCTAGTTTTTCAATGACACTCATTGCCGGCATCCTGGATAACATCGACACGGGAGCGATCCTTTCGGGCCTCACTTGGATGCTGGTGATCACCCTGATTGTTGGAGGATTCCTCGGCACATTCCTCCCCATTATTCCCGGCACCACTTTGATTTTTGCTGGAGCCGTTTTTCACTACTTTTTGAAAGGAATGGAAGCCTCTGGCCTGGCCTGGCAGGGGCTGGTGTTTATGGGCCTGCTTTACGTTCTATCCCTAATACTCGACTGGATTTCCGGAGCCTTGGGCGCCAAATGGTTTGGCTCCAGCAAATGGGGCATCGTGGGAGCTATCGTTGGCGGAATCATCGGTATCTTTTTTTCCCTTCCCGGACTGATTATCGGCCCCATCGCCGGTGTTTTTATCTTTGAAATTTTCGTCGCCAAAAAAGAGATGAAAGACGCCTCCAACTCAACCATCGGAACCGTTGTTGGAGGCATCGCCGGCATCATCGCACGGGTGGTGTTGGCGTTTGGCATGATTGCCTGGTTCATCGGCGACGTATTCTTTGTCAACTGAGACGGCTGATTCGCAACTTGAACTCAGTACACGATTTATTATTCAATAAAACTCTCCATGTCACCCCCATCACAACTCGCCAATCGGGAGCAGCCGCCTCACCGAATCAAAGTGAAAGCCGCCATTCTGGGGGGCGGATTTGCCGGAGTCTACTGCGGCCAGAAGCTAGGCAAGGTGCTCAAAAGAGCCGGAATCGACCGGAGTGAAGCAGCGATCATCTCGGACCAGAATTACATGGTCTTTCAACCCATGCTCGCCGAAGTCGCCGGCGCCTCTATTTCGCCCCGGCATGTCGTCAGTCCGATTCGAACACTCTGCCGAGGATTGAGAGTCTACCGAGGACAAGTCGAAGACATCGATCTAGAGAAAAAGGAAGTCAGAGTAAATACCGGAAGTTTTTCAGCAGGGGTGATCCTTGAGTTCAATCACCTTGTATTAGCGCTTGGAGCGGAAATCGATCTCAGTCGTGTACCCGGCATGCCCGAGCACGCACTCCTGATGCAAAACGTCGGTGACGCGATGATCCTGCGAACCACCATCCTCTCTCGAATCGAAGAGGCCAATGCCGAGTTCCGTGATGACGTTCGCAAGCGACTCCTCACCTTCGTCGTTGTCGGCGGTGGCTATTCCGGGGTCGAAACTGCCGGCGAGATTCTCGACATGCTGCGCTCGGCTTCAAAGTATTACAGCAACGTCTCTTTCGAAGAAATTCGCGTCGTCCTCGTCCACAGCAGGGAACGAATTCTGCAAACACTCGGCGACAATCTCGGCGACTATGCAGGAAGAAAGCTGGAAGAGCGGGGCTTGGAACTTCGCCTCAACGAGCGGGTTCACGCCGTCACCGCCACCAAAGTTTACCTGCAATCCGGGGCGGAAATCGAAACCGCGGCTGTCATTTCAACCGTCGGAAATGCACCGAACCGGGTTATCCAGCGTCTTTGTGATCGCTACGAACTCGAACACGAACGATACCGAATCAAAACCAACGAATACCTGCAGGTGGGAGGTTACGATTTCCTCTGGGCCGCAGGCGATTGCGCCGCCGTGCCCCTCGCTGACGGAGGTGGGGCGGCCTGCCCGCAAAATGCCCAGTTCGCCACGCGCCAAGGCTACTGCCTTGCCGAAAACATTGTCCGAAAAGTTCAAAAGAAAGAACTTAAGTATTTCGCTTTCAAAGGGCTGGGAGAACTCGCCTCAATCGGGCACCACATCGCAGTCGCCAGCATTTTCGGGATCCAGTTTTCCGGATTCATCGCCTGGTTCATGTGGCGATCGATCTACCTGTCGAAGCTCCCTGGACTGGATCGCAAACTGAGAGTGATGATCGACTGGACCCTCGATCTCTTCTTTCCCCGCGATATCAATTTACTCAACCCTCGCTACACCAAACTCTACCAGCAAGTCCACCTCGAACCCGACGACAGGCTCTTCAACCGCGGGGAACCAGCCTTCTCTCTTTATGTTGTTAAGAGTGGTCAGATCGATCTCCAGGACGAAAATGGCGAGGTAGTTCGCTCCATCGAGGAAGGCGAATACTTTGGCGAACGGGCCCTCGTCCATGGAGGTGGCTACCTCTACGATGCCGTATCCCAGGGAGGAACTGAACTGGTTTCTCTCAGCGGCGAAGTCGTCCTGCCATTTTTTCAAAGCAGTCGACGCTTCCGAAAGGTCCTCGCCAATACGACCGCCCAGGAATCTGCAGAAGGAGAAATTCAGTCCGTCATGCAGAAGTTGAATCCGTCGATTCTGAAGAAACCAGTGACGGAAGCTATGCGAACCGATCTGGCCACGCTGAAGGCGAGCCAAACCTTCCGGGAAGCTCTGGAGATGTTCAAGACGCGGCGCTTCAGCATCTACCCGCTGGTCGATGAAGATAACAAACTGACCGGAATTCTCAGCCGCGAAGCTTTTTTCGACTACATCAAACGAGACGATGTCGACGGCACCTGCAAACTTGAACGAATTGAGTCGGATCACCTGCCCACCTGCTCGGCTCAGTCCACCGTCCAGGAATCACTGGAGAAGATGATCCGATCAGGCTGCTACAAATGCCTCGTCACCGATGACGAGAACCGATTGCTCGGAATCATCACAGTGATGGATCTGCTGGGCGAAGACGCCGGCATTTAACGGCACGAGCCTTCCTTCTCAAGCGATCGCATCGAGCAGGAAATTCCGCAGCTCGGAAATCGGAATCCGTTTCTGGCTCATTGAATCCCTTTCACGAATAGTCACCGTATCCTTCAGTTCATCTCCGCTTTCGCCGAGAGTTTCAAAGTCCACTGTGACACAGAAAGGAGTGCCAATCTCATCCTGACGACGATAACGCCGGCCGATAGCAGCCGTTTCGTCGTAGAAAACATTCAGGTGTGGCATCAGCATCTTCTGAATCTCACGAGCTTTTGCGACCAGCTCCGGCTTGTTCTTCAGCAAAGGAAATACCCCCACTTTGACTGGAGCCATCCGCGGCGTAAAGCGCATCACTGTCCGAACCTCTTCCTTGCCTTTATCGTCCGTGACAGTCTCTTCGTCGAACGCCTCGCAGATCAGCGCCAGGATAGTCCGATCACATCCGGCACTCGGTTCAACCACATGAGGCAAAAGCTTCTCCTTGGTCTCTTCGTCAAAGAATTCGAGCGGCTTTCCACTACACTCTCTGTGCTTCTTCAGATCGTAATCCGTGCGATAGGCGACGCCTTCCAACTCTTGAATGCCAAACGGAAACGCGTATTCAATGTCGTAAGTTTTGTCGGAGTAATGAGCCCTCTCCCCATCCGGGATATCGAGAACATGCAGGTGTTCGCGAGGGATTCCGATTTCCCCATAAAAAGTCAGACGACGCTCGAGCCACTCTTCAGTGAGAGCCAATCCCTCGTCAGGACGACAGAAAAATTCAATTTCCATCTGTTCGAACTCACGGGACCTAAAAGTGTAGTTCCGCGGGTTAATTTCATTCCGGAACGACTTTCCTATTTGGGCAATGCCAAACGGCAGCTTTACCCGATTGGTCTCAGCGACATTCTTAAACTGAGTAAAAATCGTCTGCGCGGTCTCCGGACGAAGGTAGGCCACGGCGCTTTCATCTCCATCATCGGCTGAAGCGCCCATGTGGGTTTTGAACATCAGATTAAACTCGCGTGGCTCAGTGAGCAGCGATCCATTCTCAGGATTATAGCTCGTCGTGTTCTCAACCGATTCAGTCGACTCTCCCGCCAGCTCGATTTTTTTGGGCGAAATCTGCTTATCCGTCAGAAACTGAGAGTAATAGAGACGAGCCGTCTTGCGCGCCTTGTTCTCGTCCTGACCTTCCGTGACCAAAACCGAATACTCGCGTTCCACCGTCCATCCAGACTCTTCGTGAGAAGCGCCGGTATAGGAATAGACCGTTCCCGATTGCGGATCGATCTGATCAGCTCGCAGCCGGGCCTTGCTCAATAGGCAGTCACACATTGGATCCGAAAAACCACCCACGTGCCCCGAAGCCTTCAGAACATCCTGATGAGTCAGGATAGAACCGTCCATTCCCAAAATATCCTCACGCTCCTGGACGTTTTTTCTCCACCAGTATTCCTTAAGATTCCGCTTCAACTCTGCCCCGAGAGGGCCGTAGTCCCAGCAACCGTTAAGACCGCCATAGATTTCAGCTGATTGAAAAATGAAGCCGCGGCGCTTGCAAAGGCTCACGATTTTCTCCATCAGGACGGTATTTTTCTCCGAAGCAGTTTCGCTCATGAATCAGAATAAGGTAAAAAAAGGGCAACAAGATAGCCGGCACGCCTTATCCGCAAGGGGAAAGTGCACTCCGGCCCCATGAACCTCCCTTTATCGCCCCCTGCCAACTTCATCCACCATTCCGAGCATTTTCCCTTGACCTACGTCGTTTCCTGCCGAAATTGCCCGCCCTTGCAGGACTCCCAATGAGCCGCTGCTGGGACACGAATCTTTAACGGATCTTCACGATGGCAAGACTTTGTAAAATTACTGGTGCTAAAGTTACCTCTGGTCGCCGAATCCACCGCAGTGGTAAGGCGAAGAAGCAGGGAGGTATTGGCCGTCACGTGACCAAAACCGTGAAGCGGCAGTTCAAGCCCAACCTACGTCAAAAGCGCGTTTGGGTTCCTGAGCTAGGTCGATTCGTTCGCGTCAAAGTAAGTGCTCGTGGTCTCAAGACCATCGATAAGAACGGCGCTTTCAAGACGTTGAAGAAAGCTGGACTTATTTAGGTCCACTTGGCAGAAACGGTGTCGGAATGCCAGACACCCTACATCTTGCTGAACAGGGAGACTCTGAAGAGGTCTCTCTTGCCCGTGCCATCGCATTGCTCGGGGTCACTCCTGAATTGCCGGCAACATTTCTCTTCGACGACCGGGGACACCTTCCAGCAGCTTGGCAACTGTGGCAGGACAATTGGCTCGCCCCCCATCTCGCCCCTGCATTCGTAGAGGCATATCAATGCGGAACTCAGTATCGCATCGACGAAGTTCAGGCCATCGACACCCTGCTGGACATTCAACTCAATCAACCAATCCGTGAACGAAGCAAGCTGGCTTCCGCTGCCTTTCTGGAAGGAAAATCTGAAATGCAGGCCAATCGTGAGTGGACGAAATTCGTCGACCGCGTTTCAAACGGAAAATCACCAGGGCATGTTTGTATTGTTTTCGCCCTGCAATCAGCTCTCTACCACCTCCCCCTCGCCTCCGCCTTGTCAGCCTATATTTGGTTCGAATTCCAATCTGGCCTGCCAAAGGAAATTTCCCGGGAAAGCCTTTCTGAACTCTCGTCCGTTTTCGAGGAAGCCCTTGTCCATGTCGCCGCTGCCGTGCGAGAAAACGGAGGCAATACCTCAGGCTCTCTCAGAGTCGTCTAATTGGGAAAATCGATCATGTCCGTTGATATCGACGAAATCACCATCACCGAAACGAAAACCGAGACTGACCTGGACTCGGTATGGAACGTCATTATTTTCGACGACCCCGTAAATCTGATGCACTTCGTTACGCTCAGTATCCAGCGGGTTTTTGGCTACCCTCGTGAAAAGGCGGAAACACTCATGATGGAGGTCCACCGCGATGGCCAATCCGTTGTCTGGACAGGAATCAGAGAAAAAGCCGAACTGTATGTGCAGCAACTGCAAAGCTATCAGCTACTCGCCGCCATGAAAAAAGCGGACTGAAGCGAATCGTAAGGACTTAGACTGGGATCCGAATGGCATCCCCCTAGATAGGACCGAACTAAGTAACCTCAGGCTGAAAACGGTAGTGGCCCACCACTTTCCATTGTTCGATCCCAGAAGATTTCTCAGGTCCCGCCCCGATATTGTGAACAAAGGTATCATCGCCCACCACAATGCCGATATGCCAGAGCCCGCTCCCGGTCAGGTCCCAGGCCACAAGATCTCCCGGAACATAATCCCCGCTCACCGACGCACCCTCGCGCTTGAAAAAGGCCTGAAGATTTGGCACTCGCCGATGATCAATATTCTTATCCGTTCCTGAAAGCGCCCAGATCGAAGGATAAGCAGAAAAGTTTCCCTTCATGTCCTCATGAACCAATTTCTGCAGATCGATCCCGAGGGCACGGTAGGAGCGGATCACGACATCCGTGCACACTCCCGTATCCGCTGGAACATCTCCCGACGGATAATCGATCACCACATAGGCGGGATCATATCGAACTTGCTGCGTCGTTCGAGACAGCGCCCCTTCGACCAAGCGACTCGAGAAATCCTCCCGGCTACCAGCCGAGACTCTTTCCTGAGCGGTCAGCATCTCTGCCAATACCCACACGGCAAAAAGGATGAGTGAAACGTATTTCATGTGGTTCTTTACGCATAGACGCGCAGGAAACTTTCATTTTCAGAAAAAAACAATCTATCTGCTCTTCAGCACCTGCTTTTCACCGACGTATCCGCATTTTCAGTGCCAGTCCTCCTTCGAAAAATCAGTCAGACTTTTTGGATCACTTTTAGCGCCAAACGTTCAAACTCCCTCAGTCTCCAGAGGCATCGCTCGATGCCCCCGCTGGCAATAACCACAGGCCGAATTGATGACCGACGCGATAAAATCCGCTCCCGCTTTTCAGAACCACCACGTGCAGCCAAGCCCTATTGGCGCTTTCGCTTAAAGACCCGATCAAACAAACCCCCGCCTCGACTTGGCTGAGGTTGGGCCCGGGGATCATTCTCCACCGGTAAGAGCTCAAGAGGCAATTCCGTTGGCCCTGGACGAAAAATCGACTGAACCGGTCCGCGATAAGAAAACTCATCCGCATCGTCTCCGGACTGCTCTTTCAGCTCATTCGCATAATCCCTGACACGATTATAATTTTCTTCGTTTAAATATTTCTCAAGAAACGCCCCCACCACCGGAGCCGCCTTGCTTCCACCACCAACGGCTTCACCGGGATCGCCCTCGTAAATCACAGCAAACGAGTAAACAGGATACTTGGAGGGAAAGTATCCCGCGAACCAAGCCACGTTCTGCTTATTAGCCACCTTCCACTGTCCGGTTCCCGTTTTCCCAGAAACAGTGATTTTGTGATGCGCATTTCTCCCCGTTCCGTTGCCTGCGTTAACGACATCATACATTCCACGCTGCACCGTTCTGAGCGAATAGTTATCCACTCGCAAAGGAGTGGCTACCTCCACAGGGAATGTTCTCACCATCTCATGATTCAAGTCCTGAATCTGCAGCACCAGTCTCGGCTTTAAAACCTCGCGGCCATTTCCGATCGCCGCCATCATCCGTGCAATCTGCAGCGGGGTCGTCTCAACCATACCCTGGCCAATACTCATCACCGCCTCTTCTCCGTCAGACATCATGTAGCCGTATTCATCGAGCCAATAGCGGTTACTGGGAATGAATCCCGCTGCCTCATTCAGGGGAATCCCTGTTTTCTGACCAAGCCCGAGCCGCGTCGCCATGTAACTCATCGAATCTGCTCCGGCCCGCGTCGCAACCTCGTAGAACCAGGTGTTGCAGGAACGAGTCAAGGCACCCACCACATTCATGTAGCCCTCACCATTTTTGTTCCAGTTACGCATCACCAGATTGCCCACTGACCATGAAGAAGGACAGGGATACACATCGCTCGCAGAGATATATCCGCTCTCGAGAAAACCCAGCGCAACCGGCACCTTAAAAGTGGACGCCGGAGGATATGCCGCGCGATAGGCTCTTGGAAAAAGTGGTTTGTTAGGATCCTCGATTAAAGCCGAATACTTTTCCTGAGAAATGGAGGGAATGAAATCATTCGGATCGAACTGAGGAAAACTCGCCATAGCCATTATATCGCCAGTACGAACATCCATGATCACCATGGCCCCGCGTTTGACCTTTTCAGCCAATAGCTCTTCACAGATTTTCTGCATCTCCAAGTCAATGGAGGTCACGACATTGTAGCCAGGCTGAGGTCGTGACAATACATCCTCCTTCACCTTCGTGCCATCCGCCTCGAAGAGAACATTGACTCTGCCGGGCTTGCCTCGCAGATCAGTCTCAAAAGTTTCCTCAAGCCCGTCAACGCCCATTCCCATTCCCCAAAGAACTTCGTCGTTCACGATCGCTCCAGTGAGGCGAGGCGGTCGCTTGCCCACATAGCCAATCACATGAGAAAGGACATCTCCCTGAGGGTAGTGACGTAAGTAAACAGGATGCAAGGTCAACCCTTCCATCTTCTGGCGACTGAGCAGGTCCACCTGCTTTTCTGAGAGCACTGACGAAAAAGTAAGAGGCACCCACCGGCGATCCTTATAATGGTTGACCACAACTTTGCCGGGAAGGTCCCATTTTGTCTTAAGAATATTATTCACATGAACGATCCGCTCTCCGGCGTATCGAAGCACCTCAGGATCCGAAACCTCCAACCCGAGAAAGGGAAAATTAATTGCCGCATAGTAGGCAACCCGACTTTGAGCGAGCGGATAACCATTGCGGTCGAGCAGTTGCCCCCGAGGAGCAGGAATCGAAAAAGTAAATGTCCGCGCCTCGGTCCGGGTCATGATCGATGATCGTTCTCCGGACTTATTCACATTAGCGGAACGTGAAAGCAGGTCGCTCGCCTTAATCGGCACCGATGACGGAGGTGTATTTCCAATTTTTTTGACAATCGAATCCTCATCGGCCACCACCTCTTCAACCGTTGCATCGATAGCCATTTCGACCTCCTCTTTCTTACCCTTGCCCTCCAGCAGTCGAGCCAACTCTTCAGGAATCTCAACGGCAGCATCCTCCTCCCCCATCTCAATTGGATCCAAATTGGATGGGATCGCCGGCGCCTCAGCTGCTGGCTGGTCATCAAACCGGGGAATCGCAATGGTATCGGGAACCGCTTCGGACTCCACTTCAGCTTCCAAATCGATACCGGGTTCCGGCATCGACGGTACCGCCGGAGAATCTTCGACCGTTTCAGCAGTCGGGGCAAAAATTCCGGTAGAGTCCTGACTGATCGCATCGTCCAGACACAAGCCCGACAGCACGACTGCGGCCAAAAGCACTCCGAAACAACGCCAAATTCGATCTGTAAGATATCCCATCTATTCCAATGTATTAAGCTTCACATATAGCACGAACTGCTCAGTCCGCCCACTCAGAATACGTCCAATTCCTCAGTGACTTTTCAAGAAATCTGCAATTTCTGCCGCCAGGCTCCCGGTTATTCCCGAAACTTCGGCAATCTGATCGATCGACGCCTTTCTTAACCTGGCCACAGAGCCAAATTTTTCTAGAAGCCGCTCCTTGCGAACTCGGCTGATTCCTGGGCAATCGTCCAGAATGCTTTCTTCGACACGACGTTTCATCAGCAGTTGATGATAGCCATTGGCAAACCGGTGCGCCTCATCTCGAATCCGCTGCATTAGCTTCAACGCACCCTTGTCATGAGGAATCAAAATCGGCTCTGACTGTCCCGGCCTGAAAATCTCTTCACGCTGCTTAGCTAGACCGATCACAGGCAAATCATGAAGCCCCAGGCGCTTCAACTCTTTGACCGCCATACTCAATTGCCCCTTTCCGCCATCCACAATGACCAGATCCGGCAATCTAACGAACGGCTTCCGCTTCGCGCCATTTTTCGAACCCACCTGCTCCCCCTCTTTTTCGATGCGGCGCATCGCCTCTAGTGGCCCCTCTTGAGTCGCATCCGCCAATTCCTCTCCGATGTATTCACGCGCCTCCAATAGAATCCGAGAATACCGACGCCTGATCACCTCCGCCATGCTGGCAAAATCATCCTGCTTCTTGACCGTCTTGATCCGATATCGCCGGTAACTGCTGTTGTCCGCCACGCCATCCCTAAATCGCACCATCGAAGCAACAATGTGGTTGGAAGAAATATTGGAAATATCAAAACACTCCATCACCACCGGCTCACGTTCGAGTTTCAGATACTCCTGCAGTTCTTTCACATCCGCTTTGGGATTGATCGCTTTGCCAGGCACCCCGCGCTTTTTGAACTGACGAGCAGGCCGCAGCGTCGTCCTCAGATTGTCGACCATATCGCGCAATTCCGCGGCCCTTTCAAAATCAAGCGCAGCAGCCGCCTCGTTCATTTCCTCTTCGATAGACCCAATCAGGTCCTTCGAATGCCCCCGCAAGAACCCGCAGGCTTGCTCCACTTTCACCATATAATCTTCCCTCGATATTCGCCCGATACAGGGAGCCGTGCAGTTCCTGATCACATCATCGTGGCAATGCTGATAGTCCTTTTCTCCGGGACGCATTGGCCGACAATTGCGCAGCCCAAACTCCCTATTTAACCATGAGATGGTTTGCCGCAAAGCACCTGAATGAACAAAGGGCCCAAAGTAAAGAGACCCATCTTCCTTCTTGATCCGAGTGAGCTGAAATTTCGGCCAAGGCTCCTCCAAATGAACTTTAACGAGCAAGAACCGTTTATCGTCACGAAACACCACATTGTACTTCGGTCGGTATTCTTTGATCAATTTGCCTTCCAACACCAGTGCCTCGGTTTCACTTCGCACTTCGTGAATTTCAAAATCCCAAATACTCTCAATCAAAGCGCGCGTCTTCAGCTCTGCCATCTTCCGACGCGAGGGGGTAAAGTAGGAAGCCAACCGTTTACGAAGGTCCTTTGCCTTTCCCACATAGATCACAGAACCGAGTCTATCCTTATGCAGGTACACCCCCGGCTTATGGGGAACATCCCGAAGTTTTTTCTGAAGGTCTGGCTTGGCGTTACTGGGCACAGCGAAGTATAACTCATAAGACGAAAGGACCCCATGAGAAATCACTCTGCCTTAAGAGAAACACAGCACAGCCTCCTTGCCGTGTTATTCAGCCTGATTTCAGGATCACTTTGGGCCCTACCGCCTTTTCTCAAAGCCAATGACTCAATCACCGTTTTCCACGAGAAAACCAAAGGCGGATACCGACTCTTCATCAGCAATTCGAGTTCATTTTCACAGAGCGTTCAAGTCACGTTCACTACCTTTCAAAATATTGAAAGCCCGGTCACCCTCCCTTTTCAAAGTGTTGTTACCGGGCCGATCACTGGGTCTCATTTATTCGACATCAAAATAATCGACCCGACTAAGGCCTACCGATTCAACTACGACTATGATTTTACCACCGGCGATGCGCGGTCCGCTAAGCACCAGGAAGATTTTGTCTATCTCCTGCCGTTCGAACACGGCACCCTCCAACGTATGGGACAAGGTTACCACGGAGAGATTTCACACTCCGAGCCCGGCAAGGAATATGCGATCGATTTCCCAATGCCAATTGGAACCCCCATCGCAGCGGCCCGATCAGGAGTCGTGACCCAGGTGAAAGAAAATTCCGATACGGGAGGAGCCTCTAAATCCTATGAGGACGATGGAAACCAGATCGTCATCATGCACGACGATGGATCGTTCGCCGAATACGTCCACCTGAAGCAGGACGGCGCAATCGTCGAATTAGGAGACAATGTGAACGCCGGGGACACCATCGCCCACAGCGGGAACACCGGCCGCTCAACTGGGCCACACCTTCATTTCAGCGTCGGCATACCCACGGCTAAAGGAAAGCGCAAAACCATTCCGACCCGCTTCCTCAATCACCGGAATCAGGCAGTCGACCTCGTGCCTGGCGCACACTATTTCGCCTACCATCCCGGGAAGCCCTCCTTCGAAGCAGTTTTTCCTAAGGTCATCACCAATGAAGATTACAAGGACTACAAAGAGCCGATTCCGCAGGACAATCAGATGAGCGGCCGGGAAGAAACCATTGACGACACCGTTGTGTTTTTCATCCGAAACGGCTTCCCCATAGCAAAGGTGATTACTTTCGACATCCCTAAACTTGAAAACCTGGCCGCCAGCAAACCTTTACCGATTACACTAACACTCGAACCTTTGACCGAACAGTTTGTCGTCTTCGCCCGACAGAAGAGCATTATCAAACAGTTCCGATACAAGACTCACTGGGATTACCGGAACGTCGAGGAGTAGCACCCTCTTCCCAAATTCAGATCGCCGACCGACAGTGCCGCCCGCAAGCGCTTTCCGCCGACGGAGAAAGACTTGTAGGGAATTCTACTTCGCCGTCAGCAGCGGCGTGCCCGTCATCTCTGCCGGAGCCTCGATGCCCATCAACCCAAGCATTGTCGGGGCAATGTCGCCAAGTTTTCCACTAGCCAGTTCGACCTGATCGGCATCGTCTCCCACGTAGATCAGGTGAACCAAATTGGTGGTGTGAGCCGTTTGCGGCGATCCGTCGGGGTTGATCATTTCTTCACAATTGCCGTGGTCCGCCGTGATGAGAAGTTTCCCATCTAACGAAAGCACCTTTTCAACCACTCGACGAACACAGTCATCAATGCACTCAACCGCTTTGATCGCCGCCGGAACATTGCCGGTGTGTCCAACCATATCCGGGTTGGCGAAGTTAATGATCGCCATGTCGTAATTCTCAATTCGATCCAAAATTGTTTGGGTCACGCCCTCTGCCGACATCTCAGGCTTCTCGTCATAGGTCGCGACATCCTGAGGAGACTGCAGCATCTGACGATCTTCGCCTGTGTTTTCAAGCTCAACGCCACCGTTAAAGAAAAATGACACATGAGGGTACTTCTCAGTCTCGGCAATCCGAAGCTGCGTTTTACCTGCCGCGGATACCACCTCGCCCAGCGTGTTGGTCAGCGATTCCGGCGGAAATACGATGGGGCAACCGTAGGTCTCGTCGTATTCGGTCATCGTATAGAAACCGATCTCCGGCCGATTTCCCCGATCAAATCCATCAAAATCGTCAGTCAGAAAAGCGATACTCAACTGTCGGGCCCGGTCGGCACGGAAGTTAAAGCACAGCACCACATCACCATCGCGAACCCGCTGCTCATTAGCAGAATCAAATACCATGGCTGACATGAACTCATCCGTCACGTCTTCCGCATACTTCTCAGCAACCGCTTCGGAAGGCAGTATCTCTTTCACTTCGCCGATACCATGGACAATCGCATCCCAGGCCAGCTTGGTGCGCTCCCATCGCTTGTCGCGATCCATCGCATAGTAACGACCGACCACAGTCGCAATTTTGGCACCTGATTCGGCCAGCTTATCCTCACAATATCCCAAATACTTTTTGCCACCTGTCGGAGACGTATCCCGCCCATCAGTGATCGCATGGACCATGATATCATCCACTCCTGCCGCCTTCGCCGCAGAGGCCAGCGCACACAAATGATCCTGATGACTGTGAACGCCACCGTCCGAAACCAACCCAATGAGGTGAAGTCGCGAAGATCCCGCCTTCGAGAAAGCTTCTTTCAACACTTCGTTACTCGCCAGCTCACCGTCAGAGATCGTTTTGTTGATCCGGGTGAAATCCTGATAAACCACTCTTCCGGCCCCGAGATTAAGGTGCCCCACTTCGGAGTTACCCATCTGTCCCTCAGGCAACCCCACATCCAATCCGCTGCAACTGAGATGAGCTACCGGGTATTTCCCATGCATTTCATCAGTAAAGGGAGTGTCGGCCAGGCGAGGGCAATCCCCCACCTTTTCGGCAGCCTCAGGTCCACCGGGGTTGTCACCCCACCCATCACGAATGATCAAAACGACTGGTTTTTTAGCCATACCGATGAGTATTCGGGCAGGTTGCCCGCTTTCGCAACTTTTCAGTATCGACTCGCCCACTTCTCATTTTCGTGACACCAACTGTCGATTGGGCATAATTATTCATTGCCAAGGCACCCGCGAGCCTGTTTCATAAACCTCATCTTCCGAGCGTAATGCCCGATAAACCCGCCGCTGACTCAACCGACTCCCCGGCCCAATTGCCCGGAGACGCAAACCCGACCTCTGATCAGAGCGTCGCCAAAAAGCGAGCCTTCAAAAGTAGGTTCATCAGTACCGTTTCCCTGATCGCCATTATCTCGGTCATGTTCTGGTTTTCTCAGAACTGGCTCTACACCGTGTTATTCAGCATCCTCTCACTCGGAGCCCTCGTCGAATACTTCCGTCTATTCCCTCTCCGTGGATTCCGACGGTTTCAATGGCAAGCCTACGGGGTCAGCATCGCTTATCTCATCTTGCTCTTCGGCCCTTTCTGGGGATTTGAACCCAACTGGTTGAGCGATCTGGATGGTCTCGCCGTAGCGCTGCTTGTCACATTAGTAGTGCTCGAACGGTTACGTTACCCGCTCGAAGGTTTTCGAACTCTCGATGAAATTGCCGCGACCGTATTCGGTTTTATTTATTGCGTGCTGCTCTTCAGCTTCATGGCAAAAATATTCATGTTGCCGCTATTTAGTACCGCCGGCACTTCATCGGCCAGTTTCTACGTGCTCTACCTCGTCGGCATTACCAAACTGACTGACATTGGCGCCTACCTTGTGGGATCTTTAATAGGACGGGACAAAATGATCCCTCACGTCAGCCCCGCAAAAACATGGCAGGGATTCGGCGGCGCGATCGTCTTTGCGGTCACCGGAAGTTACGTCTTCATTTTTGCGATGGGTGACCAAATCCCTCTCATCACCCCACTACACGCCGGCGTGATCGCCTTCCTTCTGGCATTGGTTGGAGTCCTCGGTGATCTCGCCGAATCCATTCTCAAACGAAGCCTTGAAGTCAAAGACAGCGGGCAGGTCATGCCAGGTATCGGAGGATTCCTCGATTTGATCGACTCCCTCATCTTCACCGCGCCGCTTTTCTATATTTACCTCCTCATCTTCAACTAACTCGATGCCGGAAACCACCGCCCCAAAAAAAGTGGTCGTGCTGGGCTCAACCGGATCGATCGGAGAAAGCAGTCTCACCGTCGCCCGGGATATTCCTGATCGAATGGAGATCATCGGAATGGCCGCAAATCGTAGCGTCGATTCGCTCGCCAGCCAGATCGGGGAATTCAACATCAAACAGGGTTGCCTCTATGACCCAATAGGGTTGGATCAGCTGCGCTCAAAAGTTCCAGATGACGTCACTCTGCATACTGGAGAAGAAGGCCTCATCGAATTAGCCACCCTCCCGGAAGCTGACATGGTCCTGATCGCCATTGTTGGCGTCGCCGGGCTCAGGCCAGCCCTCGCCGCCATCGAAGCAGGCAAAGACATTGCGGTCGCCAGCAAAGAAATCCTCGTGATGGCGGGCGAAGCGGTCATGACCGCGGCCCGCGAAAAAGGGGTCCGGGTTCTACCCGTCGATTCCGAACATAACGCCATTTTCCAATGCCTCGAAGACCGATCATCAGAAGACGTCTCTCGATTGATTCTGACCGCCTCAGGTGGCCCCTTCCGCCAATTGCCTGCTGATCAACTCGCCACGGTCACCAAGGCCCAAGCCCTCAAACACCCAACTTGGGAGATGGGGCAAAAAATCACAATTGATTCCGCCACCCTGTTCAATAAGGGACTCGAAATGATCGAAGCTCGCTGGCTCTTCGATATCGAAATGGACCGAGTCGATGTCATCGTCCATCCCCAGAGCATTGTTCACAGCATGGTTGAGTTCATCGACAGTTCCGTGCTCGCTCAGCTCAGCACGACTGACATGTGTTTTCCCATTCAGTATGCCGTGACTTGGCCAGACCGTGTCGCCAACACGCTTCCTCCACTCGACTTTGCCGAGCTGGCACGTCTCGATTTTGAAGCGCCCCGCTGGGATGATTTCCCGGCCCTGAACCTCGCCAAAGAAGCAGGCAAAAAGGGCGGCACTCTTCCCGCCGTGATGAACGCCGCCAATGAGGTAGCCGTTAGTGCATTTCTCCGTGATGAAATCCCCTTCCCTGGCATTTGGGATACAGTGGGCTCAGTCATGTCAGATCACCATCTGATCGACCATCCCAGCCTCGAGGAAATTATCGACGCCGACAAACATGCCCGAATCAAAGCACTCGAATTGATCTCATGAGCAAAGAAAAAAAACTTAAACGAGACGACGCCAGCGACCAGGTCTGGGTCGGATTTGATCTCGGTGGCACGAAAATGCTGGCCAAAGTTTTCGACCAAAATTACGAAACTTTGGGACGATCCAAGCAGAGAACGCAAGGAGCCAAGGGAGCCAAATCCGGTCTCAAACGCATCGTAACCGTGATCGAAGAAGCTCTCGAGGACGCCGGAATTAAATCCGATCGAATCGCAGGAATTGGTGTGGGCTGCCCTGGTCCGATCAACCCCGAAACTGGCGTCATCGTCGAGGCCCCCAATCTTGGCTGGAAAAACGTACCCGTTGAGGAATACCTGAGCGAGGCATTTGATTGCCGCACTGTCATCTGCAACGACGTTGATGCCGGCGTCTTTGCCGAATATCAGGAGGGTGCCGCTCGCAATGCGCGCTGTGCCATTGGCATTTTTCCCGGGACGGGCATTGGAGCTGGAGGCGTTATTGACGGAAAACTCATTCAGGGCGCCACCCTCTCCTGCATGGAGATCGGTCATATCCCTCTCTTTCCCGAGACCTCGGGCGGAGGCGAAGACGGAACCACGCTCGAACTGGAATGCTCCCGGTTAAAGATTGCGTCGGAAGCTGCCCGAGCTGCCTACCGGGGCCTCGCCCCCAACCTGCTCGAAAGTTGCGGCACCGACCTCTCCAACATCACCAGTGGCAAACTCGCCGCCGCCATCGCTGCCGGTGACGATGAAATCGAAAACATCGTTCGCCGGGCCGCCTCTCTGCTGGGATGCGGCGTCGCAACCGTGATCCACCTTTTGTCTCCGGACGTGGTTGTGTTAGGCGGAGGGCTCGTCGAAGCGATGCCGGAGCTCTATCTGGAAACCGTCCGTCAGTCGACCCTGGACCGAGTCCTGCCGGCCTATCGAAAGAGCTTCAAAATTGTCGCCGCTGAACTGGAAGACGACGCCGGCGTTCTCGGTGCCGCCGCCTGGGCTCGCAAACAAATCGAAGGCTGACTTTTTGCCCCCCTTCCTCATGGAAAATCGCCCTTACTCCAGTACCCCACTTCGGATTTCGAAGATGCCTCCGGGCATTCCCTACATCATTGGAAACGAAGCGGCGGAGCGGTTCAGCTTCTATGGGATGCGAACCATTCTCACCATTTTCATGGTGAACTATCTCTGGCTCATGGGCGACTCGCCCGGCATGAAGATGACCGATACTGAGGCGACAAAACGATTCCACGATTTCGTGTCTCTCGTCTACCTCACCCCGATTTTTGGAGCCTTCCTTGCTGACCTCTTTTTTGGGAAATACCGAATTATCATCCTTCTCTCTATCGTTTACTGCATTGGCCACGGAGCCCTCGCCCTCATGGGCATCATCGGCGAAGCCAGCCTCTGGCTCATAGCGGGACTGTGGCTGATCTCGATCGGTTCAGGTGGCATCAAGCCATGTGTCTCCGCTCACGTGGGAGATCAATTCGGCACCGAGAACCGCCACCTTCTCCCCAAAATATTCAACTGGTTCTACTGGTCCATCAATTTAGGAGCTTTCCTCTCCACTTTGCTAACACCGTGGTTACTCGAATGGTATGGCCCTCACTTGGCCTTTGGCATTCCGGGCATCCTGATGGCTCTCGCCACTCTAATCTTTTGGATTGGCCGTTGGAAATTCATTCATATCCCGGCGAAGGGATGGGGCTTTATCAAGGAGCTACTGAGCCCCGAAGGCCTCAAGGCAAGCGTGAAACTCTTCACCATTTACATCTTCGTTGCCGTTTTCTGGGCGCTCTTCGATCAAACGGGATCGTCCTGGGTGCTGCAAGCGGAGAACATGGATCGCAACTGGCTCGGCATCGAATGGTTACCAAGCCAGATTCAGGCACTCAATCCCATCTTAATCCTGACATTCATCCCGCTTTTTTCCTACGTCATCTATCCCTTGATCGACAAAGTATTTCCACTCACTCCTCTCAGAAAAATCAGCATTGGATTATTTCTCACCGTGATATCTTTCGCTCTCGTATCGATGGCTCAGGAGCGAATCGATGCCGGCGCTACCCCTTCCATTTCGTGGCAATTGTTTGCCTATGTCGCGCTCACCGCGGGAGAGGTCATGGTTTCCATCGTCTGCTTGGAGTTCAGTTATACCCAGGCGCCCAAAGCCATGAAATCTGTCATCATGGCAATTTTTCTCGTCTCGGTTTCGTTGGGAAATCAATTCACTTCCGCGATCAATCACTTCATCCAAGTGGATGACCCCACTGCGAAAGTCGAAGCCATCGACACCACCATTGCTCATGCTGGATTCGATGGCAAAACTGGAAACGACGACGATCTCACGATTAACTTTGATGCAGAAGGCAAACGGACAGGCTTGTCCTTCTCGGGAATGGACGCACTGGGTCAGCTATCCGATGTGATCGAGGCACAAATCACCGAGACGGATTTCACTGCCCTGACCGAAGAACAAGGAACGGCACTGGCTGGAAAAACTCTCGACCCTTGGGGCAATCCCTACACCTACACTCTGATCAATCGCAACCGCATGCGACTCTCCAGCTTTGGCCCGGACAAGGAAGAGAAAACATCCTGGGATCAGGGAGTCATTCTGCAGATTTCACGCCCCGATACCAGTGAGCCATCAGCGTTTGCGAAGTTTTTTGATCAATTTCGACCCGAGACACCTTGGTTGGAGAAAAGAAAAGCAGAGCTCGGAGTGGAGACAATAGAAGAGGCCAATGCTGCCGGCCCCGGAGTGAAGAGGGAGTATTTCGTCGGAGGGCTCGTGAAACTGGAAGGCGCATCCTATTTTTGGTTCTTCACCATAGTCATGCTCGGAGCCGCCCTAATTTTCGTCATTGTCGCCAAACTCTATCGCCCCAAAGAATACTATCATGACGAAGTGACTGATGCCGAAGCCACCGAAGAAGCCGTCGCTCATTGAGAGGCCCCACGTAGCTTTTGACTTCTGAAAAGCGCCACCGAAAGCGGCCCTGCTGCTGCTGCATTGCCCGAAATAGGTTCATTTCGCCGTGATTTGGGCGAAAATCCGTAAAAAAACCGGCGGTAGACGACTTGATTAGCTCAAATATCCAAGTAAAGTCCCGTCCCGGATAACCTCATGGTGTAATGGTAGCACAACAGTTTTTGGTACTGTTTGTCAAGGTTCGAATCCTTGTGAGGTTGCCACTTCCTTCTCAAATTCGTCGGGTGTTTTTCTTTCCCGTCGCCCCCAACACCACCACTTCAAAATGGGCATTTTCAGCGGATTGAGAACCCTCCTCGTTCTCGGACGAGTTTCAAATTTGCCCACCGTGTGGACCAATGCCGCAGTGGGTTGGTTTCTCTCCGGCGGCACCTGGTCACCGGAACTGGGATGGGTGATTCTTGGCATCAGTCTGCTCTACATCGCAGGCATGTCCCTGAACGATGCCTTCGACACGCGCTGGGACAGGGAGAACGCACCCGACCGCCCTATCCCCTCCGGTCGAATTTCCCCGGCCTCGGTTTGGATTATCGGTGTTTTGGAAATGATTGGTGGCGCCGTCATTCTGGTTCTATTCACTTCAGTCCACCTTTGGCTGATCGCCGCGCTGATTCTCTGCATCCTGTTCTACAACTGGATTCACAAACGCTGGAAAGGGTCAGTCACCGTGATGGGCCTTTGCCGGGCACTCGTCTACCTGAGTGCCGGTAGCGCTACCGTTTCCGGAAACGGCACTCTGGCATTCGAGAACGTCGTCATGATGGCGGCGGCGATTTCAGTCATCTACATCGCCGGACTCACTCTTGCCGCTCGCAGTGAGCACTTAAAATCAGCCACCGGCCCAAGCCGTCTCGCTCGACTCATGCTGATGCTGCCAGTGCTGCTTCCCCTGCTCGGCTCAAGAACCATGTCGAGCAGTCCCGTTAATATTGCGCTCACTGTCGTCGGCGTGATCGGCGTCTGGGCTTGGATCACCATCACGCGGTCATCGCTCAAGGAACGGGTTCCCCTCGGTGTCGCCTACGCCATTGCCGGCATTGCTTTTTACGACGCCTCGATTCTCGCCTTCGTCGACTGGCGTGCCGCCGTCGCTGCTTTGGTATGCTTCGTTTTGACCCTCGGAGCCCAGCGAGTGATTCCCGCGACATGATGCCAACGGTGCTGGACCTCAATAGGGTTTGTGATTAGCTTTCACCTATGCAGGTTTCACTCATCGTCAGTGTCGTAGGTTCAGATCGCCCCGGTCTCGTTGAACAACTCTCGACCGCCATCACCACTGCCGGGGGAAACTGGGAAGGAAGCCGCCTGGTACGCCTTGGAGGTCAATTCGCCGGGATGGTCCAGGTGATCATTCCCGACTCCGAACTCGCCTCACTCGAAAGCAGTTTAGCCGGGCTTGAGGAGACCGGGCTGAAAGTAACCACCGTCCATTCCGGCCAAACATCGACTGCGACCGAATCAGCTAGCGTCTATCTTCTCGAAGTGGTCGGACAGGACCGCCCCGGTATTGTCCGCACCATCGCATCAGCTCTTGCCAGCGAAGGTGTCAACGTGATCGAATTGGCCACCGATTGTCGCCAAGCGCCCATGTCCGGAGAGTGCTTGTTTCACACCAACGCCAAGCTTCTCATACCGGAATCAGTCGATTCTGATGACCTGCGCGCACGGATCGAAGAAATTGCGACGGACCTCATGGTCGAACTGGCGCGGGAAATTGACTCGAACCACTGATCCCGGGAAGGCGCTAGCCTCAAAACAGTTCGGGCCGGCCACCGCCATCCGAAACCGGAATAGCCTCACAGCTCTCTCCACTCGTTGCCATCTCTTCGGTATCTTAAGAGCTTGAGTCTTCAACCGTTCCAATAGACGCCTCTTGAAAACCCGGAAGAGGGGCGATCAAACGCCCTGGTAGCGGACGAACCCTCTCATACACATTGCGTGCCAATTCACTGGCAACCTGATAGCCACGATCATACATCTCCATCTTAGCATCCAGGTTATCAATGTAATGGAGAGCCTGCGCTTCCGGCGTTTTTGGAACCACCGGTGATCCGAATTCCAATTCTCCATGGTGAGAAGCAATCAAGTGCAGCAAGTGCAGCCTGACGCGCTCAGAAGCTGGTTCCAGGTCCTGCCACTGCACCCGCAACGCCTCATCTTCGAGTAGCTCGCGCCACAACTTATTCACAATCTCCATTCCCAATGGAATATGCCCGATCAACTCACTGATCTCGGTATAGGGCATCGTGAAACCGTTCTCTTGATACACGTTCTCCCAGAGCTTTCCAACATCATGAAACAGAACGCCGGAAACGAGTAAATCACGATTTAGATTGGGATAAGCCTCACAAATCTGCACCGCCGTCCGCATCATCTGCGCGACGTGCTCCACCAATCCTCCCCGCCGGGCATGATGATAATTCCGAGCCGCCCCAGTCCGCAGTAGTCGCTTGCCGTAATGCTTCAGAAACCCGCTGCCTAAGCTCTTCAAGCGAGGATCGGAAATCGCATCAATCGTGCTTTCAATAAACGCAAAATCATCGGTTTGCTTTTGGCGCAATGTGTCAGAACCCGCCAAGACCTCAGCCGTCTCCGACTCGTTTAATGCTCGCGTCGTCCAACTTTTCCCATCAATTGATCTCCCGTCGTTGCCCAAAGAAAACTCTCCGGACACTTCCACAAACATCCCTGACTGCAACTGACCGCAGAGGTCGAACATGGGAGTATTATTCCAGACTCGTAGAACCAACTTTTCCTCTGAGTCAGCAAAGTTGACTTCGTAGAACGGGTTGCCGGTCTTCGTCGTTTTTTGGAGGCATTTTTCAAGCTGAGCCCGAAAGCCAACCGTTGTTGGCACTGGTCCAGCCTGACTCTTGAGCTCGCGAATTGAGAGAAAATCCATCAGCTCAGAACTTAGCGGGTCCGACGGATTCTGACCATCAAAACCTCAGCTCAAACTCTCAAAATCGGTCCTCGGAAATAGGCCGCTAGACGTGGCTGACGCTCTCGGACGACTCCACGGATTCGTCAGACCGGTTCCTGCGTTGAAACAGATGCGATAGCCACTGACCGCCACCTCGACGCGTTTGTTTTTTCGGATTCAGAAAAATGCAATGACCGTCGTAGACCTCCTCCAGGCGTTTCGCGGACACAAACGACTCTCGAGTATCTGGAAACTGCACAAGAAATCCGGCCTCCCCGACTCTTTCTCGCAAAATGACGTAGTTGCGACCTTCGTCAATTTCGAGGATCACAGGGAACTTGGTATTGGGAATCTCATTCAGGGCAACACTGCGGCGTCTCGCCCGCAAATGGTTCATCTTAGCTTCCTTCTTCCATGCCGCTGGCAGCTCATTGCCTCTTCGGTCCAATGCCTGGGGCACTTCATATAAGGAAAGAGCATTCAGCCCGTGATGTTGCCTGACCAGGCTCATTACCTTGGCAGATGGCGAAATTTCAGGGCGTTTATAAAGATCCATGTTGTTACATATTAACAGTAATTATGATTTTTATAAATAAAAGTAAAAATTTTAACTATTTTAACCTTTTGCCCGAAAAACCATCGAGAATTTGAACCCAAAGCACCTCAATCCCCATTTTCTCCGAATCATAACAAAAACACTCATCTTTCGCTGTGGCGATTGTTCGCATCGCCTTCAAGTGGTATAGATTTGTCACTTCCGTCCATGTCGAAATCTACCTCTACCCTCAGGGATCCCGTTGGCGAAATCAGTCCCCGAGGCAAAAAGTCGCGAGCCGAATCAGGGCTCACCCGCAGCCGCAGCCGGTTGTGGAGTCGTTTTCAGCGCACTTTCTTCAAAAGTGAAACTCCCCGAACGGAGGAATCGATGCTGCCCATGCTCATCGAAGTCTTTTCCGGATTCACCAAACTTGACGGTCAGGTCGTCGAAGCGGAAATCGACTCCATCCTCGGATTCCTTCGTTACGATTTCCCCGAAACGGTTTACACCGAACTCCGCCAGCTCTTCCTGAAGTCACTCTATCGGCGTCAGGACCTTGAGGCGATCGCCAAAGATCTTGCGGATACACTCCCACTCGAAGACAAAATCCTACTTGGAGTTCAACTCTACGTCCTGATCAGCCGCGCCGGCCTCCCCAAGGAAAACCTGATCACCTTCTATCAATTCATGACGACCCTGGGAGTCGCTTCGGAGGCGATCAACATCGTCTACCAACTCAACACCAGCGAACTCTCTCAGCTCGAGAAGGGTAGTTCTATTACCACGGAAGTAGCGGCCAGCGAAGACGAGTCACACCGTCTTGAGTCCCTCATTTTTTCCACCTCTGAACCATCAGACGTCTCCATTGTCTCCGACGATGAAGAACATTCTGTTGTCGCCTTTCGTTTCATCAACCTCATCTTGATCAAGAATCTTGGTCCCGGCACCATTCTCGCTCGCGGAAGACTGGTGAATCCCGGAGATTTCTGTCGGGTCTACGAAGGCCAGCGGATCATCATCGGAGACGACGTGCTCGCCTTTGAAGATGTTGTGTTCTATTTCAACTCGAAAAAGAACGTCTCCGCTGCTCAAATCTATCTGGCCCAAGATGGCAACGGAAATCAGTTCATTGAAAAAACCCGGACCAAGCACAGTTACCTCAAAGCCGCATTCGGTCTCGATATCCAAGTCGAAGTGATCAACAACATCGATGCCGTTATCAACGGTAGGTCTCTCACACGCGGCGACAAATTTGAGGTCACTTCCCGCGAGAAAATCGATTTCCCCGATCACTCGGAAATCTCCTTTGACGTCTTGAGGCGAAAAGCCCGCGAACTGGGCGGGCGATTCAGCCTTCCCCCCAACCGCTCTGTTTATCTCGTTTCGAATGACCCGAATCAGCTGTCCCCCGGCGATATTCTTCTCACGCCCGGCGTGTCAGGTAACGTCTTGCTGAGAATCCGCTGTGACAACACAACCAAAACTGGGCATTTGGAAGTCATTGAATCTGAACGATCCATCGAAGTCGAGGGCGCACCGGTACGAGGCGATGCCCCGCTTAAGGACGGTAGTGTCATCTCTCTCAGTGGCGGGCAATATTTACGCTGCCATTTCTCAGATGGCATTATCGAGGAAGAGCGCAATGTCATCAATACCCTCAAAATCCGGGACGTCAGCCATTCCTACGACCGCAAGTCTCAAGCCCTGGATGCCATCACTTTCTCGATCCAACGTGGCGAGATGGTCTGTGTCATGGGTCCCAGCGGGTGCGGCAAAAGCACCTTACTCAAAGCACTCGGAGGCCAACTCAAACCGAGGCACGGTCGAATCGATCTCAATGGAGTCGATCTTTATGTCGAACACGACAATCTAAAGTCCTACATTGCGCTAATTCCTCAGGATGAAACCTTTGATCCCCTCCTCACGGTTGAGGAAAATCTCGATACCGCTGCCGCGATCCGCGCCCCTCATTTCTCAATTCATGAACGACGTCGGCGGGTCGATTCCAAGCTGATCGAACTCGGGCTCAACGAAATTCGGCACCGCCTCGCCGGAGACCAACAGACCAAAAGCCTCAGCGGAGGTCAGCGTCGACGGCTCAATGCAGGAATGGACATGATCGGCATCGCCGATATCTACCTGTTCGATGAACCGACCTCAGGCCTCTCGTCGAAAGATTCAGAACATGTTCTCGATATCATCAGGGGCCTGACCCACAACAAGATCACCCTCGTTTCGATCCACCAGCCCAGCAGTCGACTCTTTCAAATGTTCGACAAAGCGATCCTTCTCGATCAGGGCGGGAAACTCGCTTTTTTCGGCACGCCAACCCAGATGCTGGAATACTTCAATGAAGCAAAAAAGCAGGAAGGCATTCAAACATCATCGGTCCCTGCCGTCGATCCGGATGCCTGTGTCAGCTTGACTCCTGACTTCGTCTTTGATGTGCTCGAAACCCCACTGCGTGACCTCGGTGGCGACGTCATCTTTGAACGCGATGCGCGAGGAAACCTCATTCCAGCTCGACGATTCACCGCACCATTTTGGGCCGACCGCTTCCAGACTTACCGGCTTCTTGAAGAAGTGAATTTAAGAGAGATTGAGGCGGACACTTCACAAACCGTTTCCCTGCAAAAAACCCCGCGAGCCCCCGCCCGGAAACTGCGACACGATTCCGTGCGTTTTGCCAATCAATTCAAACGCGCCTTTTTCAGCAAACTCAGGAACCGCGCCAACCTCGCCACCACCTTACTCGAAGCCCCCGCTCTCTCCGTCCTCATCGCAGTCGTGATGCGGTATTCAGAAGACGGTGATTACAACTTCTCAAATGCCTTTCACATCCCGACCTATCTCTTCCTGAGCCTGGTTACGGCACTCTTCCTTGGAATGACCAACTCGGCAGAGGAGATCATTCGTGATCGCAATCTGCTGATGCGTGAAAGACATCACGGCTTTCGTGTGACGGGCTACATCATAGGCAAATACATCTCCCTGGGATTCTTTGCCCTCATTCAGTGCGTCATTTATCTGCTCATCGGTGACGCCATTTTGGGAATCCGATCCATGTTTGGATCCAATTTACTTTGGCTGTTCGCAACCTCCTTTGTCGGAATCTCTGCTGGCCTCCTCATCTCCAGTCTGGTCAGCAGCCCCAAGACTGCGATCAATATCATCCCTCTTATTCTCATCCCCAATATCATCCTTGGTGGCGCACTCATTAAATACGATGAGATGAATCGGAGCCTCGATTTTATTCAGTGGTTCTCCAGCGAGGACGAGGACGACTCCAGCAAACTCAAAGTCCCCACTGTTTGCCACCTCATGCCCCTGAGATGGAGCTATGAATCCATCATCATCGAACACGCAGACAATAATCCTGCGAGTCGCCTGACCAATTACATCGAATCTGAGATACAGGCATTCAGCAAAATCCCTCTCGACCAAAAGCTAACGGATGAACAGTCCGAACAACTCTATCAATTAAAGCAGGCTCTTGCCGTCGTTCACGGCCTCGAAGGCGATTCCCCAAGGAGCGTTTCACGCCAGCTCAGCGGTATTCGAAAAGCGCTCAAAAAAGGTGACTTTGATCCTGAACCTTATTTTGTATCTCCAGATAGCGAAGGCCGAACCTACACCGCAGCCGAACTCTTCCTGAACGAGAAGGTGCAGGACCTTTACAATCGGGCTGAAGTCGAACGCCAGGACTATCGAAAGGTCGATAATCCTCCCAACGTATTTTTCGGCAAAGAGCGCCAGTTCCGCTTCCCACCGGGATCCGATGAGCCAATCGCCAAGGTGACCGTCAATACCTTGAAGCTCAATCTACTCGCCATGTTCGCCTGTGTGGCAGGAGCCTTCCTGATGTTACATTGGAGCCTCAAGCGGCAACTGAGCAAAGTGTGAGCCAACCTTTCTGCGCGTGGCTATGATTCCGCTGCTCGATCGCATCGAGGCAGTTGCGAAATCAATCAAATCGGCGATAATTGCCTCCCTTCCCAAAAAGTGCCCTTAGCTCAGCTGGATAGAGCACCGGATTTCTAATCCGGCGGTCGCTGGTTCGAATCCAGCAGGGCATGCTTTTCCGGGATTTTCACCTGAGTTCTCCCAATTCCAGAATATTTTTTTCTGCTCAGACTTGAGAGTTGGCCTACTCGGCCAAGAGGTAATTTACCCGGGAGAATTGTTCGGTTTTGGCAGAGATAGTCGAGGAGCCACGCACGACCAGCTGGCGGCTGGAGGAAGAGACGATAACCACATCTGCTTGATGTCCAGTTTACCAGATCATATTGAAAAATATCATCAAGATTGAATGAATCAGTGACACGGAATGACACGCGTCACGCAAATTTCCAGTCCAACCTGCCTCCCGCGCCTGCTACATTTTTCTCGCGATTCTCATTTCCGCCGAACCACAAATCCCGTATTCTGAGCAAATGCGATGGATACCCCTCGTCGTTCTTTTCCTAGTTGGTAGCTCATTTGGGCAAGATTCCGCAAGCACGGTCATCCAGGAACCGTTCCCAGACTACGACCCTGACCGCTTCTTCACCGAACCGGAGTTCTTTGATGTATCTTCTGACGGACGAATTCTGTTGCTCGGAACGATGGGCGAGCTTCGCCTCTACGATCTCGATTCGCGTTGCCTGATGATGCCTCTCAGGAATCCGCGCCCGGTGATGTTTGCCGGGGCGGCACTGGATCCCACCGGCCAGTTTCTGGTGTTTCATCGGACCGTTCCACCAAACTATCCCATAGACCCAGCGCTCCTGGATATCACATCAGAAGAGGAAGTGGGACTCCGTCTCGATGAGCCTCATCAGGTCGGTCCCTGGAGCCTCACGGTCACTGAAGAGCAAGTCATCTTCACACCCACGTCGGCTGGGGAAAACATCATCCGGCCCATCATTGATCACTCCAATCGGATTGCTTCCGGCGTTGCCGGAAAAGAAGGCTCCACGATTTTCTGGCATGGTGGTGATTCGCTGGAGATCCGTGCTCGCGACGGCTCGAAATCCAGTATCAACCTTATCGCAGATCCAGACCTGCGTTTCATGCCGTTCCCGAGAGTCGCCTTCACCGAAAATGGTCATCCCATTCTGGCCGCACAGGATCGCAACCGAATCCACGTCATCGATGCGATGGACGATCAGCCACTTGCGGAATTTGAGGGAACCCGACCCGTTCTGGATGCACTGGGCAAACGGCTCGCGCTGCTGGAGGAGTCAGGGAAAGTCAGCGTTTTCGATATAGCCAGCAAGAACCAGCTGAGCTCCCATGGCACACCGCAACAGAATCCGATCTTCGCCCTGAGCCCCGATGGCAAGCGACTCGCCGTCTGGCAACGGGAACTGAAGGCCGTGCTCGATATCCCTCTCGACGGCGGCCAGTCCCAACCATTCAGTTGGCCCTGGGAGGGCGAATACGACGACCCGGCATTCCTCGCCTACAGCCCGGACGGCACCTTCCTGTCCATATCCAGTTCCGGTGTGAACCTGGAGGATCTCTACCTCGTGAATACAGACACCCGGAATGTGACTTCCGTAGAAGGAGTCGCGAACCCTTCGTTTGATCGCACAGGCCAATACCTGGCGTTCACTCACTTCGCCGGAAACGGCAGCGGACAGTTGGGCGTGTTTGATACGAAACAAAACAAAGTGATCTACCAGTCGCCCCTGTTCGATCTTTCTGGCTACGGCCCGGATTCGCTCACCTTCTCGGCAGACTCGCGCAGCTTGCTCATCCCCAATGGCGGCATCGGCATCCTGCAAATTGACTTCCTCGATAATCCGAATAGCGATCCATCTGTCGCCTGTCGTGGCGATTTCAAATCCCGGGTGATCGCCCAATCCGACTCACGTCTTTGGTCCACCACCTCACAGGGTGAGCTTGTTCTGATCGACGCCGTTTCGAAAAACCCATTGCTTCGCCTGCTTCCATTCAGCAACGGCCACATCGTTGCACTTCAGCAAAACAATCGCTACCTTGGGCGGCCCGAAACGCTCGATGCAGTCGCATTTAAGAAAGGTAAACAGGCTTGGCCAGTCGAGCAATTCGACCTCTTGCTCAACCGCCCACACGAGATTCTCGCCTTACTGGGCGCTCCTGAAGAGCGCGTGCAAGTGCTGCAGAACGCATTCGAACGACGCCTTCGTCGTGAAGGGCTCACTGATGCGGAGATGCAATTCGCCCTGCCGACACTGGAGATCACAAATCGGAGCGCCATCCCACTGAGCACATCCCACGAAAGGGTGAACCTCACCTACACAGCAAAGGGGGCTGATGCGGGCTTGAGCGAAGTGGCCCTGCATATCAATGACGTCCCGGTTGCGGAGTCGAACTCATTCGATGGTTCCATCGATGCCGTGCTAGCACCTGGCTCTAACAAGATCCAACTTTCTGTGATCGACGAAGCCGGGGCGGAGTCACTCCGACAAACGCTCTACGTCACTCACTATCCCGATCAACCTAGCCTGCCTGATCTGTGGGTTCTGGCAGTGGGCGTTTCCAAATATCAAAAAGTCCCGAGTCTGGACGTCGCGGCAAAGGACGCGGAGGATCTCGCTGCGCTTCTCGCCAAAGGAGAGGGCACCTCATTTAACGAGGTGCATACGCGCCTACTGATCGACGAGGAGGCGACGCGGGAAAACATTCATGCTGCGGGAAGTTTTCTGAAGCAAAGCCGCGTAGAAGATCAAATTATCGTGTTTGTGGCGGGGCATGGCCTGCACGATTCGAACTACGATTACTGGTTTGCCACGCCAGACATCGATGCTGAGAATCCTGCGGCGCGCGGCCTAAGTTACGATGAACTGGAAGGCCTGTTCGCACACGCGCCTGCGCGCAAACGACTGCTACTGATGGACACCTGCTTCGCGGGTGAAGTAGATCGCGAGGACTTAGCTATGGCAACCCAGGAGAAGGCGCTGCCCGAAGGTGTTCGCGCTCGTGTGGTGCGGCGGGAGGCAATCTCCACCGAGCAACTCAAAGCGAGCGACACCAACAAGGCGCTCGGAACTATGTTTGCCGATTTCCGGCGCCGCACCGGGGCCACTGTTCTCACCGCATCCAGTGGTGTGGAGTTTGTCTTTGCTCTGGAAACCGAAGCGCTCGGCAATGGGGTTTTCACCCATTCGTTCATGGAAGGAATCAAGACAGGTAAAGCGGATCTCGACGGGGATGGAATCATCCGGGTATCGGAATGGCAGCGCTTCGGGTTCGATCTCGTCGTCAGCTTTACCGAAGGTCAGCAGCGTCCCACCGGCCGCCAACTTAACCGCGAAGTAGATTTCGAGATTGCGCGCACGGGCAAGGGCTCCGCCGCGAAACCCGAGATCTCTGCAGACCTCCCCACGAAGTGGCTCGTCACCGAACAGACCAATGCCGCCAACGGAAATTGGCGGATCGAGTGGGATTGCACCTTCCAGAAGATCGACACCGGAATCAGCGGAAGTGGAAACAAAGTCCGCGTCAACGGCAACGACGCCTCATCAGGCGAAAGCAAAACTGTTTTCCAGTTCAATACGACCCTAAAAGGACGGGCTGCCTCCGGCTCGTCAGAAGAAATCAACGCAAGCGGCGACAATATCCCGGGGCGCGTTACGATCACTTTCGACAGCAATTTCCGGAGCCTCCAAGGCACGCTCTTCGACACGAAAGGCAATCACATAAGCGATCTCACGGGGCACGCACAATAGAGGATTATCCGTCCGGTTACCGGATTTTTCCTTCGCCGCTAATCCGATCATTCTCCCACCCCCTTTCGTAGCGGTAGCCATGTATGCCCCTGCCCCGTGGAGGTTCTCATCCTTGATGGGTGCCCTGTCTGCTCCCCCGTTTGAATCGGACTTGGTTTCTTTCCTGATCGGCGACACGTGGAAAACCGAGACACATTAAGAGGGTTAGAACAGCGATCCCCTGCCAACTCAAGTTCAATCGTCAATAAAGCTGCATGCCCGAACTACGAAAGAGGGCCTTTCTTCTTGGGTGTCGTAAAGTAGGGAGCCCTAAGATAATGGGGTTCCAGCGGACGCTTAGGCCATTGAGATGGATCAGTCATCGAAGCCTTCCAGGCCAAGCGGCTTGCTGACGGCAACTCCAGAGAAACTTTCTCGAAACTTTCCACCACCTTTCGGTCCGCTGAGTACAAGGGAACCCCCTCATTACTCATTGATGAAAGGCACTCTTCTATGTCATCTTCCCCGACCAATTCCGGATCACCCTGCACCTGGCGCTCTTTAACATTTGCGACAAAAATCGTCTTTCTCCTAGCATCTCCAAGCACAGCGTAGGTGTCTTCGTCTACCTCCCATGCCTCCAGCGACGAAAATCCACAGCAGGGAATCCCAAGCGTCATACTGAGCCCATTAGCCACTGCGATACCAACACGGACGCCACTATAGGAACCCGGACCCACCCCAACAGCAATACCGCTCAGTCCATCTCGATACTGACGGAGCACCTCCGAAACCGGCTCGAAAATCACAGCGTTGTGCGAACGGTCTGTCGTGAACTCTTCGTTCCAGACGACAGAGCCACCGGCCGTATCAAACACGGCCAATGACGCCTGCGTTGTAGAAGTTTCAATCCCCAGAATCATCGTTGAGTTACCAAATGATCTCCATTTTCAGCGATGGTTAAATCAAACCACTTCGTCTCATTCGGAAAAACCTCCGGAAACTTATCGGCCCATTCAACGATCACAACACCTTCTTCTTCAAGATATTCATCCCAGCCCAAGGCATCCAGTTCATTGACCGATTCGAGGCGATAGAAATCAAAATGAAAGACAGGCACACGACCACTATGGTATTCCTGAACCAGTGAAAAAGTAGGACTCGTCACTTCATCCCCAGCACCGAGACCCGAAACAATCCCTTTGCTCAAGTGAGTTTTTCCGGCGCCTAACTGCCCGCTCAAAGCCACGATGCCTCCTGAACCGAGAGCGGCGGCAATCTTGATGCCCCCTTCGATCATTTCCAACTCACTGGATGCACTGACTACTTCAACACTCATTCGCCATGAAAATGCTCCCACCCTCGCGGCAGCATTGCTTCTGTCTGATTTGTCATTTCGCCAATCGGCGTAAGTAAAGTGTTAGAAAATTGCGTATTCCAATTCTTTAACAGTGACCCCCACACGTCAGGTGAAATCGTCATTAACAGTTCGTAGTCCTCTCCATCACGGACAGCCGATTCAAAAGACACTGATTCATGACAGGGAATGCTATCCTCATCAATCCGAAATCCAAGCCCACTCATTTTGGCGAGGCGCGGTAAATCCGATCCCAGACCGTCGCTCAAATCCATCATCGCTGTTGGTCGATGATGTCGAGCCAACCACTGAGCCTCCCGAAGTCTCGGAGTAAAGCTTAAGTGACGACCGCTTTCATACGAGCCGCCCAACTTACCGGTCACTACGATCAAATCACCGACCTGGGCACCGGACCGCGTCACGCACCTGTCTTTTAGCACTTCACCAGTCATCGCGACCGAAAACATGGCTCCTGTCGTATTGAGCCGTGCCGTTTCACCGCCGACGATGAGACATCCAAACTCTGCCGCCGATTCATTGATCCCCTCGTACCAGCCATCAAGCTCGGCGAGCGAACGCTCCCCATCGACAGCAAGGGTTACGAGCCCATGTAGCGGTCTCCCCCCCATCGCGGCAATGTCACTCAGGACTCGGTTGATTGCCTTGCGACCAACCGCAGCCGGATCGGTTCCGGGAAGGAAATGAACTCCCTCGATCAAGCAGTCTGTTTTTAGCAACTGCCAGCATTCCCCACCCAGATCGACTACGGCACAATCATCGCCGGCGCCTACCACAATGCTCGCGTCGTCCGGCAGTGATGCAATGAGACGACCGACCAGGGCCTCTTCGCCGAGATCACTCATTCGATTTTTTCCTTCACCACCCATGACTGACTATTCAACCGGTTGTTCGACCAGCATCAATACAATATTGGTCGCATTGAAGAAAGCGTGGATACCAATCGATACCCAAAGACACCGGGTCCATTCATAGGCAAGGCACAGCAAAATCGAAAATGCCCAGAGTGGCAACAGCGCGGGAAGATTCCCATGAACGACAGCAAATAGTGCCCCGACAACCACCATCGCAAAGACTTTATTCGTTGCCTGCTTGAGCGCGCCATACATGTAACCACGAAACAAAAACTCCTCAACAACCGCCGCCGCCACGCAGGCATTGAAGATCGAAAGCGCGAGATACAGCACAGAGTCCGCCTCCTGAAGGCTCCTGACAGGCTCCTGCTCGGCAAGGCCGTCAAAGATGCCTTCCAGTAGCGACTGAGAGAGATTCCCGATCAGACCGACGCAGATGAGAACCGAGGCGACTCCGCCAAGGATCGATCCGATCACAATCTTCGGGAATGAGAGAGTATTCAGCCCAAAAACTTCGACCACTTGGCGCCCACGAACCCATTCCACAATTCCATATACCATCAGCCCCACAAAGGCGAAGTAGGCCACGTTGAAAAGGAGCGGTGAGATCCCGTTTTTATCAGCCGGTTCCGCCACTTCTACGGAATGAGCCAGCATCAACTGACTGACAGGGTTGAGCAAAAATAGCAAGGCCGGGAAAAACATTAAGGCGACGTCATAGCCGTCGAAGTGACCCGAACCTGGCGATTCTATCACCGCCTTACGACGCAGCCACGCATACACTCCCACTCCGATGCCCAAGGCAATCAGAGTGATGAGCTCGATGTCGAGCAACACCTGTTTCGCGGCGAGTTCGTGCATCCGCGAATCCCGGGTTCTAAACTTTCACAGCCGGCAGCCGCCAAATTTCTTTGGCATACTCGCGGATGGTTCGGTCGCTTGAGAATTTGCCAACACGAGCCGTGTTGAGGATTGCCATTTTGGCCCAGCGCTTGCGATCACGAAAAGCTTGATCGACTTTATCCTGCTCTTCGACATAACTCCGATAGTCAGCAAGAACCAGATAAGGATCTCCGCCATCTAACAGGCTGTGGCGAATGGAATCGAACGAGCCTTTGGGTGCAAAGTAGTCAGACGAGAGCCAGTCGATCACCGCCCGAAGCTCTTCATCCGCCCAGTATTGATCGATCGAGCAGTAACCATCTTCCCAAAGTTGTTCGACTTCGTCTACCGTCAGCCCAAAGATGAAGATATTGTCGTCTCCTACTTCTTCGCCGATCTCGACATTGGCTCCATCGAGAGTTCCCAGAGTCAGCGCGCCATTAAGAGCGAGCTTCATGTTTCCGGTACCGGATGCCTCTTTGCCTGCCGTCGAAATCTGCTCAGAGATATCTGCGGCAGGGATGATGACCTCAGCCGAGCTCACTCCGTAGTTCGGAATGAAGGCCACCTTCAGTTTTCCACCGATCCGCTCGTCGTTGTTGATTTTTTCTCCGATCGCATTGATCGCGTGGATAATTTCCTTCGCGAGCACGTATCCTGGAGCCGCTTTGGCGCCGAATACGAAAACACGAGGCACCACATCCAGTTCAGGATTCTGCAGCAGGCGACGATACTGAGTCAGGATGTTCAGCAAATTGAGATGCTGACGCTTGTATTCGTGTAGTCGCTTAATCTGGACGTCAAATAGGGCGAACGGATCCACTTCAATGCCACAACGCTCAGCAATGAGCGCTGCCAGCTTCTCCTTGTTGCGATGCTTGATTTCGAGAAATTCCTTCTGGAAAGCAGGATCATCCGCAAACTGATCCAGCTGCGTTAGCCTATCCAAATCAGCTGGCCAATCATCACCAATCGAACGGTCGATCAAACCTGACAATTCTGGGTTACAAGCCTTCAACCAACGCCTTGGAGTGATACCGTTAGTCTTGTTCTGAAAGCGATTAGGGTAAAGCGCATAGAACTTACTGAAGAGGTGCTTCTTGAGCAACTCCGTATGAAGTGCTGCCACCCCGTTAGTGGTATGACTACCAACCACCGCAAGAAAAGCCATCCGAATCTGCTGGGGAGCCCCCTCTTCGATAAGAGACATCTCAGCTTTTCGCTGCACATCACCAGGCCACTTCTTTTCCACATCGTTTTCGAGGAAGCGACGATTGATTTCAAAGATGATCTGAAGGTGACGAGGGAGGACTTTCTCAAACAATGGAACACTCCATTTTTCCAAGGCCTCTGGCAACAAGGTATGATTAGTGTAAGAGAACGTCTTCTGACAAATTCCCCATGCCTGATCCCACGGCAATAATTCTTCATCGATCAGCAGACGCATCAGCTCAGGGATAGCGATAGTCGGATGCGTGTCATTGAGCTGAATCGCAGCTTTATCGGGAAGACTGTCCCACGTGTCGTTCGTTCGCTTGTGTCGTCTGACGATATCGCGAATCGAACAGGTCACGAAGAAATACTGCTGCACCAGCCGGAGTTCTTTTCCTGCCTCAGTAGAGTCATTGGGATAGAGAACTTTAGAAATCGATTCGCTCTCTGCTTTCTCCCTAACCGCTTCGACGTATCCGCCACGATTGAAGATATCGAGATCAAAGTCACGGGATGCCTTGCTTTCCCATAACCGCAAAAAGTTAACGGTCGATCCCGTGTAACCGACCACGGGAACATCCCATGGCACACCGAGGATGGATCGAGTATTGGTCCAGACAGGACGCCCTTGTCCCAGTTCGTCGAACTGCATTTCGACCTGCCCGTAAAGAGGCACCTCAACCGCATACTCCGGGCGACAAATTTCCCAAGGATTACCGAAACGGCGCCATTCGTCAGGTGATTCCACCTGTTGTCCGTTTTCGAATCTCTGACGGAACAAACCAAATTCGTAATGGATTCCATAGCCAACAGCTGGCAAATCGAGAGTAGCCAGCGAATCCATGAAGCAGGCAGCAAGGCGCCCAAGACCACCATTTCCCAATCCGAGATCGGGTCCCTCTTCAGCGAGAACATCCAGATCTTGGCCCAGATCCTTAAGGGCTTCGCGGCAAACATCGAGCATGCCCAGATTCACCAAATTATTCTCGAGCAAGCGACCCATCAAATATTCCAGAGATAGATAATAAACCCTCCGGACATTCTGCTCACGGTGAGCCCGACGATTATCACAAGCGCGCTCCATCATCCGGCCGCGGACGGACAGGCAGATAGCTCGCCACCAGTCATCTTTCGTCGCAGTCTCTACTCCGTGGGCCTGATTCTGAATCAGGTGAAAGAGGATTTCCTGTTTCAGCGCTTCTTTTTCGATCGGCTTGTCTGCATCAACAGCTGCATCCAATTCACACGTTTGAGTTTCCATGTATCGTTTGGTTCAAATTTTCAATTCTAGGCACGTCTCATGCGACTGCTCTATATGCCGGGCTCAACACGCTCCTGACACAATATTTTCCAGCATGAGATAAATCTGATAAATCGACCCTGTTGAGTGCATCATTCAACAGGGTTGGATGCGGTATTAAGCGCTCTATTCCCCTACCTTGAGGAGCTCAACTTCAAAAACTAAAGCGGCGTAGGGCTTGATGTCGCCACCTGCTCCCCGGTCTCCATAGGCAAGATCGTAAGGAATAGAAAAGCGATACTTCGATCCTACATTCATGAGTTGAACACCTTCCGTCCAGCCCGCTATGACGCGGTTCAACACGAAACTGGTCGGGGCTCCGCGATCAACACTGCTATCGAAAACCGTCCCGTCGATCAAAGTGCCATGGTAATGGACTTCAACGGTGTCAGTCGCAACAGGCTTGGCACCATCACCTTCGGTAATGACTTCATACTGCAGGCCTGAACTGGTGCTCTTGACACCTTCTTTCTTGAGATTCTCCTCCAGGAAAATTTTGCCCGCAGTCATCGTTTCGCGATCCGCGCCTTTTGCGTTCATTTCATCGAGCGTTTTCTGATTCTCAGAGAACGCAGCAGATACCTCCGCCTCTGACAGCACCGGCTCGCCTTCAGCTATGACGGTATTAAAAGCAGAAGCAAACTGGTCAAAATCAATGTCTACTCCCCGTTCGGAAAGCTGGCGGGCAATCATGAGCCCATAGGAGTAACTCACGCGCTCTGCGAGTGATTCGGGCTTCTTAGTGTCTTGTGCAGTCATTTGAGTAACAGTCAGAAAGGCAACCAGCAGGCATCCCAGAAACGCCGAATGAGGGTACAATTTTGAGAACATGTGATGTATTAAGTTAGTTTTTCCTCCCTATTCTCCACGATTCAGTCGCCAAATCAGGGGAGGATGAAACTAATCGGGAAACCGCAGCGGTCAAGATGAACCACCAAAGCACGATTTGGGCCAATTTTTGGCCTAATAACTACCTCCTACACTCGTAATAGGTTAGAAAGATACGATTCGAAGTGTTTTTTATGAATCGCTACCACCTTGATCCGTCTGTCTTGATAGCGCCGACCACCGCTGATCCAATTATTGTATAATATTAAAAACTTATTCAAATAATTTGAAAAGGTTTAGTAATTACAGTATCTTAAATCCGCTATCATTTATGCAGTCGAGCCGCTTATCTTCCCCGCCCATTCTTATGGGAGCCCTTATGGGTGCCATGCTCTTTCTCGCCACCGGGTCAGCCTTGGCGTTTAAGACAGTCATCATTGACCCCGGACACGGCGGTCGCGATTTCGGTGCATCCGACTCATACGTCTACGAAAAGCACATCAATCTCGATGTGGCCCGCCGATTGGAGATCGCCTTGCAGGAAGCAGGCTTCAAAACGGTAATGACACGCTCTAAGGACGAATTTATTGCACTTTCGGAACGTTCATCGAGAGCCAACCGCTACCGAAATGCTGTTTTCGTAAGCGTTCATTTCAACTCCAGTTACCGCACCGCGGCTCTTGGCATCGAGACTTTTTACCGCAGCTCCAGCTCCGAAAAATTTGCCGCAGCCGTCCAGACTGAGCTCATCAAAAATATCGGAGCCACCAACCGCGGAGTCAAAACCGCCAATTTTTCAGTGCTCAAATACACCAAGCATCCTTCCATTCTCGTCGAAGGTGGCTTTGTGAGTAATAAAACCGAACGCAGCGCCATGATGGAGCCACAGTATCGTCAAGTTGTCGCAGACAGCATAGCGAGAGGAATTATTCAGTATAACCGCCGCTTCTTCTAGCGTAACTTAGGTGGCCATGCTGGTTACCTGCGAGCAAATGTCCGAGGCGGAAAAACGCCTCTTTTCTTCCGGCCTTTCGCCAGAACCTTTCATGGATGAGGCCGGCCGCATCTGTGCCCACGCCATCCGTGAATTCTATCCCCGCCCTGCCAGAGCCGAGATCTATTGTGGAAGCGGAAACAATGGTGGCGACGCACTGGTCATTGCCCGCTGGCTGAAGCAATGGGGATGGAAAACCAATCTACACTTTTCCCACGGGCCCGACCAAATTTCCGAGCTCGCCACCATCAAACTCAAACAGTATGAGTCCTGCTCAGCGCCTCCAAACCTCCCCGAGTGCCGCGATCTCGTCCTCGTCGACGGACTACTGGGGATCGGTGCCACAGGTGCCCTTCGTGGAGGCATTCGCGAACGAGCAGATCAGATCAATAGTCTCAGAGAAAACGCCTGGGCAGCCTGCTTCGCCATCGACATCCCTACCGGGCTAAATGCGGACACAGGAGAGGCCTATGAAGGTGCTGTCATCGCAGACTACACCTTGAGCATTTGCCAGGCCAAGGCTGGATTCGTCGCCGATGACGCGACGAACTATCTTGGCCGTGTCATCGAAATTCCTCTCGATATTCCTGTTTCCGAAGGCGACGAATCGAGACGCTTCCTCTTCCCTTCCAATCTAACTCCACGTCTGGTCCGAAGGGAATACGACTTCCACAAAGGCAAGGCAGGCCGGGTCGTCATCGTTGCAGGCTCAAAAGGATTAACCGGAGCTGCCGCCCTCACGGCGCTAGGCGCCTCCCGAACCGGAGCCGGGCTTGTCTCTGTTTGCGCTCCAGAGGAAGTCTATCCCATTTTCGCCTCGCAATGCCCGCTCGAAGCCATGGTTCACCCTGGCCAATCAGCAGACGACATCACCGCCCTTTCTCCCGATGTCATCGCAATCGGTCCCGGGCTAGGCAAAACGATCTCCGATGGTCTCGTCGATCTGATTCTGAATCACCCGGCGCCCATGATCGTTGATGCCGATGCTCTCAATGCCTTGGCTCACCGTGGAATCAGCCCAGATCAGCTGCCGGCCAATCGCCTGCTCACTCCTCACCCCGGAGAGCTAAGCCGATTAACAGGCCAGACCGGCGGCCGGGTCGCCCTGACTCGAAAACTAGCTGATGATTGGAACATCACCCTCCTACACAAAGGGGCTCGAACCGTGATTGCTACGCCCGGGCATCCCGTTGAACTAAACACCACAGGCCATCCCGGAATGGCGAGCGGCGGCATGGGCGACGTTCTCACTGGTATCTGCGCAGCACTCGTGGGACAAGGGTTAAATTTGCACGATGCAGCCTGCGTCGGAAGCTGGCTCCTGGGTAGAGCAGCCGAACTGGCACGAGATGAGCGGGGCATCGCCGCTGAATCGATCAACGCTCCCGCGGTGGCGGAACAGATAGGAAAAGCTCTCCGTGCTCTTCAGTCGGATCCACCGTTTTAAGAAGCTTCGGTGCCAGCCAGGTGAAAGGGTATTGAGGAATGTTTCGGAGCACCGCAAACACGATCACAACCCACACTAGAAACAGCGAATAGCTCCGGCGCCATCGAATCGGCAGTGGTTGAATTTTGCCGGGGAAAATCCACGAACACCACGTCCTTGCTGCCCCAAACAGAAGAAACGGCGAGGCCATCACAAACAGCATATTCTGCTCGACTGCACTCCCTATATCCCCGTGAAGTAAGGCATACGTGGCACGTGTGTTCCCGCAGCCGGGACAATGCAATCCGGTCCAGGTATATAAGCCACAGCGCGGAAGAAAGCGGGACCCACCATGGCTAGGATCACTTCGATACAGGCAAACCGCCAATCCAATCAGCACCGTCGCGGCACCAACCGAAATCAGCCATTTGGCCTGCGGGCGATCCATTAGGAACCCTCTGACAGTGCGCCGACAACCCCTACCGCGATGCCGATAAGGTTCATAACGATGCCGACTCCAAAAGAGATCCAGCACCACATTTTGGCCTTGGATGACGCTTCGCGCGCCGCCGCCAGATCTCCCCTCATTTGAGCAGGTTCAACCTTGGTTGAGTAGACTACTGCCGCAATGCCTGTAGGCAAACAACACAACACGAGGCACACAATCGACTGCCAAAGATAGGTCGGCACTTTTTCACCAGTATTTGCGACGCTAACCTGAGCCGGAGGAGTTGCCTGAGTGAGCACCGGCGGATCAGGATCCGGATCAGCAGCAACTGCAGAAACCGTCTCTGATTTTTCCGCTGCGATTGCGAACTCTGGAAGAGTGCTCAATGGCACCCAATCAGTCATGCCCTCATTCCATACGAGATCAGATCCCTGAACCTGTCCTCCCTTGGCGAGTTCCTTAAGTTGATCCTGCGAAACAGGGCCCTGTTGCTGTCCATTGCTGGCGTAGTACCAATCCATCAGTCTTTATAATTTAAATTTAATCTCAATTACCCTCCACCGGCGATAACCTGCCGAAGAATCTTCTCCTGACAACGATGCATGGCCTCACGCTCAGGTTCAACCAAATCTGTATGCCCATTCAAGTGAAGCATGCCGTGAATGATGTAGAGCAACGCCTCCTCTTGGGCCGTATGGCCATGAGTCGGCCCCTCCCGCCGAGCAGTCTCTGCGCTCACCAAAATTTCGCCATGATGAAACGTGATCACATCGGTTGGAGTCGGATCGTTCATGAATTCCCAATGCACCTGCGCGATGGTTTCATCTGACACCAGTGATACCTCAATTTCCTCAAACGAACTCAGCAAAGGATCCTCAGTTCCTTTCGACTCTAAGCAATGGGGCAGCGCCTGCTCCGCCATTTCCTTCAGCCAGACAACCGGCATGTCTTCACCGTCAACGTGGGAATACAGTTCAATCGCAGGCAACTCGTTCGGGGTCATGTTAGAAGAAGAAACCATGAATCCAATGGCTGTGCTCCTACTTGATGCCCGTCGTTTCGGTAGCTGTTTCACTACCGCCACCATCCGCCGATTTTTTGCGAGTCTTGGGCTTCCGGCTTTTGGCCTTTTCGGCGCCTTCTTCGATCTTGGGATACTCGATCCGAGTATGCATCATGCTACGAAGTGATTTGGCGAAACTAGACTTAATTAATGCGAGGTCATTCAAAGTCAAAGCTGCGTAGTCGAGTTGCCCGTCATTGAGACGATCCTTGAAAATACTATCAATCAACTCATCAATTTTTTTCGGGGTTGGCTTCTGCAAACTTCGTGAGGCACTCTCAACGGAATCTGCCAGGCTGATAATAGCGCTCTCACGAGTTCGTGGGCGGGGCCCCGCGTAACGAAAGCTTTCCTCTTTAACTTCAGGAATATCTTCCTCGTGTGCTTTCCCCTCTTCGACCTGCTTTTCGATTTCATCTCGCAGCTTCAGAGCACGATGATAAAAGAAGCGAATCAATGATGTTCCGTGATGTTCGCGGATCACGCTCACTATCTCGGTATTCAGATTGTGCTTGATCGCCATGTCGACCCCGTCTTTCACATGAGCCATGACAATTAGTGCGCTCATATTCGGAGTCAGTTCATCATGAGGATTCTGACCGTCTCCAATATTCTCCACGAAATAGGCGGGCTTCTTCATCTTGCCGATATCATGAAAGTAAGAGCAAACCCGACACATGACAGGACTGGCCCCAATTTCCTCAGCGGCAGTTTCCGCCAGAGTGGCCACCATCAAACTGTGATGATAAGTCCCGGGTGCCTCCATCGTCATCTGCTTCAACAATGGGTGATTCAGATCCGCCAATTCAACCCACGAAACGTCAGTGGTGATTCGAAAGGCCGCTTCGAATAGGGGCAACATCCCGCTCACGAGCATCGCCGTCACGGTTGAAACAAGAATGGCCGAAAGCGCCTGTTTTGCGACCATTTCCCATTGTCCTATTTCCACACCAAACCCCGGCCACACAATTTGTCCAAGCGTGAACGCCAGCAACACGCAGGCAAGTCCGGAATAGGCTCCGGCAACCACCAATCTGCTACGACGCCGAACGCGATTAGTTAAATAAATCGCCACAAATCCGCAAATCATCGAGAAGATCACGAAGAGAAACGCATCCTCTTTCGCGACAGTCATGCCGCCAAATAAACTGGCATAAACCACCGCAAAGGTGCCGTGGCGACGTCCCACCATCAGAGACAAAACAACGGGAGCATAGATATAAGGCTCGACCAGAAACTGAAATCCCCCGCCGGGAGCAAAAGTCATCGCCACGTATTCGCTCAGCTTCACTAACAGGAGCTGAACCAGAATCACCGACAGCATCAAAGTAATGCGCGAGTTCAGGGTGAACGTCTGTGGCAAACTCACATGCCAGTGGACCATCATGGTCGCAGCGATCACGGAAACCACGACCACCGCCTGCAGCGGGTTTTTAGCAAAAATCGAATTTTCGCTCGATGACAGAATGACCCAACACGAAACCAGCGCAGCGAAAAGAAGAAACAGCAGGCCACAAACCTGCCAGCCCGACTTCATCATTTCGGACATGGCCGTTTCATTCGGCTTGCGGCGTTTCTGGCCACTGGAGAACCCACGGCTCTGCAGACGCTTCTGAGATAGAAAGTGAAACATGTTTGTGTGCGGAACCCCGGGCTATCGAAAAATACTCCGACGTTTCGTGTTTGTGATACGAGAACTGTTACGTCCAATTGACGCGATAGACAACTCGGAATTACACCTAAAACTGTTCAAATGATCACCATGCAATCACCGTAACTAAAGAAGCGGTAGCGCTCCTCCACGGCCTTACGGTATGCCTCCATGATTAAATCCTTCCCGGCCAGTGCACTTACCAACATTAGTAGAGTTGATTTAGGTAGATGAAAATTTGTCAGCAACGCATCTACCACCTGAAACTGATAAGGAGGATAAATAAAAATATCAGTCTCTCCACGACCAGCTTTAAGCACTCCGTCACGAGCGCAGCTTTCGAGCACCCTGACCACTGTTGTCCCGATCGCGATCACTTTTTCCGCCCCTTGGATCCGACCCACTGCCTCGGATCCCAACTCGTATCTCTCGCTGTGCATATGATGCTGAGTCAGGTCATCATCCGCGACTGGACGAAATGTTCCGATACCGACATGTAGAGTCACAAAAGTGTGTGACAGGGAGGAGAGTATCTCATCCGAAAAATGCAGTCCCGCAGTGGGGGCTGCAATGGCTCCGGCTTCCCGGGCAAAGACCGTTTGATAGCGCTCCCTGTCTTCCGGCCCGTCCGGTCGATCAATGTAGGGGGGCAGCGCGAGATGGCCATGTTTCTCCTCATCCGGCTCATGATCAAACTCGATGATCCGTTCGCCACCTTCCTCGCAGATTTCCACCACAGTACCCACGCTGTCTCCGATCTCGACGGTGCGCCCCACTCTCAACTTTTTCCCAGGTCGAACGAGACATCGCCATCTTCCGGGCCCAAGAACATCGACTCGTAGAATTTCCTTTTTCCCATCGTTGGAAAAATAGCGCGCCGGCACCACCCGAGTGTCATTGAGCACCAACTCATCACCCGGGCGAACGTAGCCAGCGAAATCAGAAAATCGATGATGTCCGATCGTTCCTGAGTTCCGATCAATGACCATCATGCGTGACTCACCACGCTGTTGGGGTGGTCTCTGAGCAATCAACTCTTGGGGCAATTCGTAGTCGAAATCGCTTGTCTGCATCGATCAAGCCTTGCCACGGAACTCAGTAAAAGTCCACCCCCCTACTGAGAAAGCTCATCTTGTCGGCAACGGGCAAGTGTCATCACCGCAAAGGCTGTTCCGTAGGGCTGATGATAGGAATAGAACGGGAAATCCCACCAGGAGCCGTCTTTCTCTTGCAGTTCCATTAGAATCCCGGCAAGCCTTTGCTGATGAATGACCCGTTCCTCCTCGGGAAGCAATCTCAAAGACAGTCCTGCGTAGTAGTGCCCGTAGTAATAGAAATATCCCGCGATCTGGAACCACGCCTCATGTGGAATTGGCCGCTTTCTACCAATACCGAGCCATCCGTTTCGTTCGGCGAGGCGGTCGAGCCATTCCACAATGACCTCATTCGAAACAGTTTCATCACCCCAGATTCTCAAAGCAAAATTGCAGGCTTGGGAGCGCCCCAAACTTCCAGCCGGCCGATTGATTCCATAAAGCGGTCGGGCTCTTAAATACTCGCCGTAAAGATAACTGTGATCTGATTTTCGCTGACGATTAGTCGCCGCGATGGCCCGCTCGACTAACTTGTCCGGAACTGTGATCCCCGGGATCGACTTGGCTTCGTGAAGTGCTACCAAACAGGTTGCTGTGGTGAAGCTGATCGAACTGGAAGACGGCTTCTTCGTTCCGGCACGAAAATCATAATAGCCCCATCCTCCATCGACAGACTCATAGCGCCCCAAGCGATCGATCTGACCAACCACCACTTCAGCGACTCTCTTCTTCGTTTTGCGATTCACCCTTGGGTAGATATCGACCATGGCCTGAATTCCGTAGGCGTGAGTCCACACATTGTAGATCGCATCGGCCGTCGCTCGGCGCACTAGCGGCAAATTCTCGAGAAGAAATTCAGTGCCCGTTTCCACTGATTTCGCCGCAGCAGACCCTTTGACATCTGCTGCCCCCGAATCAATCAACGCCGATACTGACATGGCAGTGACCGCTGTTCGAAAGGCGTCATGCGCGCCCGGAACCGGTGCGTAAATATTCAGTCCTTTGGTTTGCCTGGCAGACCCCCAACTCCCGTTTGAGTTCTGTGCCTCAATCAAAAAGGCGACTCCACGTTCAATGGAATGCTCAAGCGCCTTCGCAGATACCTGCGACGGACCGGCTTCTTCCGATCCCCGTAGCAATCCCGTCGATAGGCCTATCGAGACAACAGCCGCTATCTTTAATGCTTGTAGAGAGGCATTCACTTCTTCTTGTCTCCGCTCTTGGCCTCTGATTTATCCCCGGACTTGGCTTCCTGCTTTTTATCACCGTCGCTTTCTTCTTTCGATTCGGCTTTAACCAGAATTTCATCACCAGCTTTCAGACCCTCTACCACTTCGACTAAATTGCCGCTAACTTGCCCTGTTTTGATCCGGCGAACTCTTCCGCTCGAAAAGGTGACAGTCTCCCTTTCGTTCTCTTTTGTGATCGCCTCTTTAGGAATAGCCAAGGCCGACTTCTTTTCGTAAAGCGTCAACTCCACGTCTGCCTTCATCCCCGGCACCACCTTCGAGTTCTCCGTATTCCGAATCGAAACTGAAGCATCAAAAGTGCTATCAGCAAACGGCACATAGGAAACTGATTCCAACTTTCCGCTCATCTCAGAGTCCGGATCCCATTGCATCGTTACTTTCCCTGAAAGCCCCTTCTTCAATCCCTTTAATTTATTTTCCGGCACAGCGAGTCGCAGCTTCACTTCTTTGGGGTTCACCAATGTCATGACGATTTCCTTCATCGCCAATTTTCCGCCGGGGATCAATTTTCTTGAAACGCTGGTAGCCGTCTCCCATTTTCCCCGTTGGCTCATCCCATAATAGATCACACCACTGCGAGGAGCCCTGACATCCATCTTTTCGAGATCCTGAACGTACTCATCCAGAGCCAGTTCTGCTTCCTCGAGGCCTCGTCGCTTTGCTTCCACTTCCAGTTCCTTTTTTTCGAGAGCATCTGTCATGGTCTCCTCCGCGATCGTTGCGTTGATTTCTTTCAACTCAAACTGACTGGTCAAATTCGTATGCTCTCGCGGCAACGAAGTCGAAAGGGTTCGCTTAGTTCTGGCCTCAGTTTGCTCCAGCATCCAGGTATATGAATCCACCGAGTTCTGTGCCCGCTTCAGCACGATCTCCTCTGTTTCTTCAGTCAGATCATCCGCCTCGTACATCTTCTTTAGCTGCTTCAGTTCCTCTTCCGCATACGAGAGATAATTCCGGGTCGACTGGAGATCCTCTTTGGCATCCCGCTCGCGCATCGGGCGGCTGACCTTGACGAAATACTCCAGATCCTGATCCGCCTGCTTCATGGATCGACGCCCCTGCTCCAGTGAAATAGGTGTCGTCTGCTCCATTTTCTCCAACTCCAATTGAGCGATCTGTAGATCCAGCTCTTTCAGTGGCATGCCCTCCCGAAGTTCCCTGATTTTCTTTTCAAGGGGCTCAGTATCCAATTCGATAATCCGGTCACCCTCTTTAACTTCGCTACCGTGATCCATCACGCTGATCACATTCAGATCAGCCCACCGCTTCAAGTCCATCGAGATCGGCGTTAAATCCTGCCCCTCGATTAAGCCGGAAAGTTTCGCCGTCACTTTAAACGGTTTGGCCTCCACCGTATGAATCTTAGCTTCGCCCTCTTTTGAGGCTTCCTCTTTTTCTGCCGCGGGCTTGGCTTCCTTCTCTTTTTGAGTCTCTTTTCCCTCAGCAAGTTTCTTGGCCTTCACCGGTGCTTTCTTTTTCACCGCCTCGGCTTTCTTCTCCCTTTCAGCTGTTTGAGAAGATTTCTTCGTCTTTTCAGCCTGTTCGACTGCCTTAACTGCCGGCTTAGCTGACTCCGCAGGTTTTTCAGCCAAAAGCGTCCCGCTAAAACTCAGCGTGGAACCAATCAAAATGGCCCGATTCAAAAAATAGAAATGCGCTCGCATCAAATTATTCAAGTTTTGTTAATTATTCTCAGTATTGAAATTACAAACCTACACGCACATTGAAGCTGTTGAAAAGAGTTTTCGAACCGCCTTCCCGTCTCCCCAATGTCAAAAGCCCCCCTTCTATCGATGGTAGGGCTCACCGCGCATGATTGTATGCACCCGATATATCTGTTCCAGCAGCACCACCAATGCCAACTCATGCTGCATCGTGAATCCGCTCAAGGCGATCACGTGATCACCGGCCTTTCGCAATTCTTCCGTATGCCCATCTGCTCCCCCAACCAGAAACGAAATCCGCTTCACTCCTTCGAGTTGCCACTTTTCAACCTTCGTCACCAGATCCGCCGTGTTCCATTTTTCACCCCGCTCATCCAGCACCACCCGAACCGCTCCCTTACTCAGATCCAATAGTCGCTCACTGTTTTTCACACTGCCTTGATCCTTTGAATCAAAGTCCAACGAAACCGAAGCGTAGCGCCGGAGCCTCTTCAGATACTCCTCCACTCCGTCCTTCGCATATCGAAGAGAAGGTTTACCTATCGCTGCGATCTGCCATTTCATTTTTTCGCGGAAATCAAAGTGTCTCAAACTTGCATCCTGACCAGCTTCGTCGCAAGGTCCCAATCCGTGACAACTGAACTACCAACCGAGTACCTTGATCGATTCTCAGGAGTCGCCCGGCTTTACGGAGCCGAAGCACTCCCGCGCCTCCACAATGCTCATGTCGCAGTCATCGGTATCGGTGGAGTGGGCTCCTGGTCAGCAGAGGCTCTCGCCCGCAGCGGCATCGGAACAATTACCCTTGTCGATCTTGATGAAGTTTGTGTGACCAACGTCAACCGCCAGCTTCCAGCGCACACTGGCAATATTGGAAAGTTCAAAGTGCATGCCGTGGCAGAGCGACTGCGCCTCATCAATCCCTCAATTGATGTTCGTGAAGAAATTGCTTTCTTCAGCGAGAAGAATGCGGACGACCTTCTCGGCAGAAACTTCGATTGCGTGATCGATACGATTGATGATGCGAGGCTCAAAGCGCTACTAATCGGCTCTTGTCGCGAAAAAAATCTACCTCTCGTGGTTGCTGGCGGAGCAGGCGGAAAACAAAACCCCGCCGCTGTCAGCACCGGCGATCTTGCCTTCACCACGAACGACAAGCTACTTCGACTCCTCCGAAGAGAACTGCGCCGCGATTACCAATTCCCGCATGAGGAAGCCAAGGAGCCCTTTGGGATCCGCTGCGTCTTCAGCACCGAAAACGCTAAATTCCCCTGGTCCGATGGCAGCGTTCGAACTGACCCGGAACCGGGGAACCATCTAAAGCTCAACTGCGAAACTGGTTTTGGAACTTCAGCGCCTGTTACCGGAACATTCGGCTTCGCAGCAGCATCGGAAGCCATCGCGGAAATCCTGACAGACTAGACCCGAAAGCCAAAAGTTGGACGCCGGAAAGCAGCGGTAGTTGGCCTAGTTCAATGCCACTAGCACTCTCACTTGATCCAGCTCGGTGGACCCGCCTCGAAGCTTCAAATTCAGGGTTCTCCCGTCGTCACTGAGCAGAAGTTCATCGCTTTCAGAATCCAATCCTCGCACCCGGCCAAAATCACCGCCCACGTCACGAATGGATGACCCGACCGAAAGATCGGAGTTTTCCAAACGGTCAGAAGAATAGATCACCCCGACAACCGGATGATCAAAAGTCAGTGACGCCTCAATGCCCTCATCTCCAGCGCCTTCAGAAGGTCGCAACTGCAGGAGATAGCTTCGCAAATCCCCTTCCGCATTCAGCGACCTGCCAAGGTTCGAATTGGCCAACGAAAACTGACCGGGCAACAACTGATCCACTTCCATGGCGCCCTTCGGATGGAACGAGTTGTTCTCCACAAAAATCTGCACTTCGCCCGAGCCAGTATCCGATTGGATTTCAGTACCCGGAAGCTCAATCCTGACCTCACCCATGTTAGTCTCAACGCCGGACAACATCTCCCAGGCTTTTGAAAAGGCGTGAGGATTATAAGGAATGTCCACCAACTTGTCCCTCGTGTGATCCGCTTTGATCGCATCGAGTTCAAACATGCTTCGGCAACTCCCACCATCACTAAGACATACGCCTCCATCGCCTTCAAAAATAATCGCGTCCGTCGAATGCTCCGATCTCGCATCCAATCCAATGAGCAAGCCGGGGTTCGAAACATTGAGCGCTCGAGAGCGCAATGAAATCGCTTCCTGCGGGCTATTTGCTTTGGCCAGAGCAACCCCGTGATAAACGTAAGCCGAAGAATCCTCATCCACACTGAAGATGGCCGGGCCTTCCACCGTCATCTCTCCACCAGTGGGAAATTTCAAAGCAATCACTCCGCTCTCAAGCTGATATTTTCCGGCTTTCACCCCGCCCTTCGAATTAGGAAAAATGTCTCCAGTCCATTTCACATTTCCGGACGACTTAACGAGCAGAGCCACATCAGCTCCTTCGCCTAACACACCCGATAACTGCTGCACCAGCACGAAGGCACCGAAGGCCACCGCAGCAGCGACAGCGCCCATCTGCAGAACTACCCGTGTCCGCGCAATCGGCATCGCAATGACATTTCCGTCTTCACCTTCACGCTGCGTGATCTCCTGGTCGAGCCTGACTGCGAAATCTTTCACGAAATGATCCTGGCGAGTCTCTGCCCACATCCGGGTCTCCAGCGCTTCCACGAACGACTCTTCACCTTTTGCCTCCGCGACGGCCTCTGCCATCCATTCATCCTCGGCCATTCGACGCATCACCGAGCGAACCTGTGCCGGGTGCTCCCACAAATGCTTCGCCAATTGATCGCATTCGTATGCCGTCGGCCTTCCGGAACAGACGCGGTCAATGACCTCATCCATCTGAACCGAACCACTTTCCAGTGCACTCTGAAATTCCGAGCCCACTTCGGTTCCGTCCCGCAAACCCTGTTTAATCAATTCAGAAAACTCCAACTCGCTTCGGACCAGCGCCGCCTTTGACTGATCATCCTGCAAAAGGTCAGCGAGCTGACGCAATGAATCATCACCTGGCTCGCCCTGAAGCAAGTCCTGCAGCAATTCCTCGAATGATTTCCCTGACTTCATCTTTAGGCACCGGCCAGACCGATCCTTTCCTCCATACAATTTCTAAGTGATGTCCTAACACGCTCCAAAGCCTTCCGAACAGCCGGGGGCTTCATCCCGAACTGCTCGGCGATATCCTGCGCAGAAAGATCATCCTCATACCGTGATTTCATCATTTGGAGACTTTTCTCAGGAAGCGTTGCGAGGCATTCCTTCAAGGCCTTCAGTTTTGCCAGACCGCTGTCTCCCAGCTCTTGTTCCTCCTCTTCGGCGACAGAAGAAGTCGAAACCAGAACGTCGGTGAGATTATCTGAAATAATACGCTTACGCCGGGCGTTCTTGCGACGTTCATTGATCACCAAATTTCGGGCGATTCCACGCAGCCACGGACCAAAATCGCGTTCACGATCAAATTCATCAAGACGATTGTAGGCAACGATGAACGCCTCTTGAGCCACATCATCGACCCAAAGAGGGTCGACACCCAGCGCACGCACGAACCCACGCAAACTAGCGTGATGTTCGCGGACCTGCTCAACAAACAGTTCGCGAGTGCTTAAATCCATAATCCTTCCTGTTTAATTGCCGCCAAACTCATCCTTGTGACTCGATTCCCAATAATACTGGAAAATACCGCCGAATTTGCTCCGAGGCCAGATAATCCGTGACGTTGACAGCATTTGACTTTCGGCTACATTCACCGCCCTCCCCAGTCGGGGAAAACCCAACGCCACTGTAGCTCAGGGGTAGAGCAATTCACTCGTAATGAATAGGTCGTGAGTTCGAATCTCACCAGTGGCTCGGCGGGACGCCGAGGCAGAAACGGCAATTCGGTGATCCTGCGAAATCACCGGAAACTAGGTCGACGGGGACCCAAGAGGCCGCTTTGATCGCTCAAATCATCCATTTTGCCGTCATTCCAATGTTTAATCCTTGGATTCTTGAAAACTTCCGTCACAAAGTCAGCTTCGATTTTCCAACTAATCGTGGGAGATCGTTTCCCGAAACATTTTCAATTCTAAACAGACATGTCGATTCAAGAGCTCATCGCAGCCCTCCAGGCCGATCCCGCCGACTGGGAACTGAGACGCCAACTCGTAGAAGCCTATGTGGGCGAAGGAAATCACGATCAAGCGGTTGAAGTAGTCAATTCAGGCGAAGGACTGGCCCGGGAACCCGGCCCCTGGCTCGCCGCCGCCAAATGCTACGCTGCCGTGGGTGCTTTGGAACAGGCAAACAGCCTCCTCGCAAGCTCTCTGGAAATCGAACCGGATTTCGGGCCTTCCCGCATGTATCGGGCTGAGCTCGACGCTCTGATTGCGGCCATTCCCGTTGCTGTCTCGGAAGAAGATGTTGAGCAAGAAGTAGTCGAAGACGCTGGGGGACCTCCAGTTCCCGATATGGTCGCCGTTGTCAGCGAACATGGCGACAGCGACGAGCCAATCGCCCTGCCCCGAGTGAGTTTTGCCCACCACGAAATCGATGCGCTCAGGGAAGCTGAGGAAGAATCGAAGCGTCAGGTCGAAGCGTCCATTCGACGCGACAAAATGAATTCCGTCATCATTACGGTTCTCATTCACGTCGCTATTTTTGTCGGTTTGATGCTCGTGGCAACCAAGATACCGCCAAATGTGCCGCCGCAGATTGTGGCGACGGCTGCTTCACAGCCTCAGGAAGAAGCGATTGATAACACCAAATTGCAGAAACCCACGGTGGAGCCCACCTCGGCCGTAAACTCAGCGGTGGCTGATATTGTTTCCGTTTCTGCGGTATCCAATTTCTCCGTCTCCAACATTGACGTCGAAGTCTCCGACGTTGCTGTCGAAACCGGCCTCATGTTCAACCCCTCCATGAGCTTGGGAATGCCCAGCTCAACTGATTCCAAGATGATGTTCGGAGAGCCCATGGAAGGAAATGTTCTGGGCGTCATTCTTGACGTGTCAGGATCAATGGCGGAATTCCTGCCTGCGGTCATTCGCGAAGTCGACAAAAGCTTTCAGGACGCACCGGTGGTTTACGTTCGCAACATGCTCATCAAAACGAACAAAAAAAATGAGATGGACGAGATCCGATTGATCGTTCCGGAAGAAGTCATCCCCAGGAATCTGGAACTCAAAACAAGTACCCCTTTTACCTTTCTATGGAACGATCTTCCACGAAAAGCGCCCCAACGTTATGTCGATCGCTTGATCGAGACGTTCAAGACCCGTCCCAACCAGTTCATCAGCGCGGGCGGCAATTGGAACCGAAATCAAAGCCGTGTCATCGAGTCCATTAATTTCCTGCTCGAGCAAAAAGTTGACTCGCTCTATATCTTTTCCGACTTCGCGGATTTTGTTGATGAAGAAACCGCCGCCGACATCGGCTCTCGCCTGGGTCGCCAGAAGATCAGGACCTATTTACAGCCTGCTCAAGCAAGCACCGAATTCCTCGATATCATGACGAACAAAGTGGCGAACAAAACGCTCGGCCGCCGCTTGCCTTCTCTCGTTTCGATTCTGAATGGTCCTGCTGATGACAAGCCAATTTCGTTGATGGTTCCTAAGGACGAAGAACCGCCCACCTCGAATGCCAATGTCACCTACGCCAAACCTCGACTTGAAACAGTGGGCGGAGGCTGGTTTGCCGAAAAACCCAATTCAAAATGGTTTGAAATCCACCGACTCTCGGAGCCGGAATACGACGCGGTTTTTTACGGCCCTGAAGCCCGGGTCCAGATTTATTTAAAAAATCAGGACGGGCAATACATTCAGAATCCCATCACATTCAACTACCACACCTGGAAAGATATCCCGGATCACCCGGACCCCCGCTATCGTCGTCGTCGCAGACAGTTCGTCGAAAATGAAGAGGATCCCACCTTTGATGGAAAAGAGATCGTTTGGAAAATGATTCTCGAGGACGACGTCAGATTCCATGTCCACCTCTATCTCGGTCGAAAAGGAATGAACGCCACTTACACCTTGACCAATAATGACGGACAAACCAGAAACCCCGGTTCTAGCATCTCGTTCAGAATACCAGCATTAGCCGCCGAAAGAAAGGACCGCTACTACGGATGGGATTTCCCTGACGAAGGACTCAAGCTGGATGAGCTTCGAGATGCCGTTAGGCCAAATGAACTCATCTTGAATCTTCCAAGAACATTTCGTGATCGCTTTGCCAAGGATTGGGCTCTGTCAGGATTTGAGGCGGGATACAACACTCGCGTGGGAGACGAATTGATGCGAAGAATGCCAACCGGTATCCGAGACCTCGTCGTTCAAGGCCCCTCATGGGGAGGTCGAAAGTTTCACGCCAGGACAACCAGCAGCAAAATCCTCTTACATGGAAATGGCGCGCGAGCAGACTCAGAACCTTGGGAAGGATTTTCCGCCTCCTTGCATCGCTCCGTTGGTGAACGCGAGAAGTTCACCAAGACCGAAGCGATTGAAATCGAAATCGAGTAGGATTTTTGCTCGTTAGCAGGTAGCGGTTTAGCCCTTTAGCGAGGAAAAAACTAACCGGCTAATTGCTACCAGCCAAACAGTTCGCTAGTGAGCGCCCCGGCGAATCTCTGATTCTTCGAAATAGACTCGGATTTGGAAAGTCATATTCGGGCGGAATTCAATTTCGCCCGTTTCGACGCTGCCCGTTCAGGATCCCTCGTCAGTTGCTTGTCGACGACGGCTTGAGTTCGAATCTCACCAGTGGCTCGGCGGGACCCTGAGCCAGAAAACGCAATCCGGTGATCCTACGAAATTACCGGAAATGATACCGACGGGGCCCCAAAACGACGCTTTGATCGCTCAAATCATCCATTTTGCTGTCATTTCCTTGTTTAATCCTTGGATTGTTGAAAACTTCCGTCACAAAATCAGCTTCAATTTTCCAATTAATCTTGGTAGATCGTTTCCCGAAACATTTTCAATCCAAAATAGACATGTCGATTCAAGAACTCATCGCCGCCCTCCAGGCCGATCCCGCCGACTGGGAACTGAGACGCCAACTCGTAGAAGCCTATGTGGGCGAAGGAAATCACGATCAAGCGGTTGAAGTAGTCAATTCAGGCGAAGGACTGGCCCGGGAACCCGGCCCCTGGCTCGCCGCCGCCAAATGCTACGCTGCCGTGGGTGCTTTGGAGCAGGCAAACAGCCTCCTCGCAAGCTCTCTCGAAATCGATCCAGATTTTGGGCCTTCCCGCATGTATCAGGCTGAGCTCGACGCTCTGATTGCGGCCATTCCTGTCGCTGTCACGACGGAGGATGTTGAACAAGAAGAAGTAGAAGACGCCGGAGGAATCCCGGCTCCGGATATTGTCGCCGTCGTCAGCGAACATGTCGACAGCGACGAGCCAATCGCCCTGCCTCGAGTGAGTTTTGCCCACCACGAAATCGATGCGCTCAGGGAAGCGGAAGAAGAATCAAAACGTCAGGTCGAGGCTTCCATTCGACGCGACAAGATGAATTCCGTCATCATTACGGTTCTCATTCACGTCGTTATTTTTGTCGGTTTGATGCTCGTGGCAACCAAGATACCGCCAAATGTACCGCCGCAGATTGTGGCGACGGCTGCTTCACAGCCTCAGGAAGAAGCGATTGATAACACCAAATTGCAGAAACCCACGGTGGAGCCCACCTCGGCCGTAAACTCAGCGGTGGCTGATATTGTTTCCGTTTCTGCGGTATCCAATTTCTCCGTCTCCAACATTGACGTCGAAGTCTCCGACGTTGCTGTCGAAACCGGCCTCATGTTCAACCCCTCCATGAGCTTGGGAATGCCCAGCTCAACTGATTCCAAGATGATGTTCGGAGAGCCCATGGAAGGAAATGTTCTGGGCGTCATTCTTGACGTGTCAGGATCAATGGCGGAATTCCTGCCCGCGGTTATTCGCGAAGTCGACAAAAGCTTTCAGGATGCCCCTGTGGTTTACGTCCGCAACATGCTCGTCAAAATGAACAAAGAGGACGAGATGGACGAGATCCGATTGATTGTTCCGGAGGAAGTCATTCCCCATAACCTGGAACTCAAGACGCGAACCCCGTATTGGTTTCTATGGAACGATCTTCCGCGAAAAGCTCCCCAGCGCTATGTTGACCGCTTAATCGAAACGTTTAAGACCCGTCCTAACCAGTTCATCAGCGCGGGCGGCAATTGGAACCGGAATCAAAGCCGTGTCGTCGAGTCCATTAATTTCCTACTCGAGCAAAAAGTTGATTCAATTTACATCTTTTCCGACTTTGAGGATTTTGTTGATGAAGATGCCGCCGCCGACATTGGCTCTCGCCTGGGTCGCCAGAAGATCAGGACTTATTTGCAACCCGCTCAAGCCACCACCGAATTCCTCGATATCATGACGAACAAGGTGGCGAACAAAACGCTCGGCCGCCGGATGCCTTCTCTCGTTTCGATTCTGAATGGTCCTGCTGACGACAAGCCAGTTTCGTTAATGGTACCGAAGGACGAAGAACCGCCGACCTCGAATGCTAACGTTACCTACGCCAAACCTCGACCCGAACCAGTAGGCGGAGGTTGGTTCGCTGACAAGCCAGGTGCAAATTGGGTTGAGATCCACCGACTCTCGGAGCCGGAATACGACGCTGTTTTTTACGGTCCTGAAGCGCGGGTTCGTATTTATTTGAAAGATCAGGAAGGAAAATACATCCAGAATCCCATCGAATTCTATTATCACACCTGGAAAGAAATCCCTGATCACCCGGATCCCCGATATCGTCGTCGTCGCAGGACTTTCGTCGAAAACGAAGAGCCCCCTACCTTTGATGGAAAAGAGATCGTTTGGAAAATGATTCTCGAGGACGACGTCAGATTCCACGTCCACCTCTACCTTGGTCGAAAGGGAATGAACGCCACCTACACCATGACCAATAATGACGGAGAAACCAAGAACCCCGGTTCTCGCATCTCGTTCAAAATACCGGCATTAGCCGCCGAAAAAAATGACCGCTACTATGGATGGGATTTTCCTGACGACGGGCTCAAGTTGGATGAAATTCGGGACGCCGTTCGTCCTAATGACGTCATCTTTAATCTTCCCAGGACCTTTCGTGATCGCTT
>CAXBMX010000005.1:0-194185 GCA_963977055.1 uncultured Verrucomicrobiales bacterium
TGACCGCTGACCGCTGACCGCTGACCGCTGACCGCTGACCGCTGACCGCTGACCGGTCAATCTATTGAGAAAGTATTCCTACAGGAACAAAAATATGAGTTTCCCAGAGGGCGGCGCGAGTATCAGGGAAGATGAGGATTTCTGAAGCACCAAAGCCGATCAAAGCAATAAGCAGTCCCGCAAAAAGATGAAGCATAAAGATGGCGAGCCCTTTGATCACGGTGCAGCCGTAGATGGCCGAGACGAAAATTGAGAGAAACATGGCTGCGGTGAGAAAGCCAACTACGATCAGCGAAGCATTGTTGTCGAAACGCTCGTAGAGGATGGCATAAGCCATTACGAAAATGGCACCAATGATCCAGCTGCCGGCGAATCCTGCCAAGGCGGTGAGGGGACTCGACTTGGAGGCAATCAATTTCCCAGAGATCCAGAATCCGAAAAAGAGGGGCAGCGCGGTGAGCACTGAGACTATATTGAGAAGGCTTCTTTTTTCAGGTGACCAGAAAGGATCTTTCGGAAAGCTCCGGTGAAAGGCAGGAGAGAAAGTAAGCTTTTGAAGGGAGCCGAACGAAAGCTGTTTCGAAGGAACGTTTCTTGAGCTGGATGAAATAGGATCAGTGAAGGTGAGTTGCTTTTCAGCGAACTCAAACGAGGTGAGATGGCCTCCGATCGTCTCGCCGCTGGCAAATTCCCACGCGGCTCCTAGCGACGGCATTAGAAGCAAAATCGAGGCGAGGTGATGTAGGCGCATCGGCGAATCGGGTTTCTACTCCTGCTCGGATCGGGGGTTTCTGTCTAGTAGTTCGCGCAGGGCCTGGCCAGTGGGTTTGTTTTCGTAGAGGACCGCATACGCTTGATCGATGATAGGAGTTCGCACCTTGAGCTTTTGAGCCAATTCGTGTGCGTTTTTGGCGTTTGGGACACCTTCAGCGACCTGGTTCATTGCCGCGATGGCCTCATCGAGGCTCATCCCTGATCCTAGCATTTGGCCAACCCGGTTGTTGCGGCTGTGCACGCTGTAGCAGGTCACGATCAAATCACCGATACCGCTCAGTCCACGAAAGGTTTCTTCTTTGGCTCCCATGGCGACTCCCAGTCGTGTCATTTCAGCCAGTCCCCGGGTAACTAGGGCAGCTTTCGCATTGTCCCCTAGTCCAAGTCCGTCTGCGGCTCCTGCGGCGATGGCGAAGATATTTTTGACGACGCTTCCCAGTTCAATGCCGATGACATCGTCGCTGGTGTAGGTGCGGAACCACGGAAGGGTGAATACTTCTTGAGCTCGGCTGGCGATGGCGGGATCTTCGGATCCGATCGTTGCCAGTGTGGCCATGCGGTTGGCCACTTCTTCGGCGTGGCTCGGTCCGGAAAGAACAGCAACAGGATTGCTAGGGAAAAACTCTTTGATCAATTCTGTCATGAGTCCGCCGGTCTGGGGATCCAGTCCTTTGGTGCAACTGATGATGAGGGTATTTTCACCTATGCCTGCTTCGGCCAGCTGGCCTAATACGATGCGGGCGACCTGGGAGGGGACAACGAGCAGGATTAGATCACGAGGCGCTGAATCGGTAATGTCAACGCTTGCAGAAATGTTGGTGGGCAACTCGATTCCAGGCAGATACTTGGAATTCGTGTGCTTCTCGTTGATTTCGTCGCAGATGGCGGGCTCATTGCCAAACAATTGAACATCGAGACCTTTGTCGGCGAGAGCGATGGAGAGGGCGGTGCCCCAGCTTCCGGCACCTAGAACGGCGGCATTATTTATCATGGTGCTATGGTGATTGGGGTGGTGATTTTTTTCGTTCCCTGCGTGGTTCTTCGCCTTTGCGAAGGCGAAGAATGTTACTCCGGTGTTTCCAAATGGCGAGCACGCAGACAAAGAGAGCAAACCCGAAGATAGCCGGATTAAATTTCCCGGTGAAAAAGCTCTGAATCAGTACCGTGATAGGAATAGCGATCGCGGCTGCGATGGAGGCAGCCGAGACGTAGCGTGAAATCTTCAAGGTGGCAAGCCACGCCAGGACTGCCACGAAGATGGCAATAGGCATGATGGGGGAGACCGCTCCAGCGGTTGTGGCGATTCCCTTGCCCCCTTTAAATCCGAGCCAGAATGTGTAGTTGTGACCAAGGATGGCAGCGATAGAAGTCGCAATGTGCACGAGTGATGAATCTGTCAGGTTGAGGGAAAGGATGACAGGTAGCATTCCTTTGAAGATGTCGAGAATCAGTACGGGTATGCCGATTCGTTTTCCGAGCGTTCGGATAGCATTAGTAGCACCGATGTTGCCACTGCCATGATCTCGGATATCGATTCCCTTTAATTTACCGGCGAGGAACCCAAACGGGGTAGCACCGATGAAAAAGGCCAAGGGGACAGGCCACCAAGTTTGTAGAAGTTCGGTCACTCGAAGCGCGTGAAATTAAGACCTTTTAATGTGAGGGGGGGAGGTCGATCTGTCCAGCAACGGATTTGACTAACGACAGGTCAAGATTGGGCGAGAATGTGATCTGCGGTACGATTTGCGGCTCCCAGGTGGCGTTCCATTGCTTTGGCTCCTCGTTCTGCCATAGCTCGACTTTCCCCGGGGTTGGAAAGGATGGATTCAAGCGCGGCCAGCAGGCTCCCTTCATCATGGGACTGAATGATGCCGTCTTCTGACATCAGGTCTGCGACCACTTCGGAGAAATTTTGCATGTTCGGTCCGACGATAGTCGGTTTTCCGATGAGGATCGGTTCGACCGGGTTCTGCCCGCCTTTGCCACAGAAGCTTTTGCCAATCACTACGACTTCTGCGAGGTGATACCAGGCCCGGAGTTCGCCGGTGGTGTTGGCGATCCAAACTCGCTGGGTGGGAGAACGGTCGTTGACCCTACCCTGTTGGGTGCCTGACCCAACCCTGTTGAACTTGTTCTTAAAAATGGGAGAGAAGCCTGCTTCGATGAGTTGGGTTGAAATTTCAGGTGCTCGTTCTGCATGACGAGGGACGATGATAAGTTCCAGGTTGGGGATACTCTTCTTTAGTTGTGCTGCGGTCTGAGCAATGAGCTTTTCTTCTCCATCGTGAGTCGATCCTGCGAGGAGTATTCGGCTTCCGTGAGGTAGGCCGGAATCGGAAAGCCAATTTTTCAACTCCTCGATTCGTTGCTGTTCGGAAGCTGGGGCGGCGTTGTCAAATTTGACGCTGCCTAGCAATTTGATTCGATCTCGCTCGATTCCCAGTGAGGCCCATCGATCAATATCAAATTCGAACGGAACGGTAACGGAGCTGATCAGGGAAAAGATGGGTTTGATCAAGGGGCGAAACCTGAGATACCGCTCTTGCGAACGTTGCGATAACCTTGCATTGATCAGTCTGACGGGGACGCCCCTGCGTTTGAGTTGGCCTACGAGATTGGGCCAGATTTCGGCCTCGATCAGAATCAGTTGTTTTGGATTGATCAGCCGGATAACGCGGTCGGTTACCAGAGGAAGGTCGACGGGGTTGTGAATGACGGTCAGGAGGTCATTCTGCTGTTCGCTCGCAACTTTGAATCCAGTTGTCGTTGTCGTGCTGAGAATCAGCTTTTGATCGGGGGCTTTGGCGTGTAATGCCTCTATGACTTTGAGCGCGACGATCACTTCGCCGACACTCACCGCATGAATCCAGATGGGACGATTTCCTTTGAACCGCCCGAGGGTTTCGGCGCTGAACCAACCGAACCGTTGCTTGAAATTGCGGGCTAGACCGCCGCGTTTCCAGCCTTTGATCAGAAACGAAGGCATTCCCAGAAGAAGCACAACTGGGAGCAAAAGATTGTATATAATGTAGACAAGAATTCCGGGCATGGTGCCAGACGGGGTTACTCTGAGGCGGAGAGGTAGCTTACTCGTGTATTGCCGTAGATTTTCTCTTTTGCAACCTTCCAAAGCGGCGTTTCGGGAATGGGAACTGAGGCGAACGTTTCAAGGACCAATATTCCTGAAGGCTTGAGGGCCGCGGCACAGAGTGAGCTGGTGAGCAATTGAGTCAATTGGGCCAGGGTCGCTTCGTCCCGGGCATAGGGAGGATCAGCAAAAATCAGATCGAACTGGGCCGGCCGGCTTCCAGCGGAAAGGAAAGATCGAATATCACGGCGCTGCACGGTCCCGTTTCTGAGTTGAGCCTTTTTGAGATTCTCTTCGATGATAGGGGCTGCTGTGGTGCTGGACTCCACGAAGACGCAGGAATCGGCACCTCTGCTTAGAGCTTCGATACCAAGTGATCCGGATCCGGCAAACAGATCGAGGACGGCAGCTCCGATGACTCGGTTGCCTAGACTCGAAAACATGGCTTCTCTAACTCGGTCGGTGGTGGGACGAGTCAGGGTTTTTGGAACCTTGAGCGGGAGACTTCCCGCGCTGCCTGCAATAATTCTCATGGGAAAACAAACTTGGGGAGATTATGCCAAGGTTTTCATGTCTCCAATCGTTAATATCGGTGTTTCAACCTGCCTAAGGTTCTTTTTGCTGGAGAAGGGGGATAGGATCGAGGACAATTCAAAGTAGAGATAGCAGGAAAGCCTGTTCGTTTTCGTAGTTAATTTGCCGTGATGCGCTGGATAAGAAGGCTTTTCCTGACTATTTGTCTGATTTTGACCGGTGTGGTCATTTGGTTGGGCATCTATGCCCGTACAGAGGGATTTACCGATAGTTGGAGGAATGCGATCGAACGCGAATTCGAAAAGCGGGGTTATGTTGTTGAAATCGGCAAAATCACTTTGGGCGCTTTTCGGGGATTGGTGGCGGAGGATGTGAAATTCTATCACGACTCCAGCCGAGAAAGGGAGATCGCGGTGATCGATGATGTCTATCTCGACGTTGATCTGAGCAAGATTTTAAATAAGGAAATTTTGATCAATACCTTGGACGTTGATGACGCCAGCATATTGCTACCGTTGGATCCATCAGATCCTCTCGGGAAAACGTTGAAAGTGGATGATCTCTCCGGTCGGATCGTTATCACTGAAAGCATGATCGAGATCGTGTCTGCTGCCGCGTCGGTTGCAAATGTCGATATCGATTTGTCAGGGACATTACTGCGTTCTCCCAACAGTAGTAAAGCGGGCGATGCAGATGAGAAGGCCTCCAGCAATGAAGCTTTGAGAGCCCGCCGTTTTCAGCTTCAAAAAGTGGTTGAGGAATTGGAGCGGTTTGAGTTTCTGGATGGCAGGCCTCAAATGATGATCGAATTTCGTGGCGATCTTGATGATCTTGCAACAATGACTGCCAGTGCACGAATTGTCGCGGGACGTTTCAGAAAAAAGGGACAGGAATACGAAGTGGAAGGGCTGGAAGGGCGATTGAATTTTGATGGCCTCTCTAAAGACGCTGAGATCGAATCGCTGCATGTCAGGGATGGGAATGGTGAATTTACACTGACGGGGCAATGGGCACAGGAGGTTAACCGGGTGGATTTCGAACTGGCATCAAATTCAGATATTACCAATTTGATAGGGCTGTTCTGGACCGACCGGAAAATGGGAGAGGTGGTGTTTTTTACTCCTCCGGAAATTAAGATGAAGGGATTTATCGAATTGGATCGATTCGGCGATAGCAGCGAATTCTCATTCCCCGGGGAAGTAATTGGTCAATTTCATTCTGAACGATTTGTGACTCGAGGTGCGGTTTTCTCAGGGCTCGATTTTGGTTTCAGTGCTGAGGGGCAGCGATTTTACATGAGAAACCTCAGGCTCGATCACAAGAGTGGCGTTGCCTTCGCGAATTTGAAGTATGAACCTGGGAACGAGGAGCAGACGGTAAGGTATCAAGCCGAGATTAAGATGGATCCCAAGGTGTTTAGGCCGTTTGTCGATGAGAACGCCCGCCAGGTATTGGATGCCTGGGACTTTAATGAGTCGTCGGCGATTTACGTTGCGGCGGTGGGGCAGGGCCCCAATCTGGATTCAAAAACTTGGGAAAATAAAGGGGTTATTGACCTTCGGAATTGCTGGCTCAATGGGGTGCCGTTCAGGGAGATGGAATCGGAGTTTGAAAGCCAAGAGGGTTTCCTTTGGTTTCGTGATGTCACCATGGCGAGGGAGGAGGGCAAGATCATAGCGGAGTTGGCGGAGTTTGACGTCGAGGAACTCCTTTGGGATGTCAAAGGAGTGGTTTCTACCGTTGATCTAGTTGAGGGGGCTCGGGCATTTAATCCGGTTCTCGCTTCTGAAATGATGAAATATCAGTTTGATTCGCCTCCTACAATACGTGTGGCGGGGGTGCTGGATGCGAGGACAGATGAGCAGGTCGGGGATGAAATTCGGAGGAATGAAGTATCCATTTCATTCGCATGCGAAGAGTCGGGGCAATACGATTTTCTTGGGAAAACTCTCGAGTTGAACACTCCTCGTGGTGAAATCAAAATATCTGGGGCCCAGGTTCATCTCACCTCGTTTTCCGCTGGGGTATTGGGAGGTGGAATTGAACTGGAATATGAGGGATTAAACGTGAGATCTTCAGAGAAGCCTTACAATACCACCTTAAAGATCAGTCGGGTTCCGGTCGAGGCCGTGACAAGGCATTATGGCGATACAGAGGTTGCTACGGGAGAAGTGGACGCGGTATTAAATCTTTCGGGATTTGGTGACGATGTCTCGCGGCTCAATGGTTACGGGGCTGCTTCGATTGAAAACGGCGAATTGTTTGATTTACCGATGATGGGAGCGCTGGCTGGGGTAATTCAGATTTCGAGTTCTTCCAGTGGCGTTGCGAAGGAGGCGCAAGGAACATTTAAAATTGAAAATGGAGTTCTGACGACGGACGACTTTGTTGCCCTGACCGACGGTATGATGGTAGGGGGAGCTGGATCGATTTCCCTGGTCGATTATCAGGTGGACGTCGAGGCAGTGGTTAATACGAGAGGAACCCTGTCACGAACTCTACTGACTCCGGTGAGTGAACTGATGACTTTTTCGGCCAGTGGAACAGTTCATGCCCCAGTGTGGAAAGCTAAGCACATTTCGAATCTGGGAAAAGTTCCCGCGCAGTTGATCACCGAGGTGACTAATATACCTCTTGAAGGGCTGAAAATGATCACAACTGGCTTATTTGGGAATCTATCCGATCGAATTCCGAGTGAAGGCGATCAGCCGTCTGAAGCCAGGCCGGGCGAGGGGCTCAGAATGATCGGGAAAGAGATCTTTGGGAATCAGGGTGATCCTTTCGCCGGTTCACGTATCGAATTCGAGGACGGCGAGCGCACCCAGGAAAGGCCCCGGTTTTTCTATAAATTTCAGGGTCGGGGTAACGAGGGCGACGAGGAGTAGCCCGATCTATCGGCTTGAGAGGGACACTTCGTTTCGGAGAAAGATATCGGGACAATGCGCTCAGCGACTTGACATTCGCCGTCTGTCCTACATTTTCCCGCGTCTTAGATAATTAAACCAATAAAGTGATGTCCACATCGAACTCTCCCGAAAAACGTGAATTCCAAGCCGAAGTCAGTCAGGTCTTGGACATCGTGATCAACTCTCTCTACACGGATAAGGAGATCTTTGTTCGTGAGCTGGTTTCAAACGCATCGGATGCGCTGGAGAAGCTTCGCCATACCCAGCTGACGGAATCAGAAATTCATCAGCCCGATCTTCCTCTCGAGATTGAAATTGAAGTTGATGAAGAAAACAAAACAGTGACCATTTCAGATCACGGTCTTGGAATGACGAGGGAGGAACTTCACGAGAATCTGGGCACCATTGCTCATTCCGGGTCCAAGTCCTTCGTCAAGGCAATGGAGGAGTCGAAGCAAAAGGAAAGTGCTTTGATTGGCCAGTTTGGAGTCGGTTTCTACTCTGCCTTCATGGTTGCCGACGAGGTCAAAGTAACGACTAGATCCTGGCGGACCGATGGGGAGAACCTGGTTTGGATCAGTGATGGCAAGACTGGTTACGAAATTGAAGAGGCGGGTGAAGAAGTCGAGCGTGGCTGCCGGATCGAATTGAAATTTCGCGAGGAATGCAAAGAGTTCGCGGAGCCGGGCCGGATCAAACAGATTTTGGAAAACTATTCCAGCTTTGTCTCTTTTCCGATCATGATAGGGGAAGATCGGATCAATAAGATTGAGGCGATCTGGAGAAAGAAGAAATCGGAAGTCTCCGATGAGGAATACAACGAGTTTTACAAGTTCTCGGCCAAGGCATTCGACGAGCCTCGCTTCAAAATGCACTTCAGTGCTGAGATGCCGATCGAGCTCAATGCGCTGCTTTTTGTTCCGTCTGAAAATACTGAGCTATGGGGAATGGGCCAAATGGAACCAGGAGTTTCACTCTATTGCAAAAATGTGCTCATCGATGACAAGCCTGAAGGCCTTTTGCCGGAGTGGCTTCGATTCCTTCGTGGTGTGATCGATAGCGCGGATATCCCGCTCAATATCAGTCGCGAGTCGATGCAGGATAGTTCGCTGGTTCGCAAACTGAACAAAGTCGTAACGAAGCGTTTTCTGAAGTTCCTTGATGCAGAGGCAAAGAATGAAGTTGAGAAATACAAAGAATTTTACTCGAAATTTAGTCGTTATTTGAAAGAGGGCGCAGCCGCTGATTTTGATCATCGTGAATCTCTGGCCAAGTTGCTCCGATTCGAGAGCTCGATGACAGAAGCAGGGGAGTCGACCGGTTTTGAGGACTATTTGACTCGGGCCAAAGACGGCCAGGAAAAGATCTATTATCTCACCGGCAGTGATCGGGCTTCGATTGAAGCAGGTCCCTACCTCGAGGCACTCAAATCCCGCGGGTTGGAGGTAGTCTACTTCTTCGACGCGATTGATGAATACTTGTTGCAGCACCTCAGGGAGTTCGACGGAAAGGAATTGGTATCTGCCGCGAGTTCATCACTGGAACTGGAAGACGACGATAGCATTGAACTAGAAGGGGAGGCACTCTCTGATTCGGATTTGGATCTTCTCTGCGAATTCCTTACTGGTGAACTGGGTGAGAAGATCGAAAAGGTTGAAGCTGGAAAGCGGTTAATCAGCAGTCCTGCTGCGGTATTGGCTCCGGATCAGGGGATGACACCGCAAATGCGACAGATGATGCAGGCGATGAATCCGGACGAGCCGCTCCCTCCGCTGAAAGTGGATTTGGAACTCAACCCCCGGCATCCGCTGATTCATCAGTTGGCTGATGCCAGGGAAAATAATCCGGAGATGGCTAAGTTGGTTGCGGAGCAGTTGCTTGATAATGCTTTGCTGAGCGCTGGAATGCTCGAAAACAGAACCGATTTGGTCGCTCGTGGTTTCCAATTGATGGAAGAAGCGATGAAAAAGTGATTTTTTTTGAAACCAATAGAGCAGAGCGGCGTTCACTCAGGAGCAGGTAACCATTCCTGATTTGAATCAAACTCCCAAAATATTATGAAAAACATTCTCTTAGTAGCGATTGCTCTGGTAGCTGGATTGACGGTTAGCTTGTCTCAGGCTGACGATGACAAAAGCGGTAAAGGCAAGGGCAGTGGTGGAAAAGGCGGCGATGCGGCTAAGCGTGCCGAAATGATGATTGAGAAGCTGGACACTGATGGCAGTGGAACCATTTCAAAAAGCGAATTTGCTGCCAGCCCGATGGCCGGAAAAATGAAGGAAAAGGGTGGCGACGGAGCGCTCGATAAGATTTTTGCTTCGCGGGACAAAGATGGTGACGGCGAACTCAGCAAGAAAGAGCTGTCAGCACCTCGTTCAGGTGGAAAAGGCGGCAAAGGTAGCCCTGGTGGTAAGGGCAAGCCTGACGGTGAAGCCAAGCCAGATGGTGAAGGTAAGCCAGGTGGTAAGGGTGGAAAAAGTAAGGGCGGAAAAAGCAAAGGTGGCTCAGAAGAGGCCTGATCTTTTTGACGTAATTTGAAGTTTTTAAACCCGTCGACGCATTTTGTGTCGGCGGGTTTTTTGTGGTCAGATTGATTGGGGTGAACCACGGAAGCTGTCGGTGAAGGTCAGGCTATCGCTTTCAATATCTTTCTCATCATCTCTTCTGCCTGGATGGCATAAGTTCCTCCGAAGAGGTTGAAGTGATTGAGTAGGTGATAAAGATTGTAGATCGATTCTCTGGCCGGCTCGGGCTCGGGAGATGACTCGCGATAAGCGCGATAGAACTCCTCGCCAAAACCGCCGAACATTCGAGAGAATGCGATGTCGGCTTCCCTGTCACCAAAGTAGCAGGCAGGGTCAAAAATCACAGGCTCCCCGGAAGGGACGAAACTGGCATTGCCGCCCCAGAGATCACCGTGCAGCAGTGAAGGTGAGATGGAAAGGCCCGACAGGTATCGGTGAACCGCTTTGAGCAATACTGAACTATTAGCGAACTTTCGGCATCGTGCCTCGGCCAACTGCAGCTGGTAGGTCAGTCGGTGCTCAACAAAGAAATCGGCCCAAGATTCTTCCCAGGGATTGGGTTGGGGTGTTGCTCCGATGAAATTATCAATCGAAGCGCCAAACTGTCCGTCTGGTGACGATACGGAGTGTAATTCGGCTAGTTTCCTTCCCAGCTGAGCCTGGCAATCCGCGTCTGCTCGCGAAGACAATTGAAGCCCTTCCATGGCGAGGGCGGCATGATCTCCAATTGTGCCGACGGCTAGAGGCTTCGGAGCGCGAATGGTTTTGGTCTCGCGAATCCAATGGAGGCATTTTTGCTCGGCTTCGAAAAGCGGGATATGGTGGCGATGGTTAATTTTAATGAAAATGAGGCTGCCGTCCTTTGCTTCGACGAGACTGGTGTCGTGGATGTTGCCACCGGATGCTGATCGGGTTGTCGAGAGATCGATGGAAATCCCGGCTTCCTGTTGCAGCCAATCTCTGATGGCGGAGGAGATCATGGGAGGGAGTGGTTTTTCCAGTGATCCAGGAAATGGGAACACCCGTCTTCGAGGAGATCGAGAACCTTTTCGAACCCTTCCGGGCCGCCGTAATATGGGTCGGGCACTTCATCCTCATCGTGCTCTTCGCAAAGCTCGCAAAAGAGAATCAAGCGAGCGGATGGTTTTTTACATTGGTCCCGCACCTCGAGCAGGTCATCGAAGTTGCTTCGGTCCATCGCAAAAATCCAATCGTAGGTCTCAAAGTCAGCGGATTGAACTTGCCGCGCCTGTCCCTTCATCTTGATTCCTCTGGCCTGAGCGGCATTTGTCATCCGGGAGTCGGGCGGATTTCCGGTGTGCCATCCAGCCGTTCCCGCCGAATCGAGGTCAAAGCTGGATGAAAGATCCTGCTGCTCAACCAGGTGACGCATTACGTTTTCACCAGAGGGTGAACGGCAAATATTGCCGAGGCAGACGAAAAGAAGTCGGGTGGGTTCAGGCATGACAGCGATGACTATTTCTGCCCTGACTGTGATGATTTGTCAATCAGTGGAGTTTGCAGGGTAGAGGGGGAATCGACAAAGAGGAGCGTTCGCGAATCTCGTCACTTGAGAGCTTGGCAGGTTGGGGCGATAAGCTCATGATCGTATTCACGTAGCTCGCTTCGGTCGGCAAATTGTGCCAGTCTTCGAGACGTTTTCCATTGTATCAATGAAAGAGTTTAACAGACGACAGTTTATCGGGTCGACAGCGGGTGCGGCTGCGGGTGCAAGTGCGGCCGCCTTGGCAGGACCTATGCTTGCCCCCTGGGTTAGCGCTCAATCGAAATCAGGCCGAAAGTATCGGACTGCTCTGATTGGGTCCGGATGGTGGGGGATGAATATTCTTCGGGTCGCGATCGAGGATGGGCAATGCGACGTGGTGGCTCTTTGCGATGTGGATTCCGATGAGCTTGAGGTTTCGGCGGATGAGGTCGATGGATTGACCGGGAGATTTCCTAACATTTACACTGACTACCGTGAAATGTTGGAAAAAGAGGAGATCGAGATTGCGATCATTTCGACTCCGGATCATTGGCATGCGCTGCAGGGGATTGCCTGCATTGAAGCTGGTGCTCATGTGTTTGTAGAGAAGCCGACCGGGCATACGATAGGGGAAAGCCGCGCCATGGTCGAAGCCGCGCGGACGGCCGACCGGGTGGTGCAGGTAGGGATGCACCGTAGAATCGGTCCGCATCATATCAGTGGCATGAAATTTTTGAAGGAAGGTGGCGCTGGAGAAATAGGAATGATCAGGGCCTTTGCACACAGTGGTGGAGGTATTGAGACTCCCACTCCCAATAGTGAGGTGCCTAAGAATCTCGATTGGGACCTTTATTGTGGCCCCGCTCCGATGAGGCCTTTTAATAAGAGGATTCATCCCGGAGGCTTTCGGAATTTCCTCGATTTCGCTAACGGCACTTTAGGAGACTGGGGCGTGCATTGGTTGGATCAGATTCTGTGGTGGTCTGATGAAAAGTATCCTAAGCGAGTTTTTTCAACCGGAGGTCGACCCATCAAGGGGGCGGCTGTATCGAACGAAACTGAACAGACCACTGACGCCCCGGATCACCAGGTGGCGACCTATGAATTTGAGAAGTTCACCGCGGTTTGGGAGCATCGTCGATTCGGAGGGAATGAAGCCGAGAAATCAAAAGTGGGATGTTATTTTTACGGAAGTAAGGGAACCTTTCATATGGGCTGGCGCGATGGATGGACGTTCTATCCCTCGAAGGGCGGGCAGGTGATACACGAAGATCCAAAATTTGATAATGAGAAAGACGGCCACAATGTGCCGCCTCTCTGGCGCGATTTCATCGAGTGTATTGAGGACAGGTCGAGAAGGCCTGTCGCGGATGTTGAGATTGGACACCTTGCCACTAACATGAGCCTACTCGGAATGATCAGCCTGAAGGTTGGTCGCAGTATCGAGTGGAATGGTGAAACTGAAACAATCCCCGGAGACGCGGAAGCATCTGCCTTACTGACTCGCGACTATCGCGCTCCATGGGAATACCCAACGACATGATTATGATGAAGAGAACGTTACTGACTTTGATAGTCACTTTGATCGCCGGAGTTTCTCGGGCGGAAGATAAGCCTTTGAATTTTATCCTTATCCTGGTCGATGACATGGGGTGGATGGATCTTTCCTGTCAGGGGAGTGATTTTTATGAGACGCCTAATATCGATCGGATAGCATCTGAGGGGATCCGATTTACCAATGGATACGCGGCCTGTGCGGTGTGTTCTCCGACTCGCGCTGCCGTGCAGACAGGACGTCACCCGCACCGGATCGGAGTGACTGATTGGATTCGATCACGATTTCAACGGGGAGACATCGGAACACCCGAAAGCAACCCAACTGAATACGTGGGATCGCCGAAAAGGAAACTGCTTTGCCCTCCTAACCCGTATTGGCTGGAACATGAGGAGCTGACTCTGGCTGAAGCGTTGAATGAAACGGGATATCAAACTGCCTACATTGGGAAATGGCATCTTGGCGATCCGGATTGGTTTCCAGAATTCCAAGGGTTTGTTGAGAACAGAGGAGGCTGTGACTACGGCCAGCCACCGTCCTATTTCGACCCTTACAATAAGCCGGATGGAAAACATGAGAGCTTGAGGGCGGGTATCTACCAATTGCCGGGGAGAAAAGAGGGAGAGTATTTGACCCATCGGGAGGGTGATGAAGCGGTAGAGTTGATACGTGGCTGGAAAGACGACCCCTTTTTCATTCAGGTGTCTCATTATGCCGTGCACACACCGATTCAGGCGATACCGGAAGTCGCGGCAAAGTATGAAGCGAGTCCCGGGGTGACTCAACAGAATGCCAAGTATGCCGCGATGGTTGAGTCGGTTGATGATTCTACCGGCAAGATCATGGATGCCTTGGAGGAAGCGGGAATTGCTGATCGTACCGTAATTCTTTTTACCAGTGATAATGGGGGACTGGACAGAGAGAGTAGCCCTACGGATAACGCTCCGTTGCGAAGCGGAAAAGGTTACGCTTATGAGGGGGGTATTCGGGTGCCTTTCTTGGTTCGCTGGCCTGGGGTGATTACAGAGGGTTCGGTTAGCGATATCCCGGTAACATCGGTGGATATTTTCCCGACCTTTTTGGAAATGGCAGGAGTTGAAATGCCTTCGGACCGCGAGATTGATGGGGAATCGCTGGTGTCGCTGCTGAGCAGTGGGGGGAAGGAGGGCGTGGACCGCAGTGAATTGCTATGGCATTTCCCTCATTACCGCCACGACCCGGGGCCCTATTCCATAATCCGCCAGGGTGATTGGAAACTGATCAAGTTCTGGGAAGGGATCAATGAACTCTATGATCTAAAAAATGACCTGTCGGAGCAGAATAATCTGGCTGCGAAGAATCCGGAAAAAGTCGAAGCGCTCAACGCGGTTTTGCTGAAGCGCCTCGAAGAAACCAACGCGAAATTGCCACGTTCAAATCCGGACTATGCGGGAGAGTGATGTCTCACTCGCGGTCCGGAAGTGTCTTTAAATATTTGGCTCGAAGCTCTTCGATTTTATTCTGCTGATCTTTGAGCGCTTTCTCCTGGCGCACGCGCTCCGCTTCCGCTTCCGTCAGTTCATTGGCGGCCTCTTGCTCGGAGCGAGATTTTTCAGCGATTACCTTGGGTGTGTCCCTCGCTACTTTGCCCGCCTGTTCGACGGTGGATTTGGTTTTGTCCGCTTCAGAGTAGGAAGCCTTCAGGAAGCCTTCCAGTTCGCTGAGCCGCTCTCTCAGGGTATTCACCTCGAGGTCGAGTTCCTCGCGCGACTTGTAGGCTAGTGTTTCGGCGACGACTGTATCGACCTGTTCTTCTTCGATTTCGATCTCGATATCAGTCTCGGAGAGTGGACCGGAGCTGTCGGATAAATCAGGCGCTACGTCGGCGATTAAGGTTCCCGCTTCATCGGCGATTTCCTCTCGTAATTCGGTGATGGCCCGGCTCGCTACCAGTTCGAGCGCTCGCTCAAGCACATCGGTCGAAGTCTCGCGGAGTTCCATGGTTCCCACTGCGACGGTCTTCTTTGCGTCGGCCAACTTGGTCTCGGCCGCTTTCCTCTCCTTAGTTGCCTCCGCCACATCGGTTTTGGCATCGGTTTCGTCTTCCTTCAGGTCTGCTAACTCGACGGTCATGTCTTCCAGCTCGTCGCTTTCCTGATGTGCGGTCAGGTTGATGGCGGCTGCCTGCCATTTCTTGACAAGGAACTCATTGGTTTTGAGCTCGGTTTTTGCGACCTCGATCGATTTGAGAGTGGCTGCTTCTTTCTTAACCACTGCGTCGACCTTTTCTTTTGCGGCATCCTTTTTACCGGAAGCTCCTGCGAGAGTGGCCTCTGCCTTTTTTAATACTTCCTGATTCGTTGCCAGCTGCTTTCCGGTTGCTTCGACTTGCTGGTTTTTTGCAGCCAGCGCAGCAACTGCGGCTTTGGCTTCGGCCTGGGCTTTGGTCAGTTGAGATTTTAGTGTCGCGATTTTGAGGGTGGTCGCTTCCAGAGATTTGGTGGCTTCTGTTAGGCTTGTGGCAGATTTGTTGCGCGCAGCGTTCAGTTCTCCATGAGTTTTTGTTAAGGCGACAACGGAGGCCTGTGCCTGCTTGATCGTTTCTTGTCCTTTTGCCAAGATGGTTCGAAACGGTGCCAGGGCGGCGTCCGATTTGGCGAATAATTCTGCGTTGGATTTTTGGGTAGTGCGAAGGCGGGATAGCTCTGTGGTGATTGATCCAATTTTCGCTGCTTGTTTCTCGAGTTCCTGAGGTGTGGTTTCTGCTTTCTTTTTCAGTTGTTCGAGAGCCGCGATTGCCGACTTCAGCTCAACTGCTTTCGCTTCCGGTGCTGCGTCCGAAGATGTTTTGGCAGTAGCGGCAATGGCGTGACTAGCGGACAGTTGATCGTATTGTTTCTTTTGTTCTGAATCCAAGGCGGGTTTGGCGGCGGCGGCTTTTGCTGCTGACAGGGCTTCAGTTGAGGCCTTGAGTTTGGCATCCTGTTCCGCCACTGCCTTTTTGAAACTGGCCAGTTTGTCCTGAAGCGGTTTGTGCTGAGCGTTGGTAACGGTCAATTGATCAGTGATCTGCTTCACGGATTCATTCTTGGCGTTGACCGATTCTTTCGCTTGAGCGACTTGAGTTGAAAGTGATTTGACCTGTCCATCAAGTTTGGCGAAGGCCGCTTTGTGGGTGTCGCGGGCTTTTACTGCGGTAATGTTAGTCTGTTCAAGACCGGTGAGTGCGGTCTTGGCAGCCACCAGTTCTTTCGAGACAGTTTTGACTCCGGCCTCTAGTTTCGGCAGTGCGCCGGTCAATTCGCTGATGCGTTTTTCCGAGTAGGCGAGTTGTTCCTCGATCGTAGGAGGGTTAGGGGCAATGCTGCCTAGCTCAGCTCCGGTTTCTGCGTTCCAGACCTTGATATTGCCGTGCCAGTCGCCGGTAAAAACTCTTTTGCTGTCCTGACTGAACGCGACACTGAGAACCACATCGTCTGATGCCGTGATCGATCGCAGCTGTTTCCCGTCGACCTGCCAAATCTTCACGGTCTTGTCGCGTCCTACCGTGGCTATGTTTCCGTTGGGGGCGAAAGTAATAGCCTGGGCGCCTTCTTTATGGGCCTCCCATTTTTTGACCTGCTTTCCTTCGTTCATTTCCCAGATCATGACCTGCCCATCTTCGCTACACGAGGCGAGCACGTTCCCGTCCGAACGCCATGCTACGTCGGTTACTGCTTTGGTATGGCCTTTCAGGGTAAAGAATTCATATCCCGTTGCCGACTCCCATACATAGAGTCCTCCGTTGCGTCCCCCTGTGGCAAAGATGACTCCGTCAGGGCTGTAGGCAGCCGTTAGGAGCCAGTCAGAGTGTTTTTTGATGCTGTTGATTTGCTCTCCGGCAACCGTGTCCCAGATTTTGATGTTCCGTCCAGGGCCCCCGAGGATTACGTTTTTTAGATCCGGTGAAATATCGGCCCCAAGGACGATGTCGTACTCTTTGCCGGCTTCGATGATCCGCTCCCCGGTTTTGATGTCCCAGGCGACCAAATTTCCAGATTTTCCTGCTCGTCCGCCACCACAGGAGAGGTAGGCTCCGTTGGGGCTGAATGATAGTGCTTGAGGAAATCCTTCTGGGTAGGGGAGGACGCCAAGCAAGTCGAAGTCCTCGGAGTGAAATAGCAGAACTTGCTTCTGGCCCGCCACGGCGACGATGGGGGCCCATGGGCTATGTGCTAGAGCGGGAACTGAGTTTGGTCGTTCAGTTAGGACGGCGGGTTCCAAGATAAGGTGCTCGGGCATGGCTGGGGGCCCCTCAGGTTTGCCCGTCGCGGAGATGGAGTCGAAATCGATCTTGGGCTTGTCGGATTTTCTCGCGGTACTGGATTTGGTTTCGAGCAGCCCGCCAGCAATCCAGTTTGAGATGACTATTAGTTCCTTCTCGTCTGTGGGGGACCCTTTGGGTGGCATGAAAGGTTCTTCCAAATGAGCTGCCAATGAATAGATCCGCGAGCCGGAAGGATCTTCTGAGACGGCAACATCTCCTCCTGATCCACCAGCGAGAGCCGCTGAATAGCTGGATAGATCCAGTCCTCCTTTGGATTCATCCGGATTGTGGCAGTTCACGCATTTGTCTTCCAGAATAGGAAGCACATCGTCGGCAAAGGTTACCTTCTCCTCATCCTCGGCGGCTGAGAGAGATCCCGAGAGAAGGATTAAAGCGGCGCTTAGAGGGGCTGTCAGAACTTTCATCATTACGGCTTCAAGTTGGCACTGCACAGGGTGGTGGGCGGTAGCGAATTCTGGTAATTCTTGAACTTTCTAATTTGGGTGCGTATTTCTCAATTTGAGGAATCTCCAAAACATACGACAGTTAAGGCGTGAGTCTTGCTAAAATTGTTGGCGAGCATGAGGTAGTCTATATAGCTCAAATGGAGCATACGAACGCCCTCAGACGCGCCTCTACATAAAGACGTCCCTTGAGCTTAAGGTGTCTTAACGGCTTTGTAATGGTCGCAGAACAACAAGTTTTACCAACAAAATGATATGAAAAGCTGCTCAGGATTTTTCCAATCAGGCATCGCAAATCGTCGAGATTTTCTCCAAGTGGGATTCGCTGGAGGTATTGGTCTCAGTTTGCCCGAACTTCTCAAAGTAGAGGGCCGGGCGGCGGCTAAGAACTACGAGTCAAAGGAAGGTGTCGCTAAGTCCTTGATTCATATCTACTTGCCGGGAGGGATGGCTCATCAGGAAACGTGGGATCCTAAGCCATATTCACCGTCTGAATACCGAGGTCCTTACAAGGCGATCAATACGAACGTGGATGGCCTCCAGTTCAGTGAGAATTTCAAGAATCTCGCAAAAGTGGCGGACAAGATGACTGTGATTCGGTCCATGACGCATGGTGAGGCGGCCCATGAACGTGGCACACACAACATGTTCACGGGGTATCGGCCCAGTCCGGCGCTTAGTTTTCCGAGTTTTGGCTCGGTGATCTCTCATGAATTTGGGCCTCGGAAGAGCCTGCCTCCTTACGTTTGTGTTCCGAATCAGCCCAATGAGTTCGCCGGAACTGGTTATCTGAGCTCGATGTACGGTCCTTTTTCGGTGGGTAGCGACCCTGCCAGTGACAAGGATTTTAAAGTTCGTGACCTCACTATGCCGAGCGGGGTGGACGGAACTCGTTTTGAGCGTCGTCGTAGTCTGCTGGAGACAGTCGACAGTCACTTCAGAGGCATGGAGCAGGCAGATTCGATCGATGCGATGGATTCATATTATCAGCGAGCCTACAGTTTGATTGGCTCCTCTGATGCTCGCGAAGCGTTCGACCTAGACAAGGAAGATGAAAAAACGAAGGAACGATATGGCAAAAACGCGGCTGGAATGCGGATGCTTCTTTCACGCCGGTTGGTTGAGTCAGGCGTTCGGCTGGTGACCATGACTTATGGAAGCTGGGATCACCACGATAAGATCAAGGACAACATTGGGAGGCAGGTTCCTTCCTTTGACAAGGCCTTGGCGACATTGCTGACAGATCTCGACGAGCGCGGCCTGCTTGACTCCACTCTCGTAATGGTTTCTTCAGAGTTCGGACGAACTCCGAAGATCAATAAGACAGATGGACGTGACCATTGGCCACGTGTCTTTTCTACGATGCTTGCTGGTGGCGGAATCAAACGAGGATACGTCCACGGGTCTTCGGACTCCCTTGCCGCGGAGCCTGATGAGAATCCGGTGGATGTCCAGTCTTTCGCCAAGACTGTCTATTCCCAGCTCGGTATCAATGCAGATAAGGAGCTGATAGCTCCCGGGCCACGACCGATTGAGATCGTTGATGGTGGTGGGGTGATCGAAGACATCATCGCGAAAGCATCGGTTTAATTTTCAATTTTTAAGTCATTATGAATCGTATTCTGAAAAATCAGAGTGCGGCAATTGCGGCACGTTCTGGCAAAATCTTCACAGCAATGGCGCTGTGGATGGTCTTTTGTCTGGTTGGTATCGCTAATGCTGCTTCGCCGGATTTCCAAAACACCGTCCCTCGTGGTGGTCAGATTGGGAAAGAAGTCAAAGTTACCTTTTCTGGAACCCGCTTGATTGATGCGGTGGATGTGATTTCCCACTATCCGGGTATCACGGCGAAGGATCTCAAAGTCATCGATACCAAAAAGGTTGAAGTGACGCTGGTGGTGGCTCCTGACTGTCGTCTTGGAGAGCACCATTTGCGGTTGCGCTGCAAAAGCGGCATCAGCTATGCGAGAAATTTCTGGATTTCCCAGTTTCCTAATGTGGCCGAAGTCGAGCCGAATGATGACTTCGAAGTCCCTCAGAAGATTGATTTAAATGTCACGGTCGAGGCCGAAGCGAAGAGTGAGGAGACTGATTATTACCAGGTTTCGGCAAAGAAGGGGCAACGGCTATCGATCGAGATCGAGGGATTGCGCATCAATAACATTCGTAACAACATTGCGATCGATCCGTTTGTATCGATTCTGAACAAAGATCGTTTCGAAATCGCTTCGGCGGACGGATCGGCGCTGCTGAAGCAGGAATCGATTTTATCGATCATCGTTCCGGAGGATGGAGATTACATTGTGGAGGTGAGGGATTCTGCCTATCAGGGGCGCGGAAGGTATCGTGCCCATATTGGAACCTTCCCTCGACCTCTTGGGGTCTATCCCGCCGGAGGAAAGGCTGGAACCGAAGTTGAGTTCAAACTGATCGGTGATGTTAAGGGTGACTTCATGGCCAAAGCAAAGCTGCCGATGGAAACAGAAGAGGGGACTTATGGAGTTTTTGGGGTGCAGGAAGGACTTAAGTCGCCTTCCCCTAATCCAGTGAGGGTGTGTGACTTTGACAACTACCTCGAAACGGAGCCAAATAACTCCAGCAAGGAGCCCGATGTCTATGAAGGAACTCTGCCCATTGCGTTTAATGGGATTCTTCAAGAGGCCGATGATGTTGACTACTTTAAGTTCACTGCAAAGAAAGGGCAGAGTTTCCTGTTCCAAGCCTATGCGAATACCCTGGGTTCTCCGGTTGATCCTGTTCTCAATATCTATGACAGCAAAATGAAATCGCTGGGGGGCAGTGATGACGCTGATGGCACTAAAGACGGCCGGATTACTTTCAAGGCATCGGCAGATGGTGAGTATTTTGTCAGGCTTCGCGACATGCTTTACAACGGTGGCCCCAATTTTGTTTATCGGATCGAAGCTCAGCCTAACGTTCCAAGAATCGACGTCACGATGCCGGAGATGTTGCGACGGGAATTGCAGTATCGAAAGCAGTTCAACGTTCCTCGCGGCGGTTACTATGCCATGGTGGTGAACACGACCCGCCGAAATTTCACCGGTGAGCTTGAATTTTCTATTCCAAAATTGCCGGACGGAGTCACTTGGGAGTCTGGAACGATTCCCAAGACAGTGAGCCAGTTTCCTATTTTGCTGAAAGCGGCTCCTGATGCACCGATTGCTGGCGGGATGTATGATCTTTTTGCAAAGAGTGCTGATCCAGATCTTCAAGTATCAGGTAAGTTCAAACAATCGTTGGATCTGGTCCGTGGGCCACAGAACGGAGTGGAATACTATACCCGAAAGCACAATCGGCTTCCCGTTGCTGTCACGGAGGAGCTGCCTTTTAGTGTCACTATTGAGCAGCCAAAAGTTCCCATTGTTCGGAATGGTACCTTGAAGTTGAAATTGCATGCGAAGCGGAAAGAAGGGTTCGACAAAAAAATCACTGCGCGATTCCTCTGGAAGCCGCCAGGGATTACTAGCCCATCGACGATTACTTTCGGGGAGAAGGATTCAGTCGTTGAATACGAATTGAACGCCAGCGCCACAGCCGAAATTAATACGTGGAATGTCACTGTTCTCGCGGAGGCTGACGGTGGGGAAGGGGTCATGATGACCGCTGCTCCTTTTGTGAAGCTGACTGTGGAAGAGCCATTCGTCAGCATGAAGCTCAATTTGACAACTGCAAAGCAGGGCGAATCAGTCAAAATGTTAGCAAGCGTCAGCAAGCTCAGAGACTTTGATGGGCAAGCAGATGTGCAATTGTTCGCTCTTCCCTCTCATGCCACGGTTCCAGTTGTTAAAATTGACAAGGCAACGACTGAGATCGCTCTCCCTATTCAAACGGATGAAAAGACGCCAGTAGGACAACACAAGAACATGTTTTGCACGGTTACCGTTATGAAAGAGGGTGAACCAATTGTTCACCGAGTGGGCATGGGCGGCGTGTTGCGGGTAGATCCTAAGCCTAAAGAGGTCGTTGCCGCCAAAGCTGCCAGCACTAAAGTGGCTGCTAATGATTCCAGTGCGGCTCCGGAAAAACCACTTTCACGTTTGGAGCAACTCCGGTTGGAGGCAAAGGCTCAGGCGGCTCAGTAGTAATCCGTTTTGATTTCTCGTAGAATTTCTCTCTCTGTTTCAGTTATATGAAAAAGCTTTTCGCTATTGTGATCTCAATATTGATCCCGGCAGGCACATCCTTGATTGCTGAGGATGCAGTGATCAATTTTGGACGCGATATCCAGCCAATTCTTGAGTTCAATTGTGTCAGCTGTCACGATCAGAACGAAACGGAGGGTGGGTTACGATTTGATGAAGCTGCCTTGTTTTTTGAAGGTGGTGATGGTGGCCAGTCATTGGTCAAAGGTAAGCCTGATGAGTCGCTATTGATTGAGTTGGTCTCATTGCCGGAAGACGATCCTGACGTCATGCCATCTAAAGGGCGAATCCTCAATGGGCATGAGATTGCCAAGCTGAGACAGTGGATCAAGCAGGGTGCGCCATGGCCTGAGGAACTGAAGTTGGTCGCCAAAAACGAGGATGATTTTAAAGGCGCTCAACCACTTGCTGACAGGGGCAAATCTATTGCCAAAATCGAAGTCTACCCACCTGACATTAATCTAGAGAAGAACCGGGACTCTCAGTCCGTCGTGGTGATGGCCACCTATGATGATGATACCACTCTTGATGTGACGGCGAATGCGAAGTTTAAATTTGCCGATTCCTCATTAGTGGATCTGAAAACCAGAAGTCACTTCGTTCCGGTGAAGAATGGCGAAACGTCCCTTCATGTTTCGGTTGGTGATCAGGTTGCCGATGTTCCGGTAGTCGTCAAAGAAGCAGCGGTCGATCGCCCGGTGAGCTTCCACCTGGATGTGATGCCCGTCTTCATGAGTGACGGGTGTAATACCGGTTCCTGCCATGGATCGGCCAGGGGGCAGGACGGATTCATGCTTTCTTTGTTTGGCTACGACCCAGATGGCGATCATTTTCGCTTAACTCGCGAGATGGCCGGATTCCGAGTGAATCTTGCGATACCCGAAGAGTCATTGTTGGTCGAGAAATCGACCGAAGCAGTGCCTCATACCGGAGGCAAGCTCATGGCAAAAGGAAGTCATGGTTATAATACAATGGTGGAGTGGATTGCTAGTGGGGCGGTCAATGACAAAAAGGATGAGATTCCTCATGTGACTGAGCTTTCCCTGTATCCTCCTAAATTGGTGCTGGAAGGTGCTGGAGCGGAACAGCAGCTGACAGTCAGGGCTAAGTACTCTGATGGTCACGATCGGGATGTGACTCATCTTGCGGTCTTTATTACCAATAATGAACCAACTGCGAATGTCGATAAGTCGGGGAAGGTGATCGCAGGCAAGCGGGGCGAGGCGTTCATCATGGCTCGATACGATACTTTCACGGAGGGGATTCAAACGATCGTGATTCCTGAAGGTTTGGAGTACTCTCGGCCCGAGGTGGCAGAGAACAATTACATCGATGGCCTTGTTCACGATAAGTTGCACAAACTCAGGATTATTCCGTCAGGCAACTGCTCTGATGAAGCGTTTCTCCGGCGAGTATCACTCGATATTGTAGGACAATTGCCGACGGTGGAAGAATACCGGGAATTTGTCGCTAACAAAGACCCCAAGAAAAGAAGCGTTCTAATTGACCAGCTGCTTGAGCGAAAAGAGTTCACCGAAATGTGGGTGATGAAGTGGTCGGAGTTGCTTCAGATTCGGTCTAACAATAATATCAATCTCGGTATCTCGTATAAGTCGGCGCTGCTGTATAACGGATGGTTGCGCGACCGGATTGCAGCGAACGACCCTTTCAACGAAATTGTAGTCGATCTGATCGGTTCCAAGGGAGGCACTTTTGCCAATCCGGCGACGAACTTTTATCAGGTGGAGCGGGATTCTCTTAAGTTGTCCGAAAACGTAGCGCAGGTGTTCATGGGGATGCGGCTTCAGTGCGCGCAGTGCCACAACCACCCCTTTGACCGATGGACCATGGACGATTACTACGGCTGGGCTGCCTTTTTTGCTCAGATTGGTCGCAAGCAGGGCGTGGATCAAAGAGAGCAACTCATCTACAACAAGGGCAGTGGTGACGTGAAGCATCTAGTGGGTGGACGGGTCATGGCTCCCAAGTTCCTGGGAGGGGAGACCCCTGATGTGGAAAGCAAAGATCGACGTGAGGTGCTTGCCAACTGGTTGGCATCGCCTGAGAATCCTTACTTTGCCCGAAATGTTGCCAATATTGTTTGGTCCCACTTTTTGGGGATTGGGATTATTGACCCGGTCGATGATGTCAGAGTGAGTAATCCAGCATCGAACCCTGAGCTGTTGGATGCTCTCGCGACTCGTTTCCAAGGGGATTACAATTACGATTTTCGTCAGTTGGTGAGAGATATCTGCAACTCTGCTGCTTACCAGCGTACGACGCAGGCCAACCCATCCAACAAGGATGATCTGAACAACTTTGCCAAAGCCCGGATTCGTCGTCAGAGAGCAGAGGTGATGCTTGATACAATCACCCAGGTGACTGCTACGCAGAACAAGTTCAAAGGATTGCCAAAAGGCGCCAGGGCCGTTCAGATTGCTGATGGAAATACGACTGACTATTTCCTGACCACTTTTGGTCGGGCCACTCGTGAGACAGTTTGTTCTTGCGAAGTAAAAATGGACCCTAGTCTTTCGCAGGCTCTGCACCTGATGAATGGTCCTACCGTGACGACCAAAATTGAGGAAGGGGATGTTGTGAAGAATCTCCTCGCTGGTGGAAAAAAAGTGGAGGAAGTCATCAGCGATATCTACATTCGTGCGCTGACACGTGAACCGACCGGTGAAGAGTTGAAACAGCTAATGGTACAAGTGACGGCGGTGGGGGGTGATGCTGCTGAAACAGAGCTGGTGCTGAATGATATTTTCTGGGCGGTACTGAATTCCAAAGAATTCATGTTCAATCATTAGTGAATTTTCAGTAGGGCGATAGATAGCCATGTGCTGCCCAAGGTTTGCACAAAGGATACCCTAATCGACATGAGAAAGGCGGCCCGTTGATGGAGTCGCCTTTTTTGGTGGGCGATTCTCGCACGGGGTTTTGCAATTTCTTTACAACTTTGTGGTGATTCGATCTTCCTCTTTGGGTTTAAAATAGGCACCATTGGAAAACGAATTTCTGATTGCCTCATGAAAACTTCAAATCACCAAATATTCCGTTGGAGCCATTTGCTGTTCCTTTTTGTAATCGCGTCTCCTTCTGGGGACACGTCGGCGAATGAAGGAATTGGATTTCTTGAGTTGTTTGCTCTGGCGGAAGACAGAGAAAAGGCCATCGCAGACTTGATCCCCGGGACCGAGGATTTTTACTACTATTCTGCGTTGTTGGCGCAGCAGAAGGGGAAGTTGGGGGCAGTGGCAGGATTAATGGAGCCTTGGCAAAAACGCCATGGTGAAACTGAGCGTTTCCGGGAGGTTAGAAATCGGCAGGCTCTATTGGAGTACGGAGAGAATCCTGAAAAGTCGCTGGCGTATTTGAAGAAAGCCTTGGGCTTGGCATTCAATCATCAACAAGAGAAACTTGATTCGAAGCCAGAGTTTCCGACTTCTTTGGATTCAGAGAAAGTGAGCTGGGATGCTTTTCTTAAGGATGCGTTTCGAAACACAAACAGCCTGAACGGTGTCAAAGAGGTGGGATTGGATCGACTGGTTCGGGATGAGGTACCATTGAATGACGGGCAACGCCGCGAATTGCTTCAGCGACTAGATTACCCCGATTATGACCGTTTGGTGGGGTTGATTGCGGCAGACTTGCGAAGCAAGTCCAGTCAGGGTTTTGGGGAGTTTGGTATTCATCGATCACTGACCCTGGAGCAATTGAATGAATTGGTGGAACTTAGTCCTCAGCTGGCTAGTAATCAGGAGTTTGTCAAAGCGAAGCTGGCTCGCCTCCGCCCTACCGGGGATGAATCAATGGATCGCGATTCCGAAGTCAGAGATCTCTACCTGAGTCGGCTATGGGAATATGTGGGGGATCTGGATCCTGCGTTTAATTCACTGAAGGCAAATGTTCTCTATCAATACCTGAAAGCAGCCCAGGAACGCGCTGAGTATCCGCGGGAATTATTTACGAACTACTTGAAGCTTCCGCGCCCCATGGCCTACATGGAGCCGAAGTATCTGCAGGATAGAAATCATCGCGGTTTTCAGGTGAATTTGAACGAAGATTTTACCGAAGTCACTGGCTGGCGGCCTGTGAACAATGATGAGCAACTAGTGCGTGACTATTTGGATCACTACTTTGTGGAAGACGAGAACCACAATCGGTTTGCTCCTTTTATTAAGGAAAGCTACCTGAAGCAGGTCTTTGCCTCCACCAAGTTGCTGAATGGAATCGGAGATGCGGAGAAGTGGTATTCCATGCTGAATCCCTCTCAGGTGCAGGCTTTGAAGAGTCGGATTGAGATTTCGTTTTCCCCGACGAATCAGGTGAAGTTTGGAGCATCCGACGAAGTCAATTTAGAGGTTCGGTTGAAAAATGTTGATGAGCTCATCGTAAAAATTTACGAGATAAACTCTCTGAATTTCTATCTGGATCAGGAACGCGAAATCAACACAGACCTGAATTTAGATGGTCTGATCGCAAACGAAGAAAAAACCTATCGATATTCGGTGGCTCCGATCAGGCTTCACGCTGAGAACTTCACCTTTGAATCAATGTCAGGGAAGCGAGGCGTATGGGTCGCGGAGTTTATTGGCAATGGGATCAGTTCGCGTGCGCTGATCCGGAAAGGGAAGCTGCAATATTTGTCTCAAACCAGCCCCGGGGGCGAAGTGGTATCGGTTCTGAAGGAAGATAACTCTCGGGTGAAAGATGCTTCAGTTTGGTTTGGTGGGAAGAAGTATGATAGCGACAAAAACGGCTTTGTTCTGCTTCCGTTTTCCATGACCGGGACAGCTTCGGTTGTGTTGAGCGATGGCGATTTGGCAAGTTTTACTCAGATTGAGATGCCTCAGGAGCATTATCGCTTAGACGCCGGAATGCTTCTAGAGCAAGAGACTCTGCTGCCAGGAACTGAATCTACCATTGCGATACGTCCGCTGCTGACGCTGAGGGGTGGTCAAGTTCCTGTGGGGCTGCTGGAAGAGGTTCGGCTGGTGGTGTCGACGGTGGATCAGGATGGTGTCGATTCGAAAAGCGAAGTGGATGGGTTTGAGCTCTTCGATGACAGGGAGTCACTGCATACGTTTCGCGTTCCAACTCGCCTGAGGAAGATCACGGTTTCGCTGGTCGGCGAAATTGAATCAGTGACGAATTTGGGTGAGCGCATCGATTGTGAATTTTCGCGGAGTTTTGATGTCAATGGTGTAAGCCAGATAGAGCAAGTTGCTGATGCCTATCTGAGCCGGATGGGGGATAGGTTCATTCTTGAAGTTCTCGGTAAAAGCGGAGAACCCCTTGCTGATCATGCCGTGAACGTTCAATGCAGGCATCGGGATTTTACACGACCTCTGGAGTTCAGTCTGAAGACAAATGGAGAAGGGCGGGTCGATCTCGGCACCTTAGCTGGAATCGGTCAAATCGAATGCCAAGGTAGTGGCACGCCAAGGCGAAGTTGGCCTATCACGCGAGATAGACAATCGATCAGAGAGCGTTTTCACGCTGATGAGGGGGCCCCGGTTGTGATCCCGGTTCCGGATCTGGGGAAGAAGCTACTGAGGAGTGACTTCGCCATTTTCGAGTTGAGGGACGGGAAAATTGTGAGGGATGTGTTTGCGAAAGCAACTGTGGAGCCTGGTGCTGTTCGCGTTGTCGGATTGGAGCCGGGGGATTACAAGGCTATCTTAAAATCATCGGGCCTGACTACTGCCGTTAAAGTGACGGCGGCGGAACAAGTGGATCTGGGATACGCTCTTTCCTCCAGCAGACACCTGCAGTTGAAAGGAAACGGGCCGATCTACGTAGCATCGCTAGAATCGGGCGATGAACATATCGAGATTGCCTTGGCCAATGCCGATCTCAATACCCGGGTCCATGTCATAGCGACGCGGTTTGTTCCGGAGTTCGATCCCTTTTCGGGTTTGAAACCTAGCGGCTTGCCCGAGCTGATCGAAATCACGAGGGGAACAAATGCGTCACTGTTTGTTTCGGGTCGGGATATTGGGGAGGAATATCGTTATATTTTGGAACGTCGCTCTTCGGCGAAGTTTCCCGGAAATCTTTTGAGCCGACCTGGGGTGATTCTGAATCCCTGGGAGCTGAGTGATACGAACACTTCGATTAGTGACGCGCGGAAGGGGGATGAATACGGTCGCGAAGAGGAGATGAAATCTGCGAAACGCAGAAAGGGTGCGGTCGAGCCTTTGGGCGTTGCGGCTGAAGCCATCGCTCCGAACCTGTCCAGCAGTCTCGATTTTCTTGCTTCTCAGGCCTTTGTCGTTTCGAATTTACGAGCAGATGAGAATGGGAAAGTTTTGATCAAACGGGATGAGTTGGGGGGGCGACAGCATCTTCATGTTATCGCCGTCAATGCGGCTGAAACGTCATATGCTCAGTTGGCACTTCCTGAACCGGAGAACGGCACGGTGTTTCGAGACCTTCGGCTTAGTTCGACACTGGACCTCGATAAATCATTCACTCAGCGGCGCAATGTGACGCTTTTGAAAAAGGGGCAGGTTCTATCGATCGAGGATCTGAGGTCTGCGGAGCTTGAGACTTACGATACCCTTGGACAGGTGTTTTCCATTTTGCTCGCTATCAATCCAGATCCATCTCTAACCACCTTTCGCTTTGTGACGGATTGGCCAGCGCTTGATGAATTGGAAAAGCGTGAACTGTATTCTGAGCATGCCTGCCATGAGCTTAATTTCTTCCTCTCCCAAAAAGACCCCGAGTTTTTTGATTCAGTGGTGCAGCCATATTTGACGAACAAGAAGGACAAAACGTTTCTCGATCAATATTTGATCGGGAGTGAGCTTGCGGGATTTCTGGCGCCTTGGGAATTCAGTCAGTTGAATGTGGTGGAGCGGATTTTGCTGGGTCGGCGGCTGGGAGATGCTCAGCGAAGGCAATCGGAGGATCATATCAGTAGTTTGCATGAAATGATTCCGCCGGATCCGCAGAGAGATGCGAACTATTTCCGCCAGGCTCTTCGGGGGCGGAGGACTGATAATCAATTTGCTGGTGCAGGAGTGAGTGGGGATATGATGGCAGACGGGTTCTCTGATAGTAGTAGCGCCCTAGTGTCGGTTTTAGCGAGATCAACAGGAAAGCAGCGCCAATTCTCCACTCGTGGATTAATGGAAAGAGGGGCTGCGGCGAGTGATCCTTTTGCGGCACCGGCTGCTCCTGCCCCCGCTGCGATGGGTTTTGCCTTCGAGGCAGATATGTCTGAACTCAGAGATAGAGGTCGGGCGCAGGCCTTGTTTCGCAAACTGGAGTCGACCAAGGAATGGGCTGAGAATAATTACTATCACCTCCCGATTGAGGCTCAGAACGGCGATCTAGTTCAAGTGAACGCGTTTTGGAATGACTTCGCCGGATGGGATGGAAAAGGCGATTTTTATTCACGGGAATTCCCCGCCGCGAGTAGCAACTTTACTGAGATGATGTTCGCTCTGAGTGTGCTGGGGCTCCCCTTTGAATCCGACCAACACGAATTTGGGGTGGAGAATAATGAGCTGACGTTTACCGCCAATTCTCCCGTAGTGATATTTCATGAAGAGATTGAAGAAGCCCCCACTTCGGATGGGGAGACGCCCATTTTGGTGAGTCAGAATTTCTTTCGATCGGATGATCGTCATCGTTATGTCGATGGTCAGCAGCTCGCCAAGTTCGTGACCGATGAATTCCTGACTGGGGTCATTTATGGCGGTCAGGTAGTGGTGACAAATCCGACGTCTTCAGCTCACCGTTTGGACCTTTTGGTCCAAATTCCTGAGGGGGCTGTTCCGGTTGGAGGAAGTGACTATACCAGATCATATCCACTGACTCTGGGGCCGTTCTCAACTGAGCAGCATGAGGTCCTTTTTTACTTTCCCGAGTCTTCAGGTGAAAAGGTTTTCTCGGTCTATCCGGTTCAGGTCGCCAGAAATGAGGAGATCATTGCTTCTGGTGAGAAAGCTGAGTTTTCTGTTGTTGATCAACTGACCCGATTCGATGAAGCCTCTTGGGAGTATCTATCTCAATATGGAACAGAGAAGGAAGTGCTCGACTATCTGGCCTCCAATAATCTGATGCGACTGAATCTTGGTCGGATCGCCTGGCGGATGAGGGACAATGTTGATTTCTTTAAGAAAGCCACGCGATTGGTTGCTGAGCGCCATGCCTTTAATCCGGTTTTATGGAGCTATGGTCTCCATCATAATTTGTTGCCTCAGGCTCGCGAGTATTTGAAACATCGTGAAGATTTTCTGCAGCAGTGCGGTTCGTGGATCGAGTGTGATTTGGTGAGTCTCGATCCGGTGGAGAGGCGATGGTATCAGCATCTTGAGTATGCCCCCTTGGTAAATGCGAGAGTTCATCAGCTGGGAAGGGAGCGAAAGATCCTCAATGATCGGCTTCACTCGCAATATGATTCTTTGCTCGATGTGTTGAGCTATCAGCCTGAGTTGGACGATGAAGATAGGCTGGTCGTAGCTGGCTATCTGTTCCTTCAGGATCGTATTGAAGAGGGGTTGGCCTGGCTGGAGACAGTCGAGGGAGGGGCTTTGGAGGAGCAGTTGCAATATGACTACCTCACGGCCTATTCCTCTCTCTATCGGGATCAGCCGGGGCGGGCCAGTCAGATTGCGGCGAAGTATGGTGACTACCCGGTCGATCGTTGGAGGGAATTGTTTGCCAATGTTTCCAATCAGGTCTCAGAGATTCAGGGGGTCGATCCTGACTCGTCGGGTGAAGATACCAGGGAAGGTCAGTTCGAAAGCCTATCGTCGTCAGATCCAAACTTTGAGCTTTCAACGGAGGGGCGCGAAGCGAAATTGAGTTATCGGAATCTGGATTCGGTGACGGTGAATTATTACGAAATGGATCTCGAGTTTCTGTTTTCAAGTAAGCCTTTTGTCTCCGGTGACAGCGGACAGTTCAGCTATATCAAACCAAACTTCTCAGAAGTTCGTGAAATGGATCCGGATAAAGATAGCCTTCAGTTTGTGGTTCCGGAAGCGTTCGCGAGTAAGAATGTTCTGGTCGAAGTGGTTGCGGCCGGTCGATCTGAGGCGGTCGCCATCTACTCGAATGCGATCAAGGTTCAATTATCGGAGAACTATGGCCGATTGGAGGTTCGCCATGAAGAGAGCGGCGATCCTTTGTCAAAAACCTACGTCAAAGTCTACGCCCGAATGAAAGGCGGAGAGGTGAAGTTCTTCAAGGATGGTTACACCGATCTTCGGGGGAAATTTGACTATGTTAGTCTAAATACCAATGAGTTGGAGAATGTGGACGAGCTCAGTCTTCTTGTGATGAGCGAGGAGCATGGCTCTCTCGTCCGAGAAGTCGATCCGCCACAACGGTAGGCGTCGTCGAGAGGTCAGGTAAGGAAGCGTCGGAGCAAATTAGTCAGTGTGATGATGCCCCAATGGAATCCCTCAATTGGGATCCGCTCATCGTCGCCGTGAAACATGGAGGAAAAATCCAGCTCAGGTCCGAGTTGGAGAGGATAGAAGCCATAGCAATTGGCTCCAAGTTTCGCGTAATTTTGACTGTCGGTGAAACCGGGGATAATCGACGGAACGACATGGGAACCAGGGTCAGCTTCGGCCAGGGTGGACTCAATTTCGCGATAGAGTTCCGTTTCGGTGGAAAAGGAAACAGCGGGTGACTCCTTGAGGATTTCAAACTCGAAGCATTCGCCGATCACAGGTGCCACGACGGATGAAAGCTCTTCGATTAGCTGATTGGCCGTTTGCCCGGGCGCCAGCCTGCCGTCGATATCAACAGAAGCCTGTCCGGGAAGGGTATTGATCGACTCTTGTCCCTGCTGCAAACAAGTTGGGTTGGCCGTGTTCCGGAGGATGGCTTCAATGGAGGCTCGTCGCGACGGATCCTTGATCGCTAATGGAAGCAGGTTAGGGCCGAGCGATGGATTGAGAAGGAGAGGGGCCAGGGTGCGGGCGATTCTCCCTTCGGGTTCTGCGAAGCCTTTGATGAAGTTTGCCGCTTCTGCGCTTGGGTGCCAGGGGAGACTGGCTGAACCAATGGCGGCGACCGCCCGGGCGAGTTTTACGACAGAACTGTCGGTGGAGGGAAGGGAGCTATGCCCCGGTTTTCCTGAGACTGTCAGTCGAATCCAGGCGACACCTTTTTCGGCAACCTGAACCGGATAAAACCTCCGCCCTTTTTGATGAACGGTAAAACCACCAACTTCGTTGATGACGTATTCCGGCTGGTGACCCAGCAGGTCCGGCCGTTCGTCGACCAGCCATTTTGAACCGTGCTTGGTTCCGGCCTCTTCATCGCATACGGCGACAAAAATCACATCGCGGTTGATGGGCAACTCTTCGCGACGAAGGCGAGTGATCGCGGCGAGGCCCATGGCAGCGAATCCTTTCATGTCGATGGCCCCACGACCCCAGATGTGGGTTCCGTCATTGTGACCGGAGAATGGGGGGTGAGTCCATCTTTCGGATACGGCGGGGACGACGTCGAGATGACAACTGATCAGGATGGGTTTGCCGTTATCCAGGGAAGGGTCGGCAGACCACTTTGCGACGAGATTGGGGCGTTCCGGGTGGCTGCCGACTATCTCAGGTTCGAGTCCGATGTCGCGGCAACGTGAGGCGACGAAATCGATGGCTGGCTTCTCGTTTCCTGGAGGGTTCGATGTATCAATACGAATCAGAGACTGAAGCAGTTCGGTGGCCGATTCGAGTTCGGCAGCAGGAAATCCGGTAGCGGATTCCGTAGGAGCGGAGTCAGGGGACGACCCTGGCATCACTTGCGAGGAAGATTGGTTTTGATTCCCCCGAGGAATTCTTTGGTGAACATCTCGTCGGGATAGGTTCCGATCTTGATATTGCTAAAACCCACCGTAATAGAGCGGGAAGAATCGCTGATAATCATTTTGGAGATAAATGGTCGTCCGTTGGCTTTGTTGCCGTATTCCATTACCGATGACCGCAAGAGGCTACCTGATTTGGCATAGAACTCAGCTTTCTTACCAAGTTTTTCGCCCTTGGTGACCCAGTATTTTATCGAAGCGTAAGTGTCGGTCAGGGAATTGGCCTTCATGGTGTAGATCGTAGCCGCTTCGCCGTCGACTTCGCCTTCTTCCTGGCTATCCACTTTGTAACCATCGACGAAACTGGTCGAAGCAATGTCTCCGATCGCGGCATCACCGGAAAGGCGTTGGCGTTTTGATACGGAAACTGGTCGGCTCAATCCTGGTTTCCAGAACCACATGCTGCCGGATGCTTCGGCAAGGTATTTACGGCCCTTGGCGTCGGCCGGCTCGATCACCTCGGCAAAGATTTTTCCTCCCTGTGAGGTGGCGACAAACTGAGCGTTTTTCGAGCCCCTGACATCAACGAGCCACTGGACTCCGGTATCTCCCGTAAGAATTCCTCGGGATTTTTCGGCTTCGAGAAGGGCGGAATCCTGGGCGGCCGTGTATTGAACAAGAAAGATGGCGAGGAACGCCACTGCGGAAAGGAATCTCATATAGGAATAGATTTTAGACGTGTCCCAATGATTGCACAATACTTTGCTTCGCTGCCCGCGACGCGGGCGCGATGGCTGCCAGAGAGGTGAAGATCACGAGAATGACAAAGGTGAGAAGAAGATACTCCGGCATCAATCGAATTTCCCAGACGATTTCCCGGGCGGTTACGGGTGGCTCCCAAGTGGGTTGAATCGTTTGAATAAGATAAGAAAAACCGACGGTTGCGAGTAGCCCGGTGACAGCACCGATGATTCCGAGAAATGCACTTTCGATTCCAAATAGACGAATCACTCCAGGACGTTTTAATCCGATAGCGCGGAGCGTGCCAATCTCGCTGGTTCGCTCGACGACAGCCATGCCTATGGTGTTGAGCACGGACATGACCACGATGGTGGCGATGATGGCAAAAACGAGGCCAAAGATGACGTCGAACATCTTTTTGGTGCGGAGATAGAGACGGGAGACCTCATACCAGGGGATGACTTCCCATTCACTTTCAGGAAGCGACTGGCGAAGTTTGGCTACGACGGCGTCAGTGTCATCGTCATGTTTTAGAAGCATTCGCACCGAGCTGACGCCATCGGTGTCATAGAGACTTTGTGCGAGGGAAAGAGGAATGAATGCGTAGTGATTGTTGAGCGCCTCAGCCGCGACGTCGGCGATCTGGAAAATCTGGGCGTCCACGGCATTCATTTGCCCATTGATCGACGGGGCCATCAGAATCACGTCTGATCCGATTTCGAGGGCCAGGTTCTCAGCCATACCCGGGGCAATTGAAATGCCGTGAGGGGTGTCGTCGGCCATAGCAATCCCGGTTTCGCCGGGGCCATTTGCGCTCTTCAGGGCGGTGGATCTTGTGAAGATTTGATCCCGCTCTGATGGGACCATGGCTTGACCGAAGAAGTAGCCGGGGTTGCCTTCGAAATCGAGATTGCCGGTGATGGATAGCATGCCGGCGGAGAGTTCGATGCGGTCGTCAGTCTCTGCGACAGATTTGATCTTCGCAAAATCTTGCGAGGTAATTAAGAAGGCACCTGGGTCCGAACCTCCGTAGTCGCGGGCCCCCTTTTTCCAAATTTGAACATGACCATTTACCTGCTCGTAAATGTGAGCTTCCTGAATGCTCGCAAACATGTAGCCTGCGAATCCGGCAAAGATATTGGTCGCGGCATAGCCCAACGCGACTGCCGCCACTGTCGTTATCGAGCGACGTGAGTTTCTGAAAAGGTTGCGAAGCGCCAAGGAGATCCAGTTCACGGGAAGAGTCGGGAAAAGTTTGTGGCTATCTTTACCGGCAGATCTTCTTCGGCTCAAGAGGGATTTCGTCCGAACCATGCCTGGACCGGCTGTTTCAGCCAGAATAGGAGCAAGGGGATACAAATGGGGAGAAATACAGCACTGGTGAGTCCGATGCAGATCAGAACGAGGCCGTATATCCATCCGCCGGGACGCTGCGGAAGAAATAGACCAAGGAAGGTCATGATAAAGAAGACCAGGCCCATGGCAATGAACAGGCTCCCGATGACCACTGCTTCGGTGCGTGCCATTTCAAGTGTCTCAGCAGGTATCACGAGAAAGGCGATTCCGCCAGCCGTGACCAAGAGGTAGAGAAAGGCGAGCAAGCCACAGTAGATTCGGAACCAAAAGATCGTTTTGGGCATGGACTTCAGGATTTGGAAAAGAGCGCAAGAAATTGTTGATAGGACCGTCGGGATCTGACGAGAAACTCAAGACGACTTCTACGCGTGGCAAGAATCTCGAGCAGCTTGACGGTACCCCAGACAAGGATCAATACCACTGCAAATACCGGAATGGCATAGGCTTCGTAAATGCGGAGCCAGTCGAAAACGACTTCACCGAGCTTCCGGGAAAAGTAGACAAGAATGACGGCTGAGAGCATCCCCGCGATACCCATGAAGAGTGCGAAACGCCAGAACGGATAATTCAGCACCCCTGCTGCGGCGTAGACGGGGAGTCGTGATCCGGGAAGGAGCCGTGAGGAAAAAATCAATTTGGCCCCGTGTTCTTCGAAGAGGTTTTCGGCCTGTAGAATTTGGTGTTCTTTGATAAACCAGCGAAATGGCAGGCGGCGCAGCAGGGAGATTCCGCCAATTCGGCCGATCACAAAAAGCGCTAGATCACCGATATAGATTCCGAGGAAAGAGGCTGCGATAGCCCAACCGAAGGTGATCGCTCCTTTACTGGCTAACATTCCGGCCGCAATACAGGCCAGATCTTCGCTGATCAGAGTGGAGAGGGCGATTGCGGTGACCTTTTGCCAGAGAGGGAGGGACGACGACGATTCAATTTTCGTCATCATCGCCGATGTGTTTTCGCAACCAGTCAGTAGCAAAGCAGTCAGCAGGGCAAGGAGGCACCCAGTGATTGCTTGGCGAAAACGGGACATGGATTTACCGAAAGGCATGGGCGGTAGTTTGAACCAAGGACCAGTTCAATAATTAAGATATCTTAAGTAATGGCAGTCCGCGAGCAATGATTCGTGAAGATTTGGATGAATTTCAACCGCGTCTTTCCCAGATTTCGAAGGTCATATCGAAGGAGTTTTCTGAATCGGCTGGCCAGCGTTCGAGATAAGTGATCGCCCACGAGCCCGTTGATTCGAATTCGGGAAATAATAAATCGCCTTCCGATTTCGTGTTAATCCGGGTGATGAGTAATCTGTTGGCGGACTTTAGTCCTTTCTCATAGAGAGAGGCGCCCCCGGCGATGAACAGTTCCTTTGCGTTATTTTCCCGGGCGGTCTGGATCCCTTTCTGGAGAGAGGACGAAACGCGATGGCCAATTTGGAAGGGACGATAGTCACTCTGGCTCGTGATGATGACAGGAGACTGATCCGAAAACCATCCTTCCATTTCCTCATAGGTCGATCTCCCCAGGGCCATCCAGTTGCCTCGAGTTTGGTCGCGAAAGTGCTGTCGATCACGGGGAAGATTCCACGGGATGCCTCCGGAGCTCGATCCGATGACCCGGTTGCGATCCATCGCTGCTATCATGGAAACCTTCATTTGCCTAAACGAAACTGAACAGGGTTAGGTCGATGAGTCAACAGGGTTGGGGCGATCAGTTTGATTGTGTTCGAATATCCGCTTGCTTTGTTAGTGGGTTTTATGCGATGAAGCCACGTCATGGATGAGTTGCCAGCGAACGAAGGAGCCGGATCGGTAAAAGATATTCTGTCGCGGGCGCGCGCCGAAGTGGCAAAAGTGATCATCGGCCAGGAGAAGGTCGTCGATTACTGTTTGATTGCGGTGTTCACCGGAAGCCATATTCTCCTCGAAGGAGTACCCGGGGTGGCGAAAACTCTGTTGGTGCGGACTTTGGCAAGAGTTCTCGGAACTGAGTTTTCGAGAATTCAATTCACTCCCGACCTCATGCCGTCCGATATCACGGGCACTAATGTTTTCAATTTGCAGGAAGGGGCCTTTCATTTGGTGAAGGGGCCAATCTTCACTTCATTCCTATTGGCCGACGAAATCAATCGTGCGCCAGCCAAGACCCAATCGGCTCTGCTCCAGGCGATGCAGGAGCGACAGGTCACGATTGACGGCGTGACTCACGAATTGTCCGACAGCTTTACCGTCTTCGCGACGCAAAATCCTATTGAATACGAGGGAACCTACCCTCTCCCTGAAGCCCAGAAAGATCGCTTTCTGCTTCGAGTCGAAATGGACTATCCCGATGAGGCGGCGGAAACGCAGTTGGCGAAGCAGAGCCTCGGGAGTGATACCCCCGAGCGGATTCTTGCAAGCGGTTCGGTTGAGTCTGTTTTGGATCAAGGGGAAATCCAAACGATGCAGGAAGCGCTTCAGGGCATTACGATGAAGGAGGAGCTGGTCTCGTATGTGGTTGAGTTAGTTCGTGGCTCGCGAAAGGCGGATAGTATTCAGGTCGGGGCCGGTCCCAGGGCAACGAAGGCACTCCTGCTCTCGAGCCGAGCTCTGGCGGCTATCGATGGCAGGGATTACGTGACCCCGGATGATATTCGAACGATGGCTTATCCGGTGCTGTCCCATCGCATCGTCTTGCGTCCCGAATACGAAATTGAAGGCCTGACCGTTCGGGAAGCCGTAAACAAATTACTCGAGTCAGTCGCGGTGCCTCGTTGATTAAAAATTGAAGATACGTGATGCGACTGGTGCCAAATATCCCGCTGCTCTGGGTGGCACTGATTTTGGTGGTTCCTTCGACCACCGTGATCGTCTATGACGACGGAGGATTGCGTGGCTTGGGGTTTTTGGTAGTGAGTGGGGTAGTCTTGGTGGCGGTGATCGACGCTCTGATTTCGCGAAAGGTCCTCGATCTTATCCTCATCGAAACGCCTGATTTATTGAGGGGAACGAAAGGGCGCGAGACGGACCTTCCGATCTCATTTGTTAATCAGGGCAGGACTCAGGAAGGATTGCGTTACGGCGTGAGCACGTCTCAATTCTTTCGTTTTGAAAAAGATGCCAATGGACGAGTCGATCGCCTCGAGTCTGGAAAAAAAGTGACGGTGGACTTTCCTCTCACGCCTTTGAAACGAGGGCAGTTCTTTCTGGATTCGATTCATCTTGAGGCCCGATCGGTCATGAGATTTTGGTTGGTCCGGAAGGGGCATGATCTCAATCTTGAAGTGAGGGTTTATCCCGATCTTTCGGTCGAAAGGAAACGCCTCGCCAGTATTTTTCTGATGCGTGGTAACGAAGGCTCTCATCTTGTCCGGCAGGTAGGGAAGGGGAGGGACTTCGAGCAGCTTAGGGAATACCAACCTGGCGATGACTATGTCGATATTGATTGGAAAGCGACGGCCCGGCGGCAGATGCCGGTGACGCGGACCTATCAGATTGAGCGAACCCAGGAGGTCTATGTGATCGTCGATCACTCCCGTCTTAGCGGCCGCGAAATCAGGGTGCCCCTGGAAAAAGGGAAAGAAGGGGATTGGCTTTACGAAGAATCTTCAGCAGGAGGAGATCAACTGATTACGACGCAGCTGGAAAAGTTTCTTCACTGCTCCCTCATTCTTGCCTCAGTTGCGGAAAAGCAGGGCGACCATTTTGGTTTTGTGAGTTTTTCTGATAAAGTGGATCGCTTCATACGGGGGAGAAACGGAAAAGATCATTACAATCTGGTGAGGGATGCTCTCTACACGTTGGAGCCGGAACCCGTGGCGCCCGATTTTGAGCAATTGATGATTTCTTTGCGACAGCGTCTAACTAGGAGGGCTTTGTTAGTCATGCTTGTCGATCTAAGCGATCCGCTAACCGCCGAACACTTTTTTGAGGCCCTGCCGCTGATCAATAAACAGCATCTTGTCTTGGTCAATATGGTCCGGCCGGAAAAAGCCTACCCCATGTTTTCTCCGAGAAGCGAGCCGGACGAGATCTCTGGTGTCTACCAGAATCTGGCGGGGCACTTGCAGTGGCAGGAGTTGAGAGAAACCGGTAATCGGCTTCATCACCTTGGAGTGGAACTCGGGATTCCCGAGCACGAGGAACTGTGTACTGAGACCGTGACGCAGTATCTCAATGTGAAGAAACGTCAGTTGCTTTGACGCTCTACTTCGGCTCTGCGAAAGACCCCTGGTGAAACTTCATCAGCTCGGTGCCGTTTTGCTCATAGTTGCGGAGGGGCGAGTGATCGACATCCTTCGCGACAAGGAGGTGGTGAGGGATCCCAAGTGAATCGAGGTATTCCGAGAACTTGAGATTGTATTCGTAATTGAATCCTGCCGATCCGACCCACAGCAGAATTGGGAGGCCGGACTTGTCTTCGCGCATGGCGTAGTCTTCGGCGAGATCCCAGGCATTGTAGCGCGAAGCAAATACGATCTTTTCGCTTTCGGCTCCGTCGTTTTCAGAAATGCGCTTTTCGGGTTCGTAGCCGGAACCGCCGGGTGCTGCCGAAACAAAGAGGTGAGGGTGGCGAAACATGATGCGGGTGGTGCCGCGTCCGCCCTGGCTGAATCCTTCGATGGCTAGTTCGCGGGTTCGGTAGGTTTTTTGAATGTGAGGGATCAATTCTTTGACAAAAACATCTTCGCCGAATCCGTTTGGAATCTGCGGGTAGTTGTACCAGCTCATCGGGCCGCCGTTAGGAAAGACGTAGATGGTTGGCTGGATGTCTCCCGCATCGATCGCTTTTTCGACGAAGGGAGCCAGCTTGATCGACTTTGCCTCGGAACCGGGGCGGCCTCCGTGTAGGTAAAAGACAACGGGAAAGTCGCGCTCAGGCTTCTTTTCGTAGGCTTTCGGAAGGTAGATAAAGTAGCCAATTTTTTCATCCATCGAGGAACTCTTGAAGGTGTCATGAAACAAGCCTGCCGGAAGTCCCATTTTCTCCAACTGCTCCGCAGAGACCGGATTGTTCCATGAAAACGGGGCGGGGGCGGGTTTTTGTTTTTTCTCCGTTTCCTGCTGAGCTGTCGCAGAGGTGCAGAAGAGAAAGAGCAGCGAAAAGCAGGCAAGGAAATGTACCGTTGGCGATTTCATGGCCGGATCATAATGTGGCGATGTGGGAGAGGCAAACACCCGATCACGTCAGGGGAAATCATCCGCCATTCAGAATCGGTTGATTTTTCGGTCAAGACCGTGCTTAATGCAGCCTTCCATCCATGCCGACATGGCGGAATTGGTAGACGCAACGGACTTAAAATCCGTTGATCTTTTGATCGTGCGGGTTCGATTCCCGCTGTCGGTATTTTTTGTGAAGCGTTCCGCAATGGCTATGAGCGAGGAAGCTTTCAATTTCCGGGAAATTTCTTTTTGCAAAACGGGGATGACTTCTATCTCGAACCACTGATTGCGTTTTAGCCGGATATTGTTTTTCGGGCTTGGGTGAGGCAGTGGGATTTGGCTCGGCCAGTGCGATCGCCAGCTTTTTACGTTTTCAGTTAGGGCTGTTTTGGCACCATTGAGATGCCAGTCCTGGGCATACGTTCCGATGGGTAGAGTCAGATGAGTATCTTTGAGCTGGTCGAGAAGTTGTATCCGCCAGAGCTGAGTGTATTCCGGTCTCGGCGGATGATCGCCGGATTTACCTTTTCCGGGATCAAACGATGAACGGAGAAGTGCGCGGTGGGCACACTTCTCCGGTTTAAAGACAGGTTTGAAAGAGTATCAACGTTACTGCCCTAACTTTACCCACTGCTTTTCTGCCTTGGAAATATTTCCTTCGAGGTCTTTCTTGAATAGATCCAGTACTTGGGTATTCAAATTGAGGTAGAGTTTGCCGTCACGAATCGTTGCAGTTGATACGTCGACCGGAAACAGTGCATCAACGGAAACGCCGTAAGCGCAGTAGCCTCCGAACTGTGGGGCATATTTTCCCGGATCGGATTCAAACTGGCTTTTGTTTTCCTGGTTGGAGAAAATGTATTTTGCACCCTGATGGGTGGCCGAGATTCCCGGGTCACCGTGAGCTGGTTGGTCTTCGCTGAAAAAGGAAACGACGTCGTAACCGTTCACCGCAATTCCGCTTTTTCCTGAAACGTTGATGTTTTCTTCAGCGACGGCAGCTCCAACGAGTCCGGTGATTGCCAATATAAGTGTAGCGAGTTTTTTCATGATAATTTTTGGTTGAACAGATCGAGCATTCGTATGCCCATGCAATCAGACGCACAAAACAGACAGACCTGTCTGTTTTATTGATTTATTTTATTCCCAAAAGTGGATGACAGGAAAATAAGTGAGAGCTTGGTCGAAATCGTTTCGCCATTAGCGGCGAGAGATAGACCGGATCCGACGGGTGGGGAAAGCGCTATAGTTAAGCTGGGTAATAGGGCGCTTGTCCGATGCCGTCACTTCTCCAGCTCCAGTAGCCGTTTCGCTTCGTAGAGGAGATAGTCGGGGTGCATGTAGGGCGTGTTTCCCTTTTCCTCCCAGATAATGTTTCCTTTGGGATTGATCAGAAACGTTCCGTGGATTGCCCGCTGATCAAATTCATCGATGACTTTCCATTCCCGGAATACTTTCTGCGAATCATCTGATACAACAGGGATGGGGAAGGATTCGTCGGGGTTTTCCTCGAAGGATAGGGTGTGGCTGAGTATTTCGACCGGATCGGTGCTGACGGCGAGTATATCGATACCAGCGTCTTCGAATCTCTCATTCCATGGACTGAAGGCGGTGAGTTGCTCAACACAATGGAGGCATCCTCCGCCCAGAAAAAATATAACGACTAACGGGCGCCCTTGCCACGAGGACAGGGAGAGGTTGTTGTTTTGCCAGTCTGGCAGGGTGAAGTTTTTGGCCGGGCGTGAGATCGATGGTTTCAATGCGGAAAGCGCATGCGATCTATCTTTGGCCTCGTGATTCTCAATGGGATTTGTTGAGCGGCCGGAGTTTAGCAAACTGTCGGGAACCCCGCGGATGCCAATTGTGGCGATATCAATTTCATCATCCTTTGCATGCAGGTAGGTTTCGATCTGATCAACCAGATCGTCTGATCCGGTTTCCTGTCGAAGCCCCGCCAGCCACGGATTGAAATCACCATCGTTTTCTCGGGTGGCGATTACTTGCCAGGAAAACCATTCTGCACTGTCTCTTGCCTGAAATCCCCGGGGTAGTGTCAGCAGCGATTCCCAGTTCCTTTCTGCAAAAAGGATAGAGGCTTGTTCGCTTCGGCCGATTACCCAGGGAGTGTTCTCGCGGGTCAGTCTCCGGAACCGGGTGCCAGGAGAAAAGGCATCACGTGGAAGTCTTTGCATTTGTCGGGCTGTGTCCATGGCGTCAGAGTGGCGACCTGACGCTTTGAGGCGTCGAATCATTTCCTCGCCAGTCTGGCCCAGGTTGAGAGATGCTTCGGGCATCACGTCGTTGATCTCTCTGAGACGTTCAAATTCGGCGTTGAGAATGAGGTCGAGGGTCCCGGTCGTGTTCGATTCTTCGAGGCCGGAGAGGTTTCCTGCAGCCAGCCGAAGTAATTGCGGCTGAGTTTTGATGAATGGAGGCAAGCCGTCGAGGGACGAGGTAGTGGAATCTCCCCAGATCAGGGAAAGCCATTCTGGAAACTGATTCGAAAGCTTGGCGTACACGGCCGAGGAGTCGAAGGTATCTGGAGACCGCGATTCGAATAGGGTGACCTGACGGATGAGGGCGGCTGAAATCGAAGGGTTTTTTGATTTCTCCGCCAATTCCTGCCATTCGTTGATCAGGATCACCTCTCTTTCGATCTTTCCTTTCTCGAGATGTGATTGAAGCAAATCGAGCCACTTGACTTCAAGGGGGGACGCGAGGTCTCTTTTGCTAACCGCCGCCTCGAAAAAGCAAACTGCTCTCCTGCTGTCATCAATATTGGCGAGAGTGAGGCCAATGTAGGCAGCCGTGATGCCGGATTCACCTAGAGTGACTTCTCGAAAGTGGCTCTCGGCGCGTGCGTCATCGAATGCCATTAGGTAGCTGAATCCGGCACCGAGGTGGGCCGCAGCTTCTGCGGTGACTGAATCAGATTTCCATGAAGCAGGGAAATGGTCAGGTTTCGTGGGGAAAGCAGGGCGGGCGAATGGCCCGTCAAAATAGATCTGGTTCAAAGAAAGGGGACTGTTGCCGCTGCGCGCTTCTCTCGCGAGTGGGGCAAGGCACTGCAAGGTGGAAGTCCAAGCCTGGCGGGAAGCCTTTTTCTGTTCTGCCGCAGAAAGAGGTAATGTCAGGGCAGTTGCGAGCAGAATGATACTGCGGCGGCGAAGATCCATGTTGGATGAAGACTGACACGAATAGTGTCCGCTTTTCAATGAGATTCTGGCTCTGAACGACTGGATATCATCAATGATTCAACAAACGCTCAGCCGAGAGTGAATTCTCATCGATGAGAATAATGTCTAAAGGTTGACCCAGAATAGGTAGACTTGTTCTTAAATTCCATATTTTGGAGCGTTCTTTGCCAATTGTGTTGACGGATATGCGGGATTGTAGGCAATATTCGGCCGCTAATCCTGCTTTCTCCTCCTGTTTTCAATTTGAATCCCCCATTTCAAAAGTAAGCCGCAGATTGGGAAGAGTCGGCATAGCCTTATGCAAAGGTTCTGATTTTAGGAACTTTCTTCGACTAACATTAATTCTATTGTCTATGAAACTCCCCGGTTTTGTTCGTACCATCTCAAGCGCTATTGTCTGTATCGTAGTGTTTTCTGCTTCCAGTGTTCTGTGTGCGGATCCGATTTTTGAATCTGGAACGTTTTCGAAAAATCAGATCTATGCGACGGATTGGAATACTGCCGTTTTCACCGAGACCTATTCAGCGCCTCCGGTCGTTATTATGGGCCCCTTGTCCTCGAACAACACTCAACCCGCGACGGTTCGTGTGCGAAATGTAACCGCTACTGGATTCGAGTGGCAGATTGATGAATTTGAATACGAAGACGGGTATCACGGAACCGAGCAGGTGAGCTATTTCGTGATGGAGGAAGGGGTTCACGATGTGGGTGGACTGATTTTTGAGGTTGGTCGCACTAATGTTAGTAGCGGTAATACAACCGTTAGTCTCGATTCGTCTCATACGGTGGCTCCAGCAGTTTTTCCTCAAGTGGAAAGTGATAACAACACGGTTGTAGCCAACGACACTATTGCGTTAATTCCTCGGGTTCGATATGTAGACGCGGGAGAGTTCCTAATTCAATTGCAGGATCAGGAGTTAAACACTGGTTCCTTTCCCGCAGAATCAGTTGGTTACATCGCCATTACTCCGGGGCAAGGAACACTGAGGAGTCGCCCATTTGAGGCCACGGTGACCGGGATTTTGTATAACCATAAGCTTAAGACAATTAATTTTGGTCCAATCTCTGGAGCAGAAGTGTTTGTGAGTCAACAGACGAGAAAGGGCGGTGATCCTGCGCACTTTAGATATAATCAAATGACCGATTCAAGTGTCGGTATCTATTTGGAAGAAGAGCAATCCAAAAATAGCGAGCAAAGGCACAACAAAGAGGCGGCAGGTGTCTTTGTGATTGGCCAGCCATTTAACGAGACTGAATCAAAATTGGATATCTTCACGCTGGAAGTGACCGATACGTGGCAGACGGTCAATCTTCCGTATACCTACACCAGTCCGATCATAGTAGCAGGTCCTCCGAGTCAGAACGATGGCGACCCTGCGACTATTCGCGTTAGAAATGTGACGCCGACAAGTTTCCAGGTGCAAATTGATGAGTGGGATTATCTAGACGGCACTCATGCCTCTGAGTCCGTTAGCATGATAGTGATCGAGGCGGGGTCATATTCGATGGGTGGTCTTCAATGGGACGCTGGAGTTGTAAGTGGAGTGACGGATGCGTCAACATCAGGAACTTTTGCATCATCTTTCGGGAGCGCTCCAGTTGTGCTAGGGCAGGTGGCAACCAGAGCAGGTGCTGAGGCCGTCGCTCATCGCTTTTCAAATATTAGTGGAAGCGGGTTTTCAGTGGAGCTTGATGAAGAGGACGGAAATGACGGAACTCACTCAGCGGAAGCCGTTCATTATATTGCTCTTGAGAAGGGGCTGGGAACTTTTGAAACGGTGGGAGGCCTGAACTATGCGGTGGCAGCCACCTCGAATCAAATCACCGATGCTGATGCCGTGATTAATTTTGGAGCCAATTATGCTGCTCCTGTGTTCGTAGCAGATCTGCAGACTAAGTTTGATGGGGATCCTGCTGCGCTCCGAGTGAAATCGCTCTCGGCAGGTAGTGTTACTCTCATAGTTGAAGAAGAGGAGAGTGTCAGCAGTGATGTTAGTCACACCATTGAGTCAGTGGGTTACTTTGTAGCTGCCTCGGTCGTTGATAGCGATGACGACGGGCTTGGCGACGCGTGGGAATCTTTAAATGGATTGGACCCTAATAATCCTAATGATGCCGGTCTCGATCCCGACGGGGATTTGTTTACGAATCTGGAAGAATTTGAAGCGGGGCTAGACCCGAATGTATTCAATGGGGGAACCGTCGATCTGGTTGATGGGGTGCAGGATGCCTACGAATTGGAGGGAACTCGTGCCAGGGTTCAGGTCCGTCGGACAGCTGGCAAGGCTGCCATCACGGTGGACTTCACTGTTGATGGAGGAGCCGATGCGGACGTCGCTTCCGATGCCTCTGACTACGTGGCGACCAACGCGGCCGGCGATCCGCTCAACGGTTCGATTTTGATTCCTGCCAATGCAGGCAGCGCCGATATCTACATCGATCCGGTGGCCGATAGTATTTTCGAATACCCTGAGGCTTTCCGAGTGATACTTTCTGCAGGTGCGACCTATACTATATCCGGCGGAAATAAGGCTGGAACGATTTCCGATGCCACGAATGATCCCGCTAATGACAAGCTATACGTGGGGCTTCACCAGGCTGAGCCTATTGCGGTAGGTCTAACTTCCGGCTCCGGTGTGGCAACGCTCTTGGTGAACGGAACCAACACGCAGGCGAGAGGGTCGAATTCGTTTGGTGGACTCAGTAGCCCCCAAACAGTCGCTCACATTCACCAAGCTAATTCCGCTGCGGGAGGTCCCATTGTGATTGGTGTGCCGAACGGTCAGTATGAGGACGATATTTGGAACATTGTAGCGTCAACGGGTACTACTGGTCAGGACTTGATCGACAAGTTGAATAAGCAGAACGGGCTCTTCCTATACCTGAATGTTCACTCAACTCAGTTCACGAGCGGTGAGATTCGCGCCATTTTCGGATTGGCCGAGGGCGGTGTCTTCGATACTCCGGCAGTCCCCCCGGCGATTACTCCTCTGACTGGGGATGATTTGACACGTGATGTCGCTCGATTCCTTACTCAGTCTACCTACGGGCCGACTGCTGCGGAAATCACGGCATTGGCTGACGATATTACTACTAACCATGCCGGTGATCGCATGGCTGGATTCAATCAGTGGATCGATGATCAATATGCTCTCGATCAAACGAATCTCTATGACTATACCTATTTCGCCGATCAGCAGGAGTGGAGCTTGAGAGGTAGTGACCCATTAAACTCTGTAAACAGCAATGATCCGGATCATAACAACCGTCGTCGTGGTTGGTGGACTATCGCAATGAAGAGTCACGACCAACTCCGTCAGCGGGTTGGATTTGCCTTGAGCGAGATTTTCATTATCTCAGAGGCGGCCACTCAGGTGAGAACTCGACACTATGGTGCGGCAAAGTACTACGATTTGGTTGTCGGCCACTCGAATGGAACCTTCCGAAGCTTGATTGAGGAAGTCAGTAAGAGCCCGATGATGGGTTATTATTTGAGTTCCCTCAAGAACCAGAAGTCTATTCTGGACCCAGTGACAGGTGATATTCTGGTCGCACCTGACGAGAACTACGCCCGGGAAATCATGCAGCTGTTTTCAGTGGGGCTTCTCCAAATGAATCCGGATGGCACTCTCGAGTTAAATGGTCAGGGTCTTCCTATCCAAACATACACTAACGTGGATATTACTGCCTTGGCTCGGGTATTCACCGGGTGGAGTTTCAGTAAAAGAGTAGGATCAAAAGCGGACGGGTATCCAACGATTGATAACAGCAGCTTCAACTTGGGTAATGGTCCGAAGTATTTCCAGCCAAACTGGGAAAATCCGATGAAAAACTTTGCTGTCTATCACGATACGGATGCGAAGACTTTCCTTGGAGGCATGGTTTCTGCGGGTCTTGACGGTGAAGCCGATCTGGATGCAGCTCTTGATATCATTGCTGGCCATTCGAATGTGGGGCCTTTCCTGGCTCGTCGCATGATTCAGCGCCTCACCAATAGTAACCCAAGCCGTGGCTACATTTACCGGGTTTCGCAAGCGTTTGAGAGCGGCACTTATAACGGGTCTGGTAGTGGGCAGAGTGGTGACTTTGCAGCAATGACCAAGGCTATCCTGCTCGACTACGAAGCTCGAACTCTCAGCCTGTCCGACGATATCAGTTATGGTAAACAGAAGGAGCCTCTCCTGCGTTATGTTCAGCTGATCCGGGCGCTTGATGGTAAGTCGCAGATTCTTTTGTCTGATATGGGTAACTTTGGTTATCCTGCCACCCAGTTGGATAATTTCCCGGTCGATGCCACTCGTTATAGATACGGCGATACGACCACGATACTTAGCCAGTCGCCACTCGATGCACCATCGGTATTCAACTGGTTCCTTCCGGACTATGAGCCGGGCGGCGATATTTCTGCATCGGGTCTCTTTGCTCCGGAGATGATTCAGACGACAGAGACTCAAACGATATCCAACATCAACTACATGCGAACACTGACCTATGGCGGCAACGGACAAGGGGTCAATGCTTTGGTTGGGGCAACGGACGGCAACGAAGATAACGTGCAGATTGATAAGCCTGGACTCCAGGCCCTCTATGATGCCGAGATTACGGGAGGTGCGACGGTGGCTGAGGCGGTTGAGACACTGATTGATCACCTAGATGTGGTGCTGATGGCGGGCAATTTCAAAGCGACCTACGGTGCAGCCCCAGCTCCGAATCCGCGAAGTACCGTGATTGATACGATCATAGCAGCCGGCAACGGAGAAAAGATAAGAGGTTCCATTTATCTGTTGTGCATCACTCCTGAATACATTCACCAGAAGTAATTGAACTGATCCTGATAAATCTCTTTAGAAAGAATAGATATGAAAAAGAAGAGCCAAGCAAGTTACCTGACTCGCCGGAATTTCCTGGGACGTTCCGCATGCTCAACCATGGCATTGACCGGAATGGTCGATACTCTGGCCCATTTGAAGCTGATGCAATCCTCGCTTGCGCAGGGAGGGGGAGGATCCGATTACAAAGCATTGGTCGTTCTATTCCTTTTTGGAGGAAATGATTCCAATAACACCCTCATTCCACGTATCGGGCACCCTGAATATGATAACTACAAAGCGGGCCGCGGAGTTCTTGGTGTTTTAGACGATGCCGATCCTGATTATGTGCAATTTGATCCCGCTTCGATTGCTCTGACCGGAACAGCTGATCCCTATGGCGTTCACCCATCGATGCAGCCGGTCGCTGATCTTTTTACAAATCAGCAACTGTCCTTTGTGTCGAATGTCGGAACATTGGCGTTTCCTATTACTCGAGCCGATTTTCTGGACTCCAACAAGTCGCATTTGTTGCCGCCTCAGTTGTTCTCACACTCAGATCAGCAAGTCCAGTGGCAGAGCTCGCTTTCGGACCAGCCCTTTAGAACCGGGTGGGGAGGCCGCGCGGCCGACTTGCTTCTCGGTAGTGGGCACCAGAGTAGCTCGGTCTCGCTATCGGTTTCGCTGGCGGGTATCAACTCACTTCAAGTGGGCGACTCAACGTCACAATATGCGGTGACTTCTAATGGGGCTATTCCGCTGAGCGGGTATGGCACGGACTATGTCAACGCGATCGATGGTAGTGGTGGATACCTTAACACGGACAATGGCAGGCGATTAAAAGCCTTTGATGATATCAATGGGATGGTTCATGACCACCTCTTGGAGGATGGATACAATAAGATTGTAAAAAATTCCCGAGACAATGAGACCGTGATTGGTGGAGCAATTGCAGCGTCAAATGAAACGGCTATTGATGGGGCGTTCACGACAGCAAATGCCACAAGCAGTACGGCTGATCAGCTGAAGATGATTGCGAAACTCATTTCCGGGCGCAGTGCCCTTGGAAATAATCGCCAGATTTTCTTCTGCAGCATGGGTGGTTTCGATACGCATGCAGAGCAGGTAGGTGGACATGGAGGGTTGATGAATGACCTGGCGACATCGCTGAGCGGATTTAATAGTGCCATGCAAGCAGTGGGCGAGAATGATAATGTCATGTTGATGACGCATTCAGACTTTACCAGAACGCTTACTCCGAATGGAACTAGTTCAAACACTGCTGGTTCAGATCATGGTTGGGGCGGTCATCAGATTGTGATGGGCGGTCCTGTCGATGGGGGCAAGATTTTTGGAACGTTTCCACAGTTGCTGGTTAATGCTGGTGATGATGCCGGCACGAGTCGAGGTCGCTGGATTCCATCAACTTCAGTGGATCAGTATGCCGCCGTTGGGGGCAACTGGCTCGGTGTCTCAGATTTGTCGCATGTGTTCCCGAACCTGGGCCGCTTTGATGATCCTCTCTCAGTAAGTTCGAACGTGAATTACGTTACCTGATTTATGGGGGGTAGGCTGGCTTTAGTCTTGATGGGAATTGCCCTCGCCGTGATCGGCGGAGGCATTTTTCTCATGAACAAAGCGGGAAGCAACCCGTCTCCAGCGATCTTGGGTGCTGAAACGCCAGGTTCGACTGAAACAGCGCAAAGGGGAAAATATGCTGACGCTCCTTTGACCCCTACAGGGGGATTCAATGTCAGTGAACGATTGGAATCCGGAATCAATTTGATTCCTGTGGCCGCGGAAGTTGCGGAACAGCTTCATGATCCCGAGTCAGAGCCTCTTGAGGATCTGTTCATAATTGAGGAATTGATTGGCTATCATCTCCGCATGTTTGATTCGGTTCCTGGTGGCGGTGAGAATGCCGATATTATGCGGCACATGACGGGAGGAAATGAGCGACGTGTTGCCCTCATTTCACCCGATCATCCTGCTATCAACGAGTCAGGCGAGCTGGTGGACCGCTGGGGGACTCCTTTTCATTTTCATCAGTTGTCTCGGCGTAAGCTCGATGTCCGCTCAGCTGGGCCGGATAAGGAGTTGTGGAGCGAAGACGACGTCATAATCGAAGGGGAAGATGACGAGGGTGGATTTGAAGGCTGAACGGTCTCGTTAGACCTGATTACCTGGAGGGGGAGGGCCTAGTGCGTAGCTATCCAGAGTTTCTCAGCCCTGACAAAGGGATTGAGTGTGGCCTAGGGTTCGCTATGATCTTGAATCTCCGAATACATGATTCTCAATGAAACAGCTGAAACAGGCTTCGACCACCTGCTGGAAATCGCCATTCAAGCGGCGGGCCAGGATCTGTCTGAATTAGTGGATATCGAGGCGTTTAAGTCTCAGTTCATTAACGGGGGATCTTTCGTGGAGTGGTTGCTGGATCATGGTGATCTGTCTGAACGCGATTTTGGTGAAGCCCTAGCTGGTGCCCTGGGGGTTGCATGGGAAGGTGAGCCGTTATTTGATGAGGCGAATGCTGATGTGCTGAAGGGCTTGTGCCCGCCTCCAGTCGCGATTAAGCACCGGGTCCTTCCTCTTCGAATCCATTTTGGTGAGTCTGAGAATCGTCCTGTATTGATCGAATTGGCGCATTACGATCCTGTCTCAAGCCTCGATCGCCAAATGGTTCGGCGGGCGGTTGGTTGTCCGGTAAAATGGCTGCTTTCGCCACGCACGAGAGTCCTAAGCGGATTGCAAAAGTTATATGGCGTTGGTGGTGAGATTTTTGATGACCTGCTGGCAAGTCGGGACTGGGATCACGATGAATTTAGTTTCAAAGAGGAAGTGAACGTGATCGATGAGGATGATGAAGAAGCATCCGTGGTTCGCTTCGTGAATCAGATCCTGAACGAAGCACTTAATCAGCGTGCTACTGATATTCATATTGAACCAATGCGAAATGACCTGCGGGTTCGCTACCGGGTTGATGGCATTCTCAGAAAGGTATCGGTCCCGAACAATATCGTAACCCTTCAGGGCTCGGTCATTGCTCGGTTAAAACTGATGGCGGGATTGGATATCGCCGAAAAGAGGAAGCCTCAGGATGGTCGAATCGCGTTGCAGGTCGGGGGAGAGCCTATTGACACTCGTGTCGCGACGATTCCCGGTATCGAGGGGGAAAGCATCAGCCTTCGACTGCTGGGGCAGGAGCAGTTCAACATGGACCGTCTCGACATGCTGCCGGAGATGCGGTCTGAGATTGAAGCTATTTTGGAGCGTCCCAATGGAATCGTTCTGGTAACTGGCCCAACCGGTTGCGGTAAATCCACGAGTTTGTTTTGTTATCTCTCGGCTCTCAATTCTGAGGATCGAAAGATTGTGACGATTGAAGACCCGGTTGAGAATCGTCTTGAAGGAGCTTTGCAGATCGCGGTGAAGCCGGAGATCGATCTAACTTTTGCGTCGGGGCTTCGGAGTGTGTTGCGAGGCGATCCTAATGTGATCATGGTCGGAGAGATTCGTGATCTTGAGACGGCTGAGATTGCGGTTCAAGCAGCCCTGACGGGACACCTTGTTTTTAGCACTTTGCATACTAATGATTCGATTGGTGGCATAACCCGCCTGATCGACATGGGGGTGGAGCCGTTTCTTGTTTCAGCTTCAGTTAGGGCATTTGTCGCCCAGCGCTTGGTTCGACGCCTCTGCCGCGAGTGCCGACTTCCGGCCGAATACACTTCTGAGTTTTTGGAGTCGGTAGGATTTCCGATTCCTGATCAGCCTCGTATTTTTCAGGCGAATTTGTCCGGATGTGATGCTTGCTCTCATACCGGTTTTCGCGGACGTATTGCGGTCTATGAAATGTTCCGGGTGACTGAGAAAGTTCAGGAATTGATTGTCAATCGGAGCTCGAAGCAGGACCTGAGACGACAGGGGGACGCTGATGGATTTCGAAATATGCGTGAATATGGATGGGCTAAGGTAATCGAAGGGGTTACGACAATTGAAGAGGTGGTATCTTCGACCGAGTTGGCGTAAGGCCTCAATGCTGCTGCATGAGTATCTATCAATACAGGGCCTTAAAACCAAGTGGCGAAGTCATCGAGGGGCAATTGGATGCGGGCAGTCGGGGAGAGCTATTAAAGGGATTGGGTTCAAAGGGGCTAAAGGTATTGTCAGCGGAGGAAGTCACCGCAACAGTTAAGAAGCAGCCGAAATTGGCTAAGAAGGAAAAGACCGGTTCTAGTGATCAAGGAGGGGCAGAGAACCGGTTGAATTCCAGGCAACTGATTCAGTTTACCGAAGAGCTGAGCGATCTAATTTCCGCGGGGGTTCAATTGGATACCGCTCTGAATTCGATTGGGAGCCGCAGCGAATCCAAGCAGATCGCCCTTGTCGCAAATTACTCCTATGAGCGTGTCAGGGACGGGGTTCCTCTCGCAACGGCTCTGCGGCAGGCTTCGCCCAGTTTTAATGAATTGTATTGTAATCTTGTTTCCGCAGGGGAGGCTTCTGGCTCTCTTGGGGAAATTCTCAATCGGCAGGTGGGTTATTTGACGACTCTGGCTGATCTGAAGGGAAAGCTCGCCACCGCTCTGATCTATCCTGCATTTCTTGTCGTGTCAGGAATTGGAGTAGGTGCAATGTTTATCTTCTTTCTACTTCCTAAGCTACAGCGATTGGTCGAGTCGACTGGAGGTGAATTGCCAATAATCGCGAGACTAATGGTGGGAACGGGGGATTTCTTGCGCGATTACTGGATCGTGCTAATTGCCCTGCTCGCCTTGTTGCTCATTGCTGGTACCATTTTATTCCAGAGGCCCTCGGTGAAGTATTGGTGGGATGAGGTGAAACTTCGAATTCCTCTTCTTGGTAAACTTTTACTGACTCGGTTCAATGTTCAGTTTGTCGAAACTTTATCCAATTTGCTGACTAACGGATTGCCTCTCGTCAAAGCCCTCGAATTGGTGGAAGGGACAACTCCGAACCGATATATTCGGGATCAGATTTTAGGGATTACGGATAAAGTTTCCGAAGGGGCGTTGCTGAATCGATCAATGGAGAAGGCGGGAGTTTTTGAGCCAGGTTTAGTAGATATGGTGCGAATTGGTGAGGACACCGGACAGTTAGCCTCTTCAATGAGTAAAGCTGGCCTTCGCCTGGATCGGGAATTTTCACGCAGTATTGAAAGGGTTGCTTCGGTAATTCAGCCGGCCATTATATTGGTGATGTCAGTCCTCGTTGGGACGATGGCATACATGATGATTTCGGTGATTTACGAGACGATTTCGGTCTTGCGGAATCGTTGAATATTGGTAGCCTCAGTTTTATGAAATCGGTGTTTCGGAAATCTCAAAAACGTTCAAGCGCCTTCACCTTGATGGAGATGCTCTTGGTTCTGGGGATCATTGCTCTACTGATTGGAATGGGCACTTACATGATGGTAAATGTCCTCGGCGATGCAGAAGAAGGAAAGGTCAAAGGGGATATCGTTGCCTTACATGCCAGTTTGATTCGATACAAAACCAAGGGGTTGTTGTACCCTACGACATCGCAGGGGTTGAAGGCCCTCGTTAATAGGCCAACCGAAGGTCCCCAGCCCAGGAGTTATAAAACCCTGATTAGGGAGCAGGCCCTTTATGACCCATGGGGAAATGCCTACCAGTATCGATATCCAGGAAAATATAACCCTGAGACGTACGATATTTTCTCCCTTGGCCTAGATGGCAAAGAGGGAACAGAGGACGATGTCGGTAACTGGTAAAGCTAGGGGATTCTCTATTCTGGAGATCCTCATTACCCTCGCGGTAGTTGTTCTTTTTTCGGGCTTCTTTGTACTCTATTTTGACGATTCCCAAGATGAAGAGCTACTGACAAGATGCAGTAGTGAAGTGAAGGGGTTAGCGCTGAAAGCGAAAAAGCGTTCGTTTGCTTATCGGCGCGAGCACTACTTGATTCTATCACGCTCGAGTATCCTGCTGAGCGATTCGTTCGATCCTGAATCAAGTGAGGGGTCTGCGGGCCTGGTGGAGAAAGCATTCCAGGTGCCTGCCGAGGTGAGAATGGAAATACTGCCACCCGGGAAAAGCAAATGGGTGTTGGTTACGGAATACCTTTGGACCTTTCGAGATTCAGGTCTGAGTGATCCCGTGCAACTCCGTTTTTCGGTTGGAGGTTCCTACACCGAATTGAAATTTAATGTTCTAACCGGGCAGGCGGATGAAGTGACCTTCATCAACTGATCAACCGTTTGAGGAAAAGTGCTATTCTCCCACGGGGACTGCTCTGTAGTTCGGTGAGCTTTCGGTTCCTTTTGGCTTCTTCTTGAACAAATTGTTGAAGAAGTGGATTCGCTTCTCAGGAGAATTGTAGTCAGCTGATTCGAAAGACTCCAATTGGTTGCTTTCACCTTCTCCAAACTGAATGGAGTCGGCTGCCACGCGAGCTCGAGTGAGGAGGTCTTCGTCGATTCGTTTTTGATCGCTCGGGCTTTTGATGATTTTTGGCTGAATGAATATCAGTAATTCCTGCCGTTCGATATTATCCACCGTGTTTCCGAATACTCGACCGAGCATGGGGATATCGAAAAATAACGGAAGGCCGGATTTTGTTTTTGAATCTTCCTCTGAGATCAGTCCTCCGAGGAGAACAAACCCTCCATCTTGAACCATCACAGTAGTTCCGAGTGCCTGGGTTCCGATGGTGGGTACTTGGTTGCCACCAATGGTTTGCGTCCCGATGATGTCATCATTGCGTTGCTGAATCTGAAGGGTGATTTCGCCGTTCGCATTGATCAAGGGAAGCACATCGATTCTTAGGACAACATCTTCGTAGTCGATCGTGGAGTTGATGACCTGATTGTTGGCAATGATGCCTGGATCTGTCGAAGTGAGGGTGTTGCGTGGAATGGCAACACGTTGGCCGGTCTCGATTGTGGCGAGGCGATTGTTAAGGGTATACACGGTAGGTCTCGAAAGGACCTTAAAACGATTCGTTTGGCCGAGCGTTCTGAAGACAGCGTCGGTGTAGCTGTTGATTTGACCATACAAAGTAAGGCCCTGAGCGGAGCCGAGCAGATTGTTGACATCGCTCAGTGATCCTACGTCTAGGAAACCGTTCCCGGTAGATCCGAATGCACCCGCGACACTTCCGGTGTTTCCTGCGCCGAGGTTGTCGAGAGAGCGAATAAAATCGACTCCAAATTCAAAGTCATCCCCAAGATTCAGCTGTGAAATAACGGCTGATATCTGAATTTGCTCCGGGCGAATGTCCATCGAATCCAGCAATTCGTTGATCAAAAAGAGGTGCTCTGGTGGGCCTGAAGCGATCAGTTGGTTTTGCACGTTGTCAGCAATGAGGAGAGTCTTGCCGATCACGATGGATTGAGGTGGCGCGGAATTGTCTGCGCCGGCACTTCCTAGATCGCCGGAAGATCCGCCGCTGCTCGATCCATCACTGTTAAAATTGTTGGAGTTCTGATCGTTTAGGCCAGTCCGGTTCTGCGAATCAAGATTGCCGCCACTGAGTTGATTTCCACCGGAGTCGTCATCGCCAAGGCCTCTCGAAATGATATCACTAGCGATCTGTAGAAAATCTGAAACTGGGATGTAGTGCAGTTTCCGTTTCATGTAGTTCGAGTTCTCAAAGGGAGCGTCGAGATGTTCGATAAGCCCTTCGATGTGCTCCATGTCACGAGGGGTGGCAATGACGAGAATCTTATTGGCCCGGGTGATTGCCCGAAGTCGCGGTTTTGGTGCCACTGCTTTGGCGTAGTTGGCACCGCCCACTTGCATTGAGGGAATGGAATTGTTGTCTGGAGTGTTGACCGGGTTGCCTTGCCCGGGGTTTTGGCCTGAGTTGCTCTCATTTTCTGATTCCAGCCCCAGGATATCAGCGAGAGCCTCAACCACGCCTTCAGCATCAGATCGTTCGAGTTGAAACACGTGATCAATCGTTTTTTGCGGGCTCACGTCTAGATGATCCCTTAGTTCGATCAGATGTCTGATCACGGTTGTGTTTTCAGTGATGACAACCGCGGAAGCATTCTGCAATGCGGTGATTTTCCCATAGGAATGGAGGTCTACAATATTGGAGAGTAATTCCGCTGCCTCATCCGGGGTTAGGTAAGACAGTGGCATGATGTAGGTGACAACGGTGTCCGTGTCGGGGAGCTGAGACGGCAAGGTCAAAACGGGAATACCTTCGCTGGTAAGCTGTTTGTCGAGATTGTAGGCCACAATCTTCACCTGATTTGGAACGTTGGTTTCGAGAATGGCATAGCCATTCAGAATTAAACTTTCCTCGATGAATCTGGCGGCATCTGCGTAGGACATCTTTCCCGAAGTCTGGATGCTTAGACTTTTGTCCTGGATATTGGAGTCGCGGATAACTCGCTTCCCGGTAAGGCGTTCGTATTCGAGTAGAATGAAAGGAATCGGAGTGTTCGGGAACTGAACATTCGTCATCGGCTGCCCTGCAGGAGCTTGCGTTTGAGCACCAACCTTTGCGTTCTGCAAACAGAGTTGGCAGGCAACGAGGATGAAGAGAGCGGCGATGGATGGACGCGAAGTCATAAGGGGCACCGAAAGGAAATCAGTTTTGAGGCCTAGGGGGAAGCAGGATTCTATTCTTCCGTTGCGTAGTATCTTCCGCTTCTTTCGTGAGATTGACATTGGGTTGGCCGTTTTTCGACGTGTCTCCATTGGAGTTGGTCGGAGGATTTTGCGCCGCGGTGGTTCCCCCGACATTAGTCTTAGGCTTACTCTGATCCGCATTTCTCGGCGCTTGTTTGATCGTCTGCGTCATGAGGTTGTCACTATATCCAATTTCGGCGTTATCGAGTCCGTCGGTAATCGTCACCCTTGAATCTCGAGGATCATTTACTTCATTGGCAGAAATAATGCGGTAGGGGTGCGATTCACTCTTACGCGAAGTAATCATGAGCGGCTGATTGTCAGTCAAATTGCGAACGTAGGCGATCGGGCCGACGATGTCATCATGAACAATTCCTTCCAGGGTGAGGTTCTTTCCGAGGGCACTGAACTGAGCGGTGCTGACTATTTTGACTACTTCACGGTTGAAAGGAGACTTTTCCCAAATGGAGCTATAACGCGACACTGGTACCGCTATCGGAAGAATGTCTTCCGCTGGCGCCTCGCCGGACAGTAGGGCCACTGTCATCGCAACTGTGAATATTTGTCTCATCTAGCGGGGGGGGCATACCAGCGAAGCAGTTCAAACTTGGCGTTGATAATTTCAGGATCTTCGGGGCTGGGAGTTAGTTTGATGTTACGTGCAACACGGAATGCGGTCGGAGGAGTTAGATCATAGAGCCAGCGGAAGATTCTGCCCAATTCGCCTTCGGCCGTCAATGAAACACCGGCTTGGATATAGTAAGGGCTGCTGTCAACAGGTAGAAGGGTAAGGCGGGAAGTGGTAACCCCTGAAATACTGGGGCTCTGAACCCTGTCGAAAATCGATTGGGTGATCGTTTCGTTGTTCGTAAAAGACGGCTGATTCTTGTCTAGCCAGTTGGCTCGTAGTTCCCACATTTCCTTCTCCTCGAACAGCGCCTCAATCTCGATCCACTCAGTCTCGAGATTTCCTTTTTCTCCACTCAGCTCATCCCGGCGATCAAAATAGATATCGGAGCATACTACGGCGGCACCTAGTAGGGCAAGGCTCAGCAGAAAATACAACAATCGTTTCTCACTCTGTTTCATTGGTAGCAAAGCGATAGGTGCCTGTAGCAACTATGTTGGTTAGGCCTCCTTTGGTGGTAGGGGGAGGGATTTCCCACAGGTATTCTCCCAGTCCCGGGGCATTTTCAAGAGCCCCCTTTATTTTGAGGGCATTTGCCATGGTGGCACCTTCTCCCCGGATGATGATGATTCGGTTGTTTTGAATTTCAAAGGAAGTCAGGCGAAATCCCTTTTCTGGCAACAAAATTGAAACCTGATGAAAGAGATCGAGAGGCGATCTGACCGGGCTGATCGCGGGACCGAGTGCGTGCCATCTATCGACGGTGGATTCGATGCGGTCGGCCGTTTGACGATTCTTTGAAATTTTCTGGCGCAACTGGTCGTTTGATTGCGCCAGTAGCCAAAGATGAGCAATGGCGGCGAGGACGAGCAGAGCAAGGATCAGGACTCCGGTAACGGCTAACAAAGTGCCCTTTTTTTGTTTTGAAACGGCAATTCTGGATTCGGAGATAGAATGAGGTTCCAGAGCCCAGTTCGGCAGATTTTTTGTGCTGGGAAGGGGGCGGTCTTCGAAGGCAACATCCAGTCCCATTCCATTTTGTAGGTCCTCGTGGAGTGCTCCGTCATAGGGAGTCCATACGACGATCCGGTTTACCTGATCGATGATTCCTCTGGCCGACAACTCCAGTAGAGTCAGCTGGAGTTCGGTTGCCAGTGTCTCTGGGCTGGATGATTTGGCGAGCGTCTGGACATGAGCCCACTTTTTGCCTCGGGTATAACCAGCAACCCAATCAGTATCCTCTTGCCACAAGACTACTGCTTTATCCGGGGCGGCGTAGAATGAATATTGTGGAACGAAATCGGTGAACTGAGTTTCCTGCTCACTCAAATCGGAAAAGGCCCACGGGATTGAGACCGACTGAATCAGCGTTCGGCTGCCGTTGAGTTCGATCTCTTTCCAGTCAGATGTCTTCCCGGGTCCATCGCTCTCTCTGATCCCAAGGCGTTCGGTCTCCATGGAGATGACTTCCGAAATAATTTCTGAATCTTTGCTGCTGATCCACTGAGGGATTGAAATCAGATCATTTGTCCGAATTCCGAACACAGCTCTCGTCGGGACACGAAATTCAGCCCCACTTGAGGGTTGTTTCGAGTCTTCGGCAAGATGATGCCAGTGTCTGCCTGATTCATTAACCAGGTAAACCCATTCTGGATAGCTTCGAGTCATTCAATTCTTCGAGTGGTCCATCGCATTATTTTGGTCAAATCGCCAGTGTATTGAACGGTAACGTGTCTTTCAACCGCTATCCTGCCAAGGCGACCTCTTGCGATGATGCGTCTTGAGGGGTCCTCGATTGAGATTCTTGCCGCAACGCGGTCTTTGAACGGCTCGGGAATATTGAGTTCTGCAGTCACCTGTTCCAAGGCTTCGAACTGGAGGTCATCAGTGGTGCCAGGTTGGCCGTCGAAGCCGTCACGGAGTTTGACAAATTGTTCTGCGGAAACCGTTCCGCATTCGCATGCGGCAGCGATGAGCTCAGCGGGGGCTTCATTCAGATCGAGAGGTCCAGCGCTGAGTAAAGTGAAGGAGTCTCTCCAGAGCGGATTAGCTGCGATGACGAGCCCAAACTGATTGACCAATTCAACTTCTTCGAGCGATCCGAACTTGCGGTTGAAGGGATGATTGATTCGCCCTCTCTCAAAGTAGAATGATCGCTCTGCGCCTAAGCGGGTGGACTCCTCGTTGTTGTCGACCCAGTCTATCAAATTATCGAGGACATCTTCGGCTTGATCCCGCCTCAGTCCCCATCTCATGAAAAGTTCTTCCAGAACCATTCGATCATTCTCAGGTTGTTCAAGAAGGCTGTTGAGGTTTAGCCGATCTCCCTCGCTGCTGATCCTAGCGGAAAATGATTCTACCTCATTGATTTCTCCTATTAATAGCGGGTCGCCGCGCTGTACCTCGGGGTGGCTTCCAATAGCAACTCCCCGGTCAGCCAGTTGTTCGGCGCGAAACAGCGAACGGGAGTTTGCACCGGATTCCAGTTCGATAAACAAGAACTGAGTCGCGGAGAAAACAGCAATTGAAAGAATCGAAATGATCCACAGAATTGCCATAAGAGCGGCTCCTCGTGTCGATAATGAATTGTTGGAAGCGCGACGAGTCATTATTCCTTGAGGCAATAAAATACACTTCGCAGGGGAGGTGATGCACTGTCAGTTTGGAGGGTCATTTCGACGAGCGAAGTGTCGAGATCTCGTTCGAGTGAGGGTACCCATTCTTTTCGTCTGTCGTCATAGAATCGCCAGGATAGCTGCCGGAGGCGGGGAATGAGCTCGAGGTAGAGAGCACCGGATTCGTCGAAGTCTGATTGTTTCGCCTCTTCGTAGTCGGAGTCTGTCATGTAGTAGATGCCGGTGCGAAAAAATCCGTCACTTCGTGCTTCGGTCGCAAGAACGACTCGAGTGATTTCGTCTCTGGTGTTGAGACCAAAGTCGAATGCTCCGGGAGAGTTCAATAGGGAAAGGTAGGTGTCACTCCTGTTGTTACCTCTATCATTGAAATCAAACTCCAGATTTGATTCACCCGTTGTTGATTCGAAAGCGACTCGGCAAGATTCAACAAATCGCAGGCGGATCGCGGCCTCGTTCTGAGTGTCGGAAATCTCAGCCATGAGCTCGGTAGTGGCCCCAACGAGACTGAAGGCTGAGCCGACCAACAACAGGAACACGGCAATCGATAGCATCATTTCAAGGAGCGTGAATGCTCTTGATTGAACGGTAGGATGCTGGCGAACGTGTCTCATTGAATCCTAAAACATTCCTTCGAAAACCCAGGTGTCTGCCGATGCGATTTCTTCGGATTTTTTGCCGGGCAGTTTTCTCAGTGCCGTGACTCGAACCTCAAATAGATCTTCGAGCGGGATGGCTTCCTCATTACTCAGGGAAAGGCGCTCGATCTCGACCTGAAAGGAGATTCCTTCTTCACCGGATATTGTGCGGGTATCTTCTTGTATATTGGGGTCCCGCGATACCTCCATCAGCACGCCTCTCAGTTGCTCTTCTATCTCGGCACCTTCGATTGATTCGATAACCGTGAGGCTAATCGTGTTGAGCGCCTGAGCGAGACTGACGGCGGCGATGGCAAATAGCGCCATCGCCATGAGAAGCTCCAAGAGGGTAAATCCTCGGGGCGTATTGATTTTCGACTGCATTGAAGAAGGAGGGGGGTGAAAGTCTAGTCGATTGGGCCAAACGGGGCAAGCGTGCCGTTGATCTATTGAGAGAGGTGAAATCTCCTTATTGATCGGTGGAAATTGATGCCCGATGGAGCCGTTTCTCGTTGATGCGGTGAAGGATCTGGGCCGTCGCTTGAGCGTCGCAGAGGGCGCGGTGATGGCTGGTGAGCGGGATTGAAAATTCGCGGCAAAGATTGGCCAGGCCATAGGAAGCCAGCCCTGGAAAGTGGCGTTTCGTTTCGACCACGGTGCACAGCGTAGGGCAGCTAAAATTCTGCTCGATTCGTTGGTACTCTGATCGGATAAAGCCGTAGTCGAATTTGGCGCGATGAGCGACAAAGACGGCACCTTCGACGAATCCCCTGAATTCGTCGGCGATCACATCAAAGGTCGGGGCATTGGCTACCATTTCGTCCGTGATGCCAGTGAGTTGAGTGATCATCCCCGGGATGCGTCTTTGGGGATTAATGAGTGACGACCATTCCTCGATGACTTCTCCGTTTCGCACTTTTACTGCCCCGATTTCGGTGACTCGATTCCACTGGCTGTTTCCTCCTGTGGTTTCGACATCGACGACCACGTAATCTTGCTCGGGATCGACGGTCCACTGGAGTCGGAGAATCTCGACGGGAATGCCTGACCTCTTCAATCGTTCGAGCTGAGCCAACTGATTGCGCCGAAGTTGGTCTCCTTCTGCTTTGATTTCAATGAAGCGGATCTGCTCGTCCTTAATCACCATTAGATCGGGGAATCCACTTTGGTTAGCTTGCCAGTTGGTGGCCATATCGAAGAGAATTTTGGCTAGGGAATCCGAAGGTGAGTGAGTAATAAGTCGGCAGGTCAGATCGAATAATTCGGGGGACCAGTGGACGAAATAATTGGGAGTGCCTTCGAGTCTTCCCCAGAGTTGCCTGACCTGCTGAACGGTAGATTTGCGGTCAGTGAGTAGACTAAGGCGTTGGCGGATCGCCTCTTCGTTCTTCAGGAAAAAAGTATCCGATGCCATTCCCTGGGGGCGTCGGTCAAAATCGGTGTGGATCGCTGCATTTTCTCCTGTGAAAAGAATGTCCCAGAAGATCAGGCCGAACAGCTGTGACCAAACGAGGTTCTCGGTATGAAACGCTTCCGCTCCATTTTTTTCGAGATGACGAATGGCAGCATTTTCAGGATAGTCTCGACCGGATTCGTCGAGTGAAACGATTGGGGAATCCCGCAATAGTTGCGTCAATCGGCCGACGCGCTTCTTTTCAAATTTCCTTTCGTAAAAATCCTCGGCGAAGAGCAGTTCGTGATCGCAAGAGGGATTCTCGATCATTTGTTCCAGCAAGTTTGCCGCGTTTTCGCGATCGCCGGATTTCATGAGCAGTCGAACGCTTCGTTCAGTGGAGGGGAATTGGTCTGAGAGTTGATGGATTTCGAGGGCGCGTTGGTGGTCTCCGAATCGCTCAAGGTAGTTTCCGAGGAGATGGATTGCCCGTCCCCGGAGGACTTCGACATCGGGATCGTCAATCTTCGGCCAATCGGCAGCTTCGAGGCAGAGGTTGTCGATATCTGCCGTTTCGGGGGTCGAAAGTTGAGCCATCCGACGACGGAAAAAGTAGGCGGCTAAAGCGGTTTCTTTTGAGGTGAATCGGGGCTTGAACTCTTGCTTAAAGCGATGGGTTTTCATGACTCCCAGATCGCGCAATGCAAAGTCGGTCAGCCCTGATTTGAGCTTTCCAAAATAGAGAAAGAGAATGTAACCAAGCTCATCAATTCGGTCCTGAACCAAGTATTGATCAATCGACGATTCCGGGCAGATGGCGGACAAGGGAAGGTGAGCCGCGGCAAATTTCACCATCTCTCCTTTTCGAGCGCTTCCGGTGCGGGGGACATCGAGCTCGGGCGGGAAATCGGTTTCGCGAATCGTTTTGGCAAGGGTAGGGCGTGTTTGTAGGCTCAGTAAACCAGGCAAATCGGACTCGGAAATGTGGCGGATAAACCGGCGGGCATGCAATTCTTCCACGGCTGCGTCCATGGATCCGATTTCTTCGTATCGTAAAGACTCTCGATAGAAAACGGTTCCCTTTCGATTGACGAGACGAACGTAGAGGCATCGGGCATCCTGCCCAAGTGCCTGGAATGACTCGGCAAATTCGGAGTGATCCGGTTCCAAAACGTGCTGATATCGAGCGAGCACGAATTCGAGCATTTCCTCGAAATGCTCGAGGTAGTAATAAGGTTTGAGGGTGATGGCCGGTTTTGCGCTCAATCAAAGGCAGTTTCGCATGTTCTTTTGAACATTTCCAGTAGTGCCCGCAAAAAAGCTGGTTAAGAAGGACTGCTTTGATAGCTTTTTTTCATGTTACCTCTTTTGGAAGTATCCGGTATCGGCAAATCCTTTCCGGGAGTCCGGGCCCTTCATCAGGTCGGTTTTCAAGTAGGTCCGAATGAAGTGGTGGCTTTGTTAGGTGAAAATGGCGCTGGAAAAAGCACCTTGATGAAAATTCTCGCAGGGGTTCAGCCTGCCGATGAAGGGATCGTGAAGATTGGGGGGGATGAGGTGGTGATCCGATCGGTTCATGAGGGGCTCGCGAATGGGATTGCCTTGATCCACCAGGAGTTAAATCTCGCCACCAATTTGAGTGTCGGCGCTAATATTTTTCTGGGAAGAGAGCCTCAGCACGGCGGTGTCATTGATGAAAAGGCGATTGCTTCGCGGGCCGCAGAGTATCTCGACAAAGTAGGGTTGGAAGTTTCTGTGGATACTCCGGTCAGTGAGTTGTCGCTCGGAAAGCAGCAGTTGGTCGAAATTGCTAAAGCGCTTTCGACGGATGCGAAGATTTTGATTATGGATGAGCCGACATCGAGTTTGTCCCAGGGCGAGACAGCGCGGCTATTTGAGGTGGTTAAGGAGCTGAGAGCTGGTGGTGTCAGCATTATCTATATTTCGCATCGCCTGAGTGAAGTGGAGGAGTTGGCTGATCGAGTGGTGGTGCTGCGCGATGGCGAGAACGCAGGGGAGCTGGCGCGGGACGAAATCAGCCATGACGCGATGGTGCGGATGATGGTGGGACGAGATTTGTCCCAATTCTATGCCCATGAATGCCAAGACCCCGGTGAGGTTGTTTTTGAGGCGATTAAGATTCGTAGGCCCGTTCATCGAGAGGAGGAAATTTCGTTTCAGCTGAGAGCTGGCGAGATCGTAGGTCTGGCTGGGCTGGTGGGTGCGGGGCGAACGGAATTGCTGGAAACCTTATTCGGGGTAACGCCGGCGGAATCAGGTGAGATAAAAATAGGAGGGGAGCCGGTTCAGATTCTTTTCCCTCGCGATGCGATTAACCATGGTGTCGGATTGGTTCCTGAAGACAGAAAGCAACAAGGCCTTATTATTGAGATGGCAGTTGCTGACAATCTCAGCCTCGCATCTTTGGCGCGAGATCAAAAAAGGGGGATGCTTAACTTTTCTGCTGAAAGGGAAATCGCGGAGGAAATGACGGATCGAATGCGAATCAAAACTCCGTCTTCGCGACAGGTAGTGAGGTATTTGTCAGGGGGGAATCAGCAAAAAGTAGTTCTTGGGAAATGGCTCGCGATGAAGCCCCGGGTGTTGCTTCTCGATGAGCCCACTCGCGGGATAGACATTGGGGCGAAGCAGGAAATTTATGGGCTAATGGAGGAATTGGCGGCCCAAGGTGTCGCCATATTGTTTGTTTCAAGCGAAATGGAGGAGATCCTGGGGATGTCAGACCGGGCTTTGGTGATGCACGAAGGCTGCCTGGCAGGCGAAGTGTCGCGGAGTGAGTTGAGCGAGGAGGCCATCATGCAATTGGCGACGGGGAGAAGCCTGGTGCCTGCTTGAATTGTCAGTTCGTGCGTATAGGGTTAATTATCTTGAGCGAAAAGCGTCAGAATTGGATCTCCGGTAACTTGCGGGCGGAAGATCAGCGAATTCATCTGAGGGGGGAGTATTTGAAGCTGACTCTTCAGCAGCGCTTGGAAGTGATGCAGGAACTCCGCTTGGCATTTTATGGCGATGAGACTTTTACCCCCAGACTTCAAAGACTTTTTGCAGATCCTGAATCAGCAGGGGGCCCGTTATATGGTTGTCGGAGGTTGGGCCCTTGGGCTTCACGGGTGGCCGAGAGCGACTAAGAATATCGATGTGTGGGTAGCAGTTGATCCTGATAATGAGGATAGGGTGAAGCGGGCTCTGGATGAGTTTCATGCGCCCGGGCCGATTGCTGACGATTTTTTCGATAATTCGGTTAAAAATATATATTTCATGGGTTTGCCTCCTACGAAAATCGAAGTGATTTCAGCCATCGATGGGGTGAAATTTGACGAATGTTATTCGCGAGCGATTTCTGTATCGATCGATGAAATTGAGATTCAAACAATGGGATTGGAAGATTTGAAAACGAATAAGAGGGCGAGCGGTCGAATTCGGGGTTTAGCCGATCTGGAGGATCTCGGTGAGAGCTTAGGGTAATGGCAAAAATTCTCGCTGCTATGTCTGGAGGGGTCGACTCCAGTGTTGCTGCTGCTCTTCTGATCGAGCAGGGGCATGAGGTCGTTGGTGCCTACATGAAGAACTTCACCAATGAGGAAGGACTGCCTGGAGATTGCCCTTGGGAGCAGGATATTCGGGATGCCAGGGAAGTATGCGATTTTCTCGGGATTGAGTTCCGAATTTTGAGCCTGATGGATGAGTACCGGGATCGAGTGGTGGATTACCTGCTTTCAGGCTATCGCGAAGGAATCACCCCCAATCCAGACGTGATGTGTAATCGTGAAATGAAGTTTGGCATTTTTCGCGAGTTCGCGAAGGCTCAGGATTTTGAATTTGTGGCGACGGGGCACTACGCTCAGATTGATCGTAGTGCGAATGGCTCCGTTGATATTTTGCGAGGGGCGGACGGCAAAGACCAAACCTATTTTCTTGCTCTGTTGGAGCAGGAGCAGATTCAGCCTGCTCTTTTTCCTATTGGGCACATTCCCAAGCCGGAAGTGCGTGCGGAGGCTGAGCGACTGGGCGTGCCTGTGGCGCAGAAGAAAGACAGTCAGGGCATTTGTTTCATTGGCGATATTAAGATGGCTGATTTTCTGGGTCACTACATTGATGATAACCCCGGGCCAATCGTGACGCTGGAGGGAGCGGTGGTTGGTGATCATCGTGGGCTGCATTTGCATACTTTGGGCCAGAGGAAAGGGCTGGGCGTTCCGTCCAATACCTTTGGCAAAGCTTTTGTGGTGGTGGAGAAGCGGGGCGCTACCAACGAGCTGGTGGTGGCGTTCGATGAGCCCGAGACACCTCTGCTCTATGCTGTGAGGTGTCGAGTTGGCGGCATCTCGGTTACGAACCGCTCGTTGCGCGATGCCTCGACGATTCTTGCTCAGCCGCGTTACCGATCGGAGGCGGTGGAAGTGGAGGCTGAGTTTCTAGATGAAGAGACGGCGATCCTGACTTACAAGAAGCCGCAGCGTGCGCTCACGCCTGGGCAAATTTGCGCTTTTTACGAGGGGCCAAAGCTTCTCGGAGGCGGGGTGTTTCAGGAGATTTACCACGATTGATCTTCGGTCGAAGGAGTTCAGAATGAATCGCTGATCAGTTGGATGAAGCGGGATCCACTCGGAGTGAGTGTGGCACTACTGCCCGTCCCAGTGATTCGGCCGCCGGTTAAGTAAGAATGCTCCGTGCCCACGTTCTTAACATAAGAGACGACGGGGTGGGTAAGTGACTTGGTGCTCGGTTTGACCTCGAGCGGAACACCCGTTGCGGCGAAGGAAAACTCCCAGCTGTTGGGGCGACCTAGTTGATTGCCGTTGCGGAGCAGCCAGGGATAGCGGCGGATGAAGTCGACCTTGCCGTGGTTGGGGACCAGCACTTTGTAGTAGACTTCGCTATTGTTGATCAGGAATTCAGGGATCGATAGGTTGGGGTTCCGGCGGTGGGCGATCAGAAGGTTGGCGATGTCTGTGCCCAGAAGATTGAAGCCATTAAAAATTCCGTGATTGTTTTTGCTGGTGAAATGTCGGTCATACCAACGCTGAAACTGATCGCTCATGATCATGTTGAGCTCGACATGAACGTGGGCACGTTCACGGTTGATGCCTGCTCCAGTGTATCCCATTTTGGCAATTGTTTCGCCGCCCCTGACTCGCTGACCGACGATAGCCGTGGCGGAACTCAGATGGGCGTAGAGTGAAAAGAAAGGTCCGTTGCCCCAGTCGTGATGCACCACGATATAACGCCCGTAATTGCTTCCTGAGGAACTGCTGTTTACGTAAACTACAGTCCCATTGGCTATGGATCGCACTCCATCCAGGGGTTCCCCTGCTTGATCCCGGTTCACCGGGCGGATATCGACGCCTTCGTGCAGTCGAGTATAGACCACGCCGATGCCCGTTCTTTTTTGATTTCGGGAAAAGCCGTAGGTGCCACCTTGCCATGGTTTCGAACTGACCCCTTCGAAGGACCGATCGGTGTACATATAGAAGCGGGAAGGATCGTTAGAAAAAATGGCGTCGTTTTCCGTGGGGAGAACCAGCCCCAATGGGTCTGCTTGCCCCAATGAGGCGATTAAGCATAGGAAAAAGAGCAGCGCGATAAGGGGTTTTCGCATAGGGAAAGTGCTGAAAGAAGCGAAAATACCTAACACACCTTAAGCACTTTTCCAGCTCACCTTCCGGGAAGTGCGAATTCCGGGCCGGACGCAGGTGCAAGGTCGTCGACATGTGGGAAGCGTTTTCGGAATTCCTGAAGGTGTCTTTGTTGCAGTCCTTCCCAGATTACCACGACGCCGTCATCAATTGGGCGATCGATCAGGACCGCGTGAATTGGCGCGTCCGAGCACTTGATCCCCAGAAGTTTGCCCTGATTGGTTAAAGTAATGGCCTTGAGCTCAACTGCGGCATGCTCCTTGAAGCGGAAGGCTACGCCATAAGTGATTCCGTCCTGAGCTGTGAAAGGGTAGAACCACGCAATATCGTGATCAGTGAAAGTTGGTAGTTTGCTGAAAAAATACTGTTTGTGCTGGCTTCCAAGTTTCAGCGGAGTAACCATTTTCGGATTGAAGTTCTCTGCGGCTTCGACATGAAAGGTCGCCACGTAGGTCTTGTGCTTCTGCCCTGCGCCAGGGCACCACATGGTGACGGCGACAAGAGTGAGAAGAATGAGGATCCGCTGGGTCATCGAGTCAATTAAAGCGGGGTTTGGTGTGTCTGGCAAGCGGTGTTGATACGTATCGATTCGTGGAGCGGTATGCAAAATCGTATTTTTTCGTTGTCGCATCATGCAACATTCGCTAGATCAAGCGCAGTAAATTTGATACGGTACCAGACCCGAGCCTCCTTCGGGTCTGGGATTAAACAATTTTAGTAGATTAGCAATTCGACGATTATGGCTGAAGAAGCGACAGAAGCGGTGGCGAGAGACGAAGTGACCCAGCAAGAGTTGGCACCTAAATTGAATAAGCTTTACCTGAAAGCAGAGAGTGCGATGGAGCTCCGGAATTGGAGTTACGCGATTAGTTTAATCCAGGCAATATTGACGAAAGAGCCAGGGTTCCTCGATGGGCGCAAGGCTTTGCGTCTGGCAGCGATCAAAGAGAACGAAGGGAAGCGCGGGATTAAGCTGGGCGGTGATGCTCTCAAAGTCATGAAGATGCAGGGCCAGGTCAAAAAGGATCCGCTCAGTGTCATCGCGGCATTGGAAAAAGAGGTCTTGGGCAGCGATCCTTACAATGCTCAGGCAAATGAGTTATTGTACGAGGCCGCTGTTGCCGCAGGTTTGCCTATGACGGGGGGATTTGCTCTTCAAACGGTGATCGAGGGCGATCCAGACAATACCAAATTCTGTCACAAGCTCGGTGATTTCTATATGGCGCGCGAGGCGTTCGAGCAAGCAGCTGAAATTTTTGGGAAGATTTCGGAAAAGGATCGAACTGATTTGGCAGCGACCAAAAAGTACAAAGACGCGACGGCTCGTGGTTCTATCGCTTCTCAGAAGTGGGATAGCGATGGAGACTGGCGCGATTTGCTCAAGGATAAGGATTCGGCGGCAGCGCTGGAGAGCGAGGGCCGGGCTGCAATGACAGGTGACCAGCTTCAGTCCCAAGTGGATCGACTGTTGGCGGAGTATGGGGAGGATCAGAATAATCTCGACGTGGTGAAGCGTCTTGCGTCTACCTACGAGGATATGGAGGACTTCGATCAGTCACTTCAGTTTTACGAATGGGCATTTCAGCTCAGCAAGAATGATCCTGCACTGGAGAAGAAGGTGGCGGAGATACGTGATGCGGTGAACAAGCGGTATCTGGAACAACTCAGGACATTCATCGCGGAAAATCCCGAACATGCAGATGTTGAGCAGTACAAGCAGCAGTTAGCAGACTCCCAAAAAGGGCAGATAGATCAGTTGATCGTAGAGTCCCGGGAGCGAGTTGATCGAAATCCAACTGATAATGAATTGCGATTCGAGTTGGGTGGTCGTCTCTTTGAGTCCACCGACTATCGGGAAGCGATTCAGCATTTGCAGCAGGCAAAAAGGAGCCCGAATCTACGGATCAAGGTCATGAATATGCTGGGGCAGTGTTATGAGAAAATGAACATGACTGATTTGGCCGCGACTCAGTACGAGGAGGCGATCGCAGAGCTGCCAATCATGGATGATACCAAGAAGGAGCTCCTCTATAATATTGGACTTTTGTATGAGAAGTTGGAGAATGCCGAGAAGTATCTCGAGTCACTCAAACAGATCTACGCGGTCGATTACGGTTACCGCGATGTGGCTGAGCGGGTTGAAAAATCCTACGGCAGCTAGTCAGCACGATTGAGAACGAATTTCTGCACATTGGTTGCAGGTAGAACGAAAAAGGCCGCGCGATTTGGGCGGCCTTTTTTGTTGTCTATGATCCGAACGTGAACTGGCCGTCGCTGACGTCAACGTTGATGGTGTCGCCATCTTTAAATTTGCCTTCGAGTAGATCAAGGCTCAACGAATCCAGCAGTCGATTCTGGATCACTCGCTTCAGTGGCCTTGCTCCGTAGGCGGGATCATAGCCTTCGGTGGCCAACTGCTGCAGCGCCTCGTCGCTCACAATGAGGTCGAGGCCCTGAGCTTCAAGACGTTTGATGACTCTGGCTAGTTGGATCACGACGATCTTCTCGATGTCCTGCTCGCTGAGTCGGTCGAAGATGATCGTTTCGTCGATTCGGTTGAGAAATTCAGGCCGGAAATGTCCTTTCAGTGCAGCGTTGACAAGCACTTCACGTTGCTCCGGATTGTCTTCGGACATGATGTGGTCGGATCCGATGTTGCTCGTCATGATGATGACCGTGTTTCGGAAATCCACGGTGCGACCCTGACCGTCTGTGATACGCCCGTCGTCGAGGACTTGAAGCAGCACGTTGAACACATCAGGATGAGCTTTTTCGATCTCGTCAAAAAGAACGACTGAGTATGGCTTGCGCCGAACCGTTTCGGAAAGCTGGCCGCCTTCCTCGTAGCCAACGTATCCGGGAGGAGCTCCGATGAGGCGGGACACGGCGTGCTTTTCCATGTATTCGCTCATGTCGATACGAACCATGGCGTGTTCATCGTCAAAAAGGAATTCGGCGAGCGCACGGGACAGTTCGGTTTTTCCGACTCCGGTGGGACCCAGGAAAAGAAATGATCCGATGGGACGGTTTTCATCCTGGAGCCCAGCCCGAGCTCTGCGCACAGCGTTGGCGACAGCGGTGACTGCATGTCGCTGCCCGATGACCCTGTCGCCGAGACGGTTTTCCATCTGAATGAGCTTGGATTTTTCGCCTTCTTGCAACCGGGATACCGGGATTTGAGTCCAGGAACTGACGACTTCTGCGATGTCTTCTTCGGTGACTTCCTCTTTCAAAAGTCGGGTTGAGTTCTGCATTTTTTGCAGTTCTGCTTTGGCTTGAGTGAGAGCCTCTTCTTTCTTAGGAATCTGGCCATATTGGATTTCGCTGGCGAGGCCGAGATTGCCCTCGCGTTGAGTCTGCTCCAGATCAGTCCGCAGTTGTTCCAGTTCTTCCTGCACCGCATTTGCTTGATCGATGGCTGACTTTTCGTTTAGCCATTGGGCTTTGAGGGCGTCGGCTTGCTCCTTGAGATCAGCGCTCTCTTTTTCGACTTTATGAAGCCGGTCTCTGCTGGCGTCGTCTTTCTCTTTTGCGAGAGCCTGGCGCTCCATTTCCAGCTGCATGACCTGGCGTTCGAGCTGATCAATCTCCGTGGGCAGGCTATCCAGTTCGATTTTGAGCCGGGAGGCAGCTTCATCGATGAGATCGACAGCTTTATCCGGAAGGAAACGGTCTGAAATGTAGCGATCGCTCAATTTGGCGGCTGCGACGATGGCGGAGTCTTTGATGCGGACACCGTGGTGAACTTCATAGCGGTCTTTGATTCCGCGAAGGATGGCAATGGTGTCCTCGACGCTGGGCTCGTTCACTGTTATCGGTTGGAATCGGCGTTCGAGTGCGGCGTCTTTTTCGATGTATTTTCGATACTCGTCGAGAGTCGTTGCTCCGATGGTGTGCAGTTCTCCGCGAGCGAGCTGTGGTTTGAGCATGTTGGAAGCGTCCACCGCACCCTCACTGGCGCCTGCCCCGACGATGGTGTGAAGTTCGTCAATAAAGAGAATGATTTGGCCGTCGCTATCCGTGACCTCTTTGAGAAATGCCTTGAACCGGTCTTCGAATTCACCTCGGTACTTTGCGCCGGCGATCATGGAGCCAATGTCCATTGCGATGAGGCGCTTGTTCTTGAGGGAATCAGGGACATCACCGCTGACGATACGGCGGGCGAGTCCCTCGGCGATGGCCGTTTTACCAACTCCAGGTTCACCGATGAGGACGGGATTGTTTTTGGTTCGCCTCGAAAGGATCTGCATGACTCGGCGAATTTCTTCATCTCGCCCGATGATGGGATCGATTTTGCCTTCGTGCGCGATGGCGGTGAGGTCCGTACCATATTTCTCGAGGGCTTGATACTTTCCTTCGGGATCCTGATCGCTGACCCGCTGATTGCCGCGAACCGATTTGATCGCGTCCTGAAGGGTGCCCTCATCGGCTCCTTGGCTGGTGAGGAGCGATTTCAGATCCGGCGCTCCTTCAACTGCTGTGGCAAGAAGGACATGTTCGACGCTGGTGTAGTCATCCTTCATTTTTCCGCGAAGTTTTTCCGCGGTAGTCATGACTGCTCGAGAGTCAGTGCTGAGATAGACCTGCTGGCCCGCATTTCCCTGTACGGTCGGCAGCTTTTCCAGCAGCGACGAAACTTCCTGCGATATGACATCGGGGTCCGCTCCAATTTTGGACAAGATGGGGCGGGTCACTCCGTCCATCTGTGCAAGAAGGGTAGAGAATAAATGCAGGCTACTGAGCTCAGCATGGGACATTTCAGCCGCCAGGCTCTGTGCTGCCTGAAATGCTTCCTGTAGCTTCAACGTGAATTGATTAGGATTCATGGCCGGAAATTGGGGATGTATTTGTGAGGTGAATCAAGATCTACACTGATTCTATATAGATATTACGTTAGGGCATGCTGTTTTGGCACGCTCTTGTTGTTCATTCTGCACTATTTGATTAACAATGCAGGAATTTATCCAAAGAACGAAGCCCACGTTTTTTGTTGATTCCGATTTAGGAACAGGGCTCAAAAAAAGAGCATGCGGACGCCGGCGATTGCTGAAAATCCGTAGAGGAGGATCTCAAAAATTCGTTGGGGAACGTAGTGAATTATTTTTCGGCCAAGCAAGATTCCAACAACGAGGGCAGGCAGGAGAATGAGATTCAGTTTGATTGATTCAGGGTTGATCAATTCGAGCTGACCGAGAAAGGGGATCTTAAAAAGATTCACCAGCAGAAAAAAGCGGGCACCGATTCCGAGAAACTGCATCTTCGGCATTTTGTGAACGAGCGCATAGATCGAATAGACTGGTCCGGCCGCGTTCGCCAGCATGGTCGACACGCCGATCATGAGGCAGCTAAGCCAACGGAAGATTGGAGAGTCTGGTAGGTCCTGCAAAAACTCCTTTTTAAACTCCCTGATCAATTGGAGCAATAGCATCACCAGGATGATGACTCCGATGACTCTCCGAGCCGTGAGATCATCGATCGCGTCGAGCAGGAACCAGGCACCTACAATTGCGACAAAAGTGACTGGCACCAAAGGCCATATCATCTTCCACGTCGCGTGTTTCCAAAATAGCGGCAACACAATGATGTCGCAGACCACCAGCATAGGCAGGATAATTCCAACGCTGCTTTTGGCTCCGAAGAGTTCGGCGACGATCAACACATTGACGATAGCAAGCCCGGGAAATCCGGTTTTTGAAATGCCCAGACAAAGGGCTCCGGCGCAGGCAAGAGCGATCGTTATTTCAGTGGCGTCAAATGGGAGAGTCAAAGCGTGGTGATGCCTTACGATGGAATATCCAGGCGATCAATCGGTTTTGCCGCTGCGATTGTCGGAGATTATGGGGCCGGCCAGTTCTCGCGGTAGTTGTATTTACAATGAAACATTCGTTTCATACATTGGCAGTGTTATGTGCTGCTTTTCCCAACAAGTGAAACGCGTCTCCGATACTTCCATTTTTTGCAGAATGGGATCTAAGGGGAATCAGGTGGTCATATACAGCATGATGTTGGAGGCGAATGAAGACCTCGCCATGATTCTCCCAATTCCGGTGACTGATGATCGTGATGAATCCAGCGTGCAATTTGTGGATCTATCCAACTATGAAAAGTTTTTCCCGATGCTAGATAGGGCTTTCCCGGCCGATAACTTTGGACCTTTTGGAGCCACTGATTCAAAAAAGCCTAAGGCCATGCTCTCTTTGAAAGTGGAGACAGTCGGCAGTTTTGACGCATCGTTTGTTCCGACTCGAGATGATTTCGATCGACTTGATGAGCGATTTCGAATCTCCAGTGAAATCTGGGATGAGCTACCAGCCTATCGTGACCATGGCTTTGTCGTATTCAAGTTGAAGGCAGGCAACGCCCATGTTCATCCGATGGCGTTTGCTTTTCCGGCGAAAGATCGAAACAGCTTGGTGTTTCCGACTATTCATATTCATGACGGTGAAATCCATGAAGAAGCCGAGTTTGATCACACTCTATACTGCCAGGCAGACTCAAGTGAGGTCAAAATGGACTGGCAGGAATCCGTGGCTCCGTTGGGACGCTACATCAATGCTCCGGCTGCCAAGGGGGCCGTGCGGGGGGATGAACACGTCTACAAGAAGCAGATGGTGGGAGCGTATCCCAACGAGGATGTTGCTGTTGCCGCGATATAGATCGTTGGCGGCTATTAAAAAAGGTTGTGTTATCTTTTCGTGTCGGGGATCCTAGGATCCCAATCTGCCAATCTTGCGTATTGCTCTTTAGAACAAATTCTCCGATAAAGTATCATGCCTGCTTCCCGCATTTTTTACATCCCGTCATTGCTTGTGCTGTTTTTCGCTCTCTCAACAATCCCAGTTGAAGCGCAACTTTTTAAGAAAAAGAACAAGCAACAACCGCAAGCACCAGCTCAGGCCAAATTACAGCCGGGGCAGTTTGAATGGCATCCAGAAAAGTCTCCCAGCGGTCCTTTGTTAGTTGTTGTCAGTATCGACGATCAGGTGGTCTACGTGTATCGGAACGCTGTGCAGATTGGTCGATCCACAGTCAGCACTGGTCGCCCGGGTAAAGAGACACCAACGGGTGTGTTTTCGATCTTGCAGAAAAATAAGGAACACGAATCCAGTATTTATAAGGGGGCTCAGATGCCCAATATGCAGCGCTTGACGTGGAGTGGGATCGCTATTCATGCCGGTGATTTGCCTGGATACCCTGCTTCCGCCGGATGTATCCGACTTCCCCTAGGGTTTTCAGAGGTACTTTTCGGCGCGACCGAAATGGGTGCTACTGTCGCCATCACACAGAGGAGTTCTTATCCTTCTGAGTCAGGCAAGCCAGTTGATATTCTTCGATCCACTAAGGTGGATCCGACGTCGGTGCCTGTTCCAGAGCGGCGGCCATTCTGGGATCCTTCGAAAAGCCTGAGTGGTCCCATTGCGATTCTGCTTAGTCTGAAAGACAAAACCTTATACGTCTATCGCAACGGAACGCTGATTGGTCAGGCACCCGCTGCGATTGTACCGGGATACGAAGAAGTTCCGGGGGGACTCTTTCTGATGCTCGACGGGGTGGTGCAGGGGCAAAATCCCATCATTCCGGACCGTCCGATGCGACCATGGTCGATTTTGACTCTCGATGCTTCCGAGGCTCCGTCGATTTATCCCATGAATATTTTGAGAAACCGGATTCGAGTTCATCCTGACTTCCTCAGAAATGTTTACGACCTCGCGAGTCCCGGAACTTTGTTGCTGGTGACGCGTGATTCCTCGAACAGCGATACGAGATCTGAACGCGGATTTGTGATCATGAATCCAGATGGTTCGCCGGGGCAATAGCCGGCAGCGTAACGATTATATTACTAAGATGAAAGTCGGGTTGGCTCTAGGTGGGGGCGGGGTCCGTGGCCTCGCTCACGTTCTCGCATTGGAGGTGCTGGATGATTGCGGCGTCAAACCTGATGTGATCGCCGGGACCAGTATGGGGGCAATTGTTGGGGCCATGTATGCCTCTGGGTATTCCGGAAAAGAGATTCGAGAGGGGCTGAGGGGCCACGTGATTTTTAAGGAGGACAAGCCAAAGGATGTTTGGAAAAAGAAGCGGAATTTGAGCCGTTGGCTGAGGTTTTTCCGCATTACCAAGGGAAAGCAGGGCATGTTTTCGGCAGATGGCTTTTTGAGCTACCTGGTAGAAAGCCTTGGCGTTGAGACCTTCGAGCAGTTGAAAATTCCGTTTCGAGCCGTGGCGACTGACTTCTATCGCAAAGAGGTAGTCATCTTGAAAAGCGGAGACCTTTTGCCGGCGATCAAAGCCAGCATGGCGATACCCGGGGTATTTGAGCCAGTGGTCCATGAAGGGAGGGTGCTGGTCGATGGGGGACTGGCCGATAATTTGCCCTACGGGACCTTGATGGATGAGTGCGATGTTGTGATCGCTATCGATGTCGTGCCCACAGTAGCTGAAGATCAGACTGACCCTCCCAGCATGATGAATGCGGTATTGGGGATGTTTGACTCACTGATCGAAGAGGCCACTCGAGTCAGATTGGAGGAGCAGCCGCCAACGCTCTATGTTCGCGTCGAGTCTACTGGCGTTCGAATGTTGGATTTTGATGAAATCGAAGAGGTCTATGCCCAGGCTGAGCCCGCGATCGAGAAGTTCAAAGAGGATTTAAAACGACTCTTGGAATCGGAGAGCAAACGTCCTCCAGTTGATTAGTTTTCTATAACCACAATAACTGTGGTTCTCCCAGGTCTTCTTCAAGAGGTCTCGAATGACAACAAACATGACGCTGATGAACACCTCCGGGTAAGCATTTTTTAGCAAAATATCTGTTTACCTCATCGCTCACCCATGCAAATATTCGAATTTGAGTTTCAACTCGAATTTGAGTTTCAACTATTGTAATCTACTTTGGATATTATGAAGATCGTTCAGACCATTTTTCTCATTACCCTGACCTCACTTTTCACCCTTTCGTTTTCACGGGCGGGTGACTGGGGCGACAAGGCTCCAATGGAACCGAAAGCTACCTATTCGGAGGATAGTTGGGAATTCACAATGGCTCCCTATGCCTTCCTTTCCAGCATTGATGGAAGTTTAGGGATTGGGGCCCAAACGGCTGAATTCTCCAGCGATTTCAGTGATATTCTCAGTGAAATCGATTTTGCCATGTTTCTGGCGCTTGAAGCCAGAAAGAACAGGTTTGCTATCATCAATGATTTTACCTACGTCGGCCTTTCTCCCGGAGGAGCTAGACCAGGAAGCTTATACAATCAAATCGACGTAGAGCTTGATATGTTTATCTGGAACGGGATCGCAACCTATCGCTTCTTTGACGAGGAGGATTGGTTTCTGGAAGTCGGTGGAGGGCTTCGTTTTACTTACCTTTCAACGGAAGTATCCGCTCATAGCACAGCGCTTCGCACTGACCCTATTTTAGCAGCGGCCACCGGCTTGCCACCCTTTGCGAATGCCACCTCCACCAGTCGTGTTTGGGACGGGGTGGGAGCGATTCGGTTTGGATATAATTTTTCCGATCGCTGGATCCTGCGTGCCTATGGCGACATTGGTGGCGGGGATTCCAAAATGACCTGGCAGGCGATGGTAAATCTCGGTTATGTGATGAGCGACAAATCCACTTTACTCATAGGATATCGTCATCTCGATTACGAATTTGTTAAAGGAATTACCAGCTTCGACATGTCAATGTCCGGACCGCAAATCGGGGTAGCGATCAAGTTTTAGACCTGGTTGAGGGGCTTGCTTGGTTAAAGCGAGCCACGCTTATTTAGGTGATTTTTTCAGGGCGAGATCGGCGATAACGATACGGTGGGTCGAGCCCGGGTTCGGCTGAGACGTAACCCGTAGAGGGGTAATATCCGGAGAGACCCATACTTGGTCCAGTCGAACTAGTGGGTAGCGGCCGGGATAGGTGTTTCCCCAGCCGGTTCCTGCTCTGGCGAATGCATCGCTTAATTGGGCCGTTTCGAGAGGGCGATACACATCGTCACCAGGAGGGGTACCGAATCCGCCGCTAATGATTCGACTAATCGATCCTTCAGTCATTTGGTTTTCGCCCAGGTAGCGGCGTAGCAGTCTGCGATTTTTGATTCGGGTGATCGTTAGTCTTTTCCAGACTTTTTTTCGCCATAGTTTGGGACTGGGTAAATACGGATCGAGATCGACATTCGTAATATCAAAAACGTGTCCTTCGGGGGATTTTAGGCGCAGGTGCAGCGTAGAATCTTCCGTTTCGCTCAGGGTGTTGATCAACTCACCTCTGGCAATGATGGCATTTGATTGGTTGATTACGAGCAGCTTATCAAGTCCGTAGAGGTCTTCCGCAATGGCTTCGAGAGATTTCTCCCGGGGAGCTTTTTGGATCACAACAATATCTGGCTTCAGTTCAATGACTCGCCTGAGGAGGGCTTCGCTTTCGTTCGCGTTGATATTGACGATTCGGATGGTGCTTTGATTTTCACTTGGCGCGTCGCCTTTAAATGACAGCGCAAGCTCTCGCACGAAGGACCTTGGTTCTTCTGAGATTAAAATGGCCGAGATTAGCCAAAGGCAGAGGACTGCGATATTTAGAGTGCCTCGAAAAAGTAGCCAGGAGATCAGGGCCGTCAGCATTCCAAACCCCGCCCAGGTCCAAATAGGGATTAAAGTGATCGCAACCATCGAATCCCAGCGGTTGAGCAGGCACACCATGACTCCGCAAAAAATCAGGAGAAGAGAGACGGAGGTCAGTGTTGCTAGGAGATTTTTGAGGGGCCGCCACATGCGTTGGTCCAAGTTTAGCTCAGGATGAAAAGAAATCCCGTTGGAATTCATCACTTGCAAGGAAATGATTGATGGGTTGGTTGCCCTTATGCTCGAAGATCTAAAAGCGGAAGTGCTGAAAGCGAATCTGATGCTTGTCACTGAGGGGTTGGTTCGTCTGACCTGGGGAAATGTTTCCGGAATTGATCGGGACAAAGGGCTGGTAGTGATCAAGCCCAGCGGGGTGGCTTACGAAAATTTGTCGGCTGACACCATGGTGGTCGTTGACTTGGAGGGTAATGTTGTCGAAGGGGATTTGAGGCCGTCTTCAGACACTCCTACTCATTGTGTGCTTTATCGGGATTTCCCCGAAATTGGAGGAGTGACTCATACTCACTCAGTGAATGCGACGATGTTTTCCCAGGCCGGAGTCGAGCTTCCATGCCAGGGAACGACTCACGCTGATCATTTTTACGGCACGGTTCCTGTGGTTCGTGAATTGAGCGAAAAGGAAGTCGCTGATGATTACGAAACTAATACAGGGATCGCGATCGTTGAATGCTTCAAGGAGCGGGAAATCAATCCCATGGAAATGCCTGCCTGTTTTCAGAAGTTTCACGCCCCGTTTACCTGGGGAAAAAATGCGGTCGATTCGGTGAAAAATTCAGTCGCCCTTGAAGTGTGTGCGCAGATGGCGATGGGAACGTGGAGCCTGAATGCAGAGCAATCAGGATTGCCTGAGCATATTCTGAACAAGCACTATCTCCGCAAGCACGGAACTGGAGCCTATTACGGGCAGGGGTGAGCGGCCCTCAGTCTATCGAGTGCAGACTTTGAGAAGTTGATCGTAGACTTCGGTCGCCTCAATCGAGGTAACCTGACCCCCGACATCGAGAGCTCCGATGAGCAGAGGGTGGTCAGCCTGATCTTCAGGGATGGCTCCATGTGAACCTTTCACCAGTGATGCATCGAGAGGGATTACATTCATCAGCATGCGAAACCCGAGTGCTTTTCGAATCAGTTTTCCGGCAATTTTTAATTTCGGGAATTTGATTTTGGGATCGAGGAAAAGTTCGACCGGGTCATAGCCCGGTTTTCGGTGAATATCAACGCAACGGGCGTAGTCGGGCGCTTTGCGATCACTCTTCCAGTAGTAGTAGGTGAACCAACTGTGCTCATCGCTCACCACGACGAGATCGCCACTGCGTTCGTGGTTTAGCCCGATTGATTCGAGGCTGGATGCTTCGTATACCGCAGCGACACCCTCAGTCGCTCTCAGCGTTTCAGCGACTTCTTCGGTGATGGACGGGTCATTGATGTAGACGTGAGCAACCTGATGATCCGGTATGGCGACGGCGCGACAATTACCGGGATCAAGGACTTCGCTTTTTAGCTCGTCGCGCCAGGAGAGCCATCCTTTTTCACGAAAGATTCGGTTTAGATGAATCGGACGATCAACTTCGGTAATACCATATTCGCTGAGGAGGATAACGGCGACGCCCCTTTTTTCGAGATGCTCAGTGAGGTCTCTGACGACGGAGTCAATCGCGAGGAGATCTTCTGCAATCAATGGATGATTCGGGCCCACGCGTTGCAAATTGTAGTCAAGATGAGGCAGGTAAACCAGATTGAGGTCGGGCGAAAATTTGTCTTCAAACCACTTGGCTGATTTGGCAATCCATTCGCTGGAGGCAATGCCTGCAGCGGGTCCCCAAAACGCAGGAAACGGGAATTTGCCGATCTTGCGTTTGATCTTCGATCGCAGTTCCATGGGCCAGGTCTGGATATCGAATACCTTTTTTCCGTCGGCGCCGTAGATCGGGCGGGGGGTGATTTGATAGTCCGCGGTGGAATACATGTTGTTCCACCAGAAAACTTTGGCGCAGGTGAATTCCGGATCGAAATCGTCGCGTAGATGTTCCCAGATTTTTCGTCCCTGAACCAAGTGGTTGGACTGCTTCCAACATCGATGTTCCGCGTAGTCTCTGTCGTACCACATGTTCCCCACGATCCCGTGTTCGCCTGGCGATTTTCCAGTGAGGAAAGTCGCCTGCATCGTAGAAGTCACCGCAGGAAGTGCTGGATTGATATGAATGAGTCGATTCTCATCTCGCTTTAAAAACGCTGAAATGAAAGGAGTGTCGACGCCAATGTGCCGGCTGGTCAGGCCTACGATATTGAGTATCGCTGTGCGGGGGCGGTTGGGATTACGTTTGCTCAAGACGACGAGGGTGCTGGCTACAATGAGAAAACTACAACGAGGTTTCCCTAAACGCCAGCGGCCTGTTTCCGGAGATCAAATCTTTGCCCGGATCTTTTGTCCCAATGGATCATGCGTGAAACACGCAATGTCCTTCACAGAGAGCAACTAGGTTGCCTTGATGTTGTTGTCAGGTTGGTCCGCAAGAACGTCACTCATGGTCTGCTTCAATTGGCTGCCGGTCAGGTATTCTTCATCAACCGTGATCGTTGCTCCAGCCCGGTCGAGTTCATCGACGAAGGTGTGATACCTCGCTCTGACGATGATGGCAACTCCGTCATTGAGCGTCCGAACGGATTCTACGATGCGGATGGAAGTCCGGTGGTCCGGGATAGTTACCACGAATGCCCGGGCCCGGGCGATTCCGTGATGGATTAAAAAATCGAGGTTGGCAGCGTCACCAAGAACAGCGTTTAGCCCCATGGACCGGGCGAGATCGATGTTGTTTGGATTGATGTCGACAACTAAGGGCGAAATGGTTTCGTGCGACTGAAGCTCTTCAGTAACACGTTGGCCGGATGGTCCGAAGCCCACGATGAGGACCAGATCTTTTTCGTCCTCTACGAGGGTGTCCTGGCTCTTGTTGGAATCCTTTTCAGGGAACAGGCGGCGTTGAATCCAGTCTCCGGCGGGGACGGCAATCTTTACGAGCATTGGAGTCGCCAGCAGAGTGACAAGAATTGACGAAATCATGAGACGGGCAATGTCTTCGGAAATCAAATTACTATCCAAGGCGATGCCGCCGATCACGACTCCGAATTCTCCGACCTGGGCGAGAACAATGCCACTGGCGAGAGCATGGCGAAGGGGCAGCCGGAAAATCAATGCAATGACAGTGATGATCCCAGCTTTTCCGACAAGGATGAGCGAGGTTAGCACGAGCACACTGGGCCAGTTCGCCGCGATCCAGAAAGGATCGCCCAGCATCCCAACTGATGCGAAAAACAGGGTGATGAAAATGATTTTCAATCCTCCGATATCCGAGCGAATCTGTGTCGCAAAAGGAGATTCGGCGAGCATCATGCCAGCCAGAAACGCCCCAAGGGCGGGGGACAGGTCGAGCGCGTGAGCGGAGACCGCTGATCCTATTGCTAGAACAATGGCGAGAAGAACGAGCAGCTCCCGGTCCCGGGCGAGGCTCAATTGTTTCATCACACTCGGTAGAATATATTTAGCCAATACCAGAAAGACTCCGATCAGGGCAACGATCAGGCCAAGTGCTTTGGCGAGGGTGATGCCCATGCTTGCGATACCGCCGTCTCCGGCCAAAGTCGAAACCAGTAACACCAGAGGAACCACCGCTACATCCTGAAACAAGAGGATGCCCAGGGCGGTTCTGCCGTGCACCGAATCAATCTCGGCCCGGTCAACGAGCAGTCGCAGCACACAGGCGGTGGACGAGAGCGCCACGGTTGCTCCTACGGCAATGGATGCTTTGAGATCGAAAGAAAAAAGCAGGCAGATGAGTGCACCAAGAGACAAGGTGATCAGCACCTGCAGCATACCTCCGATTCCGGCGGCAGGACCGAGCTTGATCAGCCGACGGGCTGAGAACTCCAGCCCAATGGCGAACAGCAACAGGGATACGCCCAGCTCGGCAATAACAGGGACCCCGGAATCGCTGTCGATCACGTTAAAAACACCCGGTCCGAGCAGCATGCCGGCGATGAGGTATCCCAAAATAGCGGACTGCCGGAACCGCTCGAACAGCATTCCAACGAGCAGTGCTCCAGCTAGTAGGACGAGCAATTGGAACAAAAAGGTCCAGACGTCGGAGTGGGCGGAGGCAGCTAGAACCATCTAAAGAGACACAACCACTATCAGAGCGATATCGCAACCGGTAGAAAAGAGGACTTAACCCTGTCGGGTCATCGCCATTTCAGGCTCGCCGCTTAATTATCCAAGAACGAGTCCTTGTCTTTTTCTTGAATCTGTCGGCTGATTTCTTTGAAGGTCGCCAGAACACGTGGAGGCGTTGATGGGAGTGGAATCTCAACGTCGAGATCGCTGCTCAGGCCAAATGCGCTCAACGCATTTCGCAAGGCTTCCCGCAGTGAGCCTGCCAGAATGACAGGGGCTTCGCCGCAGGGGTCGCCGGCGACATCATTATTATCTCCCAGTGGGCGTAGTCGATCCGTGACAACTTCGAATGCGGCGTCTGCAAATCCAGGGACACCTTCTTCGGTAGGATAAATGTCAGGGTTCTCGCTGTCGGGTGCGGGAACGGTTTCGGACAGCATCCAGCCGGCCCCCAACGTGAACGCTCGCATGAGTTGAGCGAAGTCGCGATCTCCTTGATTGGCTGAAGGGGAGCCATCATGCGCTACGTCGAGTCTCAGAATCTGAATTTCTCCTGTCAGGGCATCGACTTGGATTTCGCTGACTGCTGCGGCGTAGGTGAAGGATGAAAAGGGCCATCCTGCACCGAGTTCTGAATCCCACCAGAGGTTTGGGGTCCGGTGATAACCGGTTTCGATCAGGTTGATTCTTTTGCGCCAGGCGCCTTCGATGAGTTCCTTGAAATGGATTGGGTTAGCAGGAGAAACATCGGTTTTGACGAGACCTTGGGAGAACCGGATAGTTTCCATTTCGACCTCAGTCTGACCGCGAGCGGCAAAGAGTTGGAGGGCTACTTCGCGGAGTCGATCGAGGAGGGTCAGGCAGGCGTTGTCCAGCGCTCGAAGGATGAGCCCAGAGGCATCGGTCCCCACGACGGAGGTTGCTCTCGGGAGCGAATCAAAGTCGTTCAGAATTACGCGGATGGAGTCTTCTTCCACGCCGAGGAAATGGGAGACTTCTTCGCGAATTTGGTTTTCGATCCCGTCGTTGGTATCGACCAGACCAACCCTGATGACAACCGAGCCATCAGCGAGAATTTGGACGATGACTGTTGCGGCGTTTCGCTCACTGCGCGGGTCACCGATTCCGAACTTCAGTGGCAGTGCGGCGATGCCTCGTTTGTAGCAGTGATTCTTACTGTTCCACTCTTCGATTGTTTTGACCCGCTCTTCAAAATTGCTTCGTGTCATCACCTGATTCCAGACGCGATTAATGGCAGCGGCATTGAGCGGCTGCCCATAAGGCGTTGTCTTGAGGTCGGCTTCTTCTTGGTAGAAGTTTTTCTGCCGAACTTCCGAGGAGGCGAGGCCGGTTGCTATTGCAACGCGCTGTATAAGCTCCTCCATTGCCCAGGTCCCCTGGGCGGCGCCTTCCGCAGGAAGAGACGAGGACACGATCCGATTGGTTTTGCAAAGGCGGGCCGAGATTTTGAGGTGGGGAATTCCGTAGACGGAGTCGCCATGGAGCAGAGCGCGGTCCATCGCATTCTCGGAATCCGCTGCAAACCAGCCGCCATCGAGAGTCATATCAAGGTTAACGGCGGTGATTTTACCGTCTTTGGTGAAGCCTGCCTCAAACTGAATTTTCGCCTCGTGGCGGGTTCCTCCGGCGAGCGGGGAGTGCTGGGAATTTAGCTTCAGTGTTACCGTGCTGTCGCACTGTTTGGCAGCGTGGGCAGCAAGAGCAGTCAAACGGACGGGCTCCGTTTCGAGCGCGCCGATTGGGCCGGGCAATTCGACCGGTTCGAGATGAACGCGGGATTCGGGTAAGTCGTAAGCGAAGGCAACGGCCGTCCTGACTGCAGTCGGAAGCAAGCACCTTGAATGCACTTTGACGCCTTGGCCATTTCGCTCCGGGCTGATCGTGATGTCATTGCCTCCCGCAAGACAGGCTTGTTGTGGCGCTATTGTTAGAGTCCCGGTAAGCTTTTCTTCGGAGCTCTTCAGCTGCCCTTGAGCATCTCCTCGCTGGCAGGATCTTGTCTCATTGTGGTGGCTCCCCATGGCGATTGCATGATCTAGTGTCAGGATCCCGGGAGTGGTGTGATAGTCGACTTCGAGAAGTTCGGCTGCTTTTTGGCAGGTCGCAAAATCGACTCCGACAACAAGCGCTATTGGCTGGCCCCGGAAAAACACTTCGTCTTCAGCGAGTAGCGGTTCGCCAGAGTATTCATGGCCGAGAGTGTTGTGAAAGGGCGGGAGATCTTCGGCAAAGAGAACGGTCTCGATTCCCTCGATGGCAGCGGCGGCATGGCTGTTTTTTTTGATGATCGATGCCGAGGCATGAGGGCTCTCCACCACGAGGGCAACGAGATTTCTGGCGCGTGATTGCCAAGAGGAGGGTGGGGGTGCCTGTGAATCCCCCAGTTCCTGTCTCCGTCGACGAAGCCGCTCGCCAAAAGTTTCTCCGGCAACTTTCGGAGTGTCTCCAGGGAGTTGAAAAGGAATGCTGTTGTCTTCGGAGTCGCTCATCGTCGGGAGAAAGTGCAGCGGGGATCAATGGGGCGATCCTGTTGCCGGAAAGATATCTTAATCTGAGATCGCGTCGAAAAAGGGTTCGTCGAGTTTTGCAAACTCCTTCGTGGCCGTCAATGAGACGGGCTGGACGCTGTCTGGGCTCGGGTGTTGGAAATAGAATTTCTGAAAAAGAGTCACGATGAGTTGTTTTCGATAATCCGCCGAAACAATTTCGTTCCGGTCGCTGGTGACTTCGACGGATTTGTTGAGAATTGGCAGAGTCCCGAAGGCAGCCTTTTTGCCCCAAATTTTCCCAGAAAGAAACTCTTCAGCCTCGCGCGCCCGAACAGGTTTATCGTCGATCCCTGAATAGGCGATCCATGCTTTGACAATCTTTCGGTCTCGTAGTTCGAGAGCAAATGCTCCTGTCGCGTAGGGCTCGCAAAGCGTTCGGCGAGGGGCGACCGTGTAGGCATCGCAAAGTCGCGTGGTGATGCCTCGCTGCGAAAGGGCGGAGTCAGTCGCGCGGGGAATGATGATGCTTCGAATGATTTCACCTGGATTTAGAATCGTGGAACCTCTGTCGGCAAAGAAGCTGGCAATCGGTGCATCCCTTTCTCCCTCTTCAGATAGCAGAATGACGCGGGCGTTCAGCGCCATGAGAAGTGGGGCTAGTTGGCCGTTTTGCCAGGCCGTGGCCAGGTAGCCTCCCAGGGTGGCCCGGTTTCGGATGGCCCGAGACCCGAAGCGGCGCAGGATTTTATTGAAAGCATGACATTCGCGACCAATTAGTTCGGCAATTTCCGTGAGCGGGACAGCCGCTCCGATTTCCCAATTATCTTCGGAGGTGATGATTACGTTCAGTTCTTTCACTCCGTCGAGAGAAATGAGGTTAGGCCATTCGCTCTGTTCGCGGCTTGGGATGAGTTCGGTGCCGCCGGCAACGAGTTGTGCGTCGGGGTAGTCGCGATTCAGTCGGAGCAATTCGACCAGGTTGCCAGGTCGGTAGAAACGTCTCTTTGAATTATCCACGTAGGCGAGCGTGGGGCGAGATTTGAGTTTGAAGAGAGATTTCGTGAATCGATCTTCGAAGATATCTTTGCGTCCGGTCCAAACAGTGCTTTCCTCGCCTGATTTTTCGGCGCGCTGGGCAGCTTCGTGACGAAGTTGCTCGGTGGAAGCAAACACCTGAGCGGCAGCTTCGCGGATGGCCGGGACATTGGCGCTGCGCGAGATGATGGCGTCGAACTGATCGTTGGTTTGCCCCTGTCTCCTCAGGTCGGGGCGGTAGTATCCCTCGAACATGAGAGCGGCGAGTGCGTCACTCCGCGCTTCACCGCATTCGAAATGATCTCCTTGTAGCGCGAGATTGACAGGGTGATCGGGTTCCGCGTTGCGAATACCCTCGGGGGTCCAGATATGACGGTCCGCCAGCATGGGCAAGGTGATTAGCTGCGCGTCAATGACACGGAAGCGATGCCTGCCATCCTCGATATCTCCGAATACGACGAGGTGGCCTCCCCGCCAGGATGCGTCGGTCGAAAACCGGGAGAAGCAGGGATCGAGTTCGGAAAGATACGAAGCGAGAGTCCGGTGCGTACTTTCTTTTTCTACCCGACAGGTTTCGCCATCGAGCTCAAACTTAAACCAACTCTGCATAATTTCTGAGATCTGTGGAGTTGATTGAGGCCGTCTGATTTCCAGCCTGCCGGAACTTCACCGAATTTTCTATTACCATATGTATCCGCGATGTCACACACCAAATTTGCTTTCGGTCAAAGTGTCCAGCGGTTCCAGTCATCAGTGCTGAATTGTTCATCCTGATACATTCTTGCGACTTCCGAAAATGAACTGGGAAAATCGATAGGGAGCGGGCTGACTTTTTTTGCCAGAGCGGCGAGAAATGAATCGATCCATTTCGCCTCTGGATTCCGGAGATGGATTGGCAGCCGGACGCTGCCCTGGTGGATCACTGCGCCTCCGGATCGGCGTTGGGCACCGCCGCCCAGCTTTTCGCCGGACCGGGGCGAGATGAGATCCCAGGTCACAGAGTTTTGAAAACACGCGCCTGTTCCAGAAGGCGTGGGATTGGCTTCGAGGATGACTGAAAACCCTGCCGAATTGAGCCCTGCGGCGAGGGCTTGATGGATCCACCGGTAGCGCTGTTCGCTCGTCAGTTTCGCCGGCCCGCTATCGGCGGGGAGAGTGAGGACAAAAGTGAGATCGTCTCCGTGTTCGACGAGGCCACCCCCGGTGAAGCGACGAATTGGTTTTGGCGAAGCCTGCTCCAATGCCTTGAATTCATGAAAATACCCGACCGTGATCGCTGGTTCGTTCCAGGCATAGAATCTGGCGCAGGCGGACCCGCTCTGGAGCGTGTGATCGAAAATGGCCTGATCCATCGCCATTTGCTCCGAAGCCGAGCGAAATTGAGTATCGCGCCAAGAGTGGATCTGAGGGAGCTGCGCAGGAATGGAGGGAGCTAGTTCGATGATTTGATCTTGTCAGTGAATCCTCTTCACATCAAATAAAAGCGGTTGTCATGGAGCCTTTTCGGTGTTCCTTAGCGCCCCGATTTATAGGCTGCTCACGTGGCGGAATTGGTAGACGCGCTAGATTCAGGTTCTAGTGGGGTTAAACCCGTGGAGGTTCGAGTCCTCTCGTGAGCACTATTTGTATTTTGTTGTTTTTTCTCCCTGCTTGGGAATGAGATGGACGCCAATTCACAGGATCAAAATCCGGCGTTTGTTCATCGAGCTTTCGCCTCCATTGCGAAGCGTTACGTACTAACCAATCATGTGTTGAGCCTTGGTATTGATGTGCTGTGGCGGAGGAAAGTGGCGAGACTGGTTGCTGAAACCAATCCCAAGCTCATCCTCGATGTTGCAACCGGGAGCGGTGACTTAGCTCAGTCGGTTCAAGCGGGCTCTCCAGAGGCCAGAGTGATTGCGGCCGATTTCTGTGCGCCGATGTTGGCTGAGGCCCGGCGTCGTGGGCTGAGTGATCTCATCGTGGCAGATGGGCTCGCCCTGCCTTTTCCGGATCAATCGATCGACGCACTGACGATTGGCTATGGTTTGCGAAACATGGCGAACTGGGCCGATGCGATTTCAGAGTTCTCCCGAGTGCTCAAGCCAGATGGTCTACTTGTGATCCTGGACTTTTCGCTTCCCCGAAACCCTGTGCTGCGAGCGCCCTATCGGTTCTACCTCCACCGCATCCTTCCTGTCCTGGCGGGATGGCTGACCGGGAACCGTGAGGCCTATGCCTATTTGGGTGACTCTATTGAGCGATTTCCCGCAGGAGAGACCATGTCAGAACTGATCGAAGCCAATGGCTTTCAATCGGCGGATTGGTACCCTCAATTGGGTGGTATCAGCAGCGTTTACGCCGCGAAACGCAAAAAGTGACAAAAAATCCCCTGTGACGCCGTCCGTTAAGGGATTTTTGGAAGTTGGCTAAGAAACCCTAAATTTCCAGAATTCTTAGGTTCAAGAAGGGCTGGCAGAAGTTTTAGAGTAGAAATTGAGAGAAAAAATGGTTCGAGAAGTGTCACAGCAATCTCAATAGTGACAAAGATAGGTAGAAATGAGTCAGAAATCCTAAATTTTGGATTTACAAGCCCCCAAGATGCTGTCATTCCATTACGGATTATCCCTTTAGGGATGATAGCGACTGAGTGGTAAAAGGCTCAAACCCTCACCACCCTCCATAAAATAATGAATACATTCACACCTATCCTTCGCAGAAGTCTGACGCTGCAGATTCTGGTTTTGGTTACCCTCTTGCCCGGGATCTCCATGTTTCCCGTTCCTTTACAGGCGAATCCGTCCGGCGCGGCAGTCGTAGCAGGTGGCGTGACTTTCGATGGTCTCGGAACTTCTCTACTGAACGTCAATCAAGGCACGAACAGTGCGATTGTTGACTGGCAGTCGTTCTCGATTCAACACGGCGAGGTGACCAACTTTAATATGCCCAGTGTCAATTCGGTGATTTTGAACCGGGTTGTGACAGGTAATCCATCTGCGATCTACGGTGCTTTGAACTCGAACGGCAGTGTCATCGTGGTCAATCCGAATGGTATCGTGGTGCATGCCGGCGGAGTGGTTGATGTCGCTGGTATGTTGACCCTGTCGACGCTTGATATTGCAAACGACGATTTTCTCGACGGAGGCTCCAATCGCTTTCAGGGAAGTTCAGCAGCAGGCATCTCCAACTATGGTGCCATCAGCAGTGCGACCAGCGATGTGGTGATGATGGGTAACTTTCTTCAGAATGCCGGTTCCGTTTCAGCTCCTGATGGAGCTGTCGTGTTCGGTGCGGGTGGTGACATGATCGTGGAGCAGGGATTTTCCGGATCAACTATTTCAGTGATTGGTGCAGGCCCTGGCGGTGCGACAGGCATTGACAACAGCGGCGCGATTAATGCGGCGGCTGTCGAGCTCAAGGCTCACGGCAACGTTTACGCTCTCGGAATTCAGAACGACGGTGTCGTTCGGGCCAACGGGTTCAAGACCAGCGGTGGTCGTGTCATGTTGAGCGCCAGTTCGTCTGGTAGCGTGGTGAATACGGGTCAGATCTATTCACGGAACCGGGATGGTTCTGGCGGTGAAATTTCAGTTGAAGGTAGCAATGTCATTCTCGAAGCCGGTTCGCTTGAGGCAGCCGGTGCTCCTGGTGCGCTTGGTGGCAGTGTCAATGTGGTAGGTAACAATGTGGTGGTTTCCGATGCGACAAGCATTGATGTGAGCGGTCGTAATGGCGGTTCGGTGAATCTAGGAGCGACTGAGATGGCTTCGCTTAACGGTTCGGTGAACGCATCCAGTGCCGTAGGAAATGGTGGTTCAGTGGATGTCTCGGGTAACGAGGTGCATCTGGGATCTGCTTCCGTAATCGATGTGTCCGGTGAAGATGTTGGGGGCACCGTGCGCGTGGGAGGTGGTTATCAAGGAAACGATGCCGATATCGCCAATTCGCAGAAAACGACTGTCGACGAGGGTTCGATGATCATTGCTGATTCCGAGGATGGAAATGGCGGACGAGTCGTTATCTGGGCAGATGGAGACACTCTTTATAAAGGAAGCATTTCCGCGCAGGCGGGTGGCTATGGTAATGGTGGATTTGTAGAAGTTTCTGGCAAAGAGCACCTGATCTATGACGGGCTGGTTACGACTGCTTCTGCGGCTGGAGCGAACGGAACTCTATTGCTGGACCCGGCTGATGTTATCATTGGCGCAGCTATTGGAGGCCTGGTGACGGTTACGAATGCATCCATTGTGATGGCTTTGGCAGGGAGCAACGTGGTGATTCACACTTCCGGAGCTGGAGGCGTTGGCAACATTCAAGTTCAGAGCGGAGCTCCCATCGTATACACTTCCGCTAATGATTTAAACTTTTTTGCCCATAATGACGTCATTGTTGACGATGATATTCAGAACGCAGGGACAGGAGCGATCAGTTTGTTCGCCGGTTGGGACGGCGTTTCCGGGGCTGCAAACTTTAGTGGGGCCACTGTCCCAGTTATTGCGGGAGGAAACTCCACCGCTTTTGGAATTACCAATGCGGTCCTACTTTCAGGGAACACTTTTGGCGACTGGGGCACCGGTGGGGGAAGCGTTATTGTTAACCGGGCTGGTGTGAATGCTGTTGCGGTAGGCTCTGCAGGTGGAGAGACCAATATCTATGGTAGCGGTATTTCAGTGTTCGGCGGAGATGTGAATAACGCTTTGGGTCAGATTGGGTTTCGCAGTGCTACCGGAGTTGCCGCTCCAGTTGCTATCGTTGGCGACATCAATGTTCACGCGAAATCGACTATTTCAGTTAATGCCCGGGGGGCAGCAACGAATGCGGGGCGAAACAACGCCTACGCGATGATCGGGCACGGTGGATCCACGCAGGGTATCCCGGCGGCGGACCGGCCAACAAATGGTGTTACTAGATCGGGAGAAATCACCGTTTCTACAGAAGGTGGTGCGATCTTTGTTGAAGCATCGGGGGCGACTCGAGGATTTGCACAGATTGGTCATGGAGGTCGCAATCTTGCGGCACCCGGTGGGGCAAATGGCGGAACCGGTGCGATCGGTACCTCTGGCAACATTACGGTGACAGGAGGCAGCGTGAGCATGGAGGTGGGGCTTGCCGGGACGGATGCTTTTGCTCATATCGGAAATGGGGGTTCTCAAAACGTAGGGGTTCACCAAGGTGATATTTCTGTCAAAGTGACCGGTTCGATCATCGCGAACGGACTCGGGTCTACAGGTGGCAATAACGCAGGTAAATATGTCATGATTGGTAACGGTGGTCACCGAAGCGGAGTCGTGATTAATACCGGCGGGGTTGTTGCTGTTCCTGGTGTAGGTGGGAATGTTTCTGTCGTTGGGACACTTCGAGATCCCACCTCGTTTAACAGTTTTGGTGCCTCAACCACGATGGGTGGCCACTCCGGTTCAATAACAGTAGAGGCGACGAATGGCGACATCACCTTCATGGCAAGCGGATCGCAACAAGGGCCCGCTCAGATCGGTCACGGTGGATCGAGAGCGCATGGAAACCATTCTTTCACTACAACGTCTGCCACAGGAACCAGTGGACTGTCGGTGAAAGCGGGAGGCAATATTTTGTTTGGTCGATTTCTCAGGCCCGATACCACCCCGGCGAATGCGCCTGGTCCACAGACAGCCATTACGGGTGATCAGTCATACGTCCAAATTGGATTGGGCGGATATGAGGCGGCGGGCCGGATGAACGGTCACATCGATGTCGATGCCGGTGGTTCTTTCAAGATGGTAGCAGGATCTGGTTTTTCCTATGCCCAGCTTGGTAACGGTGGCGTTTCGGCAACTAATGGTAATAACGGAAGCCTCGCTGGTGGATCTGGGGCAAGTGGTCCCACTTTATCTCAGCGAAATGCCCACGGCACCTTGTCTGGAAATATCACTCTTAAGACAGGTACAGGTGGAGATATTGAGTTATACAGCGGATTTAATGATAATGATGCCTACGCCAAGATTGGACACGGCGGCACTCTTCGGGTCGCTGACTTCACTGTCGGTGGCGCCAATGTGACAGCAGTCAATCGAGGGCACAATGGTGATATCAGTGTCGATTCGGGTGGTGCGATTGTTCTCAGTGCAAAGCCTGAAGCAGGTGGGGAAATTGATAATATTACCGGGAACCGGAATTTTGCGATGATTGGACATGGTGGTTTTCGCAGTACTGGCGATCACTCGGGTAAAATTGATGTAAAGGCTGCCACGGACATTACGCTCCTGTCAGGTGATAACGGCTTTGAAGGATTCAACCCGGCCGCCGCTAGCGGTGTCGGGAGTTATAACGTTGCGAGCGCGAGGGAGAACTTCGCGATGATCGGTCACGGAGGAGTTGATTCCTCTCTTCACGGGCAAATTGATGGTTTTGCCACCAATTCACTCGGCTATCTCTTCAATGGTAACCCCGGAGTGGGCATCGGAAACGTGGCGGGCGTCTCCTCGGACATCACGGTAACGGCCGGCGGAAAGTTAGATATTCTGGGTCCGCAGGCTCAGGGATTGAAGTCATCCAGTGTCTTTGCTCGTGAGAATTCTATTATTCCGGGAAATCAGCTTGGTGCTGGTAACATTGCGGCTCCTAGAACGCTCGCGACCCGTAGTTTTGCGCTGATTGGCCATGGCGGTGACGGGGAACCTGACGGTCAGCGGAGAATATCCCCTGGATCGGTGATCAGAGGGAACATCAAGGTGGATGTGGTTGGCCCCATCACTATGACCAGCGACCTGAACCAGCAGGAGGCGGCACCGGTCTTTGCCCTGCTCGGCGGCGTCGAATACAACGCATCAAACTTCACGATGATTGGTAACGGTGGAACCAACGTGGAATCGAGTTTTAGTGGAACGGTTGATGTGAAGTCCGGTGGAAACATTGATCTTCAGGCAGGCAACACACTTCGGGCATTCTCAAAGATTGGCCACGGAGGATATGAGTCCGGCCAGGAGAATAACGGTGCCGGATTTTTCGGCACGACGATGGCGGGCAATTTGTCGGTGATTTCGCTGGGTTCGATTACGCTGAATGGCGGAAATGGCCTCGGTGGCGGGACTGGTGGCAATCGTGATCCCAGCCAGGTTCAATTCAACTGGGCTCAACTCGGTCATGGAACCTCTCAAAACGTTCACAGTGTCACCGCTGACGTTAAAGTCGCAGCAACGAATAACATTTCGCTTCTGGGCGGCTCAGGTTGGAGAGAGAGTTACACCCATATTGGACACGGGGCCGTGGCTAACGGAACAGGAAATTTTGTTGGGGTCATCGATGTGACGGCTGGTGACAATATCGTTCTTTCCAATACCTCCGGGCGAGTCGAGGCGATTGGAGTCATAAACGCTACCACCGTTTCGAATTACGCAAAAATCGGTCATGGTGATGATGAGCGTGGTGTACGAACCAAGAGTCAGGGAACTTGGGATGGTGATATTTTCGTCAAGGCGGGTAATGATCTGACCAGCACAGGCGGTACAATCGGTCACATTTCCTCGCTGAATGGCGATACGGCGGCTCGGTCCTCTACCGGCGATACGCTGGTAGCTGTGGGCAGAGACACTGCGGCCGCTGGCGCTGGGATTCTGACAAGTTCCGCAGCCGCTTTTAGTGGTCGTGCTGCTCAGTTTTCAAGCGCCGCTCTCGGAGGAGGGGGAAGCGAACTCAGGCTTTACACAACGAATGCCGCAGGCGATCAGGTTGCTGCCGGCACGCTTCTGAACAACAAAGCCTACTCAAGGACGCCCGCCCCGGGCACTGGTAGTCGTGTTGACGAGCAAGTCGGAGTCGAGTTCATCCTTGGTTTGGGAGCAGAGGGCGAGCCTACCGGCACGTTTGGAATTGCGGCGAATGATCCCGGTGCTTATCCTGCGCATGTGTTAGGCCCCTATAACCTCTACTTCTCAGCTTTGGCTCCTACTGGTGGTGGTGGTGGTGGCACTGGTGGTTCAATCATCAACACGCTCCCAGCTCCCGCTCAGATATTCTTCAACAATCTCTTCAGCGATGCCGCTGCTGAAGAAGGAACTGATCGCACGCAGTATCTCTATTATTCGGATGGCTACGAAGCTTATATCTTTGGAATCGCTCTCGATGACTCGGTCTTGGAAGATACGGGAGATGATCCTGTTTATTCCAACCTGGCGGAAGACGCTCTTGATTCAGTCTTCGGTAGTCGACGGACCTCATTGAGATGGGACAACTTTGATGTTCTCGAAGAGGAAGAAGCGGAGGAATTGCTTCGTCGCCAGCGGTTTGCCAGTAATCCGGTAGGTTCAGTTAGTTTGACCTTTTACACGTTTAATCCGGCGACCAATCGCTTTTCAAGCTATCGGGTCTTCGGAGTGCCTGAAAGTCAGATTGGTGCTGGAAGTGCTGAGTGATTCTGATAGACGTCGAAGATAGATTGTGAATAGTAGAAGCAGGTTTTTACCTCAGTTAAAGATGGATCAAACGAATCGTAGATTTTCCCGTAAAGTGCTCATCGGTGCAACTCTCATGCTGGCAGGGATGCTGGTCGGAGGGACTCCCGTTCAGGCCAACCCGGCTGACAATGTGGATGCGGAGGTAATTCTTCCTCCCTTTCCTGACTTGCGAACACCGGATCAGGTTCGGTGGTGGGAGCGAATGAGGAATCGACAGGTCTACACAAGGGAAGTCCGCCAGGCCAAGAATGAAGCAAGGCGTGATGGGCGTGAGGCAAAGAGCCGTGCGGTGGTTAATAGGCCGCAGGCTGATCCTGCTACGGCATTAGCTCAGGTTTCTTCTCAGAAGGACTATGCTGTTCCCGCTGGCAATGTGGAAGCGCCTGCTACGATCAATGGAGGTACCTTAAAACCGTTTAATTCCGGTTCGGTCTTTATTCGAAACGGGCAGCAGGTTTATCAAGGTGATGGCAGCGGACGCCATCGCTCTTCGAGCAGTGCAGGCAATTCGAGTGGCCGAAAGTTGAAGAATGGCACTTGATCGAGATTTCTGATCAAGGTTGATCCGAATCAGCTTGAACGAATAGCCTTCACGAAAGTGAGGGCTTTTTTGTGCTTACTTATAGTGCTGTAGAGGTGTTAGTCCAACTAGAACAGGGATCTAGAAGGGGGAGCCTGTAGCTGAGGTCTGTGACCTCGGGATGGAAGCGTTCTAATTATTCGAACGGTTCTATTATTCAAGGCGCAATTGGTTTGGTCCGGCCCTCGAAGAGACCGGCTAGAGGTTGGGGTAAAAGAAGGGGGTCGAGTTTCCACCGGGGCACAAAAAAGACCCCCTGAATGAACAGGGAGCCTTTTGAGAAAATTGACGTAACGAGTTTCGTTCGTTAGCTCGCTTCGGCACCTTTGTGGCCAAGGATCTTAACCGTGCGATTGAGCTGATCGTATTCGATCGGCTTCTTGATCACCGTTACGGGACCGCTAGAGAGAATCTTGGTGAGAATCTCGCTGTCAGGATAACCTGTGATGATCACGATAGGAAGGTCCGGGTAAAGGGCCTTCAGCTTAACGTAAAGTTCGTCACCAGGAATATCAGGGAGCTTTAGATCAAGGAAAACGAGGTCGAAACGCTGCTTCTGTGCATAGGAGAGAGCTTCTGCCCCGGTGCCTACCACAATGCGGCCAAATCCGGCTTTCTTGAGGAATTGCTTAAACAGGGTCTGCAATGCAGGGTCGTCATCAACAACCAGAACAGTTGGCTGACCGCCTTCGTCCGTCTTGAGGATGTCACGATCTAGCAAGCTGCGCTTAATGCGCCACCGGCCACCGATCTGGATTGCTGGAAGTTGGCCGCGCTGGACCAAGTAGTACACCGTAGGGAGAGGAATACGCAGGTATTCTGCGGTTTCCTTAACGGTCATGAGTTCGGGTGCTTCTTCGTCTGCCATGATATGTGTGTCGAATTTTTGCCGGCTATAACTAAAACGAGGAAAAATTAGGGTGTCTGTAATTGGCCCTAAAAACCACAATTCCAGTAGAATTGATGCCGTATCTAACAATTGTGTCCACTTTCAGTATAATTACAAGCAATAAATGAGAAATATTTTCAATTATGAGAGTCTTCCATGCGATTCCGTGCCGCTGGAGCGGCTATGATTCTCCATAGGCAGGCGGGCTCATGGAATTGCTGTAATATGTTTTCCCACTGTAACAGGCAAAATGACTCCGGTATTTAAGATTACTTAAGGTAATACGGGCAAGCAGAAGAGGATCTTTCAAGTGGATCACTGGTCCATTGGGCTGAACGGACTGAGTTGTATGAAATCGTTGCTATATACCATCTCAACAGTGTAGCTGGAGGAATAGGGGGATCTTTGTGGGATATAGAGCGCTTCGCGGGTGTACTGGGAAGCTGGCCGAATCCTGTCCGATCGCAGTGTTCCTACTCAGTTGCGATGCCCGCGGGGGGCCCCCGCATCGCGCCTCCGTAGCGCCGGGCGCTTGAAAAAGTTCGACTCAGCTATTCCACCAGTTTCACCATTGAAATGGTATTTCTGGTGCCTGGCGAGAATGGCGCTGCATTAAGTCCAGTCTTCGTGTGAAATTAACAAGGCGAGATTCTGTGCACACAGTGAAGGTCACGTGCATCCATTTGAAATCTGTAGCTGGAGGGCCAGCCCCGTGGCCACTGTGAGGCCGGGGAACGCTTTCATCAGGCCCAAACGCTTCCATCCCGGGGTCTCACGGACCCCACGGGGCTGGCCTCCCAGCTACAGGGCTGGGCTCTGAGATCGTCCTGTTTTCGTCACACTTTGCATTCACTAAATCTGCTTAATGCAGCGCCATTCGGGCCTGGCGACGATCTTTTCGATCCTAACGTAGTGCTGGATTATTGGGCAGGTTGGATTATGAATTCGCATGACTCCTTTCGAAGCGATGATCCTGGGTCTGGTTCAAGGCCTGACGGAATTTCTTCCCGTGTCGTCATCGGGGCACTTGGTGCTTTCTCAAAAGTTACTCGGGATCGATGATCAGGGGGTGACCTTCGAGGTGATGGTCCATTTCGGGACTTTGTTATCGGTGGTGATTTACTTTTGGAAACCCCTTTGGCGCATGCTTCTCAGCATCTTGCCTCCGTTTCGTGAAGACTTGTCTAAAGACCGGAAGACGATTGGCTATCTCGCGATTGCGAGTGTTCCGGCTGCAATTGTGGGTTTTTCTCCTCTGAGGGCTTTGTTTGAAAGTGTTTACGAAAAGCCGGCTGTGGTAGGCCTCCTGCTGATCGTGACTGGCGTCGTATTGTTCCTGCCCAGGCTGTTGATTCGAAAAAAGAGGGAAGGTATCGAAGGCAAGGAGATCGGCGTTTTATCGGCGATTGTCATGGGCATCGGTCAGGCCTTCGCTATTTTGCCGGGGATATCGAGATCTGGTTCGACGATTGTGTCGGGCATGCTGTCAGGGGTTAAGCCTTCCGCTGCCGCTGAATTTTCCTTTTTGATGGCGATTCCTGCGATCGCCGCTGCGGCCTTGTTGGAAATGAAGGATTTGCCGACCGGGGATGGGCTGCTTCTGAATTACGTGTTGGGAGCCGGGGTCGCCTTTGTTTCAGGTCTCATCGCGATCTTCACGGTGCTCGCTGCGATACGTAAGGGTAAATTTGAGTATTTTGGAATTTATTGTCTTATTGCAGGCGCGGCTGCTTTTTTGTATTTTCGACAGGTAGGCGCCTAATTTTTGCGGCCTCTGGTTCGTCTTCTTTTCGTTAGCGCGTTTTGTGTAAATCCCCCCGAGATTGTGATTCATAGTTCATCATCAGCTGTCCGAAGACGGCTCGCGTGTTTTTTGGGGCTTGTGGGCGTCCTGGCGCTGCTTGTTGGAAGTGCCCGTGGTCAGGCATTTACTCCGGCGCGATTAGCGGACGGCTTTGACTATCCGGTAGGCAAACCGGACGGCTATGGATACTACGTCTATCGCGGGTTTTCCCAATATGGTCACCTAGGGGAAGATTGGAATGGAAATGGCGGAGGCGATAGCGACGAAGGGGATCCCGTTTATTCCATCGCGAATGGTGTTGCCGTTTTTTCGGAAGATTATCGCCATGGTTGGGGCAATGTGATCATTATCCGTCACGCCTATAGGGAGAAAAATGGGCAGGTCGCCTTTATTGATTCTTTGTACGGTCACTTGAAGGTGCGCTCGGTTAAGGTCGGTCAGCAAGTTTCGCGAGGGCAGGTGCTCGGTACCATAGGGACAGGCCCTTATAGGATGTACGACGCGCATCTCCATTTTGAAATTAGGAAAGACCTTCGTGTTGGAATGCGGCGGGAGCTATATCCGAAGACTTATACGACTTACCACAGCCCGCGCACATTTTTGAATTCCCATCGCCGCCTTAGGCTTGAGGATAGATTGGTTAGGATTCCTATTAATACGTTTCTTAAGAGTAATCCTAACAAGGTGCTCACTTCAGCGATTGATGTGCCGGAATTGGGTCGAGGTGAAACGGCGCGACCTGAAGTGCCGGAAGAGCTTAATTCGGTGATTGAGGCCGAAACCCAGGCGGATACCGTTACCCCGGAGAAGTCGAAGTCGATTTTCGAAAAATTGTTTGGGAATTAAGGGGGTGTTGCGAGACAGGGGCTCACTGCTCCGATGAAGATTCTCTTAGAATCTTCGCCATCGATTCTGCGTCGGACCTGAGCTTTTCGAACAGTTCTGGCTTCGCCGATTTCAGATCAGTCGACTCAAGTGGATCGGAGCCCAGGTCAAAGAGGAACTCTCCTTCCGAGGGACTGCTCAAATATTTTATGTCACCTTCACGATAGGCGAGCCAGGACTTGCGGCCGAGTTCGGAATGGACCCCTGTTTGCCAGATCATTTTCCGAGCTGTCGAAGGCTCCGAGTTTTCTCCTTCTAATAAATGGAGGAAGCTTTCTCCATCGACGGGCAAGTCTTCGGAGAGATTGATGTCTGCCATTTTGCAGAAGCTTGGAAACAGGTCGAGTGATGAGAGCAGTTGATCAGACTTTCGTCCCGGATCGATCACTCCAGGCCAACGCATGAGACAGGGCACGCGCAAGCCTCCTTCGAACAAGGTGGCTTTGTCGCCCCTGAATGGGAGATTGCTTCCTCCGTAGGTTGGGTCGCCGCCGTGGTCGGTCAGGAATATGACGAGGGTATCGTCGGCCAATTTGGTATCGTCGAGAGCTGCGAGAACTCGGCCCACTCCGTCGTCGAGGTTAACGGTCATTGCGGCGAACTCGCGGCGTATTTTATCTTTGATCGATGAAACCCGCTTGAGATCTGCGGCCTGGGCTTGCATCAAATTGACGGGAGCTTTGGCTGACGGGCTATAGCCTTTGCCGAAATGGGGTGCGTTGTAGGCGAGATATAGGAAGAACGGCGTGTCTTCTTTGTCGCTTCGGTCTTCGAGATACTGGACCGCTTCATCGGTGATCAATTCGGTGGCATATCCGTTTTCGGACACATGTTCGGAATCGTGATACCAATCAGGAATGATCCCGTAGGTCATGGTAAAGAAGTCGATACAGCCGCCGGTGTGCCCAATGAAGGTGTCAAAACCATTGAAGTGAGGCAGCATTTCGGTTTGGCCGTGTCCGAGGTGCCACTTCCCGATCAAAGCGGTGTCGTAGCCTGCTTGATCTCGCAGTATCTCGGCGATGGTAGTCTCGTCGGGACGGATGCTCCTGACCTTGTCTCCCTCAGCCATGAACATGAGTGCACCCAGAAGCTGAGCCTGCGATCTGATGGGATTTCTGCCTGTGAGCAGCCCGAAGCGGGAGGGTGTGCAGATGGAAGAGGCTGAATAGAAGTTGGTGAACTGGATGCCTTCCCGGGCGATACCATCAATATGAGGAGTGGGTATCTCGGATCCGTAACAACCGACGTCATTTACCCCCTGATCATCCGTAAAGATGAGGAGAATGTTAGGTTTTTCTCTGGCGGTGACGAATGTGGCGAGGAGCAGAGGAAGAAAGAGGAGTTTTAAGAATGACATGAGTGCACTGTTGTTGTGACACAAATTGGACCTGTGTGGCACAAAAAACGGCTTATACCACCTCAACCGTGAAACTGGAGGAATGAAGGGGGGGGAAGTGAGCGCTTCGCGGAAGTGTTGGGGCACTGGCCAAATCTTTCCAATCGCTTTGTTCCCGCTCAGTTGCGATGCGCGCGGGGCGGCCCCCGCGGGGCGGCCCCCGCGGGGCGGCCCCCACATCAACCCTTCGCAGCGCCTAGCGCTAGAAAAGGTTCGACTCAGCCAATTCCACCAGTTTCACTATCGAAATGGTATTACCTCTATGCGTGAGGAAGGGGTAATTAGGAAAGTTTGCTCTGCTTTTGCAGTGAAGTTATTGACTCCGTTTCCTAGCGAGAAAGTATTCCATTGAATCCACGAGGGCACGCCAGCTGGCTTCGATGATATTATGGCTTACGCCGACTGTGCCCCAGTTTTCCTGCCCGTCACTACTGAGAATAAGGACGCGGGTTTTGGCTCCTGTTCCCATGTGGCTATCGATGATTCGCACCTTGTAGTCGAACAGTTCCATTTGGTCGATTTCAGGAAATGAGGGGCGAAGTGCTTTTCGAAGGGCGCCGTCCAGAGCATTGACCGGTCCATCACCTTCGGCGACTCGGTACTCTTCGGTAGCTCCGACATCGACCTTCACCGTCGCAGAACAGGTCTGGTAGTCGCGCTCTCCGTCTTGGCGGAAGGTGCAGTGATACTCTTTGAGATTAAAAAACGGCTTATAGGTGTCGAGGTGCTTCCTGATGAGTAGTTCAAACGAGGCCTCGGCGGCTTCGAATTCGTAACCCTGTTCTTCAAGCGCTTTGAGGTTCTGGAGAATGCCGAGGGCTTCTGGGCTGCCTTTTTTGACAGGCAGGCCGAGTTCTTCAGCTTTCATGAGAACGTTAGACTGGCCGGAGAGCTCCGAGACGAGTATCCGTTGACGATTGCCTACCGTTTTGGGTTCGATGTGTTCGAAACTGTGGGCAACTTTCTGGACGGCATTCACGTGCATACCGCCCTTGTGGGCAAAGGCGGTCGAACCCACGTAGGGGGCACGAATATTGTGCGAGCAGTTGGCGAGGTCATCGACAAAGTGGGCCAGGTGAGTCAGCTTGCTGATGTCTTTGGCGACGGGGCGATCCATCTTCAGTTGAAGATTGGGAATCACCGTAGTGAGGTTGCAGTTTCCGACACGTTCGCCGTATCCGTTGACCGTTCCCTGGACCTGGGTGGCACCTGCCAGGATCGATGACAGGGCATTGGCAACCGCTACTCCGGTATCGTCATGGGTATGAATGCCGATAGGGATGCCGATTTCGCGCATGACGATTTCGGTGATTTCGGCGACTTCGTGAGGCATGGTTCCTCCATTTGTGTCGCAAAGCACAACCCAGTCTGCTCCGCCCTCTTTTGCTGCGGCCAGTGTGGCCAGCGCGTGTTCGGAGCAATCTTTGTAGCCGTCGAAAAAGTGTTCCGCGTCATAAATCACTTCCCGGCCGTTCTCTTTGAGATAGCGCGTAGTGTCATAAATCATGGCCCGGTTTTCTTTTTCCGTGGTACCGAGCACCTCAGTGATGTGGAGACCCCAGCTCTTGCCGAAGAAGGTGACGACAGGAGTCTTGGCATCGATCAGCAGTTTCACTTGAGGGTCGTCCTCGACCGCGATGTTCTTGCGCCTGGTGCTGCCGAAAGCGGCGATCTTGGCGTTTTTCCAATCGAGGTCGGCTGCTCTTTCAAAGAATGAAACATCCTTGGGGTTGGATCCGGGCCAGCCACCTTCGATGTATTGCATGCCGAATTCATCCAGTTCCTGTGCAATCCGAATCTTGTCGAGAGAACTGAAATTCACGCCTTCACCCTGAGTGCCGTCTCGTAGGGTGGTGTCATAGAGTTTTACGTCTGGGTGGGTGCTCATGATCGGATTCAACAGGGTTAGGTCAGGGTGTCAACAGGGTAAGGAGGCTACACAATTTCAGAATCAGTGTGATCCCAGTGGGCGATCCCGATTCGGCTTGCTCTGACTTGGAGAAGATCTCCTGCAGGGAGTAAAATAGACCGATTCGCAATCACCTGACTGAGTTAGCCAATGGTGATTACGTTAATAATGCTGGAGCTGATGATGAAGCGTTCCATTCCCATGCGAGGCTAAAAATAGTTCACCGAGGCAGGTAACGCAACGCCTTATCTCGGCCCCAGGGAAGGATCAGGAAGGCCGCGAGCCCGACAATTCACAAAGCTTCTTCTTGAGCTCTTCGATGCCTTCACCTGTTTGTGCTGAAATCGGAAAGATTTCCTGTTTGGGGAAGCGGGTCTTGAGGGCTTCGAGATAGACGTTTGATTCTTCTAGATCGATCTTATTGGCAACAATGAGCCATTCTCGATCTCCGAGCTCTTCGTCGTAGAGTCGGATTTCTTTGCGCAGGATCTGAATGTCAGATATCGGGTCGCGCTGATCCACGGCTGCGGTGTCGGCTACGAAAAGGAAGACTGAGCAGCGACTGATGTGACGCAGGAAATCGTGGCCCAGGCCGACATTGGCGTGAGCTCCTTCGATCAATCCGGGGATATCAGCGACAGTAGTGCGGTAGAAGCCTGGGAAATCCACCACGCCGACCATGGGCTTCAATGTGGTGAAAGGGTAGGCGGCGACTTTGGGCGAAGCATTCGACAGGGTAGTGAGAAGGGTGGATTTTCCTGCATTTGGAAATCCGACCAAGCCGATGTCGGCGATGCGTCTGAGCTCGAGGTAGAACCAATCGTCATCTCCTTTTTCACCCATCGTGAACTCGATCGGAGCTTGATTGCGGTCGGTCCGGTAGTTCCAGTTTCCTTTTCCTCCAATACCTCCGCTGCACAGCGTGAATTTTTGCCCGACCTCAGTCAGATCGGCGACGATCTCACCGTAGGGGTGGGGTTCTTCCTCTTCTGTTTCCTCTTCGACAACCTGCTCGTCTTGCTCGTCGACAAAAAATTCGTCGCTGGTGTTCTCATCCAGCTCGGCGTCCGGAATCAGTTCGCCATCTGGATCCAACTTGGCATCAGCAGCTGTTTCAGTTTCCTTCGATTCTTCTGATTCCTTCCGATCCATGAGGACCATTTGGCCCTCCTCGTCTTCCGAAAAATCGCCGGCCCAGTTCGCATCAGTGAGGTCGGGGACCTCAAATTCATCATCCTTTACCTCAGTAACGTTGGGCTGTGTGCGGTAAACGATGGTCCCTGGCGGGACTTTCAGAACCAGGTCCTTGCCGGAGCGGCCCGTTTTTCGCTGGCCCATGCCATGCTTGCCTCGTTCGCCTTTGTAATTGGGGCGGTAGAAGAATTCCCTGAGATTGTCGACATGCTGGCTCACGACCAGGATGACATCACCGCCACGTCCGCCGTCTCCTCCGTCAGGGCCTCCTTTGGGCTCGAATTTTTCCCGCCGGAAACTGGAACACCCATTGCCGCCATCGCCGGCTTTAGCTTGAATCTTAATGTGATCGACAAACATGAGAGAGATGAGGTGAAGAAGAATCGTTGAGTACCAGATGGTGAGGATGAACCAACACGCGCAACCCATAGCACGGTATCGAATTGAAAGAAATCGGGATGACTGAGTTTAAATCGAGAATAACCTTAAATCGGGCCGTTTTCGCCCCGTTATTCACGACTTATTCACAGGGCTATTCTTCGAGTTATTCACATTTGCTCACCTGAATGTGAATAAAGTGCCTTCTTTAACACTCTGGATTTCGGTTAGAGTAATTGGCGGTTCTGTTTGAAACTAAACCCCTGGTTATCATAGACTTAGAAGGCTGTTTCTCCTGTGTGGAAGAATGGCGTTGATCACATAACTACTTGAATTTAAATAAGTTAAACGAATTCATGACGTGTTAGTTTAAAAGTGGCGAAATGGGAAGCCTTAGCGTGTCTATTTGGGATGTCAGTGTGTCCAATTAAGCTTGAAATCAAAAGAAGCGTTTCATCAATGGGGTGTTATTCACAAAAAAGGGTAAAAATGGGGGGATCATAGGGGCATTTCAGGGCACTTATTCACATTCAGAGAGCGCCGCTGTGAATAAGTTTGGATTTCCGATTCCAACCAGACTGGCATTTTGTAATTGTTTCAGGCCGTCCGCTGACTGATGATTCAGAATTATACCGCTTATGGAATCTACCAATGACACCCCGGAAGGGGGCAAGAAGGCTTATCCGACACCATTTCAAAAACGAACGTTCTGGAGCGCTATCACTGCGTTTTCCATCGTGTTGATCGGGGCCATTGCCGTTGGGGTGATTATGATCTCGGGAACTGTGCTGGGATATTTGCAACCGGTGTTGGTTCCTTTGGCTGTCGCCGGGATCATTGCTTATTTGCTCGAACCGATCGTGGAGTGGCTGACCCGGCGAGGAATCAAACACGGTCGGGCCATGCTCCTGGTTTTTGTTGGCTTCATGCTTTTTGTTTCTTTGCTGGTGGTCACGGTGGTACTTCCTACGGTGGATCAGGCCAATGAGTTTTATGACAAGAGAGAGTCGATCCAGGAAAAAGTGACGGAGTCGGTCAAGGCTGGCATCAGTTCGGCGCAGGCACGCTTCGATACGGGAATTGCCGAGAAATATTATCAGAAGGGCGTCGAATGGGTCAGCAAGGAGGGGCCACACATCGCCTCAAACATTGGGCAGTGGCTTTGGACTCGGGTCAGTGGAGCGTTTGGCTTCTTTGGTTATCTGTTGGGGATGTTCCTCGTGCCGATTTACCTGTTTTATTTCTTAAGAGAGGGGCACAAAATTTCGAAGAGCTGGTCTGACTATGTGCCGATTAGGGCTTCGAAGTTCAAAGATGAAGTCGTCGAAACGCTGACGGAAGTGAATGGCTACCTGATTTCATTCTTTCGGGGGCAGATGGTGGTGAGTCTGATCGATGGTGCTCTCATTGCGATTGCTCTATCACTGTTGGGGCTTCCCTACGCTTTGCTGATCGGTGTGTTTCTCGCGATTCTTGGCCTGATTCCTTATATCGGAAATCTGATCGTCATGATTCCGGCTCTCATCATCGCGATCGCCCATTTCGGGGCGACGGAATGGGAAGATTTGAAGCAGGTGGCCAAACCAACTCCTGTCGTGATGACCAATCCGATCGAGGAGCCTGGAGCAAGCGACGCCGAAACTGAGATGGCTCCGGATGTCCACCCGCTAGTGGGACAAGTAGTGGAGATAAAGATCAGAACCGGAAAAGGGGAAATCAAAGTCGATCGCAAGGTGGCTACCGAAATTTCGGAGGATGGGAAGCAGGCAAAGGTATTGGTGAATGCCTGGAACTGGCTTCCAAACGTCTGGGCTTATCCTTTGATCGTGCTCGCTATCTTTGTGATTCTTCAGCAAATCAATGGATTGGTGACAGCTCCCAAGATCGTGGGTGATTCCGTGGGACTGCATCCCTTGACGGTCATCTTTTCGGTGCTGTTCTGGTCGCTGCTGCTGGGTGGACTGCTCGGAGCATTACTGGCGGTTCCTTTGACCGCGGCCATCAAGGTTCTGTTCAGGCGCTACATCTGGGAAAAACGACTCGAGCCCGCTGTTGAAAAGCGGCTTAAAGCGAAAGCTGACGAGGGTGATTCTGAAATTGAGGCAGCCGATCCAGCGTGATTTTTGACAGAGAAACTTGATAGCCTGATTTCGAGCACAAACTTTTGGCATTTGAGTGAAATTGCACCATTCTATCCGGCAGCCTGATGCAGAATATCGACACGAATAAACTTGCTGAAGAAATCAATCGCCAGGGGACTTGGGTCGCCGCGGTTAAATCCGAAATGGGCAAAGTGGTGGTCGGCCAGAATGATCTGGTGGACCGCTTGCTCATCGGATTATTAACCAACGGACATGTTCTTCTCGAAGGGGTTCCCGGACTAGCCAAAACTCTGACCGTCAATACGCTCGCTGGAGCGTTGGACGCTCAGTTTCAGCGAATTCAGTTCACTCCTGATCTATTGCCAGCCGACTTGCTGGGAACGTTGATTTTTAATCCTCAGACCAATGAGTTTTCACCCAAGCTTGGTCCCGTTTTTGCCAACCTGATACTGGCAGACGAAATCAACCGGGCACCAGCCAAGGTCCAAAGCGCCCTGCTCGAGGCGATGCAGGAGCGACAGGTGACGATAGGGGACACGACCTACGCCTTGCCGGATCCGTTTCTGGTTCTGGCAACGCAGAACCCAATTGATCAGGAGGGCACCTATCAGCTTCCCGAAGCTCAGTTGGACCGATTTTTGGTCAAAGTCCTGGTGGATTATCCCTCCATTGAAGAGGAGCGAGCGATTCTCGACCGGATGGCGACTTCTTCGGCTAAAACGAAGACCTCTCCAGTAGTCGATACGAAGACGGTGATCGAGAGCCGCAAGCTCGTGAACTATGTCTATGTTGATGACGGGGTGAAGGATTATATCGTTAGTTTGATTCACGCGACCCGTCAGCCCGGTGAAATCGATCCGGCATTGGCGCCTCTGGTTCGGGCAGGTGCTTCACCAAGAGGAACCATTAATCTGACTTTGGCAGCAAAGGCTGCCGCATTCTTACAGGGCAGAGGGTACGTCGTTCCTCAGGATGTGAAAGATCTGGCGCATGATGTGCTTCGCCATCGTATCTTGCTCAGTTACGAAGCTGAGGCCGAAGAAATTACGAGTGAACAGATCATTACTGCGATTCTGGATCGTATCCCAGTTCCCTAGGGGGATCGCCGGTTATACTGAATCCGGCTTGGATTGAAGTTGGGAGATGGGTTATGGTATCGGGATGCTATTTCCGGTAATTTGATCATGAAAAGTGCGGTTCGCTACATTGTCCTTATTTTCGCCGTAATTAGTGTTGTGGCAGTTCTCTCAGTTTGGAAGAAGCATGATCGAGAGGCGGCGATTCAAGAGCTGGAGAATCGATATGATGCAGACGTTACGGTTGGGGATGATGACTTTCACATTGGTTGTTCGAGCGAGCTTCTAGTCGATCTGGTAGATTTTGCGTCAGTGGTGAATCGGGTTGGCGAGCCGTCTATTCTTGATCTTACTGGGGCCCCTAATCTGGAATCCTTTTCGGGGTTTGAAATACTGGGTTCAGTGAAGTCATTGATTGCGATCGACTGTCCCAAGTTGGTTTCCGCGAAGGGTGTGATGGGGCACCCTGGTTTGGAAGAATTGGTTTTGACCGATAGCGCCAATTTCCGCGATGCCAGCGAAGTAAGAGATATGCGCTCGGTCCTCACTTTGGATTTCAGCGGTTGCCGGGAAATGGAATCATTTGAAATCAGTCGGTTGCCACTTCTTGAGAATCTCTACCTGAGTCGTTGCCGTAAAATTAAGGCGATTGATCTCACTCAATTGAGCGGGCTGAGGCAGCTGTATCTGGATGGCTGTTCCAATCTTGAGTCCATCGAGGGACTTGATCAGCAGACGAAGCTGACGGATCTGGATGTCAGCAATGCCACGACGCTACAGCGACTCGATGGGATCGAAAAACTCGCCGGGTTGATTGTCCTCGATATGCGCAACGTGGATATTTCGGATTATGGTGGAATCGGAAAGCTGCCTTCCCTTCGGGTGCTGCGAATGGGCGGACAGGATTCAATTGAAACGCTTGAGGTTTTTTCCGGGCTGAATGAATTGAGGGAGATCCATCTTGAAGCCTGTCCTAACTTTCGTTCGATCAAAGGGATTCCAGCTTCGGTTTCGCAGTACGCCGGATTTACCCATTGCCCCAAATTGACTTCTTTGTCAGGGATTGGAGCAAGCAAAAATCTTGAACAACTGGATTTAACGGGATGCCGGAATTTAGTGGATGTCATCGAATTGTCTCAACTCGAGAATCTGGTTCAGCTCAGTCTCGTCAAATGCCGTCAGGTGACCGATATCACGCCTGTGAAAGAATTGGAAAAGCTGGTCATTGTGATGTTAGGGGGCTCTGGGGTGATTCCTGCTTCGATCGAGGATTTGGAGACAGCGAATAAAGACATCATCTTCGACTTCGCTGTTGGGGAATAGCGCACAACGCCAGGGCGCGGCGTCTCTCTTTCAAGCCTCCAGTCCGGGCAATCCTGCCGCGGTGCTGCTGCCAAATTGGTCGATATCGACCCCCATTCTTTGAGCCAGAGGAACAAAGAGATTTGCGAGGGGGGTGTTATTATCAGGGTCATGGGCGGTGTATGATCCATGCTTGAATCCGCCGCCGGCAAGTATAATGGGAAGGTTGCGCCAGTTGTGGCTGCTGGCGTTACCAAGATTAGATCCATAGAGCACCGTCGTTCGGTCAAGCAGGGTCTGGTTGTGTTCTTCGATCGCTTTGAGCTTGGTTAAGAATTCACTTAACACTTGGAATTCGGCTTCCTCGATGAGCTTTAGCTCATCGATTTTCTCAGGATCTTTTCCGTGATGCGAAAGATTGTGCCAGTCGGTTTCTACCCCCGGTATTGTTGGAACGGCATTGAAGCCGCTCAAGGCAAAGGTGACGGTGCGAGTGGAGTCTGTCTGCAGCGCGAGAACGATCATGTCGTTCATGAGGCGCTGACGTCCGATCGTGTCACTTCTATCCTCGATATCTTCGGGCTGAATTGCGTTGATTACAGGTTTGGGGCGTTGCGCCCATTCTTCGGAGCCCTCCATTCGAATTTCCAGCTCGCGAACGGACGCCAGATATTCGTCCAGTTTTTCGGCGTCGCGGGGACTTAGTTTTCGGTCTAGCTTCGTTGCTTCTCCCAGAACGGTATCAAGTATGCTCTTGCCGCGCCGGTATTGTTGCATCTCCTCGGCGACCTCTCTTTCGGTTCCGTCAATAAACAGTGCCGCAAATAACTTGGAAGGGGATTTTTCTCCTGGAATCGAGACGCCATTCGATGTCCATGAGAGCGAATTGCCGCTGGTAGATAACGCGAGATAGGGAAAGCGGGTTGAGTTTCCAACCTTTGTGGCGATCATCTGATCGAGAGACACAGTGTTTCTGAATCCGGCCAAACCTGGGCGGCGTGCCGAAGTGAGCCAGGTCATCTCAGAAGCGTGGCCGTTGTTGCCCTGCTGGCCTGGATGCGAAAGCCCTGAAAATACGGTTAGTTCATTGCGATGGTTTTTTAGCTTTTCCAGATAGGGCGTTAGTTCGTAATTCGATCCGGATACTGACGGGAAAAGATGAGGAGTGTGAAAGCCGAGTGTCGCGCACATGGCGACAAAACGGGGTGGGGAGGATAGCACTTTGGCCCGGGAAAATGCTGGAGACATCGCCTCAAGGAATGGGAGTCCGATGGCGACCTTTCCAGCGCCACGCAGGAAATGCCGCCTGCTGAGGGCTGATTTTGTTGCTAAGTAGGGTGCGTCCATTTTTGGAATACTTACTTGTGTCGAAATATTTCGCTGCTGATTGCCAGGAGTATGATTTCCCGGATTCCATAGTCTGACCCGACAGATAACCTGACCATCTTATCAATTTCAGGGCGGTCAGAGAACCCTAATTCGCGTCCGGTGCCGAAGGTGAGAAGGTTGATTAGGAGCGCCTTGGTTAACTGACCTTTCTCCTCGGCGATCAAGTCACGGTATTCGAGGTAGCCACTAAAATTTCGACCGTCTTGTAACTGCCCGCTGGAATCGACTTTCTGTCCAATCTGGTAGCGGATCTGTTTGCCGTTCACTCGCTTCTGCTCGGGTTCTTCGCCTTCTCCGATACTTCGAAAATAGGGTCTCCAGCCGCCTACTGGATTGAAACTTTCCAGCGCAAATCCAGGTGGATCGATCATTTGGTGACAGGTTTGGCAGTTCTCCGAATCCCGGTGCTGGTCCAAGATTTCGCGAAGCGTTTTGGCACCTCGAATGTCAGGTTCGACTCCGGGTATTCCCGGTGGAGGAGGCGCAGGAAAATTTCCCAGGATACGTTCGTTGACCCATACTCCACGGAGGACTGGAGAGGTGTTAGTGCCATTGGCGGAAACTTTTAAGATACTTGCCTGAGAAAGCAGGCCACCTCGCAGGCTACCCTGAGGGAGTCTGACGTGTTCTACTTTAACGGCGCTGACTCCCTCAATTTCGTAATGCTGAGCCAATCTCCAGTTGAGCATGGCGAAATCGGACTTAACGAGATTTTCGATCCCAAGGTTTTTCTCAATCAGTTCTCGGAAAAAGGAGCGAGTTTCGTCGACCATGGAATGCTGGAGAAAAAGGTCGAATTCAGGAAATAGCTTTTCGTCAGGGCTGGTGAATTCGATGGACCTGAGATCAAGCCAGGAATCGGTGAAGTCCTCGATGAATCGATCAAAATGAGAGCTTTGGATGAGGCGGCTTGCCTGCTCACGAAGGGATTCATTGCTCGAGGAAAGAGTTTCCTGTTCGGCGGCAGATCGGAGGGCAATATCCGGATACGTTCTGGTCAAGAAATAGGAGAGTCTCGAAGCGAGAGAATAGTCGTCAAGTATCCCTGGATTTTCTAACAGGTAAAGAAACTCAGTCGAACAGAGAATGGCGGTGAGTGCTGTCTTTAATGCTTCTTCAGGTGGGTTGCCTTGATGTTTCTCGGACTGAAATAGCAAGAGGTAGGGGGCAATGTCTTCTTCGTGGACTGGGCGACGGTAAGCAGTGGAGGCGAATCGAATGAGAACTGGAATCAGCTTTTGATTGAGGGATACATCGGGAATTCCAAACTTGGGCTTATACCAGTCCTTTTGCTTGTCAGCTGTATTGGCCGGCTCGAGTTCCTGGCGATTGAGCCCTTCGAAAATGAGGCGATGTCCTTTCGATGGGAACTCTTTGATTAGTGGGCCTTCAATTTCTACGTGATTGATTGCGAGCCCGGGGCCTTGATAGCTATCGATTCCGTTGTTCCTGATCAGTCGATCAGGATCGTAGAGGCCCTGTGGGGTGATTTCGATCATGTGCCTTTCATCCATCCATGCAACGAGTTCGACTGTTTCGGGTTCGCCGGGCGAAACGGCAAAATAGCCGAAAGTTGGCTTCTTTAATCCGCGGACAAAGGACGTCGCACCGACGGAAAAAGTGACGGGGCGGTCGCTTTGAAAAGCGTAGCCGGTAATCTTGATTCGATAGTATCCACTCTCTTTGGCATTGGCTTCTCGCAGCATACCGGTGGGGTATCCCGGGGCATGAAAGAAGACGACCGCTCCGTCGGGTGCCTTGAGCCAGTCTTTGCCGATGAATTTGTCGGCACCCCTCATGTCGGCATAGCTCGCCTTGATGCGGGTTGGTTCAAGAGGGCTTGGCGTTTTTGCAATGGAGGCATCAATGGCCCATTCCGCTGATTTCAAATACTGCTGCATTTGAATCATTGATATCCCCAAGGCTTCGCCAACGGTATCGAATCCATGGGCACGCCCATCATCTGGGAGCGATTCCGCCAGTGGGAGGTGAATTCCGAAAAGGTCGTTGAGTGTATTTTCGTATTCACGGCGATTGAGGCGCCGAAGGACTGTCTCTTTGACCGCTTCGTGAGCGGCGGTGAGATAGGGGGAAAGGTGACTTTGAAATTGTGCGTTGTCTTTGGGGAGGACGACGGGTTCATCATCGGGCGGCATTTCACCAGAAGAGACTCGGTCGTAGATGCGAATCCATTTTTCCAGGGTAGCCGGATCGCTGAGATCAGTGGACAGGGAGTAGAGATCGAGGCCACCTTTGTTGTTGATGTCGTCGTGGCATTCGTAGCAGTGCCCTTCGAGGAAGGGTTCGATCGATGTCACGAAATCTTCGGCGCAAGCCGATGCCGGGATATGAATCAGCAGGCTTGCTGATAAGAAAATGAGAGTGACCCGAAAGAGGCTGGGAATTGATCTAAGCACGGAAGAGAGCTGGGGGTGTCATTGGGGATCGTTTTGGTCATCGGATCCTGACAATATGTTTGCTAAGATAGTCAAAAGAGTCAATTCCTCTCGATAGCGGAATCAAGGTGGATCCTGAATGATCTTTAATCCAGTCTGTTTAGAATGTTGCCTGGAGTGATGTCTTGTTGATGTGGCAATATGACATAAAGGCGCGTCTCCGTTACAAGACGAGTGCCGCTGTTTGTGCCATAATGTCGGCATGTTGCTGTTTCGCTGTCCTTTTTTGCTGAGTTGGATTTCTCGTCTGGCAATGGGTTGCAGCGTGTTTGCTGTTGGCAATATCACTCCACTCTACGCCTTGGATAGACAGCCAGTTGAGTCAGTGGTAGGAGAGTATTGCCTCGATTGTCACGATGATGTGACGAGCAAGGGCGACCTGAACTTGTTGCCCTTTTTAGACGCTGGAATCACTGAAAATTCTGATATTTGGGAAAAAGTGGTTACTCGGTTGCAGGCCCGTCAGATGCCGCCTGCCAAAAAGAAGTCTCGCCCTACCGAAGTGGAGTATCAGGACACGGTCGATGTGCTCGCCAGGACTCTGGACAAATTTGCGGCAACTGATCCGCAACCTGGCCGCGTCGCCACTTTTCGTCGGCTCACCAGAACGGAGTATCAGAACGCGGTTCGGGATCTTCTTGGCGTGCAGATCGATGCGACGGCTCTGCTGCCGAAGGATGAGGAGAGTCACGGTTTCGATAACATCACGGTAGGGACTCTCTCGCCGAGTCTGGTGGATCGCTACATTTCGGCCGCGCAAAAAATCAGTCGATTAGCCGTTGGGCGTTCCAATCAAAAGGTGGATGGGGCGACGTTCAGAATTCCTCCGGATTATACCCAGGAAAAACACATTGAAGGTCTTCCTCTCGGCACCCGTGGAGGTGCGCTTTTGCCCTATACATTTCCGCAGGACGGAGAATATGAGATCGAGGTCACCTTGTCTCGTGATCGCAACGAACACGTTGAGGGACTGAACGGAAGCCATCAGATGGAGGTTCTAATCGATCGCGAACTGGTCAAGAGTTTCAAAGTGGTGAGCAAGGGGAAGGATCACAGTGAGGTGGATAAGCATCTCAACGTGCGCACCTTTGTGAAGGCGGGCCCGAAAGATCTCGGGGTGACCTTTCACCAGAAGACCTATTCATTGCTCGCCAACAAGCGCCAACCATTCGATGCGCACTTCAATCTGCATCGGCATCCCCGGCTTTCACCGGCAGTGTTTCAAATCTCGATCACGGGTCCATTCAACGGCAGTGGATCGGTGGACACGCCTAGCCGAAAGAAGATTTTCATCGAGCAAGCGGTGAGTGTGGATCAGGAAATCGAAGTTGCCGAAAAGATTCTGGCCAGTCTTGCAACGCGGGCATTCCGTCGTCCGGCCAGCAAGGCAGATATCACGAAGCTGATGGCCTTTTACAAGAAGGGAGCCGGGGAAAGCGGTTTTGACGCGGGAATTGAGGCGGCCTTGAAAAGTGTTTTGGTGAGCCCCGAGTTTCTATTTCGTGTCGAAAGAGAACCAATGGGCGGCAATGAGAATGGGGTCTACCGGATCAGTGATTTGGCGTTGGCGAGCCGGTTATCCTTCTTTATCTGGAGTAGCATCCCGGATGATGAATTGCTCGATCTCGCGATTGCCGGTGAATTGAGTAAGGACGAGGTGCTCGAAGCTCAGGTGCGTCGCATGTTGGCGGATGAGCGTTCGATCAGCTTGGTAAACAATTTCGCGAGCCAATGGCTGCACTTACCGAATCTGGCCGCGATTACACCGGATCTTCGATTGTTTCCTGATTTTGATGACAATTTGCGTCAGGCGTTTCGAAAAGAAACCGAGTTGTTCGTGGAAAGTATTCTCCGTGAAGATCGGAATGTGATGGACCTCTTGTCGGCCGATTACACCTTCCTCAATGAGCGGCTCGCGAATCACTATGACATACCGGGAATCTACGGCAGTCGATTCCGACGCGTTGAAATGGATCCCGCGTTTCACCGTGGTGGTCTACTGCGGCAGGGGAGTATTTTGACGGTGACGTCGTATGCCACCAGAACGTCTCCGGTGATTCGCGGAAACTGGGTGTTGGAAAACGTGATCGGCACGCCGCCTCCACCACCGCCAGCGGACGTGCCGTCTCTCGACGACAATACCGTTGATGCGACGCTTTCGATGCGCGATCGGTTGGCGCAGCATCGCGCTAATCCGGCGTGCGCAGGTTGTCACGACTTGATGGACCCAGTTGGGTTTGCGTTGGAGAACTATGACGCAGTGGGGCGTTGGCGGGAATTCGAAGACGGGGCGGACATCGACGTCTCTGGTGGATTGCCCGACGGAAGCGAATTTATTGGAGTGGGGCCTCTTGAAAAGGGCTTGCTCGAACGTCCTGAGTTATTCGTAAAAACGCTCAGTCAGAAACTGATGACTTTCGCGCTGGGCCGTGGAGTGGAACCCTATGATGCGCCGGCCATTCGTAAAGTGATCCGTGAAGCGGAACAGAATGATTTCAGTTTCTCATCAATTATAGTAGGAATTACCAAAAGCGTTCCGTTTCAGATGCGCGAGAAGTCGGATCCGAAGGACATTGTTTCGAAATAGATTGTAACCAGAGAGAGCTTCATGAATTTCATTACCAAAAAGTCACTGTCTCGCAGAACACTCCTTAACGGGGTGGGTGCTTCGTTTGCCCTGCCTTTGCTGGATGCCATGGTCCCGGCAGCTACGGCGGCGAAGAATGTGCCTGCACTTGGTGTGCGTCGTATTGGATATGTATTCATGCCAATGGGGATGGATGAATCTCGTTGGACGCCAGGTAGCGAGAGCACTTTGGAGAAACTTTCGCCCATCCTTGAGTCGCTGGAACCGGTCAAGCAGAACACCACCGTGTTCACTAACATGGAGCTTCGTCCGGCTTACCCGGGCTCACACGCGACTTCGAATTCCTCATTCCTCAGTGCCGCTAAGGCCAAGGTGACCGAGAGCACGGATTATTACCTTGGCACGACGGCCGATCAGGTAGCGGCGAAACAGATAGGACACCAGACACAGTTGCCCTCACTTGAGTTGGCGATGGACCTGTTGCAAACGGTCGGACAGTGTGACAACGGCTACGCTTGCGTTTATCAGAATAATCTCTCCTGGTCGTCTCCGACCACTCCACTTCCCGCAGAGGCACACCCTCGATTGGTGTTTGAAAGTTTGTTCGGCGAAGGTGGTTCAGCCGAAGAGCGAAGAGCGGCGTTGCGGGAACGAGCCAGTCTGCTCGATTCGATCGCCGAGGACATGAACCGTCTCAAACGTGAGTTGGGCAAGAGTGATCAAGCCCGGGTCTCTGAATTTCTTGATTCGATCAGGGAAGTGGAACGACGCATCGAAAAAGCTGAAGTGGATTCGAAGGACAATCCGATGCCGGATCTGGATCGGCCCATGGGAGTGCCGGCGGCGTATGCGGATCACGCGCGATTGATGTTTGATCTGCAGTTGTTGGCTTTCCAAGGAGACATTACCCGGGTGACCACCTTCCAAATTGCGCGAGAGACCAGTAATCGAACCTATCCAGAGATCGGAGTTTCGGATCCGCATCATCCCTTGTCGCATCACGGGGATAACCCGGAGAAAATTGCGCGCATGGCAAAGATCAATGCCTTCCATGTTTCACTTTTCGCGGAGTACCTTGAGAAATTGCAAAACACACCGGAAGGGGATGGGACTTTGCTCGATCATTCACTGCTGCTTTACGGCAGTGGGATTGGAAATCCAAATATTCACAATCATACGAATTTGCCGATCATCGTTGCAGGTGGTGCTTCGGCTGGGATGAAGGGCAATCGACATATCCGCTACGACAAGCCTACACCGCTCGCCAATCTTCATCTCACGCTGCTGGATAAGGCCGGGGTAAAGCTAGACAAGTTCGGGGACAGTACCGGAAAGATCGAAAACTTGTTTGAAACGCTTTCGGTATAGGATCGCTATCGCTTCCGGTATGAAACAGAGAGAGCAATTCAAAAACGGCCAGAGAGCGATTGCGGTTCTGTTGTCGGCTGCCGTTTTCATCGCAACGAACCTGCCGGCGGAGGAGGCGCCGCTCGCTAATGCAGTGGAGGCGAAGGACGGAGTAAAGATTTCCCAATTGCTGTCGAGCGAGGTCGATGTCAATGCGGTCCAAGTAGACGGGATGACCGCATTACATTGGGCGGTGTATTACGATGACTGGGAACTGGGGAAAGAGCTCTTGGGGTTGGGCGCTGATGCCACGGCGGAGAATCGCTACGGGATTCATCCGCTTCATCTTGCGTGTGTGAACGGAAACTCGAAATTCGTAGAAGCATTTCTGAACGCGGGTGCCGATCCAAATTCCAGCGCCTACGGTGGAGAGACCGTGTTGCATACGGCTTCCCGCACCGGTGACGCCAGGACGGTGAAATTATTGATCGAGGCCGGAGCGAAAATTGAAGCAAAAGAGCGGAATGAACAGACCGCTGCGATGTGGGCGGCGGCAGAAGGCCACGCGGATGTGATTCAGGTCTTGCTCGATGCGGGTGCCAATTTTGAAAGTCCGCTGAAGAAGTCTGGCTTCACTCCTTTTTTCTTTGCGGTCCGGGAAGGGCAGTCAGAGGTAGTTGAGTTGCTCCTGAAGAAGGGGGCTAATATCAACGCGATGATGAGGCCGGAGAGCACCGGTGGTAAACTGCCCAAAAACGGTACGAGTCCGTTGATTCTAGCAATCGAAAACGGGCACTATGATCTCGCGGTTGAGCTCCTTGACGCAGGGGCTAATCCGAATGATGAGCGATCTGGGTTCACTCCGTTGCATACTATGACCTGGATCCGCAAACCGGATATCGGTGAAACGGCAGAAGGGGATCCTGAGCCGCACGGATCAGGGCGACGCAATAGTATTCAGTTCATTCGTGAATTGGTTGAGCGTGGGGCAAATGTGAATTCCCGACTAACAAAGGGGCGAAAATCAGGTGGGGCAAGGGTGGGGACCACGGGAGCCACAACATTTTTTCTGGCGTCAGATCGTGCTGATTTGAGGTACATGAAATTGCTGGTCGAGTTGGGCGCTGATCCAATGATGGGCAATGATGATGGCACGACACCCTTGATGGTTGCCGCTGGAATTGGAAGCCGCGCACCCGAAGAGGAGGCCGGTAGTGAACCGGAATGTCTCGCTGCGGTGAAGTATCTCGTCTCACTCGGCGCTGAAGTGAACACCGTCGACAAGAATGGCGAAACAGCCATGCATGGGGCTGCCTATAAAAATATTCCGGTAGTGGTGAAGTATCTCAATGAGCAAGGCGCTGACATCAAGATTTGGAATACTAACAATCGATTGAAGAGGACCCCACTTTTGATCGCTGAAGGATTTCGACCCGGGAATTTTAAGCCCTCTTTTGAGACCGTGGAAGCGATTACGGAGGTCATGCTCGCCAATGGTGTCGCCCCTCCGACGGGACCAAAACCGAATCAGACCAACTACGCGAAGTAGAAGTCATGCCAACTTTGCTGGATGTGGGAGCGCGTGCGACGAGAGTTGTCATACCAATCTGGTTGATCGGCTCGTAGATAGGTGATCGATAGATCAAAAATAACAGGGGCGGCCCGCGGACTTTGAGTCGCAAACCACCCCTGTTTAAAGTGTCTTGAGGTTAAGTTTTCAGGTTTAGAATGCTTTTTGCCAGCCTACGGTGACCATCCAATCCATTCCCAGCTGTGGGCCGTCGAGGTCTTGATAGAGAGGGAGTCCTGCCTCCACTGCGAGTCGGTGACCGGCGAAGATTCCGCCCTGGCAGTAGTAGTTGATTCCGCCAAAAACATCGATTCTTTCGCCACCCCGGAGACCAGGGTTTGCCGTGGGAACTGGACCGCCGATGCGCGGGTCGCGCCCGTCGACATCACCCCAGCTGGTGCCGCTGAGTCGGAGGGAAGTGCTAAAGGCATCAGTTACCCGGTAAGCACCCCAAATGTTGGCAGTGATGTCGTCGCCGAGGCTGTAGTTTTCATCGTTCTCTCCAAGTCGGACCGTGCCGAGAAGTTGGCTGCCCCAGGAAAAGTCGCCGCATTGGCCTAGCCACGTGATGCCGGGTTTGAGGTCCCATGTACCGGAGCCCAATTGCATGGGGTAAGGCAACCGAACGACACCACCAGCAGGTGGAACGAAACCCGTTTCGGTGGTGGAGCCGGTCGGGGCGCTAACCATCAGGTTGAGATGTGCTTTCGTATTCCCCCGCTCGAAGATATTGACGAGACCGCCAAATTTGAAGTCCCCAATGCCGTCGGTGCGAGTCGTGAACGTCGTGCCATTGGCAACGAGGTGATCCATACTCTTGCTGATGGCAGGAAGCATGAATGCCAGTGTTACCTTGTCGGTCAGGCCATACATCGCTCCAACCATTTGCATTTCTGTCTGCATGTTAGTTGGCACGATCTGGAACGGACCGGCTCCGGGCGCGCTTAGCTGCGATTGGGCAGTGACTTCCGAACTGCCTAAGAAGTTCGGGCGCATGTCCATGAACATGTAGCGGTAGGAGAGCATTAACTCTCCTTGCTCGTGAGTGTGGTCACCCATCACTCCAATTGGAGCGTGGCTGTCGACACGATGTGAGTCCCAGGGGATCTCGCTGCAGTGTGCTTCAACTGCGATTTCTTTCGCCGCCGGTTCTCCGGCATTGATGAATTGAGTGGTGGTGCAAAGCACCATGGCAAAAAGGGTGAATAGTGATTTCATTGGAAAAATAGTAGGTTCGTAGAAAGTAATTGTTATCGTGGGTGCTGACTTCCCCAGAGCGAATTGGGTGAAGTTCAGATGCTGAATCAGTCGGGCGTGAAAGCCCTGGCGAAGCGGTTTGCTTCACCGAATCTTGATGATTCAGGCTCGCGGGGGATGATCTATCCCGGGAGGTCCATTTCCCGCGGGTGCGATAAATGGCGAGTTCAGGTCAAAGAGAGCTATGCCTGAATGTGAAAGATCTATTTTGGCGACACTGATCAGTCCGAGGGCCTGAGATTTCGTCAACAGTTCAAGCGTTTTTTCCTCTTGGGAGTTGCGCTCGTTCCCCAGCGCGAGGCATTGGTCGCAAGGCGATTGGCCGCTGACTACTTCGGCGATTCTAGAGGAAAGGCTGTCGTCGCTGCCCTGGACGGCGACCATTTTTACCCAGGTGATTGATTGCATGACGCCCCAGTGTGCATCCGTCAAAAGGACGGCTGCAAAAATGGCAAGGACTGTGGTGAAACGATTCAAGGTTAGTGTCTTTTATGCAATAACGATGGATTTGCAAGGATGGATGCTCCGAAATCGAGGGAGATTACGTTTTGACTTGTGGCCGCATAATGATGACGTAACGAGTGATTATGATGGATTCGAAAGTCGCCCTTGTCACTGGGGCCAGTAAAGGAGTGGGCCGCGGAATTGCTTATGGTTTGGCTGATGCAGGCTGGGACGTTGCGATTAATTACTATTCGGACAAAAAGGGGGCCGACGAAACGCGAGAGGTGATTGAGGCGAAAGGGCGGCGATGTTTTACCGTCGAAGGTGATGTCGGGGAGAAATCAGATGTTGAAGCGATGTTCGCTGCGGTGGTTGTAGAGCTGGGCCATCTCGATTGCCTGGTGAATAACGCAGGGAGGCAGACATTTGCTCCCTTGCTGGAACTGTCAGAAGAAGACTGGGATAAAACGATTCGGACGAATCTGAAAGGGAGCTTTCTGTGCACGCAGATGGGAGGCCGAATTATGAGGGATCGCGGTCAGGGCGGAACCATCATCAATATTGGTTCCGGGGCAAACAAACAACCCTTTCTCAATCTAGTGGACTACTGCGCTTCGAAAGGTGGGCTGGAGCAGTTGACCAAAGTGAGCGCCTGTGAGCTTGGGCAATACGGAATTCGGGTGAACTGCGTGGCTCCAGGAGCCATCGAAATTGAAAGAACTCGTGAAGAATCACCGGATTATGCGGGAACGTGGTCTCCCCTGACGCCGATGGGTCGAGTCGGCCAGGCTGAGGATGTGGCGAACATGGTGGTTCATCTCGCCAGCGATGCCGCTGAATTTGTGACGGGTCAGACGGTCTATGTCGATGGTGGGCTGTGGACAAAGGCTCAGTGGCCTTATGAGACTGAGTGATTGTAATTTGAGAGCAAGAACGGGCTATTTGCCGTGATATTATTCCCAGTCGATCACTTGTAGCAGATTGCTGTAGTCGTCGGTCCAGAGTAAGTCCGGTTTCAGTTCGCTATACCAATCGCTCACGTATCCTTCAGATTCGATCATGTCGAAAAAGGGTTTGTTGTGGGAGATGAGGACCCAGTCAGAGTAGTAGTTGATGTAGTCATCATAGTCCGGGTCATGTTCCACCCGTACCGCCTCGAAGCCTGCGTTTGCGGCGAGATTGCGAACCGGGCTGCTGAGGTCGAGGTGAAGATTGCTGATGTGAACCGCGATCACTCCGCCGGGTTTGAGGTGGCGAGCGTAGTATTCCATGGCCTCCACCGTGAGGAGGTGAATGGGGATGGAATCGCCACTGAAGGCATCCACTACGATGACATCGAATTCTTGTGATCCGCTTTCATTCCATTCCCGTTCCAGGGAAATGCGGGCGTCTCCGAGAACGACGGATTCTTCCCCCTTGCAGTCTTCAAGATAGGAAAAGTGGGTTCGTGCGATATCTTCGACCTGAGGATTGATTTCGTAAAATCGGATGCGGTCTCTTTTTCTCGCGTAAGTCGCAACCGTGCCAATACCCAGGCCAACGACCCCGATGTGCATGGGTTTGTCGTCAAGCCGCGAGGGATGATAGTAAAAAATGGCGCCGATCCCGCTATCATAGGAATAGTAGGTGGGAGCCAGATCCCTCCAATCCTCATGAGTGTACTGTCGACCGTGGCTGATCCGGCCATGATAGAGAGCCCGGTATTCGTCGGTGGTCAGAATGTTGTGTTCATAGACTCTCAGAACACCATAGAATCCACGGCGTGAAGTGAGGGAGTCTTCGCGGCTTGTGATGATGTGTGAATTGAGAGAGACCGCCATCCAGGTGAGTAAGGCGACCCACGAAACTACCCAAGGAATGACGTATGGTTGGGAAAGCGTTGTATTGAATCGGCGAGCCAATTGCAGAGAGGTTAGGATGGCGAGGAATCCGAGTGAGAAGTGCAACTCCCAGTAGCCGTCAAAAAGAAGGGGTGCGACCACGCTGATGAGAATCCCTCCGATGGCTCCGCCGAGAGAAATAGCGAGATAGAAAGCAGTGAGCCGCTGGGAGGGCGGCTTCATTCTGACGACCTCGCCGTGGCAGATGAGGCAGCCAAAGAAAATGGCAGCGACGTAGATGGCGATCTGCCATCCGAGATGCATTTCGGTGGAAGCAAATTGCTGATTGATCAGAAAGACGACAGCCCCGACCGCGAGGATGGCCAGTGGAATAGCGATGCGCCTGCGATACCATCTCGAGTGGTCAAATGTGATTACAAAAGTGAGCAGATAAAGAGCGAGCGGGAGGACCCAGAGAAAAGGGACGACGGCCACGTCCTGGCACATCTGATTGGTGAGGGAAAGCAGTAACATTGAGCCGCAGGCGGCGAATGCTACCCAGAGAATCCGGTCAATCAATGGAGTGGGGGACGAATCAGCTGATTCTTGTTCGGGTAGGGAAGCAATCGACTTGGCTTTTTTTAGAAACACGAGGGCGCATGCGACTGCCATTAATGCATAGGCCCCGTAGGCGACTGACCAGGTAATCGTCTGTTGACTGACTTTGAGTAGAGGCTCGAAAATAAAGGGATACGTGAGCAGGCCAAGGATGGACCCGACATTTGAAATGGCGTAGAGTCGGTAGGGAGATCGTCCCGGGAAGGCTTCGCTAAACCAGTGTTGGAGTAATGGACCAGAGGCAGAGAGTATCAGATAGGGAAATCCGACGGTCAGTGCGAGAAGCTGAACAATTCCAGCGACCGGCGATTCGGCGGAGCCATCAGGGCGGAGCGACTCATCAGGTGTGATTGGGAGAACCAGCAGTGAAAGCGCCAGCAAACCTAGATGAACGCATACCTGAGCTTTGCGTCTGTTTCTTAGGAAGGTGACGAGCGCGTGTGCGTAGGCGTATCCTCCCAAAAGTCCGCACTGGAAAAACAGCAAGCAGGCAGTCCAGACAGCGGGGCTGCCGCCATACCAAGGCAGGATATATCTGGCAATGACAGGCTGAACCTGAAAAAGAAGAAAGGCGCTCAGGAAAATAGCGACGATGAAAGCGGGCATAATAGTGAAACCACTGAGAAGACCGATGGTTGCAAAAGGGCTAGGGAGTAATTTAGATCAACGGCTCCGGTCACGCGTCAGCATGATTTCGTTACCTTCCGTATCGATGCACATGGCCAGGTGAGGTGGTTCGCCGTCCTCGGGCTGGGGTTCCTTGGGGCATTGGCCTCCGGCGCTTTCCACCGCTGCAGCACCTTCGATCACGTCGGCGACCTGCAAGGTGATGCCGGTCCAGGTCTTTTTCCCTTCGCCGCCGCCGTGAATCGATATCAGGCCACCCGCAATTTCGATTTCGATGATGTGAGGGTTTTGCTTCACAACTTTACCCCCAAAGGCAGTTTGATAGAACGCTGCGGCGCGTTCGGAGTCAGCAGCCCAGATGGTGTATTTGATCTTTTCGACGGTAAGCATGGTTGGTGAGGAGTTATAGAGTGAAGGGAGAAGGTCGTAAATGAATTTGAGTGGGTGAATGACGAAAGGCACGGAAGGGCCGGGCAATTGGACGAAACTCTCACGAGTTTCGCTACGGATGCAGGGGGGAGTGGAAACACTACCGCTGGATGAATGACGGTGGGATGGGCTCCTACTGCTTGCGAAAGGTTGGCATAGCGTGGATGAATTCAGGGAATTGAAGATCACTTTTCCAGAAGCTTTGCCGGTCTCCCAGCGGCGCAACGATATCCGCGATGCGATGGCCAACCATCAGGTGGTCATCGTTTGTGGCGACACGGGCTCTGGTAAAACAACCCAGCTTCCCAAGATTGCACTGGAAATGGGGCGGGGCCAGAAGGGGAAGCGGATCGGCTGCACTCAGCCTCGAAGAATTGCGGCCACTTCAGTAGCCAAGCGTGTCGCAGAAGAGCTGCAGGTGACCTTGGGCAAAGAGGTGGGGTATCAGATCCGGTTTGAGGATCGAACGGACCGCGAAACGACGGCGGTTAAGTTCATGACGGACGGTGTGCTCCTGGCGGAAACCAGAAATGACCGTGATCTGCGACAATACGACACCCTCATCATCGATGAGGCTCATGAGCGGTCGCTCAATATTGACTTTATTCTGGGCTATCTGCACGGCACTCTGAAACGGCGAAAGGACCTTAAGGTAGTGATCTCTTCGGCGACCTTGGATGCGAGTGCCTTTTCAAGGTTTTTTGGGGATGCTCCGGTAGTCGAAGTCGAGGGAAGGATGTTCCCGGTCGAGGATGAGTACCAGGAAGCACTTCACGACCGTGAGCGTCTCGCAGAACAGGTGGCGCGCGCCGCGGAGGAGTTGGGGACGCGGGATCGGTTTGGCGATACGCTGGTTTTTCTCCCGGGAGAGAGAGAGATTCGGGACGCCGCAGATCTGCTCGAAGGTAGAAAGTATGCCGATACGATGGTGCTTCCCTTGTTCGCCCGTCAGGGAGGCAAGGAACAGCAGGCTGTGTTCAATCCGATCAAGACGAAACGGCGCATCATTCTGGCGACCAATGTGGCGGAAACTTCGCTGACGATTCCCGGAATTCGATTTGTGATTGATTCCGGGCTGGCGCGAGTGAGTCGCCATGACCCGGGTTCGGGAATTCAGCGGCTTCAGATTGAGCCGGTTTCCAAGGCTAGCGCGCGTCAGCGTCGAGGTCGTTGTGGACGGGTTAGTGAAGGTGTTTGTGTCAGGCTGTATTCGGAAGATGAGTTCGAGGAGCGTGATGAATTTACCGATCCGGAGATTCTCCGGTCGAATCTTACCGGAGTGGTGTTGCAGATGGAGCACCTCGGATTGGGGGATCCTCTGGAGTTTCCTTTTGTTGATCCGCCTCAGGCGAAGCGGGTGGCCCAGGCTTACCGGGTTCTCGATGAAATTGGGGCGATCCGAAAGCGTGGTGATCAGATTCAGCTGACCGAAACAGGCCGAACCCTGGCCCGGCTTCCCGTGGATCCGCGCGTCGGGCGAATCCTGGTGGCGGCACGCGAGGAAAATTGTTTGCTCGAGGGGTTGATCGTGGCCAGTGCGCTAACGGTTCAAGATCCGAGGGAACGGCCTAAGGAAAAGCAGGAAGCGGCCGACAGTGCTCACGGGCAGTTTAAGGACAAGCGTTCCGACTATACGACCTGGCTGCGCTGGTGGTTCGAGCTTCACGAAGCGAGAGGTAAATCGAGTAATCAGATGCGTCGATTTTGTCAGAAAAACTTTATCAACTTCAGGCGAGTGCAGGAGTGGCTTAACCTTCATCGTGAATTGCGGGATAGTCTCCGGGCGTTGAAATGGAAACTGCCGCCGTCAGGTAAACAATTGACCGATCCCGGGGATACCTATTCCGAGCCCTTGCACCGTGCGATTTTAGCGGCGATTCCTTCGCAGATTGGGATGAATCAGGGAAAAAAGATGGGCTACAAAGGCGCTCGGAACACAGTCTTTTTTCTCTTTCCTGGCTCAGGTGTTTTCGGAACTTCTCCCAGCTGGGTGATGGCCTTTGAAATGGTTGAGACGGCGAAGCTTTACGCGAGGAATGGAGCTATGTTCGATCCCGGTTGGGTGGAAAAAGTAGCCCCTCATCTGTGTCGTTATCGCTACAGTAATCCACAGTGGAACAAAGATCAGGGAGCCGTCTACGGAGAAGAGCGAGTGATCGCATTTGGCCTCCCCGTGGTCGACAAGCGCTCAGTGCACTACGGACGAATTGACCGCAAAGTGGCGCGTGAGGTTTTTCTGCTGGAGGCTCTGGTGAATCAGAACACTCGCTCGCCCATGCCTGTGTTGAAGTCGAATCGCGAAACGCTTGAGGCGGCTGAGCGATTGGAACACAAGATGCGCCGACTTGGTGGATTGGTCCATCCGGATGCCGTCGTTTCATTTTACGAAGAGCGGTTGCCTGAGTCGATTTGCACTCAGAAGGATTTCGAAAAGTGGGTAGCGGGGGAGACCCCGGGCGTGATCGACTTTTCTCTGGAGGATTGTCTGCTCCCTCAGATGGAGCCCATTCGGGTGGAAGATTTTCCTGACAGGGTCACTTCTCCGGACGGGGAAGCGGAGCTGTCGCTCCAGTATTTGCACAATCCTTCGAAAGAAGCAGATGGGATCACGATGCAAATCCCGTTGGTGGAATTGTCGCACTTGCCAGCCTGGTTCGGTGAATGGCTCGTGGCAGGTTGGTTGCAGGAAAAAGTAGGGGCATTGCTGCGCTGCCTCCGTAAGGAAACTCGAACCTTACTGCCTGCGAATCGGGAGGTGGTGGAAGATTTTGTGATTTCCTGGGACGGGTATGAGCCACACTGTGGGCTGATCGATGCCTTGATTGATTATTTGTCTGAGAATTACGGCGTCGAGTTGAGCTCCGATTCATTTTCTCTCGATCGGCTGATGCCCCATTTGCGGATGCGTTTTGAGGTAACTGACGATCAAGGCAAATTGGTTGGCTCGGGGCGTGATCTTAACGAATTACAGAGTGCTCTGGCAGGGCGAGTGAAGGACCGTTTCACCAAGGTCTCTAGCGGCAAATATGAGCGTAAGAATATTGGGTCGTGGTCTTTTGGCGATCTTCCCGAGGAAGTGGACCTCGATCGTCATACCTCGGGTTTCCCTCGTCTTTTCGATGATGGCTCCGGTCTTGTGGCGATGAAGCTTTGGCCTGCGGCTGCATGTGCTTCGGTCCAACATCGGATGGGCGCTGCTAGGCTGTATCAAGTGGTCCACGCCGATATCATGAAGCGGCTTGAAGTCGTTCTTTACTCAGGAAAGGCAGGAGTGGTTTCGGCCCCGAAATCGAATCCTAAAAAGTCATCCCGGCCGGATGGAAGCGGGTTTGCTTCGCTCGCATCGGCATTCGGCGAAGCGAATCAAGTACCGGTAAAAAAAGTGCCGCCGTCCCAACCTAGAGCAGTTTCAAAAGGACCTCAATTCCTCGCCCCTCATGAGGCGTGGCTTCTTTCACAGATTGGAACTGAACCCGCTAGGAATCGTGAGGACCTCGTTAGACGATTGCTTGGTGACTTGATTGGGATACCACTGACTGTGCCGGAATGGAAAGAGCAGTCCCTTGCTGTTGAAGCGGTGCTTTTTGAGAGAGCTTCGGAGCTCTGCTCTCAGGTGGCGAAGATCATTCGAGTGGCAGAAACGGTGGGCGGATTGCTGGAGTCAAAAGAGCCCGGGTACGGAGAGTCACTGGAAGATGCCCGACAGCATTATTTGGCACTGCTCGCCCCGGGTTGGTTGCTTGCGGGCAAGTTGCGTGAACGCCTCGTGCATCTTCAAGGGCTGGAGATGCGATTGACACGAATGTTCGGCGGGGCGCCGATCAAGGACCTGCAAAAATTGGAGCGCTATGAGGAGGCTGCTGTCGAAATCTGGCAGCGGGAGGTTCCTTGCGAATGCGGGCAATGTCCCGCCGCGATTGCGAGAGCTGAATGGTTAGAGGAGGACTTTGCCTTACGTCTGCATACCTTTGCTCCCGAGATCAAAGCGAGGATGAAGTGATCATGCCACGGTTAGGGGGTTCCTTTCTGGGGTGAAACTTGCGGTCGAGCAGGAGCTCGACCCTCCATTTTTCGGATGAAGTGATGGAACCACGGATAGGTGGTTCCTTTCTGGGGTGAAATTTGCGGTCGAGCAGGAGCTCGACCCTCCATTTTTCGGATGAAGTGATGGAACCACGGTTAGGTGGTATTCCTCCGATGTGGAGGGTCGAGCTCCCGCTCGACCGGGGTAGGCTAGCTTTTTTTGCAAAGTCCTCCGATAAAGCGGAGCACATCTAGCCTGCCATCACTTGATTTGGCAGAGGTGACAAAGGTTGGCGGTTCACCATTGGCGTATTCGCTAAGAGCTTTGAGAAAGAGTTCACGATTCGTTTTGATGCGTCCTGGCTTCACCTTGTCTGATTTGGTGAACACCAAAGAAAACGGAATGTTGCATTCCACGAGCCAGGTCACGAAATCGACGTCGATATTCTGGGGTTCGAGCCTGGAATCAATGAGAACGAATACGTGGGTCAGCCCCTCGCGGAGCTCAAGGTAGTCAGCGACGAAATCATTGAAGCGATGCCGTTCGCTCTTGGCGGCTTTGGCATAGCCGTAGCCTGGCAGGTCGACCAGGCACCAGTTTTCATTGACGACAAAGAAGTTGATCAGCCGAGTGTGACCAGGTCTGCCGGAAACCTTTGCCAGCCCCTTTTGATTGCAAAGCATGTTGAGCAGCGACGATTTGCCGACATTAGATCGACCGATAAAGGCGAATTCAGGAAGTTCGGCCCGGGGGCAATCCTGAAGTCCGGCGGCACTTGTGGCAAAGCGGGCAGTGGTGATTTTCATTTGGCTAGCTATTGAAACTTGTCCGGCTTGGGTTTTTGTTCCCGCTCGTAGTCGACGCGGTCTGCCAGATTCCGGGCTTTGACACGATGGTCTCGCTTGGCCCGGCGTTCGATTGTCATCTTTCGCTTCTTAAGCCGTTTATTGAGATGTGCAATCTCTTCGTCGAGTTTGAGGTAGCCTTCGTATCGATCGGTGGGGAGCTCGCTGCTTTCGACAGCAGCCCGGATGGCGCAACCGGCGTCACTTCCGTGTTTGCAGTCGTGGAATTTGCACTGCATCGCGAGTTCTTCGATATCGGCGAAGCGTTCCCGCAAGGTGGTTTCGTCAGTCCACATCTGGACTTCCCTGATGCCCGGGTTGTCGATCAGGATGCCGCCATTTTCCAGGACGATGAGTTCGCGGGCAGTGGTGGTGTGTCGACCTTTTCCGGTGACTTCGTTCACTTCGGCAGCGTATTGCCATTCCTCACCAAGCAAGGCATTGATCAGTGAGGACTTTCCGACGCCACTGGAGCCGACAAAGGTCACCGAAACGCCCGGACCGAGATGTTTTTCAATGGCCTTGACGTTTTGCCCGTCGACGGCACTGGTGACTAACACTTCTGCGTCGGGTGCGATTTCGCGAATCGCCTGGGCTGCTTCTTCATTTTGCTCGGTCGGGAAGAGATCCGACTTGTTAACCATGACGATGGCTTTGGCCTGACTTCTTCCGATCAGGGTAAAGAAGCGCTCCATCCGTCGAAGGTTGAAATCGGTGCCGGCATCGGTGACCACGCAGACAAGATCGACATTGGCCGCCATGACTTGCTCTTCGGAGCTCTTGCCTGGTGTTTTTCGCGAAAAGCAGGATTGGCGTGAAAGTCTGGCCCGGATCACAGTGTCGAGATCTCCGGTCCCTACTTCGAGCGCGACCCAATCACCGACGGCAGGGAGTGCGGCATCGCATTCGGCATCGTGATAAACCTTGCCGCCCAGGATGACTTCATATTCTTCGCCTCCTTCAAGAAGGGCCCCGTAGGTGATCTTGTTGTCGCGAATGAGGCGCGCGGGTTTCCATCCCTTTTTGGCAAAGGGCACAAATTCGCGTTCAAAGGCGTCATTCCATCCTAACTCGGTCAGGGTCATTAGGTGAACTTTACGGGAGCATGGGGATGATTCACCCAAAATTTTGACTGATAGGACTGGTCTGAGTGAACGGGTGAGACGTAGACTCAGTCATGAAATTGTGGCTCAAAGTTTTTATCTGTGTCTTGGCGATCAATGTGTTGGGGGGCCTGGGTGCCATCGTCACCACGCCTGCGATCAAGGATTGGTATCAAACTTTGGAGAAACCACCGGGAGTGCCACCAAATTCCGTGTTCGGCCCGGTGTGGGTAACCCTCTACTCCATGATCGGTCTGTCACTGGGGCTGCTTTGGCATCGAGTGCCTGCGGGACCGGCGAAACGAAGTGGTTTAATCTGGTTTGGCGTTCAGATGATTCTCAACCTAATTTGGTCCCCCGTCTTTTTCGGTGCTCACTGGATGGGCATCGCCCTGATCAACATTGCGAGCTTGCTCGTTATCCTGCCGTTCGTGATTGTCAAAATCCGCAGACTCGACAAGACGGCGGGACGTCTCCTGATTCCCTATGCCATCTGGGTCGGGTATGCGACCTATCTCAATGCGGGATACTGGTGGTTGAATCGGTGAGGGGAAACGCCATATAGCCGCCGTGATCGAGGCAATTTCTAAAAAAGAGGTGAGATTCGAAAGATTCGATGCATTTCTTTGTGATGATATCCCGACAGATGATCAAATCCCCGTTGAATTGCTGCTCACTTTGGATTCTGGCGGGTGCTTTGCTTGGTCTCACCTTTACTTCGAATTCATGGCTTGTAGCACACGACGGAAAACCTGATCGGGGGGCAAAGGACACCGGCAGCGTCCTCGTCTTTGGTGGTACGGGATGGTATCGCCACCCGGAAACGGCGGCGGTCAGCGGTTGGCTTGCGAGGCTGTCCGATGAATTGGGGATGCAGGTAGATGTCACCGAAAGTCCCAAAGATATTCTCAACAACCTTGATCGATACGACGTCTTGATCTTAAACAACTCCAACGAGTTGGTCGCTCTTTTTGATGCGGAGCATCGGGCGAAAGTTCAAGAGTGGTATGAAAATGGGGGCGGCATTGTGGCAATGCATGCGGTCTTGGTGCATCAGACCGAATGGGAGTGGTTATCCAAGTTGGGAGGATGCGATTTTGACAGTGATTCAGAGTATCTCGAAGCGCTTGTCGTGGTTGATCCTGCTGCCAAAGATCATCCAACAGTGAAGGGATTCGGAGAGTCATTCCTGTATAGTGCGGATTGGACGAATCATACGGAGAGCGTGACGGGACAGCCTGGAATTCAGGTGTTACTTCGTGTCGATGAGACAAGCTTCGAGCCGGTGCGTGACTACTTTCAAGAGCGCGGGGGCAAAGCGATGGGCGACGATCATCCCATTGCCTGGACCAACACTTTGAATGGCGGGCGTTTCTTCTACACTGAGTTAGGGCACGATGTGCGTTCTCTGGAAACTCCCTTCGGGCGTCAGCACATCATTGAGGCGATTCGCTGGGCGGCGGAGGATAGTGCCGAGTGATTTCGTTCCGGGAGTTATACCATTTCGATGGTGAAACTGGTGGAATAGCTGAGTCGAACTTTTCAAGCGCCCGGCGCTACGAAGGCGCGATGCGGGGGCCGCCCCGCGGGGGCCGCAACTGAGTAGGAACACAACGATTGGACAGGATTCGGCCAGCTTCCCAGTAGACCCGCGAAGCGCTCTATATCCCACAAAGACCCCCTTATTCCTCCAGTTGCACTGTTGAGATGGTATTAGCTGAGATCCCACGCTCCATCGTCATAAAGTGCTTAGGTAGCGAAGGTCTTCAAGCCGTGTCCCATGGACTGGGCCACCATTCTTCCTAAAAAGGGCTAATTCTCGGCGGTTGGGCCTTCCTTTGACGAGCAGGCCAATCTGGGCGACAATCGCGCCATGCCCGGCCTCGTCATCAAACCCAGATCCCGAATTTTTCACGGTCACGACTGGGTTTATGCCAGCGAGATTCAAAAGACGTTTGGAAATCCTCAGCCCGGGGATGTGGTTACCTTGAAGGATTTTAAGGATAGACCACTTGGGACGGCGATCTACAATCCGGCGTCTCAGATCGTGGCTCGGAGGATTTCTCGACGGAAACAAGAGTTGGACGAATCGTTTTTTCAACGGCGGCTCGAACGGGCTTTGGCCTTGAGAGAGTCGATGGGATTTTCGGACCCGGTTTATCGACTCGTCTGGAGCGAGGCCGATGGTATGCCCGGGGTAGTGGTGGACCGATACGGAGACCACTTTGTTTTGCAGACGCTGACCTTGGCGATGGATCATCGAAAAGGGATGATCGTTTCGGCCTTGGAAGCGTTGTTTGGTGAGATTGTTGTGATCGAGCGAAATGACTCGGCGGTGCGGAAAGCGGAGGGAATGGAATCTTCCACTGGTGTGCTGGCGGGAAATTGGGGTGGACCGTTTGAGATCACGGTGAGTGGGGTCAGCCAGTCGATTGATTTACTCGAAGGACAAAAGACCGGTATCTATCTGGACCAGTTAGATAATTATGCGTCGGTCGCTCGACTGTCAGAAGGCCGGTCGGTACTGGATTGCTTCTGCAATCAGGGCGGATTTGCTCTTCATGCGGCGAAAGGTGGAGCCGCTTCGGTCGTCGCAGTCGACATCAGTGCCGGGGCTGTTGCGGCAACGAATGCCAATGCGGAGAGGAATGACGTCTCGATTGATGCGGTTGAAGCGAACGTGTTTGATTTTCTAAAGGAAGCGGAAACTGCTGAGCGAAAATTTGATCTAGTGGTGCTGGATCCGCCCTCGTTCACTAAGAACCGAAAGGGAGTGACCGGGGCGATGCGTGGCTACAAAGAGATTCATTTACGGGCCCTTAAGATGCTGAATCAGGGCGGAATTTTATCGACCTATTGCTGCAGTCATCATGTCAGCGAGAAAGAATTTTTCGATGTGATTTGTGATGCTACGGTGGATGCCAAACGGACGCTTCGGGTTATCGATTCACACACGCAGCGCAGAGATCATCCCTTCATCGCGACGCAACCGGAGACCCGATATCTGAAGGGTTATACGTTTGAGACCGTCGGTGTATTTTGAGCTGAGGCCGTATCGTCCTCGAAGTGCTCCGTTGATTGAGCTTTGCGATATTTTGGCCAGCCGAATTTACTCGACTAGGGATCAACATTTGTTCCACCATTAACGAATCATGAAGGGCATCTGGAAGACTGTGATTTCCCTCTTTCTGATCCTGTTATGTTTAGGTGGGCGCTCAATTGGTTCGGAGCCAGCTCGGACATGGACCAGTTCAGATGGTAGGCAGCTCGTCGGTTCTTTCATAAGCGCCGATGACGATAGTTTGATTCTAAAACTCGAATCCGGGAGGGAGACACGGGTTTCTTTGGACCGGTTGAGTGGGGCCGACCTGGAGTATATCAAGGGACTCCGGCGTTTGGGCCAGACCTTTGCTTTTAAGTCATTGCCTGCCGAAACTTCGATTCCAGGTAAAATTGAAGTCGTGGGCGGACCGAGGATTTTCCGGTCGACTCATTTTGAATTTGAGACCGACCGAGAGGTTTCAAAGGCCTTTGTCGCCGAAGCAGCTCGAGTCTATGAAGGGACTTATGAGGCTTTGAGCGGCCTTCCACACGGATTGGAGCTATCTCCTCCGGATGGGCAGGATTTCTATAGGGGACGATTTTTGGTTGAGGAGGCGTTCGACGAAGTGGTTTCTGAGAAAATGACAATGATCCGCGGGCAACGGGTCGTGGGGCTCTATTTGTCCGATCAAAAAGAGTTGCTGGTGCCCTATTCATCGCTTGGTGCGAAAAGTTTAGGAAGTCTGCTGACGCTGCGGAAAAGCGCTGATACGACGACTCTGATTCATGAGATCGTCCATCAGTTGATGCATGACTGGTTGCCGTTGATTCCGACTTGGATGGCTGAAGGAATGTCTGAATACATGGCAGCCGTGCCCTATCAGAATGGACGGTTTGAATTTCGTAACGCAGAAAGGGGCCTGAAAGAGAGGCTGGAATCTCAATACCAAATCAGAGGGAATAAAATTCTAGGGGTGGTCCGGCCGTCGAAGTTACTTGGTTTGAACAATAGGGAATCGATCTCAGCAACGCGGGCTGACCCAGATGGCGTAATGGCTGGAGTGAAGCAGGATGAGTGGGTCGGAACGGTAAACGAATATCGCGATGTGATGCTTTTCGTCTATTTCTTGATGCATCTCGATCAACCTGAACGGCAAGGGGCTTCGGTGGCTGCTTATCTCCGGCTGGTGGACTCGGCCTTGATGGAGACCAATATTCTGGAGACTGAAGTTCTGGCGTTCGAAAAAAGACGATTGGTATACAACGATGAGGTAAAACAATTCAACGAGGCCCTCAGCGTGTTTCGAAACGAAATTGAAAAATACAATTCACGAGTGAGGCAATACAATGATGAGGTAAAGCAAGAAGTGGAAGAGGCCAGCCGAATTGATGTGGGGGAGGCTCCCGAATCTCCAGTGCCTCCAGTTCAGTTGGAAATGCCTGATTCGATGAAAGCGGCGGTCGAGGGAGGGGTTATTAGTCTCCCCGGCTTGGTTAATAAGAAGTCTTTACCGGCTCTGATTAAGAACAGATCAGGAGATGAAATTGACAGGGCGATGGTTCGCGAATTCAGAGCTATTGGCCTTGAGATAGGTTACGGGTTATAGAGAGTGATAAAGTGAAAATGATGAAGACTGGATTGATAGTGACGTTGGTGTTGGCAGGGACCCTGGTTGGGTGCGGGCAAAGCCCGGATTCAAAGGTAAAAGAGGATCGTGAAACTGTTTCCGAGGAGGTCCAAGCTGCTGTGGTTGCGGTTAATGCTGCCGAAGCAATGGAGTTGATTGGAGCTGATCCCGGTTTGGTGATCGTTGATCTGAGGACGCCGGATGAATTTGAAACAGGCCACATCGGTGGCTCCATCAATATTGATTTCCTGGCAGATGGATTTGAAGAGGAATTGGCAGAATTGGATTCTTCGCGCCCTACCATTTTTCACTGTGCCAGTGGGAATCGAAGCGGAAAAGCTCAGGCTGCGTTTGAAGCGCTTGGCTTTTTGACGCTGTACCACATGGATTCGGGCTTCAAGAGCTGGGAGACAGCGGGTTTACCGGTCGTGAAATAGAGCGATTGGTTTGCGATTCAGTCTGCCGAAGGCTGAATCAGGACAAAGGGGCTCACGACGAGGGCGGCGAAGAGAGCTTCACTGCGCTCCCAAAAATCCGCGTGAGGTTGCGAAGGCGCCAATATTTCTCCGCTTTCGCGCCACGCTGCTACTTTGCTGGAATCATCTTTGGTGAAAGCTTCGCCTACTTCGATGATTGAAAGCGAAGGGTCGACGTAGATCAGTGCTTCGTTTTGGAAATGTGGCTTGAGGTATTCCCAGCTAACTGTCCCGGTGTACTTTTCGAGTTTTTCAGAAGAGCTGGTGTCATCATCTCCCAGCATGCCGTAGTCCATGCTTTTATCCTGAGGCATTGGATTACCTTCGTTTTTGGCCGATCCCATAGGTTTAGTCTAGGGCATTCAAATAGTTTTGGAATGTCTCGACAGTTTCCTCTGACGGCCGCTGTGGTTCGAGTAGAGCTGGTTTTGGTTGGATGCTCGACCCCAGTAAATTTCGCGCAATGCCAATGGATTGTTGAGGTAGTCCTTTGATTTCATCAAAATTCTTAATGAAAAACTCCAACGACTGGCGCCAGCCGGGGACGCCCTCTGCAACTTTGACCGGTTTACCGCTGGCCTCCAAATAGGCGCCGATTACTCCGTAGTTGTAGTGGGCTAACATATCGTTCTTAGCCAAGAGCACGGCGGCTTGAGAGTAGGCAAAAGCTTCGTTGAAGCGATCCTTTTTCCAGTGATCTATCGTGAGGTGTAAGTAGGAATTTAGTAAAATCCCATTGCTGGTAAAAAGGGCACCTTCTTTTGGAGTTTTTGTGAATATGGCCGCCGATTCATAGTCGCGACTGTGATAGGAGAACAATCCTCTGAGAGCTCTTTTGGCATCTGCCACTGCCAGGTGATTCGGGAAATTTTTGTTCGCTCCGTTGTAGAGGCGAATGGCGCCATCCCAATCGTTGATATTGATCGCAAAAGAAAGGACGTGAAGCGATCGACCTAAGATTCGAATATCGTCGAGTTCCTTGCCACCTAGGGGCGAAGTTGGCTCGAAGTAAAGATCACTCTTTCCGAAAACGACTGCCCTTGCTCCGTAGAATAGGGGCTTCCAGTCGGGCGATTTTTGAAACCAATCGACAGCTTCCTGGTGAAGGAAGCCTACGCACCAGACATCACAGTTCATCTTATTGACGAACTGTTGGGTATTGTGCCCTCTGAAAGCCGCGTAGTATTCCGCATACCATTCTTTGAACGGGAAATACCGGGGGTCGATCATGTGCTTCGTTTCCGGGTAAAGAGTGTAGAGCAAGTAGGCGCCCGAGTCATAGTCATTGCCGATTTTGAAAGTAGAGAGGTGCTCTTTGATGTATTCAGCCTCTTCAACTGGATTGGTGTAGGAATGGCCAAATCCGAACCAGCGATTGAGGACGGGGTGGTTGACCTTTTCGTTGAGAAGCGTTGTTGAGATAGTGATTCCAATAAGTACAGGCACTGCTGCCAGCAAGATGCGTCCCCATTTTTGGGGTGGAGTTAGCAATTTTCTGTTTTGCTGTAGAAGGTAGATACCAGAGAATACGAAGAATGTGCCCCAGAAATAGGTGGTCCGGAGCATGTAACAATAGAGGAAGGCAAAGAGCAGATTGGTCAGAATGATGACCCAATTCCACCGTTTGTTCACGAGACTGGGTAGGATGACCGTGAGAAGGAGGATACAGGCGGCGACGAGAAATCTTGGCAGATGGAGCAGATAGCCCTGGGAGGAGAAAGCCGTTTGATAGTCTGAGACGGTCTTGAGTTCGGAAACACTGGTGCTGCCTAAGAAGGTTTTGGCCAAGCTCAAGGGGTAGCCCGTTCCGTAGGGCGTTGCGAAAAGGGCCAGCCCGCATAGGACGGTTGCAACAAATAGGTGCTTTCTGGTACCTTTCGGCAGTGCTTCTTTGGGTGAGAACAGGGCATTCATCACTTCTCCAAGCCACATGAGGCAGATGAACGCAGCTCCAAAAACCACCCCGCCATGGCTGTTGACCCAAATCAGCATGATCAGTGGCAGCCAGTAAGGCAGCTTGGAATGGGTGCACTTGGTGAGGCGGATTCGGATCCAGATATACGCGGAAAGGAAGATTCCCAGAAAGGAAAATACTTCGGGTTTGATGACGGCTCCCGAATGGTTTGCCATGGCCATGCCAACCAACCAGATGGCCCATAAGAGGGGATGCTTTAGGGTTCCTGTCAGGCGCCCAATATGAACCGTTAGTCCCAGGAAAAGAAGGCAGGTGAGATACTTAAATGCAAAGAGAAGAAATAAGCCTCCCACAGAGTATAACAGGTAGAGAAATATCTGAGCGAACCACGAGCAATAGACTTCGGTGCTGTCCGCTGGACTCCAGGTGAACGCGGAATGATCAGCAATCAGGGTTCCATTCTCGATGGCGTAATTCCCGTAGGCCATTTGCCAAAAGAGATCGCCATCTTTGACCGGCGAGGTCACCAGGACGACGATCTGAATGATGGCGAGGGCGGCTAGTCCCCATGGTAACCATCGAGGCCACGATGCGTTTGAAGTCATTGCGATGTTTTATCCATCAGCTCAACTTTCGGAGCTTTTGGGGAAAATGGGAAGATTGGTCGGAATTGCGAAAGTAGTCCAGTTTGAAGCTGGCATTTGGGGCGGAGTTGGCTGATTTTCTCCGTCGTGTAGCAAAGATCAAGTTTTTCGTATACCGCAAATTGGCTTAAATTGGCTTAAATTGGCTTAAATTGGCTTAAATTGGCTTCGAATCTGGGTTGCGGAAGCTAAGGCCTCGCTTCCTGATATAGCAAGAGGGGGCGTCCATAGTGAAACAATTTTTGAAGGTGTTTGCGAAGAGTTCTAGGAATATCCGGCGTATACTCCATCAGTTTGTGGATAGAGAGAGGCTAAGAGGGGTGTATACCTCGCTGAGAAAAAACTTGGGATGAGCATTAACGATCAATCACTTATTTTACAAAGAGAGGCTGGGCTGTGAACGTGAAATCGATACTTTTGCTTCTTGCCAGTGCGGCTACCGCTACGACTTCGATGGCTTTGTTCCGACACGTGCTTCATGGGAGTTTCGGTTGGAAAGGGAGCGCTATTCAACTTATCAAAGATAGTTTTGCTCTTTTGGCAAAACCGATGTTTTTGCTAGGCCTTGTGGTGTTCGCCAGTAGCACGTTTCTTTGGTTGTTTGTTTTGGCTACGCAGAAATTATCTTTGGCGTATCCCGTTCAGATAGGATTGGTCTTGGTGTTTACCGGGCTGGTTTCGATGCTGGTTTTCTCTGAGACGATTTCTCCTCAGGGGTATGTCGGGTATGCGTTGCTTATCATTGGGGTCTTTCTTGTTACCAGGTAGAGCGAAGGGAGCGTGCCGCAAGGCTAATCGTTGAGGAAAGGCTCGACTGGCGCTATCCTACCCAACGCTTGAGGAGCCAGCTGAACCCGACCATTTTGTTTTTAATGCCTGAGAAAAATATTCCATTTAACCGGCAATTGAGCCTTCCCGGGAATGTCGATTTCGTGATGGAAGCTGTTCAGGGGGGGGAATGTGCGGGTGGCGGTCCCTTTGCAGAGCGATGCCAGTCCCTCTTCGAAGAGGTGATGGGGGTGCCGAAGGTTCTGATGACGACTTCGTGTACTCATGCGTTGGAGATGGCGGCTCTGCTTCTCAATGTGGGGCCTGACGACGAGGTCATTGTTCCTGCTTATACGTTTGTTTCCACTGCCAACGCGTTTGCCCTTCGAGGCGCGACGATACGATTTTGCGATGTTCGGCCAGATACGCTGAATTTGGACGCCGACGCGTTGGAAGATTTAATCACAGCCCGAACTAAAGTGATCGTGCCGGTCCACTACGGCGGGGTGGGGTGCGAAATGGAGGCGATTACAGAGATCGCTGCAAGCCATGGGATCGCAGTCGTGGAAGACAACGCTCACGGCTTGTTTGGCAAATATCGAGGGAAATGGCTCGGGTCCTTCGGTTCGCTGGCGACGCAGAGTTTTCATGAGACCAAAAACTTCTCATGCGGTGAAGGCGGCGCTCTTTTAATCAATGATCCCAGCTTGATCGAGAGAGCTGAAATTATTCGAGAAAAGGGGACGGACCGTAGCCGGTTCTTTCGCGGTCAAGTGGACAAATATTCGTGGGTGGATTTGGGGTCGAGCTATGTGATTTCCGACATTTTGGCTGCCTTTTTGTATGGGCAACTGATCCAACGTGATGTGGTGATAGCGAAGCGCAAAGCAATCTGGGATCGCTATGCAGAGGAACTTGCGGATTGGTCGACGAGTATGGGGGCTCGACTTCCGTTTGTTCCAGATGATTGCGAGCAGGGCTACCATCTATTTTATGTGATTATGCCCTCGGGTGAACGGCGGCAAGAGTTGATCGAGTTTCTGAGAAAGCGGAAAATTGCCAGTGTTTTCCATTACTTGCCTCTCAATAAATCGAAGTTTGGACAGCAATGGGGATCGCGCAAAGGTGACTGTCCGGTGACGGAGGCGCTCAGCGATCAATTGGTTCGCCTCCCGTTCTTCTACAACCTGAGCGAATCGGAGCAGTGGCGCGTGATTGATGCGATTTGTGAGTTTAAGTGAAATACGACGAAGTATCAGGTTTGCGCTCGCTAAATCAGAGCATAGGTTGGAGGTGTTTTGAAGAGAGTCGCTATTGTTCAGTCCAACTATATTCCGTGGCGTGGCTATTTTGATCTTATCAACCGGGTGGATGAATTTGTTTTGCTGGATGAGGTTCAATTCACACGGCGTGATTGGCGAAACCGTAATCTGATCAAGACGCCCCAGGGGGCCAAATGGTTGACGATTCCAGTTGCCAGCAAGGGGCAATACCTTCAAAAAATCAGCGAAGTCCGAGTGGAGGATGCCAGCTGGGCGGAAAAACACTGGAAGAGCATTATACACGCGTATTCGAAGGCTCCCTATTTCAGCCGGTATGAGAATTGGTTGAAGGCTCTCTATGAAAATGCAGCCCAAGAGACCTGCCTGTCAGCGATCAACCGCCTGTTTCTTGAAGCGATCTGCAGGGAGATCGGGATCAATACAGTTTTGAGCAATTCGTCAGACTATGCGCTTGAGGGGGCAAAAACGGAGCGCTTGCTTTCGATTTGTGTTCAGGCGGAGGCAAATTGTTACCTCTCAGGACCAGCCGCGAAGGATTATCTCGAAGAGAAGCAGTTTCAAGAACAGGGGATAACAGTGAACTGGATGGATTATGCTGATTACCCCGACTACTTTCAACTCCATGGAGACTTTGACGGCAAGGTCAGTATAGTTGACCTTTTGATGAATGTGGGTCCGGATGCTCGCGACTATATGCTGAGCTTCGACACGACATCCAAGGCATGAAAGACGAAACGTCAGATCTTAAACTGAGCATAGTTTCTCCTGTCTATGGCGCGGAGAAAATTGTTTCTGAGTTAGTACACCGAATTGTAGAGAGCGTTGCGAAGATTACGGATGACTTTGAAATTGTGCTTGTGGAAGATGGTAGCCCTGATGACTCATGGTCGGTCATTCGCGAAGAATGCAACAAGGATCCGAGAGTGAAAGGTGTTAGGCTTTCTAGAAACTTTGGCCAGCACTTTGCCATTACTGCAGGATTGGAAGCCTCAACCGGAGAGCATATGGTCGTGATGGATTGTGATTTGCAAGACAGTCCAGAGGATATTGAGAAACTCTATGCTAAGGCTTTGGAAGGTTTTGACATTGTCATGGGTGCTAAGGAAGAGCGGAATCACGCCTTTCATCGGAACTTTTTTTCCGGCGCCTTTTTTGCGGTTTTTAATTTTCTATCGGATCGTCAAAAGGGAGCTTCCTCCTATGGAAGCTTTTCGCTTATCAGTCGAAAAGCAGTTAATGCGTTTCTCCAATACGCTGATCGACATCGCCACTATTTGATGATTCTCCAGGAATTGGGGATGACGACTGCTGAGGTTGAGGTATCCCATTCCAATCGCTACGAGGGATCTAGTTCGTACACCTATAGGAAGTTGCTTTCTCATGCCGTGAGCGGAATTACCTCTCATTCGACGAGGCTCTTGAAAATTGCGATTGGATTAGGAGTTGGCTATTTCTTCGCGTCCATCGTTGGTGTGTTGTATTTGGTTGTGATGTTTTTTGTTTCCGGATTTCAGGAAGGATGGGCTTCGCTGATGGTGTTGTTGCTCGGATCTACGGGGTTGATCCTTATTGCGGTGGGTATTCTTGGAGTCTACATTTCGAATATTTATGATCAGGTCAGGATGCGGCCTCTCTACCTTGTCTACGAAAGACTCAATTTTTCGAGTGATAATAATTCAGTTGCTCTGGAGCGGGTGAAGAACGCAGAACCGATTTTATGATATGAAGTCTTACGGCATCCTCGAGCAGACCGAATCACTGAGTGCGCTGGGATTGGCGGCTGAGGAATTACGTATTCAGGGGTATACCTTCCTTAGAAATGTCCTTAATGCTGAAGAGCTGGCTGAGGCCCGTGTGCGTTTGGATCGAGTCTATTCGACTCAGGAGCAGTCGAAGGGGCCCGAATACCTGGAGGAGATCGGCGAGGCAAATCTCGCGCGGATGCCCCTGCTTTACGATGAGTGGTTTTTGAAGCTGGCAACTCAGGAGCGTCTGCTCGAACTGGTGCGGTCTGTAATCGGCAATTATGTGGTGCTGCACCTTCAGAATGGAATCATCAATCAACCGGACGAAGTTCATCATCAATCGAGTTGGCACCGGGATTTACCCTATCAGAATTGGACGTCCTCAAAGCCATTGGCTTTGGGCTCTATTTTTTGCATCGATGATTTTTCAGAGGAAACGGGAGGGACTTTGGTGCTGCCTCATTCTCATCGAGAGGAAATTTGCCCCTCGAAAGAATACCTGACGAACCACGAGCAAACGGTGAATGCCCCGGCTGGTTCCGTGATCGTATTTGATGCGATGCTGTTTCATCGGGCAGGTAGAAATTGTTCGAAAGGACCTCGTCGAGCGATCAACAACGTATTCACGGTCCCCATTTTGAAACAGCAGATTGACCTTCCTGCGGCATTGGCTGGAAAGCACCGCAGTGATCCAGAGTTGGCCCAGCTCTTAGGTTACGATTGTGCAGTGAGCGAGTCCGTCGAAGCATGGAGGGAAACCAAGCATTTAAGGAATCAAGGATGAACGAGTCAATTCTTACATCAGTCTCCGACTACTACGAGAAAAAGGTGGAGGAGTTCGGTGCGACCCCTGCCGGAGTGGACTGGAACGGGCGTGAGAGTCAGGAGTTGAGGTTTGAACAACTCCTCAAAGTAACTGACCATATTGATGGGGCCTATACGATTGATGACTACGGTTGTGGATACGGGGAGTTGTGTGCCTGGTTGAAGGCCAAAGAGCTTCCATCTGACTATTTGGGGATCGACATCGCGCCTAAGATGGTGGAGAAGGCAAAGGCTCTCCATGGCGAATTTTTCGTTGAAGGGGCGGTAAGCCCCCGGCAAGCCGATGTTGCTGTTGCGAGCGGAATCTTTAACGTAAGACTGGAAACTGAGATCGAGGCCTGGGAGGTTTATGTAAGGGAAACCCTTGAAGCTTTGAATGAACGCAGTCAAAAGGGTTTCGCGTTCAATTGTCTCACTTCGTACTCAGACAAGGAATACATGAGGGGCGATCTGTATTACGCTGATCCTGGTTTCTATTTTGATCTGTGCAAATGTGAATTTTCTCCGCAGGTAGCTCTTCTTCACGACTACGGACTCTACGAGTTCACTATTATCGTGCGGAAATTTTGACTTTGGGCTATCTTAACGGACATGAGTCGTAAGCTGGTTATATTTGGGTTGGGAGACATTGGGGAACTGGCCCATTTCTATTTCACTGAGGAAGGCAACTATGAGATCGCGGCTTTCGCGGTGGATCGGGAATACCGGAAAGCAGATGAATTCTGTGGATTACCTGTGGTGGATTTTGAGGAGGTGCAGGATCGATTTCCTCCATCGGAGTATTCGTTGTTTGTTGCTTTGGCTTACACTGAAATCAACCAACTGAGGGCTCGAAAAGTTGGAGAGGGGAAAGAAAAGGGATACGCATTAGCCAGTTACGTGAGCGACAAGGCGACGGTATTGACCAAGGAGCCAATTGGAGAAAATTGCTTCATTCTTGAGGACAACACGATTCAGCCTTTTGTGCGTATAGGGAACAACGTAACTCTATGGTCAGGAAATCACATCGGTCATCACTCGGTGGTGGAAGACCATGTTTTTATTGCGTCACATGTCGTCGTTTCCGGAGGAGTCACTGTAGGGGAATACAGCTTTATTGGAGTGAATACGACCTTGCGAGATCACATAAGAATTGGGAAAGGAAATGTTCTTGGGGCAGGGTCGCTCATCATGGCGGATACAGAGGATGATCAACTTTACACGGCTCCCTCCGCTAAACTGGCTAAGATACCAGCCTCCCGTCTCCCCAAAATTTAGGTGCTATGACATGGCGAAAATTGGGGATCGTTTATTGTCCGGATGAGAGCAATTCGAACTGGAAGAGCCATGCCTCTACGCCGACGGTCGAAGTGGTGGGAGAGAATCGTGTTAGGGTATACTATTCGTCTCGAGATTCTGAGAATCGTTCGAGTATTTTTTGCTTGGAATTGAAGTTAATTGGCGATTCCTTCGAATTGATTCATGTCGGAGAAGAGCCTGTATTGCAGCCTGGGGGAGCGGGTCTGTTTGACGACAGCGGGGTTTCAATAGGTTCCATGGTGTATAATGGGAACGACTGCTATTTGTACTATGTGGGTTGGAATCTTGGGGTGACGGTGCCTTGGCGCAACACGATCGGTTTGGCAATACGGCGTGAACGAGAGGAGACGTTTGAGAAATATTCCTCTGCGCCCATCCTGGATCGCAGTGCAGAGGATCCCTATTCATTGTCCTATCCGTGGGTAATGAAGGAGGGAGAGCGGAGTTGGAGAATGTTTTACGGTTCCAATCTGTCATGGGGGGATTCGCTCAATGAGATGGAGCACGTTATCAAGCAGTGTGTATCCAGTGACGGGATTCACTGGGAGCGCAATGAGGAAATGATTTTCCCTCCAAGCGACAAAGGCGGAACAATGATGGCGCGTCCCTGCTTGATGGAAAATTCCGGGCTTTATCGGATGTGGTATTCTTGGCGAGGGGATAACTATCAGATTGGGTATGCTGAGTCGGTTGATCTCAACCATTGGGAACGAAAAGATGCCGAAGTGGGCATTGAGGCTTCTGCTGACGGGTGGGATTCTGATTCCGTTGAATATCCCTGCGTGTTTGATTTAGGGGGCTGCCAATACATGCTCTATAATGGTAACGGCTACGGTAAAACTGGTTTCGGGATCGCGATCATTGACTAGTGCTTTGGGAGGATCTATCGGAGTGGCTGAGACACAGGGGAAATTGCGCACGCATTTGTTCGACCACCTGAGAGAAACAGAAGACCAGTGTATGGTTGGAGGCAAGGTGGACTGGGGCTATTATCTCGACTATGATAAGATCAGCACCAAATGGTGGGCTGTGTATAAAAGGCGCTGACAAATATATCCTCTCAAAATGCCTCGCAAAACGTTCCTCAGACTGGCGCTTGGTGTCGTCATTGGCATCGTACTGCTATGGATTTTATTCCGAAAAACCGATTGGGCGGAAGTAGCAACATCCATTCGAGGCATAGATCAGCGTTGGCTGGGTCTTGCTATTCTGTGCACTGTTGCGAATCAAGTCATCCGAACCCAACGATGGTCCTACATTGTAAGATCCTCGGATCAGTCACGTTTTCGCAGTCTGTTTAGTGCCACTCAAATTTCTGCGATGGTCAATTTTTTGATCCCAGCGAGAGTGGGTGAATTGATTCGAGCGTTTGTATTATCGCAATTGGAAGAAATACCATTATCGAGGTCCATTGCCCTCACCACACTGGACCGAGTTTACGATCTGTTAATAATCATCCTGATGGTTTTGGTCACTCTATTTGTGTTTCCGATAGACCAAGACGTTGTAATAGGCCCGCACACAATTGGAAACGAAGATACAATTGTTTTTTCCGGTAAAATCCTAAAACCGGCATTCATAGGGCTATCAGCCGCGTTTCTTATCGCTGTATCCGTACTAGCTTTCGTCTACTTTCGTTCGGATGTTGTTCTTTCACTATCGCGACGGGTTTTTAACGTCTTTTCGGAAAAACTGACAAGTAGACTTGAGAGCTTCTTCACCAATTTTTCCAAGGGCATGAGTATTTTTGAAACAACTAGCGCTCAAGCTAAATGTCTTTTGTTATCCCTCTTTTTGTGGGCGGGGCAGGTCGCCAGTGTAGCTTGCGTTATAGCTGCATTCGGAATCACCTTCGCTTGGTATGTCCCCCTATTTATTCTCTGCGCTACGGCACTATTCATCGCATTCCCTCTCACCCCCGGAATGATCGGTCAATTTCATCTCTCTGTAATGATTAGTCTGATGATCGCCATTCCTGAAACACAGGCCGCTGAAGCAAAAGCCGTAGCCATTGTTACCCATATGGTGGGATGTTTACCACTGATCATACTGGGAATGATATGCTCTTTTCGCGAAGGGTTCTCGATTAAGGCTCTGAAACAAGAACTGGCTTAATGACTCAAGTATTCTAAAAGGTTCTTTCCCCCGAATTCGATCGGTCAAAATCGGACAGTATTTTCTGGCATCGCATATTTCACATCGCGAAAGAATCACCAAAGCTCACTCCACCCTATCTCAATGGCTTTCCTATCTCAGAATCGCTTCCCCAGCCTCTGGAAATTTTTTCAATTTTGGATAGGAGGCACTGTCGACAAGCGCGAACTGTGCACACGTGAATATGATGGGCACAGTAGTACTCTTGAGGTTGGTTGCTCACTTGGGAATATCTCAAGTGCGTTCTTAAAGTATGAAGGAATAGAATTTACCGGAATTGACATCGATCCAGTTGTTATTGACTACGCGAATCGCGAGTTCGCCAGCCAAACCAATTTCACTTTTATTTGCGAGGACCTGGAAGCCCCATCCACCCTCAGTGGAGAACACGGATATGTATTATTTGCGGGCATATGTCATCACGTCGACGACCTTCATTGTACTCGTTTGCTCCAGGCTGCTAGAGGGTTCACGAAATCGGACGGAATACTTGTCGTCGTCGATCCGTTGTTGCCTCGAGAGGACGACCCTTGGTTTGTGAGGCAGTTTATTAGGCTCGAACAAGGTGATTACATGCGCACTGGGCGAGAGTTGGTTAGTCTGCTATCCCATGTGGAGGGATTTGAACTCAAATTTTCTGAAGAGGTCCTAGTTGGTTGTTCTCCATTTCATGTTCCAAGTTGCGCGCGCTTCGGGCTCTACAAATTGATCCCCTCGTAGAAGAAAACAGCTGAAATGCCCCATTTTCCCCAATGAGTCGATTCGAGCTCAAGTTAAAGTAGAAAAATCTCCAACTCGTGAGCCAAGTCGAACTGGTGGCACTTGCCATTCAATCCGAAAAGTGTAGCTTTTCTCCTCCGTATCAGACTGAACCTCCATTCACATAGACATCGGCCCAGCACCAGCAACTTAATATTTCGATCGAGGTGTTTACCTCTTCATTAAACGCGCCAAAATGCGAGATGTACACAGACCTCGATCGTGTGCATTCAATACCAGTCGCCCCCATTGGAGCGCATCACCTGCCATCATGATAGACCCAAATCGGATTCGGAAAGTCATCCTTGAGAGAAGCTATGCGACTGGAACCGGTCATATTGGTTGCTCCTTATCCGTCGCTGAAATTGTTGCTTCCATGATTGAAGCTTATTTCTCGCTCGACACCCTCGAAAAGCCAGATCGAAATCGAATTGTTCTCTCCAAGGGACATGCCGCCTTGGCCTACTACGCCGGGCTCAATCTCATAGGCGCTCTCGGCGACGAAGAACTCGCTGAGTATCTCGTAGACGGAACGTCGCTCGGGGTACATCCAGATCGCTCGGTGCCTGGAATTGATTTTTCGACCGGATCTCTTGGTATGGGCTTTACCTTCGCGGCGGGGGCTGCTCTCGCTGCTCGACTTGACGGCTCTGCACGACGAGTTGTAGCACTCCTCAGCGATGGAGAGTGCAATGAAGGCTCTATATGGGAGACTGCATTGTTTGCCTCCCACCGAAACCTTGGAAATCTTTTAGCTATCGTCGATCTTAATGGGCAGCAGGCTCTCGGCAATACTGAAGAGATTTTGAGTATGCATCCTTTCGCTGAAAAGTGGAGAGCCTTTGGATGGACCGTATACGAAGTGGATGGTCACGACGCAGAAGAAATTTTGCGACTGATGACCGAGCATAAAAGCGAGAGCGCCGAGGCTCCGCCAACCATTCTCATCGCCAAAACAACCTTCGGCAAAGGTGTCTCCTATATGGAAAACCAAGTGGAGTGGCACTATCGCCCGATGAATAGCAGCCAATATGAAACCGCCATCCAGGAAGTCAGTCGCTGAGCCAGACTCTCAAATCGTATGAGATCTACATTCATTCAAACCCTCACGGAATTGGCTGAGAAAGACCCACGGATTGTCTTCATGACATCTGATTTGGGATTCACTGTCGTGGAGAGATTCCAAGAACGCTTTCCTGACCGATTTTTTAACGTAGGAATTTGTGAGGAAAACATGGTCGGCATGGCGACTGGCTTGGCTGAGGCTGGCTACCTTCCTTTTGTCTATTCCATTACGCCTTTCGGAGTGATGCGTCCCTACGAATTCCTCAAAAACGGTCCGTCTAAACAGGATTTGCCTATCAGGGTCATTGGGATTGGCTCCGGATTCGACTATGGGATTAATGGATTCAGTCACTATGCTCTTGAAGACATCGCCTTGATCCGAACATTGGAAAAATTTCACGTGGTTGCACCATGTGACAATGCGCAGGCAACAAACGCCTTGAGAGCGACTTGGAACTCCTCATCCTCCATTTACTATCGCCTTTCTAAGGATGATATCCATTTAGCAACTTCCGAGTTTGACGGAAACTTCAGACTAGATGATTGCCACCATCTTTATGAAGGAGATGATTTGTTAGTTATCGCTATCGGCAGTGCTGTCAAATTGGCCGAAGATGCGATCCTTTCTCTTAGAGGTCACGGCCATTCAGCTGGGCTCCTGGCTGTCTCTACATTGGACAGCGCTCATGACTCCATTCTCAAAGTGATCCAAGGCTATCGTAGCATAATCACGGTTGAAGATCACAAAGTCACAGGCGGACTTGGTTCCTTTATCTGTGAGACAATCGCTGAAAGCGGAACAGCGGTTGGGATCAAACGCTTTGGCGCAAGCATGGACAGCAATCACCAAATTGGGAGTCGTGACTTTATGCGCCAACTCAACGGCTATTCATCAAGTGACCTGGTCAAGAACGCCCTCCGGATCCTAGAGCATTAATCATGATCGAGAAACGTAAGGTCAGCGCCATTATCGCCTGCTACATGGATGGTCAAGCCATCCCCATCATGTATCAGCGACTCAAGGATGTCTTCAAAAAGCTCGATATTGATCACCAGATTATTTTTGTCAACGACTGCAGCCCTGACAATTCCCAGGAAGTCCTCGAACAAATCGCAGAAAGTGACTCCAGGGTGGTTGTGATTCGGCACAGCCGAAATTTCGGATCTCAAAACGCGTTCACAAGCGGGATGGCAGTCGCAGATGGTGACGGAGTGGTACTACTTGACGGAGATTTGCAAGATCCACCTGAATTGATTGAAGGATTCTATCACAAATGGCTGGAGGGATTCGACGTCGTATACGGCCAGCGAGTCCGGCGCGATACCAGTTGGTGGATGCAGATCTGCTACAAAGCATTCTATCAAATCTTTAAACGTTTGTCCTACATTCGGGTTCCACTGGACGCTGGCGACTTCTCTCTAATGGATCGCAAGGTGGTCGACAATCTGAATCGCCTTCCCGAAACCAACCGTTTCATTCGGGGACTTCGTGCATGGATCGGATTCCGACAGACCGGAGTGCCCTACGAGCGGCCTGAACGCATGTTCGGAACCACAACAAACAGCCTTCTTAAGAATCTGGGATGGGCACGGAAAGCGGTCGTTTCATTTTCCTTCAAACCACTCGATGCAATCACCTGGCTGGCCATCCTCATCACAGGATTTGCCGCCCTCGGCATCGTGGCGCAAATCATACTACGGGTTTTTGCACCCGACCTCGTGCCTCCGGGGTTCTCCACTCTGGTCATCCTTATTTTGTTTATGGGGGGAGTTCAGCTCCTGTGTTTAAGCATCATCGGGGCCTATTTAGCTCACATCTACGATGAAGTGAAACATCGTTCCTCCTATATTGTCGAATCCATCATCAACGATCCAAGAGGTTCGAAGAACTGCCCAGACGATTCCAACGGCAGAGAAAAAAGGCACCGGACATGAGTGATCTCAATCTTGTTCCTACTCAATGCCCTCTCTGCAAAGATGCCGATGATGTGGAAATTTACCCGGGAACTTTCTCACCCGATTCGTTCTCCGCGGAAATTTTTTCGGCACGGCGACTGCCGGATCAGGTTCACTACCGCATTGTTCGCTGCGACGAATGCGGATTGATAAGGTCAAACCCTGTCATTGAGTTCAGTCGGCTCGACCAACTCTATGAAGAGAGTCTATTTACCTATGGAGATGAGGTCGAAAACATCACAAAAACTTACGTTCATTACCTCAAAAAACTCTTAAGCCATGGCGCGAAGAAAGGAGCTTATCTCGAAATAGGATGTGGAAATGGATTTCTACTGACCGAAGCAAAAAAGCTGGGATTCGAAAAAGTAATCGGAGTTGAGCCGAGCTGCGATGCCGCGAGCCAAGCGCCGCCAAAAACCCAAGAAAGCATCGTCCAGGAAATGTTTCGCGCCGGCCTTTTTGAGGACAACAGTTTCGACGTCATCTGTTTTTTCCAAGTTCTAGATCATATCGAAAACCCACTAGAATTTTTGGAGATTTGCTACCGTGCCCTTAAACCAGGAGGACATATTTTGGGTCTAAATCACAACGTAGATTCGGTCTCAGCCAAGATACTCAAAAACCGAAGCCCCATTTTTGACATTGAACACATCCATCTGTTCAATCCGGACACCATGGGGAAAATATTTACCCGCGCTGGATTTCGGCCACTCCAGGTGACTCCGGTTGCCAACTACTATTCCATCTCCTACCTCATCCGATTGATTCCCTTACCAGGTCGCCTGAAGGATTTCTTGGTGAGCCTTTTGCAATCCGCTAAACAACTGAGAGTATGGGTTCGCCTCGGGAATCTTATGCTGATCGGAACAAAAGATCCCATGAAGGGAAATGATGACCTGTTTTTAAATGAGTGACAAAGACCAAAAAGAATTCGGAGCCTTCGATGAAGACGCAAAAGACCGCGGAGGATATCTATACACCAAAGATCGGCTGAGTAGCAGACTCGCTAATCAACGGTTCAGTGACGCCAGTTTCGCATTAACTTCATTCGAGGGCCTACGTGTTCTTGATCTCGGCTGCGGCGACGGAACTTACACTCGCGAACTTTATGATCGAATGAACCCCAGTGAAATCGTCGCGGTGGATCCCGCTTCTTCAGCCGTCGATCTCGCCGAACGCCGTGCTGGCGAAAGGAACATTTCCTTCAGTGTATGCTCCGCCTACGAGTTGCCATTTGATGATCAGGAATTCGACATTGCCTACCTTCGGGGCGTTCTGCACCACATGGAAGAGCCGGAGCGCGCTATAGGGGAAGCTCTCCGTGTCGCAAAGTGTTTCATCGCTGTCGAACCTAACGGATATTCCCCCGTTTTGAAAATGATAGAGAAACTGTCTCCCTACCATCGAGAGCATAACGAAAAGTCATACTGGCCCCCTCAATTGGATAAATGGGTCGAACGTGCCGGCGGGAGAGTGACAGTTCGACGCTGGGCTAACCTCGTCCCGTGCTTCTGTCCCGATTGGTTTGCCAAGATCTTGAAGAAACTCGAACCCTTGGTCGAAAGTATTCCTGGAGTTCGACACATTTGCTGCGGAGTCTATGTTTTCCTTGCCGAGGCAACGAGGATTCCCGACAAGCCTGAATGAAAACCGTTCTTATCACCGGAGGAACGGGCTTCGTTGGCTCGAATCTCGCCCGACGCTGCCTCAAGGAGGGGCACAGGGTTCATCTGCTACTTCGCGATGGTTACCAGTCCTGGAGAATTCAGGAAATCGAAAAGGAAGTAAGAACCCATATCCAGATTCTGACGAATACAGATTCGATATCAAAACTTCTTAGGCACGTTGCACCCGACTGGATCTTTCATCTCGCAACTGAAGGTGCCTACCCCTGGCAAAACGACACAGCGGGAATCATTTCAACCAACCTCAACGGAACAATCTCACTGCTCGATGCCGCAATTGCGCAAGGATTTGAGTGTTTTGTCAATACCGGTTCGTCTTCAGAGTACGGCTTCAAAGATCACGCGCCATCCGAAAATGAAATTATTGAACCCAATAGCGAGTATGCCATCGCAAAAGCGGCCGCAACGCATTACTGTGAGATGTCTGCCAAGCGAGATACTCTTCCCATTGCGACCTTGCGGCTCTACTCAGTTTATGGCCCCTGGGAGGATCCTCGGCGGCTCATTCCCTCCTTAATTGAAGCGGGTCTTCAGAAAATATTTCCACCGCTCGTCGACCCTGATATTTCACGGGATTTTGTCTTCGTAGACGATGTCGTAGACGCTTATTTACAGCTGGCTGAACAATTCAGTTCCGGCTCATATTTGGGAAGAGACAATCAGATCTACAATGTTGGTTCGGGCAATCAACTTTCCTTGGGGAAAATTGTTTCGCTTTGCCAACAAGAGTTTGCGATCCAGGACGAGCCCACCTGGGGGACTATGCCAAACCGAAAATGGGACAGCGCCATTTGGTGTTCGGATCCGAAAAAAATTCAAACTGCGATTGGCTGGTCAGCGCGGACAACCTTTGTCGAAGGATTCAAAAAAACCATCGAATGGCAGGTCAGGAGCTAGGTTCTTGCAGTCGCCCAGCAAACAGCAGTCTATCTCAATTAATCGTGAGGAAGACCATAGTGAATCCGATTTCTTTTTCCTGAATTCGCCGTTGCGACACCACTGTCGTACCAATGCCATACTTCGCCAACGCTTGTTGAGCCAAGGTTACATCGCCTTCGGCGGAGGACAATACCAGGATTTTGTCCGTTCGGCGCAAACTCCTAAGCGCCCATTCGTTGGTGATCACGGTAACTTGATTACTCAAGAGCCTTGCCGCCTGCTCCCACAGGTAGGTTGATGCAATATTGTGATACAATTCGGTCAAGTCATCCTGAGATCCTGATATTGTAAAATTCAGATTACCGCACTTATTTGCCAGATCTTTCTCTGGAGCATTGAGAATGAAATGTACCCGACCTTCTGGATCGACTTCTTTGATTGCAGCCATCGCGCGAGCAACAATCTTTGGGCCCGTCGGCAAGCTATTGTCCCGTGGTTTTATCATTGCCGTCGGAACAATGAACACGATGAGAACGATAACAGTCAACACCACTGCGGTTCTCAACCGCCACTTCCCAACAGGAATTGAAATAAGCCCACCAAGTGCCAAAAACATCCCCCCGTTGATGTAGGAAAATTGGCAGGGAGCCATCACGAAAATTCCAAATTGTGCGCTCTTGATAGTCGTCAAAAAAAAGGTAAGCAGCATCGCTAGAAAACAGCCACTATAGAGTATCACCATTCGATTCGTCTCAAAGCGCCTTCGCACGACTTGGCGTATGACGACGACAAGCGTCAACGATATGATGATGCCAGGTAAAATCAGCCAATAGGCTCGCAACACTTCTTCCGAAGTAATTTCAGAGGTGACTTGGTAGACTTCGTAGAGCCACTTTGCGAACTCGAAGGTCTGGCGGAGAACGTGAAAATCACCGGTCAACTCATAGTTAATCGCAGAAAACAAAATACTCATTCCGATTGTTCCCAAAATACAGCTGAGAATGATCATACCTACCTCCCTCAGCGTTTGGGCCTGATCCTTCCAAGCGAAGAACAACAACAACGCAAAAAAGATCGCCATCCCAGGTGCGAGCTTTACCGCCTGAAACGAGGCGAAAATCATGCAGGAAAATGCGACGCCCGAAAAAGCAGCCGAAATTAAGCGGCGCGGACCACGTGCCGTTTTCGCGAATAGCAGCATTGTTAGCAAAAAGTAGGCGTTTACTGGACCATCGACGTGATTCCAACTAAACATCCACAAATTGTAGTGATAGGTTCCGAACAGGATTGATGTAACGAATGCCACTCGTTTCCCAAATTCCATTTTCATGAGCGAATAGAGCGCCCAGATCGACACATAATAGAATCCAAGATGCAGAATGAAATCCGCCGGCCCGGGCTGAAAAATCCTATTGATCAGATAACCAGGAATGATAAAAGCGAGCCGATCACCAAAGTACCCGTGGAAACTGGTAAACAATTTCAAGTGCTGCGGCAAATTTTGAAAATAGCCGTAGTATATCCACGAATCGACCTTCGAATGAAAGGGATTCGAAACAAACAGGCTCGGATTTACCAACAACAGGACAAATGGAAGAAGGATGAGAATCCAAACCTCTTTTGAAAAGCGGTGAGTGATTGGTGACAATGTCTGCTTCGGCGGTATCTCCATTGGGACGAATCGCCGTTAACCTATACGCCTCTTGGGGACATATCCAGCCCTCACTTGAACGTTAAACTCAATTTCTGTAGCACCGTGATGGAAGAGTGAATGAATCCCCAGCAACCCTGAGATGATTCACAGAACCATCTCCTTATCTATCGGAAATGGTCATCTTCGAGGAAATCTCTTCTGCAAATGTGGTAGCGGTTTCGAAATCGCGACAGGAGGAAGCGCCTATGAATTAAACTGCGATGCGTCTACCAATACCATTCCCTATTTTGAAGCCGCCAACCTCGATTCGCATTTCCTCACGCTATGTCGAATAGATCCCGCTCAGCTCCATCTTCTGGACGGATATTTCTCATTGGCGATGGCGATTGACACTACCGATCGACAACCGCTCACCCGCGCCATGAAGTCTATCAAATCTCTGCCGGCGCCTTCTTGCAATTGGATTGGCTGGTGAACCATTGCATGTGCGCAATCGCAATCGCAACCGCCATTTAAACCAAAAAGGAGTGGACACCCTCACCCGAAAAGGCAGAATATTGACTCGAATCATTGGGCGTGCTTCAGACAGGGGCTGTCGATAATTTTCAGATGATCAATTGCATTGAAAAACTATCTTCTAGATTCCCTCAAGCCTCTGATGCGGATTGGGAGAGAAAAAAGTTAAACATTCTCAGGATAATCTTCGGGTGTACCAAATTAATCCTGTGGGGCCATCAGTTTTACTCGTTAACAGTGCTAAGCGAGCTTTCGATCTGGCCTTCCGCTGAAACGAATTTTTCCCTCCTCGGCATCGATCTACAGGCTTCGGCGAGCGCCACCGCGATCTGTGGATTAATGCTAGCCCTCACCGCTTTGTATACCCTTGGGGTATGCACACCTGTCATAGGGTTTTTGTTGGTAGTCTCAATCTGCGGCTTCGATCATTTTCTCTTTTCAAGCATCATGCTGCCGACACAGGTTTCCTTTCTCTGTCTAACCTATTTTCTGCTACTCAACGCGGGGTCTCGTTTTTCACTCGATGCCTTAATCTCGAAAAGATATCCCAAATCCTTATTGGGACGATTCATCAAATACTTGTATTCAGGTATCGGAAACGGAGGGCGCAGGTGGATCACTACACTCTATTTCTTTTGGTTCCTTTCCTACGGATTAGGTTGTCTCGGAGCGGCAATCCTCCACCTCTACGCCGAACATTGGAAAGACGGCAGTATTGTTGGACTCATCTCGACGGACCCTATGTTCTTTCGGGTCGGCTACGAACTGATGTCAGGTTTCCGAGACACTTTCCCACAGCTTTTCGCCATTTATTCTCAAACGGCCACTTACCTACAACTTGGTTGGGAATTATTGATGATCCCCCTGGTCTTTTTTAGGGGCGGACGAATATTCGTTATCTTTCAAGGGCTCTTGTTCTTTCTGATCGCCCTAGGCATGTATCTTAAAGACCTCCCGATTGTTGAACTCATCATGTGGACGGCGCTCTTTTTACGCAGAGATCATACGTTATGGATAGGGGCGTTCCTTCGCTTCCCAACTCCTCGGAATTTAACAGATCAAGTCTCCGGAAATCTTACATCACTTACGCTAAGAAAACCAATCTCCCAAGGCGTCGTGTATATTCTCACGGCATATGTCCTCGTCTATATCGCATTTCTGCCCTTTTCTCGTAGTTTTCAAATTCAGACAAGAAAGATCAGACCCCTTCTTCAGTATGCGGGAATTGACTATCCTAATGTTTTTAATCAGCGCGTTCGCAATTTGATCTACTATAACGTCATTTATCGGACCAACGAAGACGGATCAGAACAACTAGCTCCATTCTTCACCCCGGACGGAAAGAAAATGTTCTATTTAACATCGAACCTTCTCTATTTCGGACACAGCCGCCTTAAACTCTTCTTTTCCGTCTATTATGACTATAAGCGCAAAGGGATAGGCGATGCCGTGGGCTATCGATACGACACTTTCGTAAGCTCAGTTCTAACCGGAGAGTGTACAAAAATTGGATCAGGAACGATTACCATTCATGGAAAGAACATAAATTTTCAAAATGTCAAAGGTACAGATCCCAGACAGTTAAACATCGCCGGTAATTTAGATTTTGAAACTCTTCCTGAGTCAGTCCAAACTTTCTAGATCGATTTTCGCTCCACTCAACTTGAACGGACCACAATCCTCACTGAAAAATGGGGTTTGGCGAGTACGGCTCTGCTATGTCGATTCAAGCTGTACAGCTAACGCTTAACTCGCACACTGTTCCTAATGTTGTTGGTACATGGGTTACCGAGGCTAACTCTCGCCGCGATGCCTTTCGCCAACGAAGGTCTCGGACTTCTCACCCCCAAATATATCCCTAGCATGCCGGAAATGGTTCACGGCGCCATTTTATCGTTGATCGCAGAAGGCCATCTCCGAGGAAGCCTTTTCTGTGAATGGGGCAGAGGACGTAGGCCAATGTGAAATTTCGCAGCTGGCCCTAAACTCTGAGGGTGTTGGATACCCTAGCGAGCTGGGTAGCCTCTCTAGGTTGTAATCGCATCGCTAGGAGTCCAGAATGATCGGGCCTCGCGAAGCGTTCCAAATATCTCACGACTCAGCAGTTCGTCACGCAGCATATTTCAATGTAGGCATTCTTCCACGGTGATCCAGGCTTGATTTGAGAAGTCTTGATATTGTGCTTTTTTTCACTCCTGAACCGCGTAGGCGATAAACTCCGAACCGTTGTCACTGCGAATATGTTTCGGAGCGTCATATCTCTCGATGGGCATCTCGATGATCGTAATCACATCCGCTGCCCAGATTGACCAGCCCGCGTGAGTAGATAAACACTCCCGGGTATGTTCGTCGATCAAAGCGAGTATCCGAAAGTGACTTCCATTCGCTGTCTGGTCGGTGACAAAGTCCCAGCTCCAAACATCCTTGCGCTTCTCCGCCTGACAGCGGTCAGCTCAATCGTGCTCGTGCAGGAAAATCTCAATACTCACTGTCCCGCTTCGATCTACAAGGCGTTCTCAGCTGAGAAAACCCGGCGCCTTGTCTCAAAAATCGAATGGCACTACTTGCCCATGGATGGCAGTTGGCGACTGCGGATGTGAGAATCAAACCCCACAAACTATTCCCGACCATTTAGTCTCGCCAGACCACTAGGTCACTTTTCCGGTAGTCCTTACATTCGATAAAAATACTAAAATCGCCTCCCCCAACCAGCCCCAGCGGCAGGAAGGAAGAGACGGGAGATCGAAGCCGGTTGTGGCAATGTTACATAAACTCATTAATCAAGTTCTCCAGCATCTCCTGACGACCACTGGCGAGTCTTGGCTCGCCAGTGGTTGAGGCAAAAGCCGCCAAGTCCTCAAAGCTGCACTGACCCGCTTCGACCTTGGCGCCGATGCCGCTGTCGAAGCTGCTGTAGCGCTCATTGACAAAATTGGCGAGACGGCCGTCCTCGCGGATGGCGTGGGCAATTTTGAGACCACGGGCGAAGGCATCCATGCCACCGAGGTGGGCGTGGATGAGATCGATCGGCTCGTGGGATTCACGACGACGCTTGGCGTCAAAGTTAAGACCACCGGTGGTGAGTCCGCCCATTTCGAGAACCACCAGCATGACCTGAGTGGCGAGGTTGATGTCTGTGGGGAACTGGTCGGTGTCCCATCCGACGAGCGTATCGCCGCGGTTGGCATCGATACTTCCGAGCATGCCGGCATCGGCGCTCACGGTTAGTTCGTGCTCCATCGTGTGACCAGCCAGGGTCGCATGGTTGGTTTCGATGTTGAGCTTGAAGTGATCCATCAGGTCATACTGGCGAAGGAAGTTGAGGCAGGCTGCCGCGTCGCTGTCGTACTGGTGGGTCGACGGTTCGCGAGGCTTAGGCTCGATGTAGAAGGGACCGTTGAAGCCGATCTTCTTGGCGTGGTCCACTGCCATGTGAAGGAAGGCACCGAGGTGATCCAGTTCACGCTGCATGTTCGTGTTGAGCAGAGTGGAGTACCCTTCGCGTCCACCCCAGAAAGTGTAGCCGAGACCATCCAGTTCTTTGGTGGCTTCGAGGGCTTTCTTCACCTGAGCACCGGCATAGGCATAAACGTTAGCGTCCGGTGAGGTTGCTGCGCCCTGGGCGTAGCGCGGGTGAGAGAAGAGGCAGGCAGTTCCCCAGAGTAGCTTGACGCCAGTCTCGGACTGCTTCTGCTTCAGCTTGGCCACGACTACGTCGAGAGCTGCGCTGGAGGCAGCCAGATCGCCGAGTTCGGGGGCGATGTCGCGGTCGTGCCAGCAGTAGTATTCGATGCCCATCTTGTCGAGGAACTCGAAAAAGACATCGACACGCTTGAGCGCATTATCGACTGAAGTGGATCCGTCATCCCAGGGCATTTCAGCCGTTCCGGCACCGAAGGGGTCGGAGAGATCGTTTCGCATCACGTGCCAGTAGGCGCCGGCGAAGCGAAGGTGGTCCTTCATGGCTTTCCCGCCGATGATTTCGTCAGCATTGTAGTGCTTGAAGGCGAGAGGGTTTTTCGAGGAAGGACCCTCGAATTGGATTTTGTCGCAGTCGAAGTGTTGCATGGATTTAGTAGGGTTTTTTAAAATAGGGTTTCGGTTGTCTGAGGTGAGAATACCGATTTTGGCGTCATTGGAAACCGCATATTGCGTATCTATTCTGTTGATTTACGCCAAATAGTGAGGTGAACTGTTTTTTATGGGGCATCAGGTGGCGATCGTTATGTCAGAAGTGTTTTTGCGGCGGCTGACTCCGTCGCTGATTCCTTTCGTTCGGAAGCAGCATGACTACCGCATCTTGAGCATTCATCGTCCGATCGATGAGCTGGCTGATTTGTTGAAAGAATTGCAACCGGGTGGGCTGATCACAGAGTGGTTGCCAAAAACGACGGATGCGATTCTGAATCTGGGATTGGATATTCCCACGGTGATTGTGGATACCGATTTTTCGTATCCCGGCGTGGTGAGTGTGGATGTGGATGACTGGGCGGTTGGTCGCGAGGCTGCGGTCACATTCAGTCGGTCCGGATTTCGAAGCTTTGCCTGTTTGGGCAATGGGTTGCCCTATTCTGATCAGCGGATCGAAGGTTTTGAGGCGGCGCTGGAAGATGGGGTGGAGTTTTCCGTTCACACCGAAACTGGTTTTGAAGACACACGCTATTCGGAGTCATTTGTGCGTCCGAGCGAAGAACTGGAAAGCTGGCTTGCATCGCTTCCGAAGCCGGTTGGCGTGTTTGCGGTGCATGATCCCCTCGGGCGATTCCTGTGTGGAACCTGCCAGCAGATGGGGCTGAATGTGCCTGAAGAAGTTTCGGTGATCGGGGCGAACAATGATGAGTTGGTCTGCGGTCTGACATATCCAATGCTTTCGAGCGTTGCGATTCCATGGGATGCCATTGGGGCGGCGGCGGGGGAGGCGATGGAGCGGCTCATGGCCGGAGGTCAGGTGGAGTCCGACCAGGTCGAGTCTGACCGAGTGAGGTTGATTCCGCCTAGCGGAGTGGTTTTGCGGCATTCAGCGAATCACTTTGCGGTAGACGATCCACTGTTGCGAAGAGCGATGATCTATTTGTCGGAGGGATTGGAGACTCCGATCACCGTGGGGGGGATGTGTCAGGACCTGCGAGTGGCAAGAAGAACGCTTGAGCGCAAGTTTCGTGAGCACTACCGATCGACACCGTGGGAGATGTTGTGTCAGCTGAGAGTGAATCAAGCGAAGCGGCTGTTAGCCGAAACCAATCACCCGGTATCTTTGATTTCGGAGCTATGCGGGTTCAATGATCCGGAGCGTATGGCGGTGGTATTCAAAAGATGCACCGGGGAGACGCCTTCGTATTATCGAAGGAATTCCAGCGCTCGATAGAAACTCGTGCATACGCAGACCCGCTCTTGCCGAAGTGGACACAGGCTACTCATTGTCTTTTCCTGTCGAATCCTGTTAGCTAAGGCACTCAATTGACTTCTCTCCAATCCATCTTTCTACACTTCGCTCCGAATCTGTCATATCATGAAATCCCTGCTTGCGACTATTCTGGCTACGGCCATTTCTTTTTCGGCTTTTGCTGCCGATACACCGCCTAACATTGTCTTTTTCTTCACCGACGATCAGACCTCCAGTTCGATTGGGTGTTACGGCAATCCTGTTGTGCAAACGCCGAACATCGACGGGCTTGCTGCGCGGGGGACTCGATTTGAGAATTCCTTTGTCAGTCACCCCATCTGCTGGATCAGCCGTACCACAATCCTGACGGGACTGAATGGTCGGAGCTTCAGTACGCCGGACAATCCCGAGCAGGCTACGCCGGAAGCAGCGAAGACGCTCTATTCGGATATCCTGATGGCGAACGGCTACCGCACCGGCTACTTCGGCAAGTGGCATGCCAAGATGCCAAAGGGTTGGGTGAAGGAGGATCACTTCGATGAGTTCGAAGCGATCGGTCGCAATCCTTTCTACAAGAAAATGCCGGACGGCACTTTGCGACACGAGACGGAGCTGATCGTCGACAAGGGGATCGAGTTTGTGAAGAATCAGCCCAAGGGCAAACCCTTCGCTCTCAACATGTGGTTCAATGCCTGCCACGCTGAGGACAGTGATCGCCGCCCCGGGATTGGTCACTTCGCCTGGCCGCGTGCGGTGGATGGTATGTACGACGACCTCGAAGTTGGTTCGCCGCGGCTCGATGATCCGGAGATCTTTGAGTCACAGCCCGACTTCCTCAAAACGACGATCAACCGCGAGCGCTACTTCTGGCGTTGGAATACCAAAGAGAAATACACTACTAACATGCGCGCCTATTACCGCATGGTCAGTGGGATCGACAACGCGATTGGGCGTTTCATGAAAGTGCTCGAGGAAGCGGGACTCGCTGACAATACGATTATCGTTTATTCCGCCGACAATGGCTTTCACATGGGAAATCGCGGCTTTGCCGGAAAATGGTCTCACTACGAAGAGTCACTTCGGGTGCCTCTGATTATTTGTGATCCCCGTGTCCCCGAAAGCCAGCAAGGGCAGGTGACTGATGCGATTGCTCTCAATCTCGACCTGCCGTCGACCTTCCTCGACTGGGCCGGGGCAGAGGTTCCAGAGCGCTACCAGGGGCACAGCCTCATGCCGGTGGTGAGTCAGGGGAAACCAGATGACTGGCGGACTGAGTCTTTTCATGAGCACGTCGCGGTTCGACAGCGCATTCCAGCGTATGAAGGGCTCCGCAACGGCGATTATAAGTACGTGAACTACTTTGATTACGAGCACGAGTTTCTCCACGATCTCAAGAACGACCCTGACGAACTCGTCAACCTGGCAGACGATCCTGAGTTTGCCCCCATGCTCAAGGAGATGCGCGAACGCACTACCGCCCGGGTGGCAGAGTTGGGTGGTCCGCTTGATCCGCCGGCTCAGAAGTTCACTGATTCGACGCCGCCTCACCCGGTTGCGTCAGCAGCCGTTTCGGTGAAACCGGACGAGGATGGTTTCCAGCGGCTTCTCACCGGCAGTCGACTCAATGCCTGGTCGGGAGACGACAAATATTGGTCGATGAAGGACGGCGTGCTCACCGGCGTGACGGACGGCTCGCTCAAGATGAATCGATTCATCACCTGGAAAGGCTCTACGATTCGCAATTTCGATCTGCAGATTAAAGTCAAAGTCAGCGAAGGCGGCAACAGTGGTCTCCAGTATCGAGGCAGGTCGGCTCCCGAATTGGGACTCGATGTGGTGACCGGTTATCAATGTGATGTGGTCGCTAACAATCCCGGCTACAACGGCATGCTCTACGAAGAGAAAGGCCGCCGCATCCTTTCTCACACAGGCGAAAAAGTGATCGTCGATACGGAGGGGCAGCCCTGGGTGGTTGGTAAAATGCCAGTGAAAGATTTTGCTCCAGGTGAGTGGCATGACTACCGCGTGCTGGTGAAAGGCAATCATCATCAGCATTGGATCGATGGTCACCCGACGGCTGACTTGCTCGATTTTGACGAGAACGGGCGCTCGCTGGAAGGGGTTCTCGCGATGCAGGTTCATGTCGGTCCGGCGATGGAAATCCAATACAAGGATCTGCGCATCAAGCACCTGCCTGACAATCTGCCATTGCAGAAGATCGAAGATCACTCCATTCCGGCAGATGCCTACGGGGTTAAGCCTCAAGGCAAGCTGCCAAAAGGCTGGAAAGCGCCAGTGTTCGGAAATCAATAGGTGAAAGGCGCTGCATCATCCGGCATTGGCTGGTTGATCTCGTTAGTTTTTCCAGCCTCTGGCAGTAATGTGGTGAAGGCTTGATTCGGGCGTATTGACTTGGTCCGTCGGTCTCACTTTTTTGATATGAAGAGTTCTCTCCTGGAAAAACTGATTTGCCTGTTTCTGCCTGTATTGTTCTTACCCGTCGTCGCTGAAAGTCAGGATCGCCCTAACATTGTCTTCATCGCGATCGATGACCTACGTCCGGAACTAGGTTGTTATGGCTCGCCTATCGCCAAGTCGCCAAATTTGGATCGACTGGCGGCAGAAGGGCTCCAGTTTAATCGCGCCTATTGTCAGGAGGCAATCTGCGCGCCGTCGCGGGCGAGTTTGCTGACTGGGTTCCGGCCGGATGTGACTGGGATTACGCATAACTACATCAAGCTTCGGGAGCCGAATCCGGACGTGATCACTTTGCCTCAGTATTTCAAGGACAACGGTTACGAAACATTTTTCACGGGTAAAATCTATCACCAGAATGACGAGGACACACTCTCCTGGAGTCTGACTCCCCAGAACAAGTGGCTCGATGTGCCGAAGCCGAAGGGGTTCTTATTGCCGGAGAACATGCAACTGAAGACGGACCAGTTCAAAGAGATGACTGCCAAGTATGGTGAGGCGGCCAAGCGTGGGCTCGCTAGCGGTCCTGCCTATGAAGGCGCCGATGTGCCTGACACGGGGTATGGTGACGGCTATAACACCGCTCTTGCTATCGAAACGATGAAGCGTGTGGTGGAGGAGGACAAAAAGCCGTTCTTTCTTGCATTGGGTTTCAAAAAGCCACACCTCAACTGGACATCGCCCAGGAAATACTGGGATCTCTACGATCCCAAAGAGATCAAGTTGGCGACTCAGACTGATGGGCCGGAAGGGGGTGCCGAAATGGGGCGCCATGCTTCTTTTGAACTGCGGACCCGGGCTGGCATTCCCAAATTTGGTCCGCTGGGGGATGAGCTTTCCCGCACTTTGCTCCAGGCCTATTACGCTTGCGTCAGCTACGTTGATGCTCAGATCGGTCATATGATCGCTGCGGTGGAAGAGGCGGGGATTCGCGACAACACCATTATTATCGTGTGGAGTGATCATGGCTGGCACCTGGGTGAAATGGGAATCTGGGGCAAGGCGACGAACTATGAAATCGGGACGCGGGTTCCTATGATTATGTGGACGCCAGATCAGAAAGTGCGAGGGGTGGGGACGGATGCCCTCGTCGAATTGGTCGACATTTATCCAACCCTGTGTGAATTGGCCGGATTGCCGATTGCTGATGAATTGTCCGGAGAGAGTTTGGTTCCGCTTTTGGATGATCCGTCGCAGTCATGGAAAGAGATTGCTGTTAGTCAGTTTCCCAGTCCCGCCTTGCGTGAGTGGGCGGCGAATCCGCTTTCCGCGGAAATGCGGGAGACTTTCTTTGGCCCGCTGATTGAGGAAGTTGAGACCCGAGTCATCGCTCAGCAGGGGGACGTTTGGGACCGTGAACTGTTTGAGCAGCACCTGATGGGCTACGCGGCACGCTCTGATCGGTATCGTCTGATTATATGGAAGGACTACCGGGATTTGAAGAAGGATGCGATCTTCGTGGAGCTCTTTGATCACGAAACAGATCCGAATGAGACGAAGAACGTGGCGGATACGAATCCTGAGGTGGTGGCTGAGCTGACGGCAAAGCTGGCGCTGACGTTGGAGTGGTGAGTTTATACTGCGTTGGAGAACGAGAGAATTCCAAACGCATCTGCAAGAGGATGGGATTTAGTTGTGGTAAAGATAAAATACCATTTGTTGGGAAGGGGCAATGATCAGCCAGTTCTTACCACGACATCCCCCTTTGATTACAAAACTGCCGGGAGAACTGATGCTGTCCTCGAGTGGGTCTGCAAATGCTGCGGGAATGGATTCGACGAATTGGCCAATGCGCTGCGATTGTCCATAAAAACGGCTCAGAAAAGAGGGGGGTGATTTCTTGTTCCTGCCTTGATTGCCGGAGTTGTTGTCCTCTGTTTCCTGTGGGGTAGCCTGCCAATCAATAAAGGGTTTCCATCCAATCATCGAAATGTCTTCGTAAAGATCATCCCCATCGGGATAGCGAGTCCGCCTTTTCTGCGCATAGGTCAAGGGGCTGGAGTTAAGAAATTCCACGCCTTCGTTATTGATGCGCTGCGAGATCTTTTTGGAGAGCTTATACACCGTAAATGTCCGGTTGATACCTGATGGTCCGAAGGCATGGATTTTTCCTTGGTGGTGAAGAGTCTTGCCAACCTGCAGTTGGCTGGGAAACTCCCATCGAGGATCGAAATATGACGAATACACCCAAAGGATTGCCATGACCGTAGCGATCCCGAGAGCAGCAGTGATTGTGATTCTAAGGGAGAGTAGTAATTTATATTTGGTTTTCATACAGTGCTGCGCACTCGTTCGGGTGGAGCTCAGTCGATTAATCGGAACAGACTCGGATAGGAATCGCGAGATCCAAAATCGATAAATAATGCGTCGGTATTGATCAGAGCAATGTTACTGACCGCGAGTCAGATCTTCCCTTTTTTCTCTCGTTTCCTAAACTATTTGGAGAAAAATCGGCAGGTTGGCTGATTGAAACCAAATAGGAGTGTGTAATGTCGGATTCAGGAAACCAGGAACGCGCGCTAGACGAGGGCGACTTCATGCGGCTGTTGATGCAGCATGAGCCAGCCCTGCGGGCGTTTGCCCGTTCGTTGCTGCCTAACTGGACCTTGGTGGATGAGGTGATTCAGGAAGCCAGCCTCACGCTGTGGCACAAGTTCGAACAACTGGCCGCGAAGATGCCGGAAAAAGCGGATGCCCTCCGCAAGCAACTGATGAACTATCTTGAGGAGACCGGTGCCACGATTCCTCTGCCTAAGTAGGGGGAAGTTTATTTTGCCCTGTTCAGTCAAAGACCTAACTGACTTCTCTCCATTCCGTCTTTCTACACTTCGTTCCGAATCTGTTAACTTTCTCATGAAGAATCCTTTTTGCCTGATAGTTCTGGCAGCCTTGCTGTTGGTGACCCACGCCGGTGCCAATGAAAAAACGAATATCATTCTCATCATGGCGGATGATGTGAGTTGGGAGGCGTTTGGTTGTTATGGTGCTGAGGACTACGAGACGCCTCACATCGATGCGCTGGCCGAGAAGGGGGTGCGTTTTGAGCACTGTTACTCCACTCCAATTTGCACAACATCGCGGGTCATGATCATGACCGGGAAATACAATTTCCGGAACTACACTCATTTCGGTTATTTGAATCCGGAGGAAAAGACCTTTGGTAATCTGATGCAGAACGCGGGATACAAAACCGCGATTGCCGGCAAGTGGCAGCTCAACGGGCTCTACAACTCGCTCCCTGGTCACGATGACAACACGCGTCCTCACCAGGCGGGTTTTGATGAATACTGCCTGTGGCAGGTGACCAAAGAGAAAAAAGATGGAGGCGAAAGATTCTGGAGTCCTGCCATCGAGCAAAACGGAGAGTTTATTACCTCTGAAGAAAACGCAGGCAAGTATGGTCCTGACCTCTTCTGCGATTTTCTTTGCGACTTCATGGAGAAAAATCAGGAAGAGCCGTTCTTCGCCTACTACCCCATGGTGTTGGTGCACAGCCCGTTTGTTCCGACGCCGGATACGATTGGGGAGGCTCCCCGGGGTCAGAAGGCGAACAAAGCCCCGAAGGGCGAGGCCAAGGAACACTTTCAGGCCATGGTGAACTACATGGATAAGATCGTCGGACGCATTGCAAAGAAGACGGAAGATCTGGGGATTGCTGAGAACACCTTGATCATCTTTACGGCCGACAATGGAACCTCTGGTAATCTCAAATCCCAATGGAACGGCCAGACGATTCAGGGGGGGAAGGGCACCATGACTGACATGGGAACGCACGTCGCGATGGTGGCCTATCAGAAGGGCAAGACGGCCAAGGGCGCGGTGTTGGCTGATCTGGTCGATTTCACTGACATGTATCCAACTTTTGCCGAGGCTGCCGGAATTGAGTTGGGTGATACTGATCCCTTTGATGGCCGCAGTTTTTTGCCTCAATTGAAAGGTGAGAAAGGCAATCCTCGTGACTGGGTGTTGTGCCATTACGAGCCCTATTGGAACAAGACGCCTGGCCAGTTTGCCCGGACGGCGGAATACAAACTCTATCGCGATGGGAAATTTGTGAAGCCGGCTGGAGACTTGAAAGAGCAGAGCGATCTTTCAGGAAGTCTGAACAATAAGACGGTGATCGATCTGCATCATTCACTTCAGGAACTGCTGAAATCCGCTCCTGCCGCTCCCGTGGATAAGAATCTCGGCAGGGATGCCGACGAGCGACCTTTGTATTCGGACTGGCCAAGACTCCAGTAACTTTTTTATTTTAACATTAATCTTATGAAGAACCTGTGCTTTATCCTTCTCATTGCCGTCGTGGCTGCGCCGTTTCAGGCGAAGTCCCAATCAGAAACCGAACGACCGAATATTCTCTGGATCACGATCGAGGACTGGTCGCCGGATTTGTCCTGTTATGGAACCAAGGGATTGCAGACCCCTCACGTTGATCAGCTTGCTGACGAAGGCATTCGTTATGAATGGGCTTTCACGACATCTCCCGTTTGCTCGACGTCACGTTCGGCGATGATGGTTGGCTTTCATCAGAACTATGTCGGAGCGAATCAGCACCGGGAGCTTAACAAGCAGCCGCTGCCGTATGGGATTAAGCCTGTGCCGCATCTCTTCAAAGAAGCGGGCTATTACACGGCGCTGATGAGTCGCAAGACGGACTGTAACTTTCTGCCTACGGAGAAAAAGGAGCTCTTCGAAGGCGAAGACTGGTCAGGTCGAGAAGATGGTCAGCCGTTTTTCGCCCGCATCACTTTCGGCGGTACCCACCGTTCCTGGAATCGTGATCCGGAGCGTCCCATTTCTGTCGATGATGTCGAGTTACCACCCTACTATGTGGACAATGAGTTTTGCCGTCGCGACTGGGCCAATGGGCTTGAGCAGATGCAACTGGTGGACCGTGAAGTCGGCGCGATCTTGAAGCGACTCGATGACGAGGGGCTTCGAGACAATACGATCGTGTTTTTTATCGGTGATCACGGCGGCTGCCACATTCGAGGAAAGCAATTTCTCTATGACGGCGGCACTCGTATCCCGATGATCATGCGTTGGCCAGGAAAGGTCGATCCGGGGCAGGTGAGCGAGAATCTCGTCATGTCGATCGACATTTGTGCGACGATTCTTGAGGCGGCCGGCATTGAGGCTCCGGTTCCTTTGCACGGAAAGAATCTGCTCGGTGATGAAGTGGCGAATCGCAAATACGTCTTCGCCGCTCGCGACAAGATGGATGAGACCCATGACTCGATGCGGGCGATTCGCTCGAAGGATCACAAGCTGATCCTCAACCTCATGCCTGAGCGACCCTACCTTCAATACAATCGTTACAAAGAGGGGGCCTACCCCATGCTCACCGAGATGAATATCATGAATTTGAAAGGTGAACTGACGCCCGAACAGGCATTGTTTTTCGCGCCGAGCAAGCATGATGTGGAGCTGTTTGACCTCAACGAGGATCCCCATGAAGTGAACAACGTCGCAGACGATCCCGCCTACGCGGAGGTGAAGGCGGAGTTACTCGCTGAGCTGGAGAAGTGGCGCACCGAGGTTATTCTCGACAAGGGAGTGGCCGAAGAGTTTCGGGCCGAGGGTGTGTTTCCTGACACAATGCCTGAAGGCTTCACCAAGGTGGATGCTTGGGTGGTGGCCAACGGAGATAATTACGACTTCAATGCCACGGGTTGGCCGGCCTGGTATCCGACTCGAACGCTTGAAGAGTGGGAGAGTGCCCGGGTGCTGTGGGAACCCTATGTGATGAGAGGTGCTAAAGAGACTGTGGCCAAACCTTCTATCTCCTATTCGAAGAAGAAAACAAAGAAGAAGTGATTTCAGAAAACAGGAGAAGCCTATGAAGAAAGTTGCCTCACTACTTTTTGCCGCTCTATGTGGAGGCGGCATGGCGGTCGCTGACACAGATCGGCCCAACGTCATCGTGATTGTGGCAGATGACCTGGGCTACGCCGATGTCGGATTTCAGGATGTCGTCGCAGATGGAGTGACGACTCCGAACCTCGATAAACTGGCGGCTTCCGGTGTCGTTTTTAAAAATGCCTACGCTTCGTCGCCGGTGTGCAGCAATTCGCGGCTGGCACTTTCCACGGGGCGCTATCAGGAGCGATGGGGGGCCTATCACTATGGCCAGGGAGGATTGCCGAGCGACGAGAGCACCATTGCAGAAATGATGGGTGAGGCGGGCTACCGGACTATGAAGGTCGGCAAGACTCATCTCAATGGAGGGCCTAAGGAAGATCCGATGAAGCATGGGTTTGATCACTACCTTGGATTCGAACATCACTCCTGGGATTTTGATTTACTAAGCGAGAAAGACGTGGCCGCCTATGAGCGGAAGCAAAAGGGGAGTTGGGCAAGGGCCAACTCGGCTCCGTTCGGTCCTTTGACGCGGGATAGTCGAACTAAGGAGTCCTATGAAAACATCACTACGACTGAGATTTTCGGAAATGAGTCCGTGGCCTTTATTGAAAATGAAAGCGATCAGCCTTTCTACCTGCAGCTGGAATTCAATGCAGTGCACACGCCGCTGACGCGCGGGCCAAAGCAGTTGCGTGAGAAATATGGCATCCCGGATCGTCCTTTTGATCGCGATGCGGAGGTCTGGGAATACCCGCTGTGGGATCCTGTGGCCCAGCCAGATTATAAGGAGTGGTATGGTCAAACCTGTCACCTGGAAATTCCAGATCCCTACGGACGCAAGATCTACCTCGCTCACGTCGAGTTGATGGACATGATGATCGGCGACATTTTGGAAACGCTGGAAGAGCAGGGGCTCACGAAAGAGACGCTCATCTTCTTTTCGGTCGATAACGGAGGGTCGGATCAGTCCTATGCCAATAACGGTCCGAATAATGCCTTCAAATACTGCCTCATGGACGGTGGGATCAAAGTGCCCATGGTAATGTCGTGGCCCGGCGTGTTTAAGAAGGGTAAGGCCATCGACGCGACTGTGACTCACCGCGATCTTTACGCAAGCCTTTCCGAGATCACCGGGATTGCTCCAAAGAAACCGCTCGACGGAAAGAGTCTCCTTCCACTCATCAAGGGCGAAGTCGACATGTTGCACCCAGAACCGATGTTCTGGGACTCTGGCGACAAGATGGTGAACTGGGTGGCACGCGACGGAGAGTGGAAACTGGTTTTTCGCAAGGATGCTCGTGATTATCAGGCCTACCAACTCGATCCGAACGGGCTAGTAAAAGATGAGTTTCGTATCGTGCCAATCGCCAGCGGCATGCAGCTCTACAATCTGGCTGACGATCCAAGTGAGACCGAGAACCTTGTTTCGAAAAATCCCGAGCGAGTCATGGCGATGGAAAAACTCTACGCCGAATGGCGCTCGCAGATGGGTGATCCGATCAGCGGAAAGAAAGCCAAGTGAAAAACGAGGTTCCTTTGCCGCCAAAGGCGTCGATGGAACATTGATTTGCGATGCCTGCTAGGGCTTTTTCTTTTTGGGCACGGGAGGAGTCCACTCAGGTGAGCGGACGTGAGCTTCTTTGAAGTAAGCTTCGGCCTGTTGCACGATTTCGGGCAACTGGTCGGCTAGGTTTTTCTCTTCACCGATATCGGCTTCAATGTTGTAGAGCTGGATTGGGCCACCGATCCAGGGTTCCTTCACCGCTTTCCACTTCCCGAATCGCAATGCCTGCTTGCCGCCCTTTTCATAGGACTCCCAGTAGAGGTAGGGAGCTTCGGCCTGGTCTTCATCACCTTTGAGAGTGGGCAGAAATGACAATGAGTCCCGACCATCGGGAATAGCCGTTCCTGCGATTTCACAAACGGTGGCGAGCACATCGCCAAAGTAGGCAGGCCTCGCGGAAGTCGTTCCGGCGGGAATGGTTCCCGGCCAGCGGGCGATGGTGGGAACGCGAATGCCACCGTCAGTGAGGTCACGCTTGATGCCGCGCACTGGACCGTTGGCGTTGAAAAATTCCATGTTGTTGCCACCCTCGGTGTGAGGGCCGTTATCACTGGTGAAAAGGATGAGGGTATTGTCGTCGATCCCCCATTCTTTCAGCCGGTCAATCAGGTTGCCGACATAGCCGTCCATCCGGGTGATCATGGCGGCCTGTCCCTTGTCCGGATTTGGCCAATCTTTGTCAGCGTAGATGCCGTAGTCGGGAACTTCCTGGCCATCGCCGGTTCCCCTGGTCGCCTCGTTGTTGGCGTGCGGCATGTTTAGTGAGAGATAGAGGAAGAATGGAACGTCTTTGTTTTCCTCCAACCACTGGTAGGTCCGCTCCATCACCAGATCAGGAATATAGTCCAACTTGGTTTCGGGGCTTGCCCACCCGGCGCCATCGTCGGCAGCTCCCTGGGCGTCTCTCATTTCGATCCATGCTGTATCGTAGCGATTGCGGAGACCCACCTTCTCGTATTGGTTGATGATGAACTCCGGGTAAAAATTGTGGGCGTGGCGTTGGTTGAGGTAGCCGTAAAAATCGTCGAAGCCGTGTTTCATGGGGTGGCCAACGGAGTCGAGTTCACCGAGCCCCCATTTGCCAAACAGCGCAGTGGTGTAGCCTGCTTTCTTGAGCTCACCTGGGACCGTGATCTCTCCGGGTTGCAGCGTTTGTTTGTTGGCGCTGTTAGCGTTTCCTCGCACCCAACCGTGGCCCATGTGAAGGCCGGTCATGAGGACGCATCGGCTCGGGGCGCAAACCGTGGCTCCCGAGTAGAAGTCGGTCAGTTTCATGCCTTCCTCTGCCATCTGATCTAGATTGGGAGTCTTGATGTGTTCACTGCCAAAGCAGCCAATGTCGCCATATCCGAGATCGTCAGACAGCACAATAATGATGTTGGGCTTGTTCTCGGCCGCACTGCCCCAGGTCGAGACGAGGGCGAGGATTGAGACGACGACGGCGCACAGAATAGGTCTGATCATGACTTACTGAAGCAGTTTGCCGGGTCTTGGCAAGCGAACGATCCTTTTCCTGAACTGAAGTCAGATGACACTCGCTAAGGAGGGGGCGGCTCACAATTTCAGCAAAGCAATATTACGATGAAAATGATTGATACATTGTTTCCTTTTCAGGCTTGAACTGGTGAGTTAACCCTGTTGGATCATTATTTGCCTAAACGAGTTCCTTGGCTGCCTTTTGCATTTACCCGCCATAGTTTGTGCTGTTTTGAAACCAATCACCAACAACTTGTCCTCCCAATGAAACTCATTCTGTCCATTCTGACTTTACTTAGTCTGATCGCCTTGACTCTCACGGGCGAAGATCAAAAGGGAGCCAACATCACTCTTGGCGAAATCGACGGCCGCACCTGGCTTCTTGATCCACAGGGAAATCCCTTCTTCGCTCACGGCGTCACGCACATTGGTACCACGAAACACGGCATCGACTATGCGGAAATTGCCAAGGCATGCAAGGAACTCGGATTCAACGCCTACGGCTACGGCTGTCCTGAGGAACTAAGGAGCGATATGCCCTACCTCGAGAGTAAGAACCACCTCGTTCCCATTTCAACTTACCGCAGTGATGGCAGTTTCCAGTATGTCGACGTATTTGACCCAAAGGAGCAGATTCGTCTCGATAGGATCATCAAGCTGGCCTGTGTCCAGAATCGTGACAATCCCAACCTCATCGGATACTGCTGGACTGATCTCGGGGCCTGGCCGTTGGAGAACTCGATGGGGGAGAACTGGGTCGAGTTCATACGTGCGCTGCCCGACGAAGCCCCCGGCAAGATCGCCTATCGGGAGTTCCTGACGAATTGGAAAGGCGCCGATGACACTGCGAGGGACCAGGCCTTTCTTCGCCTCATCGCTCGTGAGTACTTTCGTGTTCTAGGTGAGGCCAATCGAAAATACGATCCCGATCATCTCGTTTTCGGCGATCGATTTGCCTTCAATACGATTGATTCGGATGTGCTCGAGGAGATCCTTCCCTGGGTTGATGCCATCGCAATCCAGCCGCCCTACAATCCCAGTTTCCCTGAAGCCGAGTATGATCGACTTCATCAACTCACGGGGAAACCGATTCTCATCTGCGACTTCGCGATTCGGTTTAAGGATGGCGACAAAGCCATCCGCGGATGGAAGCCACAGGAAAACGCCAAGGATGCGGGTGCGGTCTACGCCAGCTACCTTCGCGATGCCATGGCGACCGATTACATCATCGGCGCCTTTTGGTGCAACCTCGTCGACTCCAAACCCGGCTTCTCCAAGGCGGGCGTTAAGCAGGGGCTTTTTGATGTGGGGCTCAAGCCGCGGCCGGAATTGAATCAGGCGATTCGGGATTTGAATGAGTACCGGGAGGCGCTCACGCCGAAGGGATAAGAGCTTACCTCTTCCTCTTTCTTTCATCCTCAGGAAAGCCCGCTGAACAGGGGAGGGCATCAAACACCATCACCTGAGCGGCTTCTCTAGAGATTTGGGCCGAAGCTGGGCCGCGCATCCGTGCTGACTTAACTCAAACCCAAATGGGTCTGGGAGGGACTCACCGATTTCGAGACCGTAACCAAAAGCAGGGCGCTGTATGGGAAAACAACCTCGCCGAAACATTCGCCACTTTTCAGTTTCGCGTCTCCTTTTCACCTTGCGAATGTCAGGGTGATATCACACCTTCATTACCTATGAGTTCAGCCTCTTCCGGTTCCTCGTCCTCGCAGGGCTGGGAACCTCCCCTGCCGCAGGATTTGCAGAAAATGCTGCCTCAGTATGAGATCGCGGGAATCCTGGGTCGAGGCGGAATGGGCGCGGTCTATAAGGCGCGCCAGGCCAACCTCGACCGCTTTGTGGCGATCAAGCTGCTGCCGGAAACGTTTTCACAAGGCGACGATGAGTTAAATTTCGTGGCGCGCTTTCAGCAAGAGGCACGCGCCATGGCCAAGCTCGATCACCCCGCTATTGTATCGGTATTCGATTTTGGGGAAACCAGCGAAGGACAACTCTACTTTGTGATGGAGTTCATCGATGGGATGGACATCCACCAGTATCTTCACGAATGCGGGGGCGTTATTCCTCAGGAGCAGGCTTTGTCGATCGCTGCACATGTGCTGGATGCCCTCGACTACGCCCACAAAAACGGCATCGTTCACCGGGACATCAAACCGGCTAACATTCTGCTCAATCATGAGGGTCGGGTGAAAATTGCCGACTTCGGGCTGGCAAAGACTTTTTCGGATTCAGATAGCGATGCTGCGCCAGCTCTGACGATGTCCAATGTAGCGGTAGGCACCCCGGATTTTGTGGCGCCGGAGGCCTTGGACAGCGATTTTGTTCCCGATCACCGGGCCGACTTGTATGCCGTCGGGGTCATGCTCTATCAAATGCTCACAGGGAAACTTCCTCGGGGTCAGTTCAAGTTTCCCTCGGAACTGAATACTCAACTCGATGGTCGTCTCGACGACATTATTAATCTGTCGCTCCAGGCCAACCCCGATGACCGCTATTCTTCAGCTAGCGAGCTGCGGATGGCCCTCGATCCTATCATCTCCTCTCCCATGAGCCGGGTGCAGATGATGGCCGAGCAAGAAAAGCAGGCAAGTGAGGTCGCTGAACAGCAACGATCGCAAGCGCTCATACGAGGCGCTCAAGCAAAGGTAGCTGCCAAGCGGGCGCCCCATCGAGCCGCCTCGGCAAAATCCAATCAAGGAAAAATTATCGGAGCCCTGGTAGGCGTCATTGTCATTGGATTACTGTTGGTTATGTGGAAGAGGGGGGACAATGACTCCCCAGCCATGGCGGAAAGCGAGTCAATGAATCCGCTTCCGTCCAGAGACGAGACGCTCAAAGCGGAAAAGAAAGAACTACTGCCACCCGCCAAAGAATCCGTTGCTGAGGTGGTCGCCGAGGTCCCGCCGGAAACGGCGATCAAGGTGGTCTCCATTTCGAGCGAGCCAATCGATCTTCTCAGCGTGACGAAGAGTGAGCCCTTCACGAACCCTCTTGGCATGCGCTTTGTACCAGTGCCGATTGCGGGAGGACCGAGTGACGGTAAACTCGTCCTGTTTAGTATTTGGGAGACAAGAGTGCAGGACTATAGGTCCTTCACTAATGCCCACAGCGAGATTAAATGGAATGCACCTGTTTTTCCACAAGGAGATCAAGACCCGGCGGTGAGAGTCAATTGGGCAAACGCTGTGGTATTTTGTGAATGGCTGACAAAAGAGGGGCGGGAAAGCGGCGAACTGAGTCCGAGCGATTTCTATCGATTGCCGACTGATCATGAGTGGAGTTGTGCCGTCGGTATCGGACACTTGGAAGATCCTAGCGCTTCTCCCGTTTCAAAAAACCAACTCATCAAGGGTATGTTTCCTTGGGGAAGTGAATGGCCACCACCTTCAGAAACAGCCAATCTTTACGGTGAAGAAATGATCGCAAATCCATGGGGACCCGCCCCGATACAACCCATTACGAATTACAGCGATTCCTTCGACCGCACCAGCCCGGTAGGGAGCTTTAAGCCGAACAAGTTGGGTCTCTTTGATCTAGGAGGCAACGTGGAGGAATTTTGCTCCGACAGGGGCTCAGCAGAGCAAGATACCCGAACGACTCGCGGGGGAGCATGGGTCAATGAGACCCACCCATTTTTTCTATCCTCAAATCGGCGTGCGCCGAATCCTGAAGTCCAAAGCAACTCGGTTGGCTTCCGTTGCGTTTTGGAAGTGGGCGACTTTGATCGCGAATCACCCGCCACAGCTCCGACGATGACTGAGGCGACTCCACCCGAAAGCTCCAAGGAGCCCGAATCCCTCGCCGAATCTCTGTCTCAGCTTCTCAAAATCCCGGATCTGGAAAGACGTCTCAATCGTTACCTGGGGGCCCGCCGTGAGATGGTCGAAGGCCTGGCCCAGTCTTACCGCCGCGCCATTGATAGCCAACTCAATCAGGCAGCCGACTCTGGAAACTTGAATCTGGCGAAAACGTTTCAGCAAGAGAAGAGTGAGGTCGAAGCCTTGCAGAAATCTCTCTCTTCTCCCTCAAACATCGCCGTGCTGGAGGTTGCAAAAGGGGCCACTTTATCTCCCTTGGCGGATGGCGCTTCCGCGGAACTGGCTGATCTGCGAAAAGTCTGGACGACGCAGAGGCAAAAAATTCGAGTTTCACTCGATGAGAAATTGCTACTGTCGCTCAGAGATCTCGAAAGTGGGCTGACCAAGGCCCGCGATTTTGAGAATGCAGAAAAGGTGCTGCAATATCGTAAGTCATTGGATTTGGAAGTCGCTATGGCGGCACCTGAGTCGTCAAACCCACAGGAGCAGGCAGCCGACTCGGCGCTTTTCTCATCCGCCACGAAAGAAGCACCCTTTGAAAACAGCTTGGGAATGAAATTCGTTCCCATTCCAATCACGGGAGGCCCAAGCGATGGAGAGAGGGTGCTTTGTAGCATCTGGGAAACCCGGGTAAAGGACTATAACGTGTATTTCAGCGGAACTCAGGGGCGTCAATGGCCGTCACCGAGTTTCGAACAAAGCGCAGATCACCCGGCGGTGAATATGAGCTGGGTAGACGCGGTAGCTTTTTGCGAGTATTTGACGAGGAGTGAACGTGAAAAGGGCACCCTGGGCCAGAATGAGCACTATCGCCTGCCAAGCGACCACGAGTGGAGCTGTGCGGTGGGAATCGGAAGGGATGAGGATGCGGAATTGGCTCCCTATGTCAAAGATGACGAATCCGGCGGTGAATTTCCCTGGGGTAAAAAATGGCCCCCTTCCAGAGGAGCCGGCAGCTACTACGGAGAAGAAACCGAACCAAACCCTGTCACTGGCAAAAGGCCGATTGAAGATTACGACGACGAATTCGAGCGCACGGCGCCCGTGGGCAGTTTCGACCCCAACAAATTTGGGATTTATGACCTGGGAGGCAATGTCTGGGAATGGTGCAGTGATTGGGGGGGGGAAGATCAGAGAAGTCGCGTGTTGCGCGGCTCGTCCTGGCAGGGTTATGTTTCCTCCAGTCTTCGATCCTGTCGTCGAGGTGGCGGCTCTCCATTATCGAGCGCCCACGACTTTGGTTTTCGCGTGGTGATCTCGAAAGTTGGCGAACCCCTGGGGCCGAGCTCCGAAGAAACCCCGTGATGGCATCACGGCTTCTTTTTCGCCCCCCAAGGAAAGCCCCCTGAAAGGGAGCGGGGCTCGGCTGGATCAGATAGTTGAGCGACTTTGTGACCTGTGCGGGTGGTAAAAGGATAAGCTGACCGATCCGCTACGGTGTCAATGCTCAAGCGTCGCGGCAGCCTGGGCGGGGGATAGATTGATGAAGTCTCCCAGTTACTACCCTTCACTATTTTGTCTCTTTGCTTTTTTCTTCTTTTTCGAAACAGATGGCTTCACGGTTTCGGCATCGACTGAAGTGAGATAGTCGGTCAGTCGCTTTTTGAGAGCGGCTGCTTTCTCGGGATGTGTTTCGGCAATGTTGTTTCCCTCCTCGACCGGATTGGGATCGACCTGATAGAGCTCGTGACCGCTGATGGTGCCATCGTTGTTCCAAACGATCCTCAGCTTAAATTTTCCCTGTCGAATGGTGGACTCTTTTTTGCCGGGACGATGGAAGAATAATGCATCGTCGGGGCGTGTGATTTTGGCTTTGATAGGATCGGTAAGGGCGGCCTTGAAACTAACCCCGTCGACTTCGTCTCCTAGGTCAGCAGTGCCTCCGGCGAGGTCGTAGAAGGTAGGCAAAAAGTCGTAGCCGGCGACCGGTGTCCGGCAGACGGATCCGGGTTCGATGTCGGGACCACAGACAAAGAAAGGAACGCGGGTGCCTCCTTCAAAGAGACTGTGTTTGGCGCCAGTTAGCGGGAAATTGGTGGCGGCGCGGGACGAGTCTCCGCCTGGCACCGTGCCGCGGCCACCATTGTCAGCGGTGAAGAAGACGTAGGTGTTTTGGGCGATTCCGAGTTCGTCGAGCGTGTCGAGGATTTGGCCGACTCCCTGGTCGAGTTCCTCCAGCATAGCCGCCCAGGCTTCAGGGTAGCCGCGGTCGGGAGTGCCTTTGGCTTCATATTTGTTGAGAGTGCCCTCGCTGGATACGACGGAGAGGTGTTGGGCGTAATAGCTGGCTTGTACGTAGAAGGGATTGCCGGCTTTGTTTTGATCCCGGATGAACTGAGTCGTGCTGCCAGTCATGGACCGGGTGCGCTTGGGGTCTTTGTTGTCGATGAAATGAGGCGGGCCATCTTCGTGGCCGCCTTTTATTCCGAGGGAACTGGGCATGCCGCCGGTGTTGTTTCCGGTTAGGCCGTCGCTGGCGTCGTAGCCGCATTCCTCCGGAGTGGAGATCATTTGTTCTCCCCACTTTCCGAAGTGCGCACAACGATAGTTCGCGTTGGCTTCTTTGATAGCTTTGGGAATGGTCATGTGATCAGCCGGGACCCAGGGGCTTTTGAATTCGGAGCCGCTGCGGGCAGCGGTGGTGCCGCATAGAATACTCCGCCGGGTAGGGGTGCAAAGGGGGGCGGGGGAGTAGCCACTCGTGAATCGAACGCCGCGTTCCATGATTCGATTCATGTTGGGAGTCTCGAGATAGGTGGATTTTGACTCGGGCAGAGTCGGATCCATTGCCGCTGAGAGTTGGCTCCATCCGTGATCGTCAGTGAGGATCAGTATGATATTGGGAGGATCAGCTGCGAGGAGCGGAGATCTTGCAGTCAGAAACAGAAGGCTGAGAGTGAGGAGGAGGGGGATAGTCCTTTTCATGGTAGGTGATATCCATGATAGTCTTCCAGGCATTGCCGTCTCCAAAGAATGTTCAAATCTCCCACCACTATCGCGCCATGTCGGTAAAGGATAGCGACTTACTCTGCTACCTCATTTAGTTTTTGCACACAGGGTCCAACTCATCTACCGATTGACCTTCGCGTTCTCTGCGGCTTTGCCTTACCCTTCCAGTCTCTTTCAGTAAGAACTCACTCATGACCAATAACGACATCCTCCGCCGTTTGCGCCACGCTTTGAACGTCAATGACTCCATGGTGGCAGAGACCATTGGGAAAACCGGGGGAGAAACGAGCCGGGCCCAGGTGAATAACTGGCTGAAGCGCGACGAAGACGACGGCTTTGAAGATCTTTCAGATATCATGCTTTGCCGGTTCTTAGACGGCCTGATTATTGAAAAACGTGGCGCCCGCCCAGATGGCACAATCCCTGAACCGCTGGAATCGATTTCTAATAATGAGGTTCTAAAAAAACTCCGAATCGCGCTCGAACTGCGCGATGAAGATGTGAATGCCTTGTTCGAAAAAGTCGAATTCGTCGTCACCAAAGCCGAACTCGGGTCGTTCTTTCGCAAGGAAGGGCACCGGAATTACCGGGCCTGTCCTGAGCAGGTCTTACGAAAGTTTATTCAGGGACTTGGGAAGAAACCTGAGTGACTATCAGACGCCGGGTTTAATGCGTTTGTCGAATATTCTCGGCGGAACTGGGAAAAGAAAACCTTGCTCTGGATGACGATTCCGCGTGAGTATCCCCACATGTGTATTTCTAGACTCTCTTTACTGATCCTTGCCACGACCCTTCTCCTAGGCACTCCTTTCGCCCAGGGACAGGATCGCCCTCTGCTTCAGGCCATTTTTGGCGAAAATGCAGGTCAGCGCTCAGAGTCTGGATCACCCCGGGTCACCAACCGCGCCAAGCGAGTGGAGATCGACCTGACGAAGCAGAGGCTGACTGCCTACGAAGGCAATCGCCTCGTTATGAAAACCAAGATCAGTTCCGGTCGCACCGGCAACACGCCGAGGGGTCGTTTTTCGGCAGGGCCCTACAAGTCCGAGCGCCATTTTTCCAGCCTTTACCACAACGCTCCGATGCCCTGGAGCGTCCAGGTGAGTGGAAACATTTTCATTCACGGGTTCAGTGTCGTGCCCAATTATCCTGCTTCGAAAGGTTGCATTCGCGTTCCCATCTCCGGGGGGAATCCCGCGCGGAGGTTCTACAACTGGGTCGACGTGGGCACGCCGATTCGGATTTTTTATTAAGGGTAAGGATCGAACAGGGTTGAATGGATGACCCAACCCTGTTGAGTCGGTCTCTTTGAGACAGGGAGTAACCATTCGGGCATCCAGCGCCGCTGGCCCAGCGACCGGGGGGCACAGACCCATGCTACAGGGCGTTCAAAAGGAAGCGCGCGTTCATTGGCTTGGATGCTTTCACTCCGCTGTAGCTGGTCTCTTTGAGGCCGGGCAGACGCGTTCAGGAATCAAGCGACGTCCAACCGGACTCGCAGACCCCGGGCGCCGGGCCCCGGCTACAGGTGCTAGTCGTCGTTTACCTCGGGCCTTGTTGGGCCATGATCACTTCTTCGTAGGGCTGGATGACGACGAATCCGTCGCCTTTGAATTCCATCTGGAACGACTCCCCGCCACCGCGCCCGACGAACGTTCTCAGAGAGACGTCGCTCTTTAAGGTAGGTTCGAGGTTGCCGGACCAGGCGATGGTCGCGTTGGGATCGGTGGAGACGGGCGAATCCGGGGTAACACGAAGAGTGATGGGCTCGTAGTGAGAGGTGAAAGCGATCATGCCAGTGCCACTCAGGCGCACATTGAAGAGGCCGCCGGCGAGCATGGCGCCGAGCTTTTTCATCATGGTGATTTTGTAGTCGATGCTTGGTTCGAAGGCGAGCAGGTCGTTTCCGTTCACAATAATATCTTCACCTTGCAGTTGGATAATGATGACTTTTTTGCCGGCGTCAGCGAGGTAAACCTGCCCTTGTCCCTCGGCTTTGGTGAGTCTGGCGCCTTCGCCTGTCATCGCTTTTTTGAGCAAGTTGCCGACACCTTTTTCAAGCATGCCTTCACGGACAAATTTCACGTTGCCGCGATAGGCGACCATGGAACCGAGTTTCGTCCAGATGGTTCCGTCGAGATTCAGTTCGAGGAGGCGGGGCGTTTCGAGTTCGAAAATGCCTTGGCCACGATCTTGTTGGGCGGAGGCGTTCAGGAATTCATTAAGCGAGTAGCGAGTTTGCTCTGCTGCGGGGACGGGTGGTGGTGATTGATCCATTGTTTGAATATCTTAGATCAGGGGAATCAATCTGCCATTGCAGGATGGGGTTAAGTTTGTAATCCACGATTGAGGTGGACGGACAACTGCCAAACGGTTGCATGCGGATCGCTGTCAGGTATTTGCTTATTAGGACCAACTCCTTGGCTGTTCGCTTGTCGTGGCCGATCCCCATTTCTGGAAGGGAGTAAAGAGCGATGCTTTAAGGCGTGCGAATTCGTCGGGAAGGTTCTAAGATTTGACGATGGTATCGATCTCAAAAAAATTCTCTTATAGGGCCACTCTGGCAATTGCCATGATGGCGGTTGGCGTTGGAAACATCTCTTTTCTTCAGGTGGACGCCGCTCCGTCGGACGGCACCGAACTGCAGGGGCATGTGCGCAGTGTGAATGATGATCTCTTTGGTTACTATTTTTCGGGAAAGGAGCTTCGGGTCGGCAGCTTTGTTTTTTCGATGATTTCACTCGGTGGTCCCGGTGAGTTCGATGCCTACGAGAACGGAAAGAATGAATACGAAAGCTATGCACCGTTCATGCTTGAATTCGAAGATGTGTCGAGTGCGAAGAAAGAGAATGAACTGGGGCAGGTTTATTATGAGAATTCGCCCCGGGTTCTTCCGGTAGCTTACAAGGTCTCGAAGGAGGTCTTGGCTTTCAAAGGGACTGACCCTCTGCTCGGCGAGGTATCCTTCCATGGCCAACTGGATACGGTGGCGCTGAAAAAATCCCAGGAGGGTGAGTCACCAGAAATCATCGTTCTGACCGGTGATCTGACGTTCGCTGGAGAGACCTTCCGAGGCGTGACGTTTACCTGGTTCGGCGGGGATTGATCCCTAGAACAGGACCGGAGGAAACTGGGCTGTCACCAGCATTTTCAAATTAATCCAGAAATTGAGTAAGATATTCTTGCCTTCATCGACATAGGTTGTATATGCAACACTAAGCGAATGAGGAGAAACCAATCCAGCAAGATTCAAAAAGCAGCCGCTACGATTGCGGATCAGTGCCTCTCCATGCGGATTCGCTTTCTCAACCGCACCGTGAATTCCATTTACGATGATGCCTATCGGGACATTGGCATCACGGCCGCTCAGGGGAACATGCTGGTGGCCATTGTGTTGAACGAAAGAATATCGCCGACGGTTTTAGGGCAGCGTCTCAACATTGAGAAGTCCACCCTCAGTCGCAATCTAGAACGGATGCGCAATAGCGATCTGATCGAGGTTCAGGAGCCGAGTTCCGGGCGGTCCCTTGAGCTTGTGCCGACCAAGAAAGGCCATGAACTTCTTCTCGAAATACTTCCGCGCTGGAAGGCCGCTCAGGCAACCACTCGCGAGCTGCTAGGTGAAAATGAAGCCACTGATGTCGCAGCAGCAGTGGATCAAGCCAGGGAAAAACTTCTCAGCGATTGATTTGATCTCTCTTTTTTGACCTTAGGTTGTATATACAACCGATAGCAAGAGTACCAGAACCAGATAAAAGGAAACAAACAAAATGAAGAAAACAGCACTAGTAATCGGAGCAACAGGGAAAACAGGAATGCCTGTCGTAGAGCAAGCAATTGCAGCAGGACTTAAAGTCCGTGCCGTGATACGGAGGGAAGACGATCGATCAGAGCGTCTTCGTCGGGCCGGGGCCGAGACGGTCTTCGGCGATGTCCACGACATGAAGTCGGTGCGCGAGCTCGTCGAGGGAGTGGACCGGATCTACTTCGCTTACCCCCCGCAGCTTGAGCGGTTGGTGGAGGCGACCGCCAATATTTCTTTGGCAGCGAGTTCGGCGGGCGTTGAGGCGATTGTGAACATGTCTCAGATCACTGCACGAGAGAGTGCTCGGAGTCCGCTATCTCATCAGCACTGGTTGTCTGAGCATATTCTGGATCACTCAGGGACGTGTGCGGTTCACATCCGGCCCACGTTTTTTGCGGAGAATTTTCTTCTCTTCAATGCTGGAGGAATAGCTTCGGAAGGGAAAGTGTATCTGCCCTACGGAACTCGTGGACAGGCACCCATTGCCGCGGGTGATATCGCCCGGGTGGTGGTGCAGTTGCTTCTGGATCCCGAACCCTATCGAGGGGAGCGCCTCGAACTGACTGGGCCGGAGCGGTTTACCATCTCGGAGATCGCCGATGTCATCGGAGTTGAGATCGGGGCTCCGGTGGAATATGTCAATTTGCCTGAAGCGCAGTGGAAGGACATCTTGATCAATCAGGTAGGAATGCCTGAGTTCCTTGCGAGTCATCTCTACTTTGTGGCGCAGGATCACCAGGAGGGGTATTTTGATAAAGTGACCGATACGGTGGAGCGGATTACGGGAGTGCCTGCCCAGCCGTTCAAAGATTTTGTCCGCGATCACCGGCGTCAGTTCATCGGCGAGGAGGCTGTCTTTCTGGGCGTGTAGTATGGGGACACTGCCACGTGGAAGCGTGAATTGAGCCTCGCCGGGGAACTGGCGGGGCTCTTTGGCTTCACGATTTTGCGGCGGCTTATAAAATTGCGGGGAAGATGGTAAATCGACCATGTTCGGCTCGTCTTCTTCCACCCGCGTGAGCACTGATCGTGGACCACCCGATCTACTCAGCCTCTGAAGCCCAGATTTTGACATCGTCGATCAGGACATGATCGCCGTCGACGACGAAGCGGTAGGGGGCCTTGCGATTTACCATTCCTGGATGACTGCCTTCAGCGGCCACTTTGCCATCGATTTGCACGGCAACCTTCTCGCCTCGCACTTCAACAAGGAGGGTGTGCCACTCATCTGGCTTCGTCTCAAAGTCCTCTTTGGCGACCAGCCCGAAGGACGCGTTGGGGTCATTCTTCGGCTTCTCCTTGAAGACGGTCAGTGTTTGCGGCGTGGGGCGAATACGAAGCATGTGGCCGGTGCCGTCCGCTCGATTGAAGCCCAGTTCAAAAACAGCCTCTTTCCCCACGCACTGAAATCGTAGCTCGATTGTTGCGTCGCCGGTGTCGGGTCCGATACTGAAAATAGCGGAATGTTCTTCGGATAGATCTTCCACCCCTTTGAGGCAGCCTTCTTCAATCGTCCAAAAGCCGTGCGCGACGCTCGTTTGCGATGGCAGTTCCTTTGTGGAAAAGGTCTCGTGAATGAGCAGTTTTCCAGGTTCCCCAAGAAGGGGCTTGATGCTGGGAATAGACCCTGCCTCCAAAGCCGCCGCGCCGCGTTGCTCGATAACCCATTTCCGATCCAATTCGGAGAGCTGGTCTAGACGAACGGTGACGATCGGTCCGTCGCCTCTCTTCAGGACTACGGCCTCGCCCTGATCCTCAGCCATTTCGGCTTCGATGCTGCGCCCATCGGCACTTTTCCAGGTTCGGGTTTCAGCGGCCAATGAAAGACTAGCGCTCGCTACTGAGAGAAAACCAGTAAAGAGAATGCGGTAGATGAATTGCTCGAACTTCATGGGATTTGTTGGCAAAGGGATTGAGTCAAGAATGACGTTCAAACGGTAGCAGTCAAGCCAAGCTTGTTTTGGCGTCCCGGTCGTAGAAAGTCATTACGACCCCGCCGTTTGTCGTGCCAGACTTCGTGGGGACAAAGTTCTTCGGAACAGATCCGTCACCAAATAACCGTTTCCCTGAACCCGTGGAAACGGGGGAACGTCCACAAGCGAAGTTCGTCGACCAAATCATGCTCAATGAGACTCTGGAGCAGTTGCCAGCTTCCGTGCACCTGTAGCAATGGGCCGGCTTGACTCTTGAGCCGCTTGATTTCCTCCACAACATTGCCAGTGATAGTCACCGAGTTCTCCCACTCCAGTTCCCTTGGGTTCGAAGTGACTACATATTTGGTGGATGCGTTCAGCTTTCTGGCAACTGGATCGTCTGCATTTGGCCAATGCGCAGCAAATGTCTCGTAGGTATTCCGCCCAAGAAGAAGTGCATAAGGTTCAGCCATGGCCTCGCGCATGACTTGCTCCATGACCCCATCCCAAAATGGACCGCACCATCCTCCATCAGTGAACCCTCCGGAGGTGTCTTCGTCAGGATGTCCAGGGGCTTGCATGACTCCGTCGACTGTCAGGAACGTCAGAGCGGCAAGTTTTCTCATATGGTCAGCATTGACGGGCAACAGGGTTCAGCCATCGGCTCAACCCTGTTGTGAACACAACTGCGTTAGGTCGAAGCCTCGGCAAGGGGAGCCAGCTTGTCGAACGAGCCGCCCCAGCCTTGAGTGTGATGTTCGGCGGTTTCGCGATCGGGAAAATTAGTTTGAGTCAGCCGCAATTCAGTCTCAGTTTCACTCGTTTCCAAGAGATCGATTCTCACCTGCATTTCTTCGTCCTGACTGTGATCCCATTTCCAGGTGAAGGCGATCAATCCAGGCTGATCAATTTCTGTGTAGGTTCCACCAACTGCGACTCTCCCGGAGTCGGGAGTTTCGACCTCGAGGCGATAGTTACCTCCGACCTGAAAGTCGATCCTGCCTTCTGCCACGACGCAGCCTTCGGGGCCGAACCATTGTTTGAGGGCGTCGAGATTTGACCATGCATCAAAGACCCGCTGACGGGGGGCCTTGAGGTGGCGGCTCATTTCGAGGACGATTCCGTCCTCTTCGCTGATGCGGGATGTATTGCTCATAGTTACTTGTCTTCTTTTTCAAGGTAATCAGCCAACCTGTCGAAGCTACCTTCCCAGAATTCCCGATAGCTTTCGATCCACTCGCTCGCCGCCGCCATCGGCCCGGGTTCGAGTGTCATTATGTGCTGCCGACCTTTGCGCCGCCGCTCGAGAAGACCCGCCCGCTCCAGCACCTTGAGATGCTTGGAAACGGCGGGGAGGCTCATGTCGAGTGGCTCGGCGAGTTCTCCCGCTGTCGCGCTACCTTTACCAAGGCGCGCGACAATGGCGCGCCGACTCGGGTCCGCCAGAGCGGAAAAGGCGGCGGTCAAAAGGGGGGACTCGGCTCCGATCATTCGCTTGGTTTTAGGCGGGTTGCCAAATGGCGATCAATCCGCCCTGTGGATCTTTGATCATGGCGAAGCTTCCTTTCCCTGGGATCTCAGTGACTCCTCTCATCTCCTCAGCACCAAGAGCGACCGCTTTTTGCAATGAAGCAGAGGCATCCTCAACGTGGATGTAGGAAACCCAAAGTGGTGGTCCGTCGCAGTGTTGTGATTTGTCCATCATCCCTGCCACGGGCGTGTCTCCACTCATGATCATGCGGTATTCATCCATGCCTGGAGGCGCGTCGAATTTCCAGCCAAAGAGCTCGGAGTAGAATTGTTGGCTGCCTGCCATGTCGCCGGTGGCGAGTTCGGTCCAGCAGACACTGCCGGGGGAAGAAGGTGTTTCGTCGGGACAATCGCTCATCTTTTTGTTTTGCTAGTAGTTATTAAAGTGGTTGAATGGTTATTTAACCACTTGGTTAAATATTATTGTCCAAATTCTGCAATCGGTCAACCGGAAGTTTGAGTGAGCGCTGGTTCGGCTCTTGGGCTGATCGACTCAGGAAGGAGTGAGGCACGATCGAAGAGATGGTTGCCAGGCATTTCAAAATGCATAGTGCAGTCGAAAAATTCCGAATGGTCTATCCAAATGAATGCCACTCGATTTCGTCCTCTATGACAAAGGTCCTTCTTCTCCGGTCGTGAGCCGCTTCGATCCGGAAAACGTTTCTAGTGCCCATGCTCGGGCGGCATGAAATCCGCGAGCGACGACGGTTTTTCTGTTTTCGATGCCAAGGGTCTTCGCGATTTCTTCGGAGCAATGCCGGTACCTGGGGAGAAAATGAACTAGTGTTTTCTCTTTTCCCGTCGCCAGATCTATCTGGCGCAGAGTTGGAAAAAGGATCCCGTCCGCCAGAACAAGATTTTCTTTCTCGGGAAGCGCGATGGCCCGTTCCTTTCCGAAGAAAAACCATCGGCTGCGAAAAACAATGCGACCAGAAGAAGCTGGAATGATGGCACCAAAACTTCCCGCCTTCAGCGACGAATTTCCCTGCTTAACAAGAAAACTTCGAAGTCGTTCTGGATCGTACGGTCTGTGATGGATCAGAGATCTAATGAAGTCGGTCCCGATCACGGTACCGTAGACGCTCAGTCGAAAGGCCTTCGGTGCGAGAAAGGCGCAAATGATAATCACGAATCCACTCAGGATCGCAGCGATGACGGGGCTGATGAGATATAGCATTGTCATCAGTCCAAGTATTCCGAGTCTCGTGATTTTGAGGAATACCTCCAATAGCCGAAATGGGGATAGAGCAGCGAGAACAGTGATCGCGTGACTCACGATCCAGACAGTGAAAAATCCAATTAAGGCAATCGGCGTGATGATCCAGACGGAATCAATCATCGCGAGAGATGGCGCCGGAATGGTCGCGGTGGTGGCAATTGATTCGTGTGAGATGAAGGCTGCTATTTCGTGCTCACCACCGTGTCGGGCATACTGTTCGACAAGAAAAGGGACAAAGGCAGTGCCTGCAATGACTGCACTGAATTTGTCTTCAAAGAGCTCGAGAAAATCGAGAGGTTTTTTGATGAAGGATGGCGCAATCGTCCCAATTGTATCTTTAAAAAAGCAAAGCAATAAAATCCCGAGACCGACACTCCAGAAGGCTGGGTGACAGATCCACGGAAGATCGCCCCGGGCCTCTTCGGGAGTGTTGAAATATTTCCAGGTTCCGATGACCGAGACTCCGAGCAAGGGAGAGATTGCGACTCCTGTGAGCTGAGAGAGTCCTTCAGCGAAAGCAACCCCGGGGAGCTGAGTTTCCCCATCGGCGATCCCGAGTTTCTCTGACAATTCGATCGAGGGTTCGGGGGACACCGGTTCATCTGCATAGGAAGTTTCGATAACACCGCCGAATGAGGTGATAGCGAGGATGGCAACAAGCAGAGCTTTCATGGGGCAACGCTTCATTTTATAGGTATTTCGTGTTCAGTAAAAGTTTGAAATGTAAAATCAAGGTTTGGGGTGGGGATCTGGATGCATCGAGTATCAAGCATGTTGAACTCAGCTGTTTTAGATCGACGCCTCGGCCACCGGCGTAGGTTTGGTTAATGAGCCACCCCGGCCTTGGGTGTGATTTTCGACTTCAATGCATTGCCCTTCCTTTGTATTAATACAGGGAAGCAATTAGCTTTCTCTTTTTTTAGCGCTAGGCGAAGTCTTTCGCTGTTTCGCTGTTTCGCTATAGAAAGGGGAATCCCTCCGCCCTTCAAAAGACGTTTGGCCTTTTGTTCAGAAAGGCCCGAACCTGCGATCAAAATGTCTACAGCCAGTCAAAATCATTAAATTATTTCCCCCTCACAAATCACCCTTTTTCATCTCCTCCACCGCAAAGTCAGCTGCCCTGGCAGTCAGGGCCATGAAGGTCAGTGATGGATTGACACAGGCCACGGACGTCATGCACGAACCATCGGTCACAAACACGTTCTTTGCGGCATGGACCTGATTGTTGGCATTGAGCACTGAGGTCTTGGGATCGCGACCCATTCTTGCCGTGCCCATTTCGTGAATGGCTGTTCCGGGGTAGGATTCTTTATCAAAAGTGCTGATGTCTTTAAGGCCAGCTGTCTCTAACATCTCGGCCGCATCGTTCATCATGTCCTGGCGCATCATTTTCTCGTTCTCGCGGAACTCGGCGTCGAACACAACCACGGGGATGTCCCACTTGTCGCGGTTGTCTTTGTCGATCCACATTCGGTTGTCGTGGTAGGGCAGTGTTTCACCGAAGCCTCCGAAGCCCATAGTCCAGTCGCCCGGGGTGGTGAGTTCGTCTTTCAAGTCGGCTCCGAAGGAGAGCTCCGCGACATTGCGTTCCCAGCCGACGCGACTGCCGCCGCCCTGGTAGCCAAAGCCACGCAGGTAATCGCGTTTGTCATCGCCGATGTTCCGGAATCTCGGCACGTAGATGCCATTGCCGCGACGGCCGTAAAAGTAGCGGTCGAGATCGCCCTCCCAGGTGCCGCCGGCGCCAGCGCGGAAATGGTGATCCATCAGATTGTGACCGAGCTCGCCCGAGTCGTTGCCGAGTCCGTCAGGGAAACGCTCCGAGACGGAGTTCATGAGGAGGGCAGTGGAGCTGACCGTGCTGGCGCAGACAAAAACGACCTTCGCAAAGTATTCGCGATCTTCCATTGTGACGGAGTCGATCACCTGAACGCCGGTGGCCTTTTGCGTCTCCTTATCGTAAACGATTTCCCGCACGATGGAGTCGGGACGCAGAGTCAGGTTGCCTGTCACTGCCGCCGCCGGGAGGGTGGAGGACTGAGTGCTGAAGTAGGCGCCAAAGGGGCAACCGTGTGAGCAACGGTTCCGGTAGAGGCAGGGTCCGCGTCCCACTCCAATTTGAGCCTCACCGGCTTTGGACAAATTGGCGACACGACCGATCGTCATGTTGCGGTTCGGGTAGGTTTTTTCGATGCGTTTGCGGACTTCTTTCTCCACGAAGAACATGTCCATAGGCGGGAGAAATTCGCTGTCGGGTAACTGGGGAAGTCCCAGTGCCTCTCCGGAAATACCGGCGAACTTTTCGACGTAGGAATACCAGGGAGCAATGTCCTTGTAGCGGATCGGCCAGTCGACTGCGATGCCTTCCTTGGCATTGGCTTCAAAGTCGATATCACTGAGCCGGTAACATTGGCGGCCCCACATGATCGATTTGCCGCCGACGATGTCGGGGCGATACCAGTCGAAGCGTTTCTTCTCCTCGTAGAGAGAATCGGTATCCTTCATCCAGTATTTCTCCGTCATTTCGTTGTACGGATAATCGCGAGCCAGCTTGGGGTGCGTTTCGGCTTGCTCGGTGGTAATGAGGCCGTTGTATTTGGTCTCCCACGGAGCCTTCATTGCATTCTCGTAGTCGACGACATGCTTGAGTTCTTTACCGCGTTCGAGCATGAGAACGCGGAGCCCCTTTTCGGTGAGTTCTTTGGCGGCCCATCCGCCTGAGACTCCCGACCCGATCACGATGGCGTCGTAGGTGCTCGCCTTGTCAGCTTTGATGTTGAGATTTGGCATCTTTTAGAAAGTGTTAGTGTACTAGGAAGGGGTGATGACGGGGCGGGCCCACGATTGGCCTTTCTTGGTGATGGCCCAGGCTTTTTGTCCCGGTTTGAAGGGAACGTCGCCTTCGAACTTCCCGGGAATCGGCAAATACTCGAGTGCCTGAGTGGCTCCGATCTCCGAGGTGAAATAGCCCACGAGCGTGAATTGCTTCATCTGTTTGAAAAAGGCTGTGTTTGTCTTGGTGGTGTCCTCGACCATGGCGATTTTTTGCTCCGGAGTCAGATCGACAAATCCCGTGCCGTGAGCTGTCCGACTGGCTTCGTCGATTTTGGCCAGGGCAGTGTAAAAGGTTTTCTGGTCGTCGATCACGTAGCAGTCCCGCAACACTCGAATGATGAACTGCTCGACTCCGGCGGCCTTGGCTCCGGGGGTGTCCGTAGTTGGGATGATGACGTCGGCGAGTTCAGCGAGCAGCATTGCCTGCCCCTCAGTTATGTCGACGCTTGCGCCTTCATTTAAGACCTGCCCCATGACTCCCGCTGTCATTTGGGTGGACAGGGTTCCCCCTAGTATTAGGGAGATTCGTTCGAGTGCTTCGCGGCGTTTGATCATGGATGAGCAGGATAGGGGGGAGGGTATTCAGTGGTCAAGCACATCGACTTGATGCCTCAACCTTTGGTGACGAACCGTTTTGAGCGGGGCATCGCTTTAGGTGGGTTCTTTCGTATGGAATGTCTGATTTTTGCTGAAAATTCAAAAATATCGCTGAGATTGGTCCAGTATTGACACACAGATGGGAAACAAACAAAGCAGAATAAGTCTTAGCCTTTTGATCTTGGCGGTGGCATTGGGCAACGCTGGGGCCGCGGAGGTAGAGGACAAGTCAGTATCCAATGAACTGGGATTTACGGTTCGCGGCGCCGACAACAACAGATTGATCTGGGGGGTGAAGACTCCGGAAGGTAAGCCGAAAAAGGTGACGGAGGAAGAGGAGCGCCGTCTCTTTGATGAGACGATTTTTCCGCGGGTACTTCGTAATGCTGAAGCCGGAAAGCAGCCAGAGGTTTGGCAGATAGGGTTCTTTTATCTGGATGGGAAAGGCACCGACTCAGATCTCGAAAGAGCCGAGGCGGCCTTTCGCGCAGGAATGTCACTCGATCGACCGGAAGGACTGCTCTACCTGGGAAATTATTATCAGACATTGGGGATTGATGCGCAGGAGGATGTGGCGAAACGGGATGAGTATTTTGCGATGGCGGAGTCCATTTATCGGGAGGTGCTTGACGGAGGATTTGAAATGGCTACTCACTATGTGATTCCTCTTGCGAAGGCTCATTTGTTTGGCTGGTATGGTCTCGAGATCGACGCGGAAAAGGCGGACGAATTGCTCGCTGAACTGGAGAACGTGGCACCTGATAATCCGTCTTGCCAGTTGTGGCGGGCTAAGGTTTTTGTTCATCAAAAGAGATATCCTGAGGCTTTTGACTATGCTGAAAAGGCCCAGCTTGGTTTGCTCAAGGAATCTGAAGGGGATGTGATATCGGAATCGGTGGCCGGGGAGTTGAAGTTGGCCGGGGCGCTTAAGATCACGGCGGCGGTTCTGGGAGGAGAGATCTCGAAGATTGACCCGGATGAGTTTTTGCAAATCAGCAAGGAGTCACTTGGATTGACCGGACCAATGGCTTGGTCCGTGCCGGTGATCCTTTTGTTGATCCTGGTGTTTTTGTTGTGGCGAACACAACGGGCCTGGAATAGCGATGAAGCCATGCGCCCCGGGCTACTGCCAGGTCCGGGCCTGCGCCTCAGTATCATGTGGATATCCGCGGCGATCCTTGCGGCGGGAATCGGGTTCAACATCAGCCTGCCCGGCCTCAACAACGGCTTGGGGCATTGGATCGGCGCGATCCTGGTGACCTTGGTTTGTCTTTTCGCCATGACAGTGGGTGGCTGGAGACGCTATTTCGGTTCGGGACCATTTCTCAGCGGTTCCAAGGCGTTTTTGCTCGGCCTTGGAATCGTTATTGTCGGGGTGGTCGGAATGCAAGTGGTGGCGATGGGCTATGCGGCACTCTACGAAATGATTCTCGGGCGTGGTCTCGACCAACAGTTGGTTAGTCTGTTTCTGGAAAGTGAAAACCTGTGGCAATTGCTGGGTACTGTCCTCGTCGTAGGTATCGCGATTCCGTTTTATGAAGAGGTCTTCTTTCGCGGGTTCTTTTATGAGGCCGTGGAGCGTCGTTGGAGCGCGCGAACTGCGTTGGTAGTCAGCTCGGTCGTCTTTGCTCTCGTTCACGGATTGACCTTTTTCGTCCCACTTCTGTTTCTCTCCTTTGCCCTCGGCTGGTTGCGGATGAAAAACGGTAATCTGCGGATGAGCTTCTATCTTCATGCGGCGAACAATTCGTTCGCGGTGCTGGTGGGGCACTTTTCGTAGAGGAAGGGACAGGTTGGAATGGCACTGCATTAAGGCCAGTCATCGTTCAAGGTAGGTAGCGCCCGATGCCTTTTTCTTTTTCTAAACCCTAGGTGCCCTTGCTCTTTCCCAAGGTGGCTGACAGAGAAAAAGAAAAGGAGCAAGAAAAGGAAAAAGAGATTTCTCTGCTTAATGCAGCGCCATTCAGGAGGGGGTGCTTCACTCCTTCGGTTTCAGCAGCAGCACTTCGGCTCGATTGATCCACTTCTCGCGCAGGCACACCCGAAACCAGCCTTCGCTGTTGGGTGGATTGACTCTGACGCCGGAGCGGTCCCCGAGTTCTTTGAGATCGTATTTCCCCCAGGTCTTGCCTAGATCTGGTGAGAGAAGAAAGCCGCAGTCGCAGGGATTGGCGTTGCCGTATTCCGGCACCACGATGACTTCTCCGTGGATCGTCATTGCTGCGATTTCATACTGAGCGTCGTAGATGCGAGTGTGTTTTGTTTTGTCCGCGATATCTTTCGGATCACAGCGGAAGATCCCCCGATCGTAAGTCTCGCGAATGGTTTTGGGTCCATTGGCGTCGGCGACCCAGTAGACCTGGCCATCGACAAAATTGATGCCGCCTGACTTGAATCGCGAGTTGGCATCGGAGGATGCCACGACCTTCCAGTCCCAAGTGTCCGCGCTGGCATCGTAGGTGCCGCGTAGCCAGTTGCATTCCAGACCGACTCCAATCTGGCGGTCGATATCTCCTGAGCAGGCATAGAACGCATTCTCGGCTGGATTGTAGGAGACGGAGTGAATGTGGCGGCAGACGACCGGGTTATCGGAGGCGCCGACCCATTCGGAGGGATCGGTATCGGGGTGTTGGAACGCGGGGTTCTGGCCAAACGAGTAGGCGACTTTCACGGTTTCGCCTCCGTCGACGGAGTAGTAGACGTTCTGGGGAGTTGGCCCTGTCCTAACATTGCAATAGTTTCCCCAGATCAACATCTCGCTACCCTCGACTTCGAAGGTATGGATCCCGTCGAGGGAGTAGAAATACCACCCTGGGACTTCGCCTTCGCGGAGAGGGTGCGCTTGGTAGTCACTACCGTCGCGATCGATCACAGGAATTTCGCGATAGCTGGAGAGATCAGGCTCTGCCAGGAAGAGGTTTCGCGGCGTTCCAAAGATGATTTTTCCGTTTTCGAGAATGCTGCTGAAATGAATGTTCTCCGTGTCGGGAAATTCGGCATGGTATTTCCACGTGTTGGCGTTGTCTTCAGAAAGGTAGATTTTTCCATCCCGAAATCCAAATGCCTTATGATCGCGCTGGGTGTCGAGGTAGGGCCCATCAGCAGGGGCTAATTTGTACCAGAAGTGATCCGTTTCGTGGATTTCTCCCGGTACCGCTGCAATCAGTCGAGTGATATGCGGGACGATCATGCCTCCTGCTGCGAGGGAGGCTGCGCCGAGCATTTTTCGGCGAGTTAAGGGGAAATCAGCGATGGGTAGTTGTGGAGTTTTTTTCGCCATCTAGGAAGCGTGACTGATTTCGCTGGATCTGGAATCCCGTTATCGAGGTGAAAATCAGTCTTCCATTTTCCTTCGATCGGCTTGCCAGGCAATCGAACCCTCATTAGGATAGTGTTCATGAAAGATCTCTTCCGGGAATTCGATTTCACTAAGGTGGGCTATTACCAGTCGATTATCGAATCGCAGGGAGTGGAGACATTTGTGAGGAATCGTGATTCTGCAAGCCTCGTCGGTGAAGCGGCGATCATGCCGGATCTTTGGCCAACCCTGTGTGTCGTCAATGATGAAGACTATGAACGGGCGATGCAGATGATTCGGGACAGTGTGTCCGTCGATTCCGAGAGGTCTGACATCGAGGTAGTTTGTTCTGCCTGTCAGGAAAAAAATCCCGGTAATTTTGACCTCTGCTGGTCCTGCGGTGAGATGATGGGGAAGGGGACGACACTAGGGACAGAGGGATCGGTGCAGTCAGGAAAAAGGTAGCATTGGAGCAGTGGCAATCGGATTTTCTTGTGCTCAGATCGGGGCTGAGAGCAAAAAACAGCTTAATCCTAAATTCTTCGTAAGTTATCACAGACAGGTCTGTCTAGGGTAGTGTCGTAAAGTTTACCAATTTTAAAACCTATCGACCTGACTTCAAAAATGAATCTCACTCAAAGACCTCCTCGCAGTGCCCGCGTTCGCCTCGGCGGCTATGTCATTTTACCCCGTATGCTCGACAAATGTCGTGCCGAACTCGAAGGGAATAATGGCGAATATCACTACAACTGTCCGCTCGATCAACGATTCCTGAGTTATGCAGGGGTCGATCAGGACGCCCTCAAAGCAGAGGTCGCCAAAGGCCTTGGTGATGGTGAAATCTTGAACTGGATCACCGGTCATGCCTCCAATCAACAAGCCGATCACGAGATTGCCCAATGGTCCGCTGTCCGCGAAGCGTCCTCACCGGCTGACAATGAAAGCCGCGAGTTTGCCAACGAACTGGTGGCAGGAGCTGGCGGTTCGGGGCGCGAAGACATCGCCACCTGGTTCGATATTCTCGATCTGGATGATTACGCCAGTTACGGTGGCAAAGCCTGACCTTCTAACCAATTTGTTGTTAATTAAAACGATTCAAGCACATGAAAGATAAAGTAGTTCTCATCACAGGTGCCACCAGTGGCATTGGAAAAGCAACCGCTCTCAAATTTGGTGCCGCCGGTGCAAAAGTGGTCGTCTCAGGACGTCGCGAAGCGGAAGGCGTTTCCGTGGTTGAAACCATCAAATCAGCAGGTGGCGAAGCGATATTCGTCCAGGCTGATGTTGCCATAGAAGAAGATGTGAAGAATCTCGTCGCGAAGACGGTGAAAACGTACGGTCGGCTCGATATTGCCTTCAACAACGCCGGGGTTGAACTCACCGGACCTATCGTAGAGACGGACGCGGCTGACTTTCAGCGTGTTTTTGATATCAATGTCTGGGGCGTCCTGTCTTCTATGAAGCACGAGATCCCGGCGATGATTGAGAGTGGTGGAGGTGCCATCATTAACACCAGTAGCATCGCCGGCCACGTCGGCATGGCTGGTGCGGCAACTTACATTGCTTCGAAGCACGCCGTAGAGGGACTGACTAAGACGGCTGCATTGGAATATGCCACAGCGGGCATCCGGGTGAATGCGGTAGCCCCTGGAGGGATAGCCACCGATATGATCGATCGCTTTGCCGGTGAGGAGGGCTCGGAAATGCGCGATGGTCTTGCTGCGATGCATCCGCTTGGCCGACTCGGCAGCCCGGATGAGATCGCCGATGCCGTGCTGTTTCTCGCATCCGATGGCGCGTCCTTTGTCACAGGAGATTCTCTTAAAGTTGACGGAGGGTTTGTCGCTCAATAAAGAGACTACCTAAGCGATTACTTTTTCACTTTTAACCTATGATCCAATCCAATTCAACGCTTCACGAAGCCGTCAAAATCGGGGCATGGGAGCTTCCTAATCGAATCATCATGGCACCGCTGACACGCTGCCGTTCCAGCGAAGGCAGGGTGCCCAACGCGATGATGGCGAAGTACTACGCACAGCGTGCTTCTGCTGGTCTGATCATCTCCGAGGCGACGTCGGTGACGCCGATGGGAGTGGGTTATCCCAACACGCCCGGTATCTGGTCGGAGGATCAGGTGGGTGGCTGGAAACTCGTAACCGAGGCGGTTCATCGGGCCGGCGGCAGAATTCTGCTGCAACTTTGGCACGTTGGCAGGATGTCGGATCCTATTTATCTCGATGGTAAATTGCCGGTCGCTCCCAGTGCGTTGGCACCGGCCGGGCATGTTAGCTTAGTTCGTCCAGAAAAAGCATTCGTAACTCCGCGAGCACTGGAGCTTGAAGAGATCCCGGCGATCGTTGAGGCGTTTCGGCAGGGTGCGGAAAATGCAAAACGCGCTGGATTCGATGGTGTGGAAATTCACGGAGCCAATGGGTATTTGTTAGATCAGTTCCTTCAGGACAGCACCAATCTTCGCACGGATGAGTATGGCGGTTCGATCGAGAATCGAGCGCGGCTCATGCTGGAGGTCGTCGATGCGACGGTCAGTGTGTGGGGTGCCGATCGGGTCGGTTTGCACCTCGCTCCTCGCGGTGATGCCCATGACATGGGGGACTCGAATCCTGCGGCAACGTTTGGCCATTTGGCTCGCGAGTGTGGGAAGCGTCAGATCGCGTTTCTTTTTGCCCGAGAGGGATTGGATATGCCCCGGATTGCCCCGATGATGAAGTCAGAGTTTGGCGGAGCCATTATCGCGAATCAGGGACTGACTCGTGAAGAGGGCGAAACCTTGATCAAAAATGGAGAAGCCGATGCCATTGCCTGGGGGCAACAGTTTATCGCGAACCCCGACCTTCCTGAGCGTTTTGCGACTGAAGCGGAGTTGAATGCTCCACGGCCTGAAACGTTTTATGCCGATGGGGAGGAAGGTTACATTGACTATCCCTCGCTTTCGACGGCCGCGAACTGATTCCGGGCTTTCCGCACGGGAGGTGGAATAT